>NZ_CP137080.1:698199-1396398 GCF_036324365.1 Microbacterium limosum
CGGCTACGACACCATCGTGGGAGAGCGCGGCTACCGCCTCTCGGGGGGAGAGAAGCAGCGCATCGCGATCGCCCGGGTCCTGCTGAAGGACCCGCCGGTCCTGCTTCTCGACGAGGCGACGAGCGCCCTCGACACGGTGTCCGAGCGCGTCGTGCAGGAGGCGCTGGATGCCGCGGCCCGCGGTCGCACGACGCTCTCGATCGCCCACCGCCTCTCGACCGTGGTGGGAGCCGACGTCATCCACGTCGTCGAGGCGGGGCGCATCGTGGAGTCGGGGACGCACGCAGAGCTTCTCGCGGCCGGTGGTCTCTATGCCGCGCTCGCCGCGCAGCAGGTGCAGGCGTCCGCCGGGCTGGCGACGCAGGACTGACGCGGCTACGCGCGGGGCGCGACGGCGGCCACCGACGCGGCCACGGCGTCGGCGACGGCATCCAGCGGGGATTCCAGATCGCGGGGGAGCGTGAAGCGCACCGCCGTCTGGGCCACCGCGGGATCCGTGCCGATCGCCACGAGAACGTGCGAGGGCTCGTCGCTTCCGGCCGCGCACGCCGAGCCGCTGGAGGAGACCACGCCGCGTCGTTCGAGCTCCAGCAGCACCGCTTCGCCCGAGGTCCCGGCGAAGGTGAAGCTCGCCGTGCCCGGCAGGCGGTGCTCGGGGTGCCCCGTGAGGCGTGCCGAGGGGACCAGGCCGAGCACGCGCGCGATGAAGGCGTCCCGCAAGGCGGCGACCCGCGCGGCCCTCTGCTCGCGGTCGGTCTCCGCGGCCCGCAGGGCGGTCGCCAGCGCCACGGCGCCGGCGACGCTCTCGGTGCCGCTGCGGCGGCCCCGCTCCTGCCCGCCGCCGTGCAGGAGCGGCTCGAGCGGCACGCGGCCCCTGACCGCCAGCGCTCCCGTGCCCTTCGGCGCGCCCAGCTTGTGGCCCGCGATCGAGATGGCATCGATGCCGAGGTCTGCGGCGGAGAGATCGAGCCAGCCGGCGGCCTGCACCGCATCGATGTGGATCGGAACCGCGTGCGCACGGGCGACGGCGGCGAGGGCGGCGACATCCTGGACCGTGCCGATCTCGTTGTTCGCGTAGCCGATCGTCACGAGCGCTGTCATCTCGCGCAGCGCCTCGTCGAGATCGCCCGGATCGATGAGGCCGTACCGGTCGACGGGCAGCTCTGTGACGACGAACCCGTGCACCCGCTGGAGATACCGCACCGACTCCAGGACGGACTCGTGCTCGATCGGCGACGTCACGATATGTCCGGCGTCGCGTTGCAGCTGCGCCGCGATCGCGATCCCCTTGATCGCGAGGTTGTTCGACTCCGTCCCGCCCGAGGTGAAGACCACGTCGCCCCGACGCATCCCGAGCGCGCGGGAGACGACGCCGCGTGCGTCCGCGAGAGCGGCCGACGCGCGTTCGCCGACGGTGTGGTGGCTCGAGGGGTTGCCGAACTCGCTCGTGAGATACGGCATCATCGCCTCGAGCACATCCGGGCGCACGGGCGTCGTCGCCGCGTTGTCGAGGTAGAGCATCGTTCCTCTAGTGTGCCGCCTGGAGCCCGGAGTCATCCAGTGAGATGTCCAGTCCGAGATCCAGCGACGGCGCCGAATGCGTCAGGGCGCCGACCGAGATGACGTCGACCCCCGTCTCGGCGATCCGCCGCACGGTGTCCAGTCGCACGCCGCCGCTGGCCTCGACCGTGGCGCGACCCGCGATGTGCTCGACTCCGCGGCGGAGGTCCTCCATCGTGAAGTTGTCGAGCATGATCGTGCCGACGCCGGCCGCGAGCACCGCGTCGATCTGGTCGAGTCGGTCGACCTCGACCTCGACGTGCGTCGTGTGCGGCAGACGCGCGATCGCGCCCTGCAGCGCGGCCGTGACCGAGAGCCCCCGGCCCGTCAGCACGGCGAGGTGGTTGTCCTTGACCAGGACGGCGTCCGAGAGGGAGTGCCGGTGGTTGTGCCCACCGCCGCTGACGACGGCATGGCGCTCGAAGGCGCGCAGGAGCGGTGTGGTCTTGCGCGTGTCGGCGATGCGCGCGCCCGTGTGGGCGACCTCGGCGACGTAGCGCGCGGTGAGCGTGGCGATGCCCGACATGCGCTGGACGAAGTTCAGCCCGATGCGCTCCGCCCGGAGGACCGCTCGCGCGGGACCCTCCACGACGGCGAGCGTCGCCCCCCGCTCGAAGCGCTCCCCGTCCTCGATCATCAGCACGACGGCGATACGCGGATCGGTCAGGCGGAAGGCGGCCTCGAACACCTCGCCGCCGCTGAAGACCCCCGGCTCCCGGGCGACGAGCTCGGCCCGCGCGGAGGCCTCGAGCGGGATGAGCGCCTCTCCGGTCAGGTCTCCCCACGGGGCGTCCTCGTCGAGGGCGGCGGCGACGGTCCGGTCGATCTGGGTGCGGGTCAGCATGCGAGGGCTCCGGTCAGTGTGCGGGATGCCGCGGCATCCGGGGCGAGGCGGGGGGTGCCCGTCGGAGCCGCCTCGGGCGTGTCGATGCGGTGGTGTGCGCCGACCGACTCCGTCCGGGCGCGCGCCGCGCCGATCGTGGCCGCCGCGACGTCGAGCAGGTTCTCGTCCTCGAGCTCGTGCACCGACTGCGGCGTCCGTTCCTGCGCGCGCCAGCCGGCGACGAGGGCCGCGGCCGAGTTCAGCCCCGCGCCCGTGCGTTCGAGACCGGCGTGGTCCCACATCAGGCGCTGAAGCGCGGAGCGGCTGAACGGAACCGCGGCGTGCTCGACGATGCCGCCCACTTCTGCGGCGTGCACTGCCGCGGCGAGGGGAGCGCGGAGCGCGCGGGGACCGCGCCACGGGGAGGACCCGGATGCCCCCGCCGATGCCAGCGCGGCGGCAGCGCGGGCGGCGAAGACGGCGCCCTCCAGGAGCGAGTTCGACGCCAGCCGGTTCGCGCCGTGCACGCCGGTGCGCGCGACCTCGCCCACGGCGTACAGGCCCGGCATGCTCGTGCGGCCGTCGAGGTCGGTGACGACCCCGCCCATGAGGTAGTGGGCGGCGGGGGTGACGGGGATCGGCTCGCGCGACCAGTCGAGCCCCCGCTCGCGCACGGCCGCATCGATCGTCGGGAATCGCTGCGCGAGGAACGCCTCGGCCGTCTCGGGTCCCGCCGCCCCGCCCCCGATCGCCGTCGCGTCCAGCCGAACGGGGCGACCGCCCTGCGCGGCCATGCGGGCAGCGATCGCCCGCGCGACGACGTCGCGCGGGGCCAGCTCGGCGTCGGGGTGCACGTCGAGCATGAATCGGCGGCCCGAGTCGTCGACCAGCACACCCCCCTCGCCGCGAACCGCCTCGGAGACGAGGAAGGGCTCGCCGACCGCGAGCACGGTCGGATGGAACTGGACGAACTCGAGGTCGGCGACCTCGGCACCCGCCCGCAGGGCGGCCGCGATGCCGTCTCCCGTCGCCACGGCGGGGTTCGTCGTGCGGTTGTAGAGCTGCCCCGCGCCGCCGGTCGCGAGCACGACGGCGTCGGCGCTCAGGACGACGCGGTCCCGGCCGGCCTCGAGCAGCTCGACGCCGCGGACCGCCCCGTCCTCCACGATGAGATCGACGAGGAACGCGTGCTCGATGATCGCGATGCGCGCGTCGCGCACGGCCGACACGAGGGCGCGCTCGATCTCGGTGCCCGTCGCATCGCCGCCGGCGTGCAGGATGCGGGGGTAGGAGTGCGCGGCCTCCAGGCCCCGCACGAGTTCTCCGCCGTCGTCGCGGTCGAACCCGACGCCGAGGGAGATCAGCTCGCGGATGCGCTCGGGCCCCTCCTCGGCGAGAACGCGCACGGCCGCGGGGTCGGAGAGCCCCGCGCCCGCGACGATCGTGTCGTGCACGTGGTCCTCGACCCGGTCGTCGGCGAACATCACCCCGGCGATGCCGCCCTGCGCGTAGCGGGTGTTCGCGTGCTCGAGTTCGTCCTTCGTGACGAGGGTGACGTCGACCCCCGCCCGCGCCGCGTGCAGCGCGGTCATCAGCCCCGCGATGCCGCTGCCGACGACGACGGCGTGCGTCACGGCGCGACCTGAGGGGATGGCCGTGCCGACAGCATCCGCTCGAGGGCCACGCGGGCGGGGTCGGCCACATCCGCCGGGACCGTGATGCGGTTGCGCACCTCGCCCGCGACGAGGCCCTCGAGCACCCACGCGAGGTAGCCGGGGTGGATCCGGTACATCGTCGAGCACGGGCAGACGACGGGGTCGAGGCAGAAGATGGTGTGCTGGGGATGCTCGGCGGCCAGACGCTGCACGAGGTTGATCTCCGTGCCGATCGCGAAGGTCGTCGGCTCGGTCGCGGCCTGGATGGCCTTGCGGATGTAGTCGGTCGACCCCGCCTCGTCCGCGGCGTCGACGACGTCCATCGGGCATTCGGGGTGCACGATCACCCGCACGCCGGGGTGCTCGAGGCGAGCCCTGTCGATCTGGTCGACGCTGAAACGGCGATGCACGCTGCAGAAGCCGTGCCACAGGATGACGCGGGCGTCCTCGAGCGCCGCGTCGTCGTTGCCGCCCATCGGGCGCCGCGGGTTCCACAGCGGCATCCGATCGAGCGGCACGCCCATCGCCTTGGCGGTGTTGCGACCGAGGTGCTGGTCGGGGAAGAAGAGCACGCGGCGGCCGCGCGCGAACGCCCACTCCAGCACGGTCCGGGCGTTCGAGGACGTGCAGACGATGCCGCCGTGGCGACCGACGAAGCCCTTGATCGCGGCGGAGGAGTTCATGTACGTCACCGGCACGACGGGGACGAGGCCCTCGGCATCCGCCCGGTCCATCGGCCCGTACAGCTCCTCGAGCTGCTCCCAGCACTCCTCGACCTGGTCGATGTCGGCCATGTCGGCCATCGAGCAGCCGGCCGCGAGGTTGGGGAGGATGACCGCCTGGTCGGGACCGGAGAGGAGGTCTGCCGTCTCGGCCATGAAGTGCACGCCGCAGAAGACGATCGCCTCGGCCTCCGGGTGGGCCTTCGCGGCGCCGGCGAGCTGGAAGGAGTCGCCCACGTAGTCGGCGTGCGCGACGACCTCTTCCCGCTGGTAGAAGTGGCCCAGCACGACGACGCGGTCGCCGAGCGCGTGCTTGGCGGCGATGATACGTGCGTGCAGCTCCTCCTCGCTCGCCTCGCGGTACTCCCGGGGCAGCTCGCCCTGGCGCGGGGAGCCCGTGGGGATGACATCGCCCATGGAGGACCCGGGGCCGTAGCCGGGCCGGGAGTCGAAGTCCCAGGGGCCCGCGGCGAGATCGGTCGTGCAGGTCTGCGAGAGTGATGAACCGGTGACGATGGCCTGGATCTCGTGGTCGACCGATGCATCGATCGGGCGAGGCTGCAGGGTGAGGGGCGTGGCGGGCATGACTACCTCGATTCAGCGGATGCCGCGGGCTGTACGAGCCGCGCGAGGGGACCCCGGTCGGCGAGTTCGACATCCTGGTTGTAGCGGTACAGACGCGCCGGGCGATGGCTGCCCGTGCGGAACGATTCGGTGGGGATGAGGGTGCCGGACCCCTCGACCTGGCGGCGGAAGTTGGCCGGGTCGAGGCGACGGCCGAGGATCGCCTCGTACGCCTCCCGGAGATCGGCGAGCGTGAACTCGTCGGGCAGCAGACCGTGCGCGATGCGGCTGTAGCCCACCTTGTTGCGCAGGCGCCACAGGGCGTAGTCGACGATCGTGTTGTGGTCGAAGGCGAGTTCGGGGAGCTCCGCGGCCGCGAACCACTCGACGTTCTCGGGTGCGTCGCCGTCGGCGGCGTGCGCCGCGACCTGCGCGTCCACCTCGTCGGCGCGAAGGAGCGCCCAGTAGACGATCGACACGACCCGAGTAGGGGAGCGATCGACGTCGCCGAAGGCGTAGAGCTGCTCGAGATAGCTGGGCGTGAGGCCCGTCGTCTCGGCGAGGGTGCGGGAGGCGGTGGCATCCAGGCCCTCCCGCGCGTCGAGCCACCCGCCGGGGAGCGCCCAGAGGCCCTCGAACGGATCGCGCGTGCGGCGGACGAGGGGCAGCACGATGGCGGGCCGGTCCTGTTCGGGATGACGTCGCAGCGTGAAGATCACGGTCGACACGGCGACGCGCGCCTGCTCCTCGTCGGCGGCGTGGGCGCCGTCGGCGAGGGGGGCGAGTGAGGGGTTCGTGGTTCGTGTCGTCATGACCTTTACTTCCACGGATCATATTAGTGTCACCGTGACCTCAAGGGCAACCGGGCCGGGCCGCGCCGCGCCGCGCGCATGCCGTGTGTTCCCAGGCGGGGCGACGTAGGCTTCCCGCGAGATCTTTGCGAGGAGGAGACGTGCTCGTCGTCGACATCGTGCTGATCGCGGCACTCATCCTCGCGCTCATCATCGGCATCCAGCGCGGCCTCTTCGCGAGCCTCGGCACCCTCGTGGGTCTTGCGGGCGGAGGCGTCGCCGCCTTCTGGCTCGTGCCGATCGTCAACAACGCCGTCCCCTGGCCCCAGTGGCGCGGGCTGATCGTGCTCGTCGTCGCCGTGCTGCTGCTCGCGGTGGGTGCCGGCATCGGCGGCGGGATCGGGATGGCGGTGCGGCGCGGGGCCGACCGCATCAAGCTCAAGGGAATCGAGCGGCTTCTCGGCGGGGCCGTGAGCGTCGTCGTCGCCGCGCTGGCGATCTCGCTCGCGGGGCAGAGCATCTCGGCGACCGGGATGCCGGTGGTCTCGCAGGCGCTCGCGTCCTCGCAGGTGCTGCGCACGATCGAGCAGCTGACGCCCCGTCCGGTGCAGTCCACCCTCGCCCAGCTGCGCGGGACCGTGCTCGATGAGGGCCTGCCGACGCTCGGCACGCTGCTGGACGGTGCCGTCTCGCCCGGGGCGCCCGACGTCTCGCTCGACGACCCCGCGCTGACCACCGCCGCGCAATCCGTCGGTCGTGTGTCGGGCGTGGCGTACGCGTGCGGCACGAGCGCGACCGGGTCCGGATTCGTCATCGCACCCGACCGGGTCGTGACGAACGCGCACGTCGTCGCGGGCGTCGAGACGCCCGTCGTGGAACTGCCGGGAGAGGCGGCGCGCGAGGGTCGGATCGTCTACTTCGACCCCGTCGACGACCTCGCGGTGATCGCGGTCACCGGCCTCGGCGCGGACCCCCTCCCGGTCGTGCCCACCCTCGGCGCAGGCGCATCGGCGGTCGTGCAGGGATACCCGTACGGCGGACCCTTCGAGATGGTCGGCGCCGAAGTGATCTCCGTCGGCGCCGCCGCCGTACCCGACATCTACGACTCCTCGGCGGCCCAGCGCGAGGTGTACGCGCTTGCCACGACGGTGCGGCCCGGCAACTCCGGGGGGCCCCTGCTGACCCCCGCGGGCGAGGTCGCGGGGGTGGTGTTCGCGCGCGCCGAGAACGACGACGACCTCGGATACGCGATGACGACGATCGAGCTCGGCCCCGTGCTCGCGCAGGCCGAGGCGCTCGACGCCGCCGTGTCCTCGGGCAGCTGCACCGGCTGACCCGCGGCATCCGGCGTTTCGGGGGGTGTGGTCCGCCGCCGCCGCGCGTATGCTGACCGCCACAACCGCATACGGCCTCACCTCGAGCGGGAGAGCCCCGGAGCCGCCACGGTCCGGGCACCGAAGGAGCAAGCCTCCCCGCCAATCTCTCAGGTACGCGTACCGCCCGAGTCGGCCACTCTGAAAAGCGATCGTCCCTCGAGGCGGTCCGCCGACGGTGAAAGCCCCGCGCCCGTGCGCCGGGCGAAGCTCTCAGGCCCATGACAGAGGGGGAGTTCACCGGATGCCGCTCGGCACCCGGCCCGCACGACACCGGGAGAGCTCCATGCCAGACCCCGTCGACCCCGTGGCTCCGGCGCCGCGCGCGTCCGCCCTCGCAGCCGTCCACAAGGCCCTCGGGGCCTCCTTCACGGACTTCGGCGGATGGCTCATGCCCGTGCGCTACACGTCCGACCTGGCCGAGCACCACGCCGTGCGCCGGGCCGCCGGCCTCTTCGACATCTCGCACATGGCCGAGTTCGTCGTCACGGGGCCGGATGCCGCGCCGTTCCTCGACCACGCCCTCGCGGGCCCCCTCGCGACGCTCGCCGTGGGGCGGGCGAAGTACACGTTGCTGCTGAACGAGGGCGGCGGCATCCTCGACGACCTGATCGTCTACCGCCTCGCGGCCGATCGCTACCTCGTCATCGCGAACGCCGGCAACCGCACCGTCGTCGCCGAAGCCCTCGAGGATCGGGCGCAGCGGTGGCCGATCGTCGCGACGCTCGCGGGCGGCGACCGTCCGGCGGGGGGGTCGTTCGCGCTCGTGCGGGGTTCGCGGCCGGTGCGGGTCGATGACGTCTCGGACTCCTACGCCCTGCTCGCGCTGCAGGGCCCGCGGTCTTCGCAGATCCTCTCCGCCGTTCGCGGGCTCGAGGCGACCGGCGCCGATCCGGCCGCGCTGTCGTCGTACGCGTGGGCCGAGGCCTCCTTCGACGGCGTGCCGGTGCTCGTGCTGCGAACGGGCTACACCGGCGAGGACGGCTACGAGCTGCTGCTGCCCGCGGATCGGGCCGCGGGGCTGTGGGCCGCGCTGCAGGAGGCCGGTGAGGGGCTCGGGCTCATCCCGGCGGGCCTCGCCGCGCGCGACACGCTGCGCCTCGAGGCGGGTATGCCCCTCTACGGGCACGAGCTGTCCGCCGACGTGCGCCCCGATCAGGTGGGGCTCGCGCGCGTCGTCGGGTCGGGCGCGTCCGGCCCGCCCGGATTCGTGGGCGGCGACGCCCTCGCCCGGCCGCGGGACGCCGGGGCGCCCGTGCTCGTCGGGCTCGTCTCCGAGGGGCGCCGCGCGGCGCGGTCGGGATACCCCGTGCGGCTCGGCGACAGCGTGGTGGGAAACGTGACGAGCGGCGCCCTCAGCCCCACCCTCGGCCACCCCATCGCCATGGCGTTCGTGCGGCCCGACCTCGCCGCGCCGGGAGCCGCGCTCGACCTCGACGTGCGCGGCACGCGCATCCCCGCCACCGTCACCGCCCTGCCCTTCTACCGGAGGAAGAAATGACCGACCTGACCAGCCTGAAGTACACCGCCGAGCACGAGTGGATCGCCCTCGACGGCGATATCGCCACCGTCGGGATCACCGATTTCGCCGCCGACAAGCTCGGCGATGTCGTCTTCGTCGACCTGCCCCCCGTCGGCTCGCCCGTCCTGGCCGGCGAGGTCTGCGGCGAGATCGAGTCCACGAAGTCGGTCGGCGAGCTCTACGCGCCCCTCACCGGCGAGGTCGTGGCCGTCAACGAGGCCGTCGTCGACGACCCGTCCCTGGTCAACTCGTCGCCGTTCGACGACGGCTGGCTGCTGAAGATCCGGGTGGATGCCCCGGCATCCGCCGACCTGCTCGACCGTCAGGCGTACCTCGGCCTCACGGGGGCCGCGCGGTGACGGCGACGACCGCCGCGGAACGCTTCGTCGAACGGCACATCGGCACCGACGCCGGCGCCCGGGCCACGATGCTCGCCGCCCTCGGGTACTCCTCGACGGCCGAGCTCATGCGGGCGGCCGTGCCCGCCGCGATCCTCGCCGAGCGCGGCGATGACGGCGTCATCCCGCCGGCGGCGACCGAGGCCGAGGCGCTCGCCGAGCTGCGTGCGCTCGCGGGGCGCAACCGCCCGGCGCGGTCGATGATCGGGCTCGGGTACTACGACACGTTCACGCCCGCCGTCATCGCGCGCGGCGTCTTCGAGAACCCGTCGTGGTACACGGCATACACGCCCTACCAGCCCGAGATCTCGCAGGGCAGGCTTGAGGCGCTGCTGAACTTCCAGACGATGGTCGCCGACCTCACCGGGCTCGCCACCGCCAACGCGTCGATGCTCGACGAGGCGACCGCGGTCGTCGAGGGGATGCTGCTGGCCCGGCGCGCCTCGCAGAGCCGCTCGAACGTCTTCCTGGTCGACCCCGATGCGCTGCCTCAGACCCGCGCCGTGCTCGCGCACCGGGCGGAGGCGCTCGGCATCGAGCTGCGCGAATGGGGCGGGAGCGGGGCAGCGGAGGCCGAGGCGTTCGGGGTCTTCGTGCAGTACCCGGGAGCCTCGGGGCGCGTGGCCGACCCGACCGCGCTCATCGCCGCCGTGCACGCGTCGGGCGGACTCGCCGTCGTGGCGGCCGACCTGCTCGCGCTGACCCTGCTCGCCTCCCCCGGCTCGCTCGGCGCCGACATCGCCGTCGGCACGACGCAGCGCTTCGGCGTCCCGATGGGCTTCGGGGGTCCGCACGCGGGCTATCTCGCCGTGCGCGCGGGCCTCGAGCGCCAGCTGCCCGGGCGCCTGGTCGGGGTGTCTCAGGATGCCGACGGCGCGCCCGCCTATCGGCTCTCGCTGCAGACTCGCGAGCAGCACATCCGCCGGGAGAAGGCGACGTCGAACATCTGCACCGCCCAGGTTCTGCTGGCCGTCATGGCGGCCATGTACGCCGTCTACCACGGGCCCGGCGGGCTCCGGGCGATCGCCGAGCGCGTGCACGGGCACACCGTCGCGCTCGCCGCCGCGCTGCGGGCATCCGGCTGCGAGCTCGTGTCGGACAGCGCCTTCGACACCGTGCGTGTGCGGGTGCCGGATGCCGCGGCGGTCGTGGGCCGCGCGCGCGAGCGCGGCTACCAGCTGCTGCAGGTCGACGGGACGACCGTCGGGATCTCGATGGACGAGACGACGACGGCGGCCGATGTCGCCGCCGTCGCCGAGGCGGTCGGCGGCGGGTTCGCCACCGGCGAGGGGGAACGTCCCGCTCGGGCGGACGCCCCGGGCGTGGGCCTGCCGGAGGGGCTGCGGCGCGCGGACGGCTACCTGCGGCATCCGGTCTTCCGCACGCATCGCTCCGAGACGGCCATGATGCGCTACCTCAAGACCCTCGCCGACCGCGACTACGCCCTGGACCGGGGCATGATCCCGCTCGGCTCGTGCACGATGAAGCTCAACGCGGCGAGCGAGCTGGCGGCCGCATCGTGGCCCGAGTTCGCCCGGGTGCACCCCTTCGCGCCGGCCGAGGATGTCGAGGGATACCTCGCGCTCATCGAGCAGCTGGAGACGTGGCTCGCCGAGATGACCGGATACGACACCGTCTCGCTGCAGCCGAACGCGGGGTCCCAGGGCGAGCTCGCGGGCCTGCTCGCGATCCGCGGCTATCACCGCTCGCGGGGCGACGACGCGCGCGACGTGTGCCTCATCCCCGCCTCGGCGCACGGAACCAACGCGGCCTCCGCGGTGCTCGCCGGCATGCGGGTCGTCGTCGTGGCGTGCGACGCGGCGGGCAACGTCGACCTCGGCGACCTGCGCGCGAGGATCGCGGCGCACGCCGAGACGCTCTCGGCCCTGATGATCACCTACCCGTCCACGCACGGGGTGTACGAGCACGACGTGCTCGAGATCACCGCCGCGGTGCACGACGCCGGCGGACAGGTGTACATCGACGGCGCCAACCTCAACGCCCTGCTCGGGTACGCGCGCTTCGGCGACCTCGGCGGCGACGTCTCGCACCTGAACCTGCACAAGACCTTCGCGATTCCGCACGGCGGGGGCGGGCCGGGCGTCGGTCCCGTCGCGGCGAAGTCGCACCTCGCGCCGTTCCTGCCCTCGCATCCGCGCACGCAGGGCGGCGACGCGCACGGCCGGGCGGGAGGCCCCGTGGCGGCGGCGCCCTTCGGGTCGGCGTCGATCCTGCCGATCTCGTGGGCGTACGTGCGCATGATGGGGGCGCGCGGGCTGGCGGATGCCACGGCATCCGCGGTGCTCGCCGCCAACTACATCGCCACCCGGCTGCGTGCGCACTTCCCCGTGCTGTACACGGGCGAGGGCGGTCTCGTCGCGCACGAGTGCATCCTCGACCTGCGCCCGCTGCGGGGGCGCACCGGGGTGAGCGTGGACGACGTCGCCAAGCGGCTGATCGACTACGGCTTCCACGCGCCGACGATGTCCTTCCCGGTGGCGGGCACGCTCATGGTGGAGCCGACCGAGAGCGAGGATCTCGCCGAGCTCGACCGCTTCTGCGACGCGATGATCGCGATCCACGACGAGGCCGAGCGCGTCGGGGCGGGGGAGTGGCCGGCCGACGACAATCCCCTCGTCAACGCCCCGCACACGGCGGAGTCGCTCGTGGACGCGCACTGGCGGCATCCTTACTCCCGCGAACGGGCCGTGTTCCCGGTGCGCTCGCTCGTGCGAGCCAAGTACTGGCCGCCCGTGCGCCGGGTCGACCAGGCCTGGGGCGACCGCAACCTCGCGTGCGCCTGCCCCCCGGTGGAGGCCTTCGCGTAGCCTCGCCCCGCCCCGCCCCGCCCCGCCCCGCCCCGGCGCGCCCGCGCCCGCGCCCGCGCCGCCCCGCGAAACACCAGATCTGCGCCGAGACCCCATCCGGCGGCCGGGGTCTGGCCTCGGGTGTGGTGTTTCGTGTCAGCGCCACGCGCCGCGGAGGGTCGCGAGCATCGCGCGGTCGGGTGCGTCGACCTGCGGCAGCCCCGCGCCGAGCAGCTTGTCGAGCAGCGGCCGCACGCGATGCGCGTCTCCCCAATCCCATCTGGTGAAGCTGCGGCAGCGGCGTCGGAGGCGATCCTCGCGCAGCTTCTCCTTCACGACCCCGCGTACCGCGGCTTCCGCCGTCGCCGCGCGGTACTTCCCGTAGCCGTCCGACTCGCCGATGGTCGAGTAGTCGGGCCACCAGAAGTCGGGGCGGTCTTCGTGACCGTCCGTGAAGAACGTCCGCTGCAGGATGGGGACGGGGAAGCCCAGCCACGAGATGACCGCGCGGCTGACGGATTCTCCCGTCGACTCCGCACGCGCGTCAGCGAAGTCCCACACCCACGCGAGCATTCGCTCGTGGCGCCGATTCGGGTCCGACAGGCTGTGCGCCCGGATCGACTCCCGGTGAAGACCTCTCGACAGCGCCGTGTCGGCGACGGCGAGCGCGTACGCCGGTGGGAGATGCCGCGCGGTGTCCACGACCGTCGTGATGAGGTCGGTCGCGAGCGCTCCGGCGACGTGGGTGACGACGCGCGGCCGCTCCGATGCGTGAACCACGACGTCGCCGAAGCGTCGCGTCGAGCGCCGGTCGGGATCGAAGAAGTGGATGTCGCGCGGTTCCCCGAAGGTGGGCAGCCCATGCGCGACGGCCGCCGATTCCCGCATCAGCGCGGCATCCGGGAAGACGAGCACGGCCGCTGCGACGCGCTCGCGATAGCGTTCGTGCGGCGGGAGCGCGGCCCACCAGTCCGCAGGCGCGTATACGCCGGGCCGCACGCGCGCGAGCTCCCCCGACCGCACCCGGCGATAGAGCCCCTGCGGCATCCGTCGGTCGTCAGCGGAGAGCAGCAGGCTCCCGCCTGCGTCGGGTGTGAGCATGCGACCACCCTCGCGCGATCGTCCCCGGGTGGCCGGTCGCGCGCCCATCGTCCGTGGAGCGCTCGCCGGGCGGCGGGACGGGGAGAAGCGTGCGCGGTGGGCGACACACCGGATTTGCGCCGAAACACCAGCCGAGGACCGATGTGTCGGCGCAGATGTGGTGTCTCGCGGGGCGGGGCGGCGCGGGGTCAGGGCGAGGGGGTCGGGGTTGGGGTGCCTGACGGCGCGGGGACGGGGCCGAAGATCCCCGGCCAGAGCGCGGCCGCAAGCGGATACCCGACGAAGGCGATGACGTCGATGAGGGTGTGCGCGATCACGAGCGGCATGACCCGCCCCCACCGCTTGTAGCACCAGCCGAAGACGATCCCCATCACGAAGTTGCCGATGATCGGGCCGAAGCCCTGGTATGCGTGGTAGGCCGCGCGCAGCGTCGCCGATGCGATGATGATCGGCCACCACCCCCACCCCAACCGGCGCAGGCGGTCGAAGAGATAGCCGAGCATGATGACCTCTTCGAGCAGCCCCGCGCGCAGTGCGGAGAGCACCAGCAGCGGCACTGCCCACCACGCGGCATCCAGCGGCGAGGCCTGCACCGCCACCGTCGCGCCGAGTGTCCGTCCCACGGCGTAGAGCCCGAGGCCCGGCACCCCGATGACGAGGATGAGGAGGATGCCGCGGCCCGCGTCGCCTCCGAAGCGGGTGAAGTCCAGCCCGATCCGCCGCAGCGCGTTCGATCCCGGCTCCCACAGCAGGTAGACCACCAGCGCGACCAGCGCCAGGTCGAAGAACACCGACAGGATCTGGTACAGCGCATCCCAGAGGGCCGCGTCGTCGCGGGAGGGATTGAGGGCGGTCTGCTGCTGTCCGAGGGGCACCGAGATCGTCAGCCGTCGCACGAGCGTGAGCACGGAATACAACGCCGACTGGCCGAGCGTGACGGCGAGAACGATACCCAGTTCCCAGCGCAGCCGGACCCGGTTCAACGGCGGATTCACAGCGGGATGGGGAGTCACCTCGTCAGATTGCCATATCCGCACGGCACTGAGTAAAGGCTATGTAACGGTTCTGACGATGATTTGGAGCAATCGGATCAGCGTGCCTATGGTTTCCCCATCCCGCTCGGCTCACCTCCGTGACGCCTGGGCGAAAACAACCTTTCTTCATGGAGGAACAGTGAAGCGCAACAGAATCGCCCTCTCCGGGCTCGCGCTGCTGGGCGTCGGCGGGCTCACGCTCGCAGGCTGCGCCAGCGGCGGCACCGATGAAGGCACCGACGGGGGCGCGAGCGCCGCGATCATCACGACCAACGGCTCGGAGCCCGAGAACCCGTTGATCCCCACCGCCACCAACGAGGTCGGCGGAGGCAAGATCCTCGACGCGATCTTCGCGGGTCTGGTCTCGTACGAGGCCGACGGCACCCCCGTCAACGACATGGCCGAGGAGATCGTCGTCGACGACCCTCAGAACATCACCGTGAAGATCAAGGAGGGCCAGTTCTTCACCGACGGTGAAGAGGTCACGGCCGACAACTTCATCAACGCCTGGAACTACGGCGCTCTGCTGTCGAACGAGCAGTACAACAGCTACTTCTTCGAGGACATCGAGGGCTTCAGCTACGACGAGGACTCGGAGCTCACCGGCCTCGAGCAGGTGGACGAGTACACGTTCACGATCGCGCTGAACAAGCCGGCCTCGGACTTCCCGCTGCGCCTGGGCTACTCGGCCTACTACCCGCTTCCCGACGCCGCATTCGAGGACATGGATGCGTTCGGCGAGAGCCCGATCGGCAACGGTCCGTACATGCTCGCCAGCGAGGACGCGTGGCAGCACGACGTGCAGATCGACCTTGTCAAGAACGAGGAGTACCAGGGTGTGCGCCAGGCGGCCAACGGCGGCCTGACCATCAACTTCTACGCGACGCAGGATGCCGCGTACGCCGACCTGCTGGGCGGCGAGGTCGACGTGATCGACGCGATCCCGCCGTCGTCGCTGGCCTCCTTCGAGTCGGACCTGGGCGACCGCGCGGTCAACCAGCCGGCCGCGGTGTTCCAGTCCTTCACGATCCACTCCGAGCTGCCGCACTTCTCCGGCGAGGAGGGCGAGCTCCGCCGCGCCGCCATCTCGATGGCGATCAACCGCGAGGAGATCACCGACACGATCTTCCAGGGCAGCCGCACCCCCGCGAGCGACTTCACGTCGCCCGTCATCGACGGCTGGACCGACTCGCTCGAGGGCGCCGATGTCCTGGAGTACAACCCCGAGCAGGCCCAGGCCCTGTGGGCGGAGGCCGACGCCATCTCCCCGTGGGAGGGCACCTTCCAGATCGCGTACAACGCCGACGGCGGCCACGACCAGTGGGTCGACGCCGTGTCGAACTCGATCCAGAACACCCTCGGCATCGACGCGTCGGGCGCGGCCTACCCCACCTTCGCCGAGCTGCGCGAGCTGGTGAACTCCCGCACCATCACGACGGCGTTCCGCACCGGCTGGCAGGCCGACTACCCGGGTCTGTACAACTTCCTCGGGCCGCTCTACGCGACCAATGCGGGCTCCAACGACGGCGACTACTCGAACCCCGAGTTCGACGCCCTGCTCGCCGAGGGAATCTCGACGGATGACCAGGAGGCCGCCAACGAGCTGTTCCAGCAGGCGCAGGAGATCCTCCTCGCCGATCTGCCGGCCATCCCGCTCTGGTACTCGAACGTGACCGGCGGATACGCCGACACCGTCGAGAACGTGGAGTTCGGCTGGAACTCGGTTCCGCTCTACCACGAGATCACGAAGGGCGAATAGGCTCGATCTCACCTCGCGAGGCGGTGACGACCACGTCACCGCCTCGCGACATGTTTCCCCGGGGTATCGCGCGCGTCGCACCCGACGCGGCACGATGCTCTCAGGGCGCCCACGTCAACCCCGCGTGCGCGCCCGATGATCTCGGAGGGAGAAGAGGGTGGCCAGCTACATCCTCAGACGACTGCTGCAGGTGATCCCGGTCTTCTTCGGGGCCACGCTGCTCATCTATTTCATGGTCTTCGCCATGCCGGGGGACCCGATCCTCGCCCTCTTCGGCGACCGGACCCCCAACCCGAACCTGCTCGAGCAGATCCGGGAGCAGTACCACCTGAACGACCCGTTCATCGTGCAGTACTTCTACTACATCCTGGGCGTGTTCCAGGGCGACTTCGGCGTGAGCTTCTCAGGCCAGCCGGTCGCCGACGTCCTCGCGCGCACGTTCCCGGTGACGCTGCGCCTCGCGGTCATGGCCATCGCGATCGAGCTCGTGCTGGCGGTCATCATCGGCACCATCTCGGGCATCCGCAAGGGCAAGGTCTTCGACAACACCTCGCTCGTCATCGCCCTGATCTTCGTCGCGGTGCCGATCTTCGTGCTCGCATTCCTCGCGCAGTACTTCCTCGCGATCCAGCTCGGCTGGTTCCGCCCCACCGTCGGGGCGCAGAACGACTGGGGCGACCTCTGGCTCCCGGCGATCGTGCTGGGCCTGAGCCTCTACGCCACGAGCATGCGGCTCACGCGCGCCTCCGTCATCGACGCCCTCAATCAGGACTGGGTGCGCACCGCCTACAGCAAGGGACTGCCGCGCCGCCGCGTCGTCCCCGTGCACGTGCTGCGCAACTCCCTCCTGCCGGTCATCACCAACTCGGCCACCAACTTCGGTGTGCTCATGGTCGGCGCGACCGTCACGGAGGGCATCTTCAACGTCCCGGGCGTCGGCCAGACCCTGTACTCCGCCGTCACCCGGCAGGAGGGGCCGACCGTGGTGTCCTTCGTCACGGTGTTCGTGATCTTCTACGTGCTGGTCAACCTCGTGGTCGACCTGCTCTACGGCCTGCTCGACCCGAGGATCCGCTATGCCAAGTGATCAGCTCTCGCCGAACCACTACGTCGCCCCGGTCAAGAGCGCCGAGGTCACGGTGGACGCCGTGCGCGTCGACGCCAAGCCCAGCAGCCTGTGGCGGGATGCCTGGACCGACATCCGCCGCCGCCCGACGTTCTGGGTGACCAGCGTCGTCGTGGTGGTCGTCGTGCTCATGGCGATCTTCCCGACCCTGTTCACGCAGGTGCCGCCCGATCGCGAGTGCTTCCTGAGCAATTCCAACGGCGGACCCGCGCCGGGGCATCCACTCGGCTTCACCTTCCAGGGCTGCGACATCTGGTCGCGCCTCGTGTGGGGTGCGCGCACGTCGCTCGTCGTGGGTCTGCTCGCGACCCTGATCGGGACCGTGATCGGGACGGTGATGGGCGCCCTCGCCGGTTTCTACGGCGGGTGGCTCGACTCGATCCTCTCGCGGATCGGCGACATCTTCTTCGCGATCCCCTACATCCTCGCGGCGATTGTCGTGATGAGCGTCTTCTCACAGAACCGCACGCCGCTCGTGCTGGCCTTCGCGATCGGCGGTTTCGCATGGGCGTCGACCGCGCGCGTCGTGCGAGCGGAGGTGCTGCGGGTGCGTCAGGCCGACTTCGTGATGGCCTCGCGCGCGCTCGGCCTCTCGCGTTTCCGCACTCTGGTCTCGCACGTGCTCCCGAACGCCTTCGCCCCCGTGCTCGTCATCGCGACGATCACGCTCGGTGCGGCGATCTCGGCCGAAGCGACCCTGTCGTTCCTGGGTGTCGGTCTCGGCAGCGACACGATGTCGTGGGGACTGGACATCAGCCAGGCGCAGTCGTCGCTGCGCGTGGCGCCGATGGCCCTCATCTACCCCTCGATCGCCCTCACCGTGACGATCCTGGCATTCATCATCCTGGGCGAACTGCTCCGAGACGCCCTCGACCCGAAGGCGAGGGCCCGCCGATGAGCGTCGACTCCCAGACCCCGCTGCTGTCCATCCGCGACCTGACCGTCGCCTTCGACGCGGGCAAGACGTCGCGTGAGGTGCTGCACGGCGTGAGCCTCGACATCCACCCCGGCGAGACGGTCGCGATCGTCGGCGAGTCCGGCTCCGGCAAGTCGACGACCGCGTCGGCCATCATCAACCTGCTCCCGGGCACGGGGCACGTCACGGGAGGCTCGATCACCCTCGAGGGGCGTGAGCTGACCGAGCTGTCGCTGTCGCAGATGGAGAAGGTGCGCGGGCGCGAGATCGGCTACGTGCCGCAGGACCCGATGTCGAACCTGAACCCCGTGTGGAGCATCGGCTTCCAGGTGAAGGAGGCGATCCGTGCGAACGGCATCGCCACGGGCCGCCGCGAGGTCGAGCAGCGCGCCATCGAGGTTCTGAAGCAGGCCGGACTGAAGGATGCCGAGCGCCGGCTCCACCAGTTCCCGCATCAGTTCTCGGGCGGCATGCGTCAGCGGGCCCTGATCGGCATCGGCCTCGCCGCCGATCCCAAGCTGCTCATCGCCGACGAGCCGACCTCGGCGCTCGACGTCACGGTGCAGCGGGTCATCCTCGACCACATGGCCTCGCTCACCCGCGAGCGCGGCACCGCGGTGCTTCTCATCACGCACGACCTGGGGCTTGCCGCCGAGCGCGCCGACACGATCATCGTGATGAACCAGGGCGAGATCGTCGAGTCGGGGCCGAGCCGGGAGATCCTCGAGGACCCGCGGCATCCCTACACGCAGCGCCTCGTCGCGGCGGCCCCGAGCCTCGCCTCCCAGCGGATCCAGGCCACCGTCGAGGACCGGGGGCCGGTGCGCGACATCGACGCCGCCGAGCCTCCCGCCGTCGTCGTGACCGACCTGGTCAAGGAGTACAAGATCCGTCGCGGCGGGTTCCGCAGCGAGCCGTTCCGCGCCGTCGACGGCGTCTCGTTCGAGATCCCGCGGGGCAAGACCCTCGCCCTCGTGGGCGAGTCCGGGTCCGGGAAGTCCACGATCGCGAAGATGGTCCTCGGGCTCGAGGATCCCACCTCGGGCTCGATCACGATCGACGGCGAGCGGACCGACGCGCTCTCCGGCCGGGAGTTCTTCGCGCTCCGCCGGCGCATGCAGCCGGTGTTCCAGGACCCGTACGGCTCCCTCGACCCGCTGCGCAACATCGGCAACACGATCTCCGAGCCGCTGCACATCCACGGGGTGGGCGACGCGGCGTCTCGGCGCGCTCGGGTGAAGGAGCTGCTCGAGCAGGTGGCCCTGCCGCAGGAACTCGCCTCGCGCTATCCGAACGAGCTCTCCGGCGGTCAGCGCCAGCGCGTGGCGATCGCGCGGGCGCTCGCCCTCAAGCCCGACATCGTCGTACTGGACGAGGCGGTGTCGGCGCTCGACGTGCTCGTGCAGGACCAGATCCTGCAGCTGCTGGCGGACCTGCAGTCCGAACTGGCGCTGACCTACCTGTTTATCACGCACGACCTCGCCGTCGTGCGGGTCGCGGCCGACCTGGTGTGCGTCATGGAGCATGGGAAGCTCGTGGAGCAGGGAACGGTGGACCAGATCTTCGCCGCTCCGGCCGAGGAGTACACGCGGCGCCTCCTCGACGCGATCCCCGGCGCATCCATCCCTCTCGGCGGCCGATGAGGCGCGCGACTCCGACTCCCGAGGGACGGGTCTTCCGAACGCCGTCCGGAGTCGTCGCGTTCGTCGTGGCGGCGGCGGTCGCTGCGCTCCTGCTGGGGGATGCCGCGGTGCGTGCGGGGGTGGGGGAGATGCTCCTGCTGGCCCCCTGGATCCTGCTCCTGCTCTGGGGTGCATACGTCTTCGTCTATGCACCCCGCGTGCGCATCGACCGCGACGGCATCCGGCTCCACAACATCCTCCGCATCATCGACGTGCCGTGGGCGCTCGTACGCGGCATCGACGTGCGGTGGCAGCTGGAGCTGACGCTTCACGACGGCCGGGTCCTGCGCGCCTACGGCGGACCCGTGGCGGGAAGGCCAGGGCGACCCGCGCTCCGGCGATCGCCGGGGGAAGCCGAGCGGGTGCCCCCCGCGGTCCGCGATCTCGCACTGATCCGCGAGCAGTGGCAGGACGCCCTCGAGCAGGGAGCCGACTCGGCGGCCCCGGAGATCCGACGCGGCTGGGACGTTCCGGGGCTCGTCGCGCTGGCCGCGATCCTCGCGTGGGCGGTCATCGCTCTGCTGATCTCCGGCGGAACAAGCTGAGCGATCTGCCTGATCCGGACTGCGCCGCCTGAGAGATCGACGATGACGTTCCATTGGCCGACCGCACGATCCGACGCACGCGCACCACGCGCCGGGACCGCGCCGTGACGCTGTACATCCTCCGCCGGTTCGTCCACTACGCGATCCTGAGCCTCATCGCGACGTGCCTGGCATATGTGCTCGCGAGCGTGCTGCTCAAGCCCGCGGAGCGCTACTACGGCATGAACCCGAGACCGCCCCAGACCTCGATCGAGGCGAGCCTCGATGCGATGGGTGTGACCCCCGCGGTACCGGTGCTCGTGCGGCTGTGGGACTGGCTCGTCGGCCTGTTCACCCGCTTCTCGCTCGGGGAGACCATCGGCGGCGTTCAGGTGACCGCGGAGATCGCGGCGCGCGCCGGCGCGAGCCTGCGCCTCCTGCTCATCGGCTCGATCATCGGCGCGATCCTGGGCGTGCTGCTCGGGGTCTGGGGGGCCGTGCGCCAGTACCGCGCGAGCGATCAGGCGGTCTCCGCCCTCGACGTGTCGATCCAGGCGGGCGTGATCAACCTGCTCGAGGACCTCAAGGTGCGTCTGGGGCTGTCGTGCATCTTCGTCGGGCACGACCTCGCCGTCGTACGGCAGATCGCCGACGACGTAGCGGTGATGTACCTCGGCAGCAGCACTGCCGCACGCTCGATCCCGCCCTCGCGCCGCACGGGCGCGCCCGCGTCGCGTGCCACCACGCCGGCCGCTCCGGCATGGTCGAGGAGGCCGCCCTCGCGACGGCCACCTGATCGTCCCGGGCTGCGGACACCATCTCACCCCGGGTCTTCCCCCGAAAAAACCGAGAGGAAATCACATGAGAATGCGCAACGCGAAGGCGTTCGGATCCCTCGCGATGCTGGGCGCCACCGCGCTCATCGTCGCGGGCTGCACCGCCGGCAACACCACCGCCCCGACCGACGCGGCGACCGATTCGACGCAGCTTCCTTCGACGGACTGGGTGCGCGCCGACGCCTCCGAGGTGCAGGACGGCGGCAGCGTCACGCTCGCCGTGAGCGCCCTGCCGGTGAACTTCAACATCTACCAGATCGACGGCAACGACTCCGACACCAACGACATCGTCGAGACGACGCTCGGCGGCCCCATCAAGATCGACGAATCCGGCAGTCCCGTCCTCAACGAGGACTACGCGTCATCCGCGGAGATCACGAGCGAGGACCCGCAGGTCGTGGAGGTCCGACTCAACCCCGAGGCGGTCTGGGAGGACGGCACACCCATCACCGTCGCCGACTACGTCGCGACCTGGCAGGCCAACAACGGCTCGAACGCGGAGTTCATCAACGTCTCCACCGCAGGGTGGGACCAGATCGAGTCGATCGAGGAGGGCGATGACGAATACCACGTCGTCGTGACCTTCTCATCGGTCTATGCCGACTGGCAGAGTCTGTTCACGAGCGTCCTCAAGGAGAGCGTCGCGAGCGATCCGGCGGCGTTCAACGAGGGCTTCCTCACCTCCGCCATGCCTTCCTCGGGGCCCTTCGTCATCACGAACGTGGACACGACGGGCCAGATCGTCACCGCCGAGCGCAACCCGCTGTGGTGGGGCGAGACACCCAAGCTCGACCGCATCCTGTTCCAGGCCGTGAGCCAGGATCAGCAGGGCTCGTCGTTCGCCAACGGCGAGATCGACGCCCTGTACATCTCCTCCAACGCCGACCTCTACGAGACGGCCCAGGGCGTCGACGGGGCCGACATCCAGGCGACGAACGGTCTCACGTGGACCCACGTGACCATGAACGCCTCGGACGGTCCGCTCGCCGACGTCAACGTCCGCAAGGCCGTCGCCTCGATCGTGAACCGCGAGCAGATCGCCGCCGCGGCCAACACGCCCGTCGGGGTGCCGGCCGTCACGCAGGGCGACTACATCTTCATGGCGGGCCAGGAGGGCTACGAGGATGCCGCGCTGCCCTACGATCCCGAAGCGGGCGCCGCCTTCCTCGAGGAGGCCGGCTACACGCAGGAGGGCGAGGAGTGGGTCAGGGACGGCGAGACGCTCGAGCTGACCGTCACCGTACCCGCCGACACCGCCACGAACATCCAGCGCGCCGAGCAGGTGCAGGCCGACCTCGGCGAGTTCGGCATCCCCGTCGAACTCGTCACGGTCCCCGTCGCCGGCTACTTCAGCGACTACGTCATCCCCGGCGACTTCGAGATGGTCTCCTTCTCGTGGGTGGGCACGGCGTTCCCGATCTCGACGGCGGAGCCGCTGTTCTCCCCGCTCGACTCGGAGCAGAACTTCACCGGCACGACGGAGGAGGCGCTCGGGGACCTGTGGGACCGGGCGAACAGCGAGCTCGATCCGCAGGCCCGCATCGAGATCGCGAACGAGATCAATGAGGCGATCTGGGACTACGTGCCGATGTTCCCGATCGCACCGCTGCCCGAGGTGTGGGCGGTCGCCGATGGTCTGGTCAACTACGGTGCGACGCAGTTCGAGACGATCGACTGGACCCTCGTGGGCTGGGCCGCCGAGTAATCCGCGGCATCCGCTCGTCGAACGGGGCGGGATCCTTCACCGGGTCCCGCCCCGTTCGACGTCTTCCCGGTCCTCGGCAGCCTCTCGGGAGGCCTGCGGTAGTCTGGAACGGCCGGAATTCCGGACATCTCCCTCCACGCAAGGACCACCGTCATGGCGCGCGCCCTCCGATCCGACCTCCGCAACGTTGCGATCGTCGCCCACGTCGACCACGGCAAGACGACCCTCGTCGACGCCATGCTCCGCCAGACGGGCTCCTTCGGCGAGCACTCGCACGTCGAAGAGCGCGCGATGGACTCGAACGACCTCGAGCGGGAGAAGGGCATCACGATCCTCGCCAAGAACACGGCGATCACGTACAACGGCGCACACACCGAGTCGCCCGTGACGATCAACGTCATCGACACCCCGGGCCACGCCGACTTCGGCGGCGAGGTCGAGCGCGGCCTGTCGATGGTCGACGGTGTCGTGCTGCTGGTGGATGCCTCGGAGGGCCCCCTGCCGCAGACCCGCTTCGTGCTGCGCAAGGCGCTCGAGGCGAAGCTCCCCGTCATCCTGCTGGTGAACAAGACCGACCGCCCCGACGCGCGCATCGTCGAGGTCGAGGAGGAGAGCCACGACCTGCTGCTGGGCCTCGCCTCCGACCTCGTCGACGACGTGCCCGACCTCGATGTCGACGCGCTGCTCGACGTGCCGGTCGTCTACGCCTCGGGTCGCGCGGGCGCGGCCTCGCGCAACCGCCCCGACAACGGCGCCCTTCCCGACAACGACGACCTCGAGCCCCTCTTCGAGGCGATCCTCGAGCACGTGCCCGCGCCCTCCTACGACGACGAGGCGCCCCTGCAGGCGTGGGTCACGAACCTCGACTCCAGCCCGTTCCTCGGCCGCCTCGCCCTCCTCCGGGTCTTCAACGGCACGCTCAAGAAGGGGCAGACGGTCGCGTGGGTGCGCTCCGATGGCACCACGAGCAACGCCCGCATCACCGAGCTGCTCAAGACGCGGGCGCTCGAGCGCTACCCCGCGGATGACGCGGGTCCGGGAGACATCGTCGCCATCGCGGGCTTCGAGGACATCACGATCGGCGAGACGATCGCCGACCCCGAGGACGTCCGTCCTCTCCCCGCCATCACGGTCGACGATCCCGCCATCTCGATGACGATCGGCACCAACACGTCGCCCCTCGTCGGCAAGGTCAAGGGCCACAAGCTCACCGCGCGCATGGTCAAGGACCGCCTCGACCGCGAGCTGATCGGCAACGTCTCGCTCAAGGTCGTCGACATCGGACGCCCGGACACATGGGAGGTGCAGGGTCGCGGTGAGCTGGCCCTCGCGATCCTGGTCGAGAACATGCGTCGTGAGGGATTCGAGCTGACGGTCGGCAAGCCGCAGGTCGTCACCAAGCAGATCGACGGCAAGACGTACGAGCCCTTCGAGCACCTGACGATCGACGCCCCGGAGGAGTACCTCGGCGCGATCACGCAGCTGCTCGCCGCGCGCAAGGGTCGCATGGACAACATGACCAACCACGGCACCGGCTGGGTGCGGATGGAGTTCGTCGTCCCCTCGCGCGGTCTGATCGGCTTCCGCACCGAGTTCCTGACGACGACCCGCGGCACCGGAATCGCGAACGCGATCTCGCACGGCTACGAGCCCTGGGCAGGTCCCATCGTCACGCGCCAGAACGGCTCGATCGTCGCCGACCGCTCGGGAGTCGTCACGCCCTTCGCGATCATCGGCCTGCAGGAGCGCATGTCGTTCTTCGTGCAGCCGACGCAGGAGGTCTACGAGGGCATGGTCATCGGCGAGAACTCGCGCGCCGACGACATGGACGTCAACATCACGAAGGAGAAGAAGCTCACGAACATGCGAGCTTCGACCTCCGACTCCTTCGAATCGATGACCCCGCCGCGCCAGCTCTCGCTCGAGGAGAGCCTCGAGTTCGCGCGCGAGGACGAGTGCGTCGAGGTCACGCCCGAGATCGTCCGCATCCGCAAGGTCAACCTGGACGCGAACGAGCGCGCCCGCGCGACGGCCCGCCTCAAGCGCCAGGGCTGAGCGCCGCCGCGCCCGTCAGGGCGCCTCGAGCACCAGCTCTTCGAGGTCCTCGAGCAGGTGGGCGGGCAGATCGCCGTCCTCGCCCGTCGCGTTGAGCAGGATCGCCACGGCGGTCTCGCTCTCCGCGTGGTACATCGCGAGGGCCTGGTAGCCGAGGCCGTTGCCGGTGTGCCCGATCCAGTCGCCGATGCGTCCGATCCCGAGGCCGTACTCGTCGTACTCGGGGCTCTGCGGATCGGATGCCGTGGGCCCGAACGCCGAGAGGCGGGTCTCGAACGTCTCGTCCTCCAGCAGCGCGCCCGTCCCGAGCGCCTGCGCCCACACGGCGAGGTCGCCGGCCGTGCCGAACAGTCCGCCCGCGGCCGAGAACGCGCTCGCACGGACGGCGGGGAGCGGCTCGGCCGCGCCGTCCGTGAGCTGGAACGGTGTGGCCGCGGCATCCGGTGCAGCGCCGTCGCCGGGGTAGACGACGCTCTCGAGCCCGAGGGGCTCGGTCACGAGCTCCGCGACCGCCTGCGACCACGTGTCCATCGAAGCGTCGGCGACGAGCTCGCCGACGAGCAGCGTGTTCGTGTTGGAGTACTCGTACGACGTGCCGGGCGCGAACGACTCGGGAAGGCCCCGCACGAGGTCGAAGAGGTCGTCGTCCTCCCAGGCTCGCTCGGGGTCCGCGGTGATCTCCTCGATGAGACCGGGCTGCGCGGAGTAGTTCGGCGTCCCCGCCGTCATGGCCGCGAGCTCCCACGGCGTCGCGTCGGCGGGCGACACGCCCTCCTCAGGGGCGGTCGTGGGAACGATGAGGTCGACCAGGCCCTCCTCGGCAAGGCGGAGCAGCACCGTCACGACGAACGACTTCGTGACGCTCCGGTAGCCGAAGACCGTCTCCTCCGTGATGGGGGTGCCCTCGTCGTCGGCGTCTCCGTGCACGATGACCTCGGTGTCCTCGCCCCGCCGGATCGCGAGCGCGCCTCCCGGCACGCCCCGGGCGTCGATCAGCCCGGCGAACGCCTCCTCGAGGGTCGGCGGCTCGGTGGGCGCGGGTACGGGGGGTTCCGGTTCCGCGGTGCAGCCGGCCATCGCGGCCATCGCGGCGAGCGCGGCGACGGCCGCGCCGATGCGGAGGGATCGGGAGGGAACCGGCATGGCCCCAGCGTAACGCGGCCGGTCCACGGGACTTCGGGTGGCCGGCGGGTGCGGCGGTGCGGGCCCGGTACGCTCGAACGAGTGAGCCCCGCCGACACCTCCCCCGTGGGCGCCGCGGACCCCCACGCGCGGCGGGCGTGGCGCCAGGCCCTGAGCGTCGCCCTGGCGACGAGCGCGTACGGCGTCTCGTTCGGGGCGCTGGCCGTGGCATCCGGCCTCGACGTCTGGCAGACGTGCGTGCTGAGCCTGCTGATGTTCACGGGCGGATCGCAGTACGCGTTCGTCGGCGTGATCGGCGCGGGCGGCATCGCCGCAGCACCCGCCGCGATCGCCTCGGCGGGGCTGCTCGGCGTGCGCAACGTGGCCTACGGCATGCGGATGTCTCCCGTCATCGGTCCCGGCGCCCTGCGACGCGCGGCCGCGGCCCACGTCACGATCGACGAGTCGACGGCCGTCTCGCTCGCCCAGACCACGCCCCGCGCCCGCACCCTGGGCTTCTGGCTCACGGGCTTCGCCATCTACATCGGGTGGAACCTGACGACCCTCGTGGGGGCGCTTCTCGGCGACGTGCTCGGCGATCCGCGCGCGTGGGGCCTGGATGCCGCGGCGGCCGCCGCCTTCCTGGCGCTGCTGTGGCCCCGCCTGCGCGGACGGCAGGCGATCGCGGTCGGCGCCGCCGCGGCGGTCGTGGCGACCGTGCTGACCCCTGGGCTCATGCCGGGCCTGCCCGTGCTCATCGCGGCCGTCGTGGCGATCGCGGTGGGCTGGGCGAACTGGCTCGGCGACGCAACGTCCCCGGGCGAGCCCGAAGACGTTCCCGAGCGGGAGGGTCTGCCGTGACGCTGTGGACCGCCGTGCTGCTCGCCTCCGTCATCTGCGTCGCCCTCAAGGCGGTCGGCTACCTCCTGCCGACCTCGTGGGTGGAGGCGCCTCGGCCCGCGCGCATCGCCGACCTGCTCACGGTGGCGCTGCTGTCCGCGCTCGTGGCCGTCCAGACGCTCGGGGCGGGGCAGGCGATCGCGGTGGATGCCCGGGTCCCCGCCCTCTTCGTCGCGGCCGGTCTGCTCATGATCCGCGCGCCTTTCCTCGTCGTCGTCGCTGCCGCGGCCGTGACGGCGGCGCTCCTGCGCCTGGCCGGGTGGGCGGCGTGAGCGGCGTAGGCTCGGGGGCGTGAAGCCCTCCCTCCCCGCACGCCTGGGCATGTGGGCGATCGCCGCCGTCGCAGGGGCGGTCTACGGGGTCGTCGGAACGGTCGCGCACGCGTCGACCCTCGGCATCCTGCCGGTGGGGCTCGTGCTTTCGCTGATCGGCGCCGGATCGCTCGTGCTCGCGGTGCGCCTGCTCACCGACCGCCGCGCCGCGATCGCGACGACCGCGGGCATGACGCTGGCGATCGTCGTCTTCTCGGGGGAGGGGCCGGGAGGCTCGGTCATCGCGCCCGCCGGTCTTCCCGCCACGATCTGGACCATCCTGTGCCCGCTCGTCGCGGTGATGGTCGTGGCCTTTCCGCAGCTGCCCTCCGCCGCCCCGCGCTCGACCCCCTCGTCCTGACTCGCGATTGCCCTGTGTGTCGTCGCGGGGCGACTGCTGCGGCTGGGCACGTAGACTGCTCGTGTGACGTATGTGATCGCCCTCCCCTGTGTCGATGTGAAAGACCGGGCCTGCATCGACGAGTGTCCCGTCGACTGCATCTACGAGGGTGAACGCTCGCTGTACATCCACCCCGACGAGTGCGTCGACTGCGGCGCGTGCGAGCCGGTGTGCCCCGTCGAGGCGATCTACTACGAGGACGATCTGCCCGACGAGTGGTCCGACTACTACAAGGCCAACGTCGAGTTCTTCGACGACGTGGGCTCGCCGGGCGGCGCCGCGAAGGTCGGCGTGATCCACAAGGACCACCCGGTGATCGAGGCGCTGCCGCCGCAGGAACACTGACCGTGGGGGTCACCGGCCTTCCCGACTACCCGTGGGAGCAGGTCGCGCCCTACGCAGAGAGGGCGCGCGCGCACGCCGGCGGCATCGTCGACCTCTCGATCGGCTCGCCGGTCGACCCGACGCCTGCGCTCATCCGCCGTGCGCTCGCCGAGGCGACCGACGCCCACGCCTATCCGCAGACGATCGGCACGACGCCCCTTCGGGAGGCGATCGCCGCGTGGTTCTCCCGCCGCCGAGCCGTACCCGGTCTCGAAGCGCGTCACGTGCTGCCGACGATCGGCTCCAAGGAGCTCGTGGCGCTGCTGCCGCTGCTGCTGGGCGTGGGCGAGGGTGACGTCGTCGTGCACCCCCGCGCCGCCTACCCCACCTACGAGATCGGCGCGCGCGTCGCGGGCGCCGTGGCCGTTGCCGAGGACGACCCCGCGCGCTGGCCGGCGAACACGCGCCTCGTGTGGCTGAACTCCCCGGGCAACCCCGACGGGCGCGTGCTGGGCACCGGCGAGCTGCGGGCCGCCGTACGGCGCGCACGCGAGCTCGGTGCGGTCGTCGCGAGCGACGAGTGCTATGCCGAGCTCGGGTGGGACGGGCCGTGGGCGAGCGAGCCGGTTCCGAGCGTGCTCGACCCGCGGGTGACCGGCGGAGAACTCGGCGGCCTGCTGGCGGTGTACTCGCTCAGCAAGCAGTCGAACCTCGCGGGCTATCGTGCCGCGTTCCTCGCCGGCGACGCCGACCTCGTCGCGACGATGGCGAACGTCCGCAAGCATCTGGGGCTCATGCTTCCCGCGCCGGTGCAGCACGCGATGACCGTCGCGCTCGGCGACGACGACCACGTCGCGCAGCAGAAGGAGCTGTACCGCGCCCGGCGCGACGCGCTGCGCCCCGCGGTCGAGGCCGCCGGATTCCGCATCGATCGCAGCGAGGCGGGGCTCTACCTCTGGGCCACCGAGGGCCGCGACGCGTGGGACAGCATGGCGCGCCTCGCCGATCTCGGCATCCTCGCGGGCCCCGGTCACTTCTACGGAGAGCACCACCCGCAGCACGTCCGGCTGTCGCTGACCGCCACCGACGAGCGGGTCGCGGCGGCGGCGCAGCGCCTGCGCGCGGCCGTTTCGTAGATATCCACCATCGATCGGTCGCAGGCTTGGCGGGTGCGTGAGTAGGCCGATCCTGAGGATAGGCTGTAGGAGCGCGGATGTCGCGGGGCCACCACCTGCAGCATCCGGACCCGAAGCCTGGGCGCACGATCGCCGGGTGCGGAGGGTCGGCCGCCCGTCCCGCGGCGGTGACACCCCGACGACGACAAATCGCAAGGAGGCGCCGTGAGCGATGCGGTCTCGCAGCCCGAGAAGGCAACCCTGACCCTCGGCGGCAAAACCGCCGAGTTCCCGGTGCTCCAGGGCACAGACGGCGTCCCGAGCGTCGACATCTCGACCTTCACGAAGCAGACCGGTCACACGACCCTGGACTACGGCTTCGTCAACACCTCGGCGACGAAGTCCGCCGTCACGTTCATCGACGGCGACCAGGGCATCCTGCGCTACCGCGGATACCCGATCGAGCAGTTGGCGACGCATTCGAGCTACCTCGAGGTGGCGTGGCTGCTCATCTACGGGGAACTCCCGACCGCCGACGAGCTGGCCGCGTTCGATGACCGCATCCGCCATCACACGCTGCTGCACGAAGACCTCAAGCGCTTCTTCTCGGCGCTGCCGCTGACCGCCCACCCCATGTCGGTGCTGTCGGCCGCGACCGCCGCGCTCTCGACCTACTACGAGGGCGAGTCCGACCCCAACAACCCCGAGCACGTCGAACTCAACACGATCCGGCTGCTCGCGAAGCTCCCCGTCATCGCCGCGTACGCGCATAAGAAGAGCGTCGGGCAGGCCTTCCTCTACCCCGACAACTCGCTGAGCTTCGTCGACAACTTCCTCAAGCTCAACTTCGGTGTGCTGAGCGAGATCTACGACGTCAACCCCGTCATGACGCGGGCGCTCGAGCGTCTGCTCATCCTGCACGAGGACCACGAGCAGAACGCCTCGACGTCGACCGTCCGGCTCGTCGGCTCGACGGGGGCGAACCAGTTCTCCTCCATCTCGGCGGGCATCAACGCGCTCTACGGGCCCCTCCACGGCGGCGCCAACGAGGCGGTGCTCGCCATGCTGGCGCGCATCCGCGACTCCGGCGAAAGCGTCGAGCGCTTCGTGGAGCGCGTCAAGAACAAGGAGGACGGTGTCAAGCTCATGGGCTTCGGGCACCGCGTCTACAAGAACTACGATCCTCGCGCCAAGCTCGTCAAGGAGTCGGCCGACGAGGTGCTCGAGGCGCTCGGTGTGAGCGATCCGCTGCTCGACCTCGCGAAGCAGCTCGAGGAGATCGCCCTCAGCGACGACTACTTCAAGGAGCGTCGTCTGTACCCCAACGTCGACTTTTACACCGGCGTCATCTACAAGGCGATGGGCTTCCCGACCCGCATGTTCACGGTGCTGTTCGCGATCGGCCGGCTGCCCGGCTGGCTCGCGCACTGGCGTGAGATGCAGCAGGATCCGCAGACCAAGATCGGCCGCCCGCAGCAGCTCTACACGGGGGCGACCGAGCGCCAGTACCCGGGCACCTGAGCCCACGGACGATACGAGAGGGGATGCCGGCGCGGCATCCCCTCTTCGCCTTCCTGATGCGTGCACGGGCTTTCGTCGTCGTGCGACGCACGCGCCATCCCGACGCTCCGGTGCCGTGCACCCGCTTCGGTGCCGTGCAGCGTCTTGGGTGCCGTGCAGTGTTCTCGCGTCGTCTGAGCGAGCGCGGCTCCGTCGATCTTGACCGCGCGCACGTTTCGCGGTCGCGTCAGAACGGTGGTGGTTCGCCGTGCGCGTTCGCATGATGATCGTCGGGGGTGAATCGCACGTGTGGTGGTGTGGGTGGTTGGTCGGTGTAGGTGAGTCCGCCGGGTGAGGTCCATTCGAGCACGCCGCCGTCGTGTTGGGTGACTTTCCATGCCGTTTCGCCCTTCAACGTGTGGTGTCTTCGGCACAGGTGGGCGAGGTTTCCGGTGTGGGTTTTCCCGCCGTGGGCGTAGTCGATCGAGTGGTCGAGGTCGCATCGGTGTGCGGGCTGTCGGCAGCCGGGGAAGCGGCAGTGTCGGTCGCGGGCGCGGAGGTATCGTTTCATCTCCGCCGAGGGGGTGTATCGGTCGACGGCGAGGACGCTTCCGGTGATGGGGTCGGTGAGGATTCGGTCCCATCCGGGTGCCCGTGCGGCCAGTTCGCGGGCGGTGTCGGCGTCGATGGGTGTCTTTCCGACGAGTTGTCCGGGTTCGGTGGTGAGGCCGGCGAGGGTGAGGGCGGGGACGGTGACGTTGACGATCGCGGTGATCGCGCCGAGCCCGCCGTATCCGTCGGTCAGTCCTTCCCCGGTTTCGACGTTGGGGGTGGAGGTGAGGAGCATGTCGGCGGCGAGGTCGGCGCGGATCTGATCGAGGGTGCGGGTGTCGGTGGGGTCGAGGTTCTTCACCGCTCGGGCTTGTTGGGTGAGCCGGTCGTGGATCCCGTCGATGAGCACGGCCGGCTGCACGATCGTGACGGATCCCATCCCGTCGTCGAGCATGGTCGTCCATACGCCTCGTCGTTCCCGGGCGGCCCGGTGCCGTTCTGTCAGCGACCCGGGTTGCATCTCTTCCGCCATCGGCGCCAGGGCCGCCCGTAACCGGCGCGGCGTCATGCGCTCGGCCTGCCGTACGGCTTCCGTCTCGAACGCCGCCCGCGCGACCGGGTCTGCCAGTGGTGTTCCGAGTTCGGTGATCACCCGCACATGGCGGGCGCCGATCCGTCCCTCGCCCCACGCGGTCATCGCCGCCGGGAACTCCCGCACCACGACGGCCGCTTCGCCCATCTGGCGTTGCACCGCCCCGTCGGGCTCCCGCGCCGCGACCGCCAGCTCCGCAGCCACCGCCCGCACCGGAAGTTCGGCGTCTTTCGCCGATGCCCGGGGCAGCGCCGCTACCCGCGACGCCGCCAGTTCGGCCGCCTCCGCCAGCACCCGTGCCACCGCGGCCTGAGCGACCGCTTCGGCCCGCCTTGCCGCGACGTAGCGTTCGGCGAGTTCCCGCGCGGCGAGATCCACGTCGTCGCCCCAGGGGGTGGGCGCCGACACCGGGTTCGAATGCATGTTCGAAACTATAGAACCAGCCTCCGACATTGCCCCGCGGCCGCTGCGCCCCAACGGGCCGGGGCCTCAGGCGTGCAGGGCCTCGTTCAGCGTCACCCCGACGCCCGAGCGACGCACGGCCTCCACGGCACCGGTCAGCGAGTTGCGCCGGAACAAGAGGCCGGACACGCCCGACAGCTCGGCGCCCTTCACCACGCGGGGGCTGCCGTCGGCGGTGGCAGGCTCGTCGGCGAGGAGGATCTTCGAGCCGGCCGTCACGTAGAGCCCGGCCTCCACGACGCAGTCGTCGCCGAGAGAGATGCCGATGCCGGCGTTCGCGCCGAGCAGCGTGCGAGCGCCGATCGAGACGCGATGCGTGCCCCCGCCCGAGAGCGTGCCCATGATCGAGGCGCCGCCGCCGATGTCGCTGCCGTCTCCGACGACGACGCCCTGCGAGATGCGCCCCTCCACCATCGACGCGCCGAGGGTTCCGGCGTTGAAGTTCACGAAGCCCTCGTGCATGACCGTCGTGCCGGGGGAGAGGTAGGCCCCGAGGCGCACGCGGGAGGCGTCGGCGATGCGCACCCCGGGCGGCGTGACGTAGTCGGTGAGGCGCGGGAACTTGTCCACGCCCTGGATCTGGATGCCGTCGCGCATCAGCAACGGTCGCAGGCGCGTCGCGTCATCCGGGTGCATGGGGCCCGCGTTCGTCCAGGCGACGTTCGGCAGGTGCCCGAAGACGCCCTCCAGGTTCACGTCGTTGGGCGTCACGAGCCGGTGCGAGAGCGCGTGGAGCCGAAGGTAGGCGTCGGACGTGGATGCCGGGGCCTCGTCGAGCGAGATCTCCACCGTCACCGCCTCGATCGACACCGCACGGCGGTCATCCGGCGCGGCGAGCCGGTCCAGCTCGTCGGAGACGATCGAGGCGTCGCGCCCCTGGGGCACGCGTCCGATGCGCGGACTGGGGAACCAGGTGTCGAGCACCGTCCCGTTCTCGGAGATCGTCGCGAGGCCTTCGCCCCACACGTGCCGTTCATCGCTCATACGTCAAGGCTAGCGGGGCGTCGCTTCTAGACTTGCCGCATGAGCCCGCTCGATCTGTCGCTGTCCTCGCTCGAGCTCACGCGGACGATCTGCAACATCCCGAGCGTCTCCGGAGACGAGACCACGCTCGCCGATGCGATCCACGACGCCGTCTCGGCCCTCGACCACCTCGACGTCTACCGCGACGGCGACACGATCGTGGCGCGCACGATGCTGGGCCGCGCCCAGCGGGTCGCGATCGCCGGACACATCGACACGGTCCCGATCAACCGCAACCTGCCCACGCGCGACATCGTCGAGGACGATGTGCCGATGCTGTGGGGGCGCGGCACGGTGGACATGAAGGCGGGCGTCGCGGTGCAGCTGCGTCTGGCCGCCGAGCTCGTCTCGCCCCGGGCCGACATCACCTGGATGTGGTACGACCACGAAGAGGTCGACGCCGACCTGAACGGGCTCACCCGGCTTGGCCGCACGCGCCCCGATCTGTTCGTGGCCGACTTCGCGATCCTCGGCGAGCCCTCCGGCGGCGAGGTGGAGGGCGGCTGCAACGGGAACCTGCGAGCCATCGCCCGCACGCACGGTGTGCGCGCGCACTCCGCCCGCTCCTGGATCGGGGAGAACGCGATCCACGCCGCCGCGCCGATCCTGGCGCGGCTCGCCGAGTACCGTCCGCAGACCATCACCGTGGACGGGCTGGACTACCGCGAAGGCCTGAACGCCGTGCGGATCGGCGGGGGTATCGCCGGCAACGTCATCCCAGACCTGTGCGAGGTGGAGGTGAACTTCCGCTTCGCCCCGAGCCGTACGCCCGAGCAGGCCGAGAAGCATCTGCGCGACGTGCTCGCCGGCTTCGATCTCGAGGTCGTGGACCGCGCCGCCGGCGCGCGGCCGGGCCTCGACGCGCCGCTCGCGCAGGAGTTCGTCTCCGCCGTGGGTGCCGTGCCGCGCCCCAAGTATGGCTGGACGGATGTCGCGCGGTTCTCGGCGCTGGGCGTGCCCGCCGTCAACTACGGTCCCGGCGACCCGCACCTCGCGCACCACGACGACGAGCGGGTCCCTGTCGCGCAGATCGAGGCCGTCGAGCGCGGCCTGCGGGCGTGGCTGAGCGCAGCCTGACCGACACGGGCGCGTCCGCGTCCGCGTCGGGGGCCACCCTCGCGCGACCCGCGGTCCGGGTCGCCATCGTCTACCTCGCCGCGCGGGTGCTCACGTCGGGCTTCCTGATCCTCGCCTCGATGCTCTCGCCCGAGGGCTCACGGTTCGGCAGGGGAGCGGACCTCGCGACCTACGTGCTCGCGTGGGACGCGCAGTGGTACTGGCTCATCGCCGTGGAGGGCTACCCGACCGATATCCCGCGCGACGACAACGGGGATGTCGTGCAGAACGCGTGGGCGTTCTTGCCCGTCTTCCCCGTCCTGGCCCGCCTCGTGGGAGCCCCCTTCGGCAGCTGGGCCGTTGGCGCCTTCCTCATCGCCCTCGTCGCGGGATATCTCTGCTGTCTCGTGCTGTACCGCATGTTCGCCGAGCGCCTGGGCGGCACCGCCGCGACCTGGTCGGTCGTGTTCGTCGCCGCGGGGCCGCTCGCGCTGCTGTTCCAGGTGGGATACGCGGAGTCGCTGTTCCTGCTGCTCATCCTCCTCGGCATCCGGCTGCTCGAGCGGCGCCGGTACCTCCCCCTCTATCCGGTCGTGCTCGCGATGGCATACGTGCGCCCGGGGGTGCTCGCCTTCGCCCTCCTGCTGGGTCTGGTCGGGCTCTGGCGGTGGTTCTCGCGTTCCCGCGAGCCCGTCTCCGCGGGGGAGATCGCGCACATCCTGGGCGTGGGGGCGCTCGCGACGGGGGCGGGTCTGTCCTGGCCCGTCATCGCCGGTGCGGTCACGGGGGATCCCACCGGGTACCTGGAGACGGAGCTGTCGTGGCGGCGCCTGTGGGTGGGGGATGCCGGCGCCTTCGTGCCGTTCGAGGGCTGGATCCAGGCCGCGCAGTTCTGGTTCGGCGCGACGTGGCGGGTGGGCGAGATATGGGGCTACGTGGCCCTGGCGGCGATCGTCGTCGGAAGCGCCGCGCTGCTCCTGTTCGAACCGCACGTGCGTCGTCTCGGCGTCGTGCCGCGCCTGTGGGCCGCGTCCTACCTCCTCTACCTCTTCGCCGTGTTCTTCCCACAGTCGAGCGTGTTCCGGCTGCTCTTCCCGCTGGCCCCGCTCTTCGGCGCGCTCGCCGTGCCTCGCAGCACCGCGTGGCGTCTCGCCGTACTCGGCGCCTGTCTCCTCGGGCAGTGGTGGTGGATCTGGAACATGTACGGAATCGGGAGCAACTTCTGGCAGATTCCCTGACGGCGGTATACCGGTGGGAGGGCAGGATAAACTAAGTCAGCTAGATTTCGCGACGAAAGGGGCCCGAGATGGCAGCCATGAAGCCGAGGACCGGCGACGGACCGATGGAGGCCGTGAAGGAGGGGCGCCTCATCATCGTGCGCGTGCCGCTGGAAGGGGGCGGCCGCCTGGTCGTCTCGGTCAACGACGCCGAGGCCAAGGAGCTTCACGACGTGCTCTCAGGAGTGGTGGGCCCGGCCTAGGGTTTCACGACAGGCATAAGGGCCGGTTACGCCAGTGGCGGACCGGCCCTTCTCTGTGGAGAGTGCGGCGGGCTCCTACTCCGTGAGCTTCGTCAGCTGCAGCAGGCCGTCGCCCACGATGGACAGCGCCGGCAGCACCGCCTGCGAGCCCTGCGTCTCCTGGATGAGCGAACGGAACGCCGTCGTGACGGCGTCGCGCTGCACCGGGTCGGCCACACGACCCCCGTGCAGGACGCGGGGCACGAGCACCGTCCCGCCCACGCGCACGAGCCGCAGGCCGTGCTCGACGTACTCGAGCACGCGCTCCGTGTCGGCGTCGATCATGACGATGTCGTATGCCGACTCATTCATGCGCGGCAGCACATCGGCGGCGCGACCCGTGATGAATCGCGCCCGCGCCGACGGGATCTTCGCGTCCTGGAACGACGAGCGCGCCGCGGCGAGGTGCTCGGGTTCGGCATCGATCGTCGTGAGGATGCCGCGCGGTGCGCCGTGCAGGAGCCACAGGCCCGAGACCCCGGCGCCCGTGCCGATCTCGACGAGATTCAGCGAGCCGCTCGCGGCGGCCAGTACCGCCGCCTGCGCTCCGACGGCGGCATCGACGGGCGTGATGCCGAGTTCGAGCGATGCGGCGCGGGCGCGCGCGATCGTGTCGGGCTCGACGACCTGTTCGGTCGCGTACCGCCAGTTCGCTTCCTGTCCGCTCACGCATGCCTCCGACCCATAGCGTAGGGCCCGATCCGTGCCCGCGGCCGGAGGCGCGGCGGTACCCTGAGGAGATGTTCTTCGGCCTGACGATCGAGAAGCTCTTGCTGATCGGCGTCCTCGCCGCGCTCATCATCGGGCCCGAGCGGCTTCCCCGGTACGCCGAGGGTCTGGCGCACCTCCTCGGGCGCCTGCGGGAGTTCCTGCGGGGCGCGAAGACGCGTGTCCGCGACGAGATGGGCTCCGATTTCGATGACGTGGACTGGCGCAAGCTCGACCCGCGCCAGTACGATCCCCGGCGCATCATCCGCGAGGCGCTGCTGGATGACCCGCCGATCCCCGCGGTCAAGCCCGTGTCCGCCAACCCCGCTGCGGCGGTCGCGCCCGTCGCTCCGGTGGCCGCGGTGCGAGCCCAGGCGCAGCCCGCGCGTGAGCCGGGAACCCCGCCGCCGTTCGACAGCGAGGCCACCTGACCGCGCGACGCGCTCAGGTGAACGAGAGCACCTCGTCGCCCCGCATCGCGTCGGTCGTCCCGCACGTCTTTCGGCCGGGCTCAGCCGGTGGTGAAGGGGAGGGAGCGTCCTGCGAGCCCGCGCGGGGCGATGAGCCGCGCCGCAGCCTCGAGGATCGCCTCTGACGCCGGGTCGGCGGGATCGGCGACCACGACGGGCGCGCCCTCGTCGCCGCCCGTGCGCAGGGCGGGACTGAGGGGCACCGAGGCGAGCAGGGCGACGGGCTCCGCATCGGTCGACAGCGCCTCGGCGACGGCCGCGCCTCCGCCCGAGCCGAACAGGTCCAGGCTCCCGCCGCCGCGCAGCGACATGGCGGCCATGTTCTCGATGACGCCCACGACGCGCTGCCCCGTCTGACGCGCGACGAGGCCGCTGCGGATCGCGACGTCGGCCGCCGCCGGCTGTGGCGTCGTGACGACCACGACCTCGGCGTGCGGCAGCAGCTGCCCGACGGAGATCGCGACATCCCCCGTGCCCGGCGGCATGTCCAGCAGCAGCACGTCGAGGTCGCCGAAGTGCACGTCGGTGAGGAACTGCGACACGGTGCGGTGCAGCATCGGTCCACGCCAGGCCACGGCCTGCCCCTCGTCGCCCTCCCGGAGGAACATCCCGATCGAGATCACCTTCACGCCGTAGGCGACAGGCGGCACGATGAGGTCGTCGATCCGGGTCGGGCGCGCGGTGCGGCCCGCGGCATCCACGAGGCCCAGCAGTCCCGGGATCGAGAAGCCGTGCACGTCGGCGTCGACGAGTCCCACCGACAGTCCGCGCGCGGCGAGGGCGACGGCGAGGTTGGCCGTGAGCGTCGACTTGCCGACACCGCCCTTTCCGCTCGTGACGGCGATGACGCGCGTGAGGGAGTCGGCGGTGAACGGGATGCCGCGGGGGCGCCCCGCGCGCAGCTGTTCGGTCAGCACGGCGCGTTCGGGCGGGGTCATCACCCCGAGCGAGACCTCGGCCGCCGAAACGCCGTCGACCGCGAGCGCCGCCTCGCGCACCTCGCGCTCGATCCGGTCCGATGCCGGGCAACCCACGATCGTGAGGGCGATCCCGACGCGCGCGATGCCCTCCTCGACCCTGATGTCGCGGAGCATCCCGAGCTCGGCGAGCGAGCGGCGCAGCTCGGGGTCGAGAACGCCCCCGACGGCGCGCCGGACGGCCTCCGACGGCGCTCCCGCGGCCTGCTCAGATGTCACGTGAGCCTCGGTCGGCACGGTCGCGGCGCTCGGCCTTGGCCCGGCGCTCCTCGCGTTCGGCGGCCGCCTCCGGGTCGTCCTGCGAGTCGTCGAGGTCGGCGAGCAGGTCCTTCAGCTCGGCGCGCAGCACGTCGCGCGTGACGATGTCGTCGGTCATGTCTCGCAGCGCCAGGCGCAGGGCCACGATCTCGCGCGCGAGGTATTCGGTGTCGGCGAGATTGCGTTCGGCTCGCTGGCGATCCTGTTCGATCTGCACGCGGTCGCGGTCGTCCTGACGGTTCTGCGCGAGCAGGATGAGGGGCGCGGCGTACGACGCCTGCAGCGACAGCACGAGGGTGAGGGCCGTGAATCCGAAGGCCGCCGAGTCGAAGCGCAGGTGCTCGGGCGCGATCGTGTTCCAGAGGATCCAGCCCGCGCAGAAGGCCGACAGCCCCACGAGGAACCAGGGGGTGCCCATGTTGCGAGCCACCCACTCGGTGGCGCGGCCGAAGCGGTCGCGCGAGGGCTGCGGCGCGCGAGAGCGCAGCCCGGCGCGGCCGAGGGGCGCGTCGAGGCTCTCGCGGCGGGGAGCGCGGGCCATCAGCGGCGCCTCGTTCCCGCGGCGCGCGCCACCGGGACGGCCGGTGGCTCGTCGGCGTCGTTCGTGCGCCAGTCGTCGGGGAGCAGGTGATCGAGCACGTCGTCGACGCTCACGACACCCACGAGGCGGTGGGCCTGGTCGATGACCGGAAGCGACACGAGGTTGTAGCTGGCGAGAAGCCGGGCCACCTCCGCCGCGGGCGCCGACGCCGAGACGGGCTCGATGGAGTCGTCGATGATCGTGCCGAGACGCTCGTGCGGCGGATAGCGGAGCATGCGCTGGAAGTGCACGACGCCGAGGAGGCGTCCCGTGGGCGTCTCGTACGGGGGCAGGGTGACGAAGACGGCCGCGGCGAGGGCGGGGTGCAGCTCGTGGCGCCGGATCAGCGCCAGGGCCTCGGCGACGGTCGCCTCGGCCGAGAGGATGATCGGCTCGGGCGTCATCAACCCGCCCGCCGTGTCGGGGCCGTACGCCAGCAGCGCGCGCACGTCCTGCGCCTCCTCCGGCTCCATGAGCTCGAGGAGCGCCTCGGAGCGGCTCTCCGGCAGCTGCGCCAGCAGATCGGCTGCGTCATCCGGCTCCATCGCGTCGAGGATGTCGGCGGCGCGCTCGTCGCCCAGCCGCTCGAGGATGTGCGCCTGCTCGTCCTCGGGCATCTCCTCGAGCGCGTCGGCGAGCCGGTCGTCCGGGAGCTGGTCCGCGACCTCGATCATGCGCTCCTCGGGCAGGTCGAGCAGCGTCGTCGCGAGGTCGGCCGCGTGCAGCTCGGAATAGGTCGCGACGAGCTGCTCCGCCGACTGGACGCCCCCCGGCTCCTGGTCCTCGCGGACGTCCTTCCACCCGGCGAAGGTCGTGGGGCCCTTCGCGAACGGCGATGCCGAGGTCTTGGGCCTGCGCAGGAAGAGCTGACCGATCGCCCACTCGCCGATGCGGTTGCGCTCGATCGCGACGTCTTCGATCTCGGCGCTCCCGCTGCCGTCGCGCAGGAAGACCTTGCGCCCGAGGAGCTCGGCGACCACGCGCACCTCGCCGCCGCGCTGCTGGAATCGACGGACGTTGATGAGCCCCGTCGTGATGACCTGACCCGTCGCGATGGTCGTGACGCGGCCGATGGAGAGGAACACGTGGCGCCGGCCGGGGATCTCCACGACCAGCCCGACCACGCGGGGCGGATCGTCCTTGCGGAAGACGACGACGACGTCGCGGACGCGGCCGAGGCGGTCGCCCGCGGGGTCGAAGACGGCGCAGCCGACCAGCCGCGCGACGAAGACCCTCTGCGTGCTCACGCCCCCAGCGTAGCCCGCTCATCGGATCCTCCCCGGGGTGGCGTGGGACAATGGCCGAATGAGCATGTGGGGTCCGAAAGCAGGCGGCAAGCGCGCCGACCAGGTGGGGGAGACCGTCGCGAGCTTCCCCACGTACGAGGGAGCCCAGAAGGCGGTGTCCCAGCTCATCGCGGGCGAGGTCCCCGCGCGGCAGATCGCGATCGTCGGGCTCGGCCTGCGCTCCATCGAGCGCATCACCGGGCGACTCGGCTACGCCGCCGCCGCACGATCGGGCGCCATCAACGGGCTGTTGATCGGCCTGCTGTTCTCGCTCATCTTCGTCGTCGGAGCCCCCACGGTCTCCCTGCAGGCGTTCGTGGGAGTGCTCTTCGTGGGAATCGCGATCGGCATGCTGATGAGCCTCATGACCTACTCGTTCGTGCGCCGCCGCCGCGATTACGCCTCGGTCATGCAGGTCGTCGCCGACCACTACGAGGTCACGGTCGAGGCCGAGGGGCTCGCCAAGGCGCGCCAGGTTCTCGGCCGTGCGTCCGAGTCCCCGGCTGCGCCCGCCGCGCCCGCCCCGGGGGCCGCCGCCCCGCCCGCACCGCCCCTGCCCCCGGCGACCCCGCCCGCCGACCCGCCCCGCTACGGCGAGCGCACGACAGAGCCGCCCCGGTACGGAGAGCGGATCGAGCAGCCTCGCCGCTCCGACGACGACGGGGATGCCGGGGCATCCGGCACAGGCGGCGACGAGAACCGGTGAAGATCGCCGTCGCCCTTCCGCGCGACACCGTGGAGATCTCGGCCGTGCTCGAGGGTCCGGCCGACCCGTGGGCGGCCGTCGTCCTGGCGCACGGCGCCGGGTCGGGGATGGAGCACCCGTTCCTCGTGGGGCTCGCGGGCGCGCTGAACGGCGCCGGGATCGCGACGCTGCGCTTCACGTTCCCGTACCGGGAGGCCGGACGCCGCTTGCCCGGCCCCGCGGCGCACGCGATCGCGACATGGCGGGCCGTGCGCGACCGCGCCGCCGATCTCGTCGACGCGCCCCTCTGGGCGGCGGGGAAGTCGTACGGCGGGCGCATGGCGTCGATGGCGGCCGCCGAGGACGGGTTCGCCGTGAAGGGCCTCGTGTACCTGGGCTACCCCTTTCATCCGCAGGGGCAGCCCGAGAAGACCCGGGGCGTGCACCTGGCGGCTATCCAGGAGCCGCAGCTGTTCCTCTCGGGCACGGACGACCCCTTCATCCAGCCGCGTGCGGACTTCCAGCGGGTCGTGGCGGGCTGCCCCGCTGGCCACCTCCACGAGCTCCCGGGCGCGGGGCACTCGTTCGAGGTGAAGGGCGCCCGGCGCCCCGCCGACGAGATCGGCGCGTCGCTCGCGCCGGTGCTGACCGACTTCGTGCGCGCTCGCTCCTGAGCGGCAGCTAGCGCGAGAGCCGGGTCATCCACGCCTCGACGTCGTCGGCCGTGCGCGGGATGTCGGCGGAGAGGTTCACGGGTCCGTCCCCGGTCATGAGGATGTCGTCCTCGATGCGAACGCCGATTCCCCGGTACTCCTCGGGCACGGTCACGTCGTCGATCTGGAAGTAGAGGCCCGGCTCGATCGTGAAGACCATCCCCGGTTCCAGGATGCCGTCGTAGTACATCTCGCGGCGGGCCTGCGCGCAGTCGTGCACGTCGATGCCGAGGTGGTGGCTCGTGCCGTGCACCATGTAGCGACGGTGGTGCCCGCCGCGATCGGCGTCGAGGGCCTCGTCGGCGCTCACCGGGAGCAGGCCCCACTCCGCCACGCGGGCAGCGATGACGGTCATCGCCGCCTCGTGCACCTCGCGGAATCGCGCGCCCGGACGGGCGGCGGCGAAGGCCGCGTCGGCCGCCTCTCGCACCGCCTCGTACACGCGGCGCTGCACGGGGGTGAAGCGGCCGGACACGGGGAGCGTACGGGTGATGTCGGCGGTGTAGAACGTGTCGACCTCGACGCCGGCGTCGACGAGGATGAGGTCACCCGGCACGACTTCTCCGTCGTTGCGGGTCCAGTGCAGGTAGCACGCGTGCGGTCCGGAGGCGGCGATCGTGTCATAGCCCTCCCCGTTGCCGTCGCTGCGCGCACGCTGGTGGAACACGCCCTCCACGACGCGCTCGCCGCGGGCGTGCGCGGTGGCGCGGGGCAGCTCGCGGATGATGTCGTCGAAGCCGTCGGCCGTGACGCGCACCGCGAGACGGAGCTGCTCGATCTCGAACGCGTCCTTGACCAGGCGCAGCTCGGAGACGAACCGCGTGAGGTCGTCGTCGACGCCGACCGTGAGGTCGTCGTCCGTGGCGGTGAACGCGTCGATGTGCGCCGTGGCCAGGCCGAGGTCCGCGGCGACCGCGCCGAGCGAGGGGCGCGGTCCGATCCAGAACTCGCCGATCGCGGCGTCCGCGTAGAACTCTGGCGTCGTGCGGTCGGCCCGCTCGCGGAAGTACAGCGTCGCGGTGTGCGCGGAGCCGTCGGGGTCGAGCACGAGCACGGAACCCGGCTCGCTGTCGTTCTCCCAGCCGGTCAGGTGCGCGAACGCCGAGTGCGGGCGGAACGGATAGTCGGTGTCGTTGCTGCGCTGCTTCAGTGACCCCGCCGGCACGACGATGCGGCGCCCCGGGAACGCGGCGGAGACGGCGCGGCGCCGGTCGGCGGCGAAGGCGGCCTGCGGGCGCTGCGAGACGGCGTCGTCGGGGCGCTCGGCCCACCCGCCCGAGATGGAGTCGAGGAAGCCCTGCCCGAAGCGCTGCCGGCGATTCGCGACCCCCTGCGGCTGTGCGGCCGCGGCATCCTGAGGGGCGGTCTCGATCGTGCCGGTCTCACCTGTTGCACTCATCGCACCAGTGTCCCATGCCGCGGCCGGCAGAGCTCAGGAGGTCGGCTCGAGCTGCACCACGAGGGGGCGGTGATCGCTGCCTGCGCCATCGAGCGAGTGGAGCACCACGGATCCGGTGGTGCGCCATCCCGAGGAGTGCAGGACGTGGTCGATGGGTGCCCCGACGAGCGCGGGCACGTCGGTGCTCCAGGTTCCGACGCCGCCGTTCCCGGAGTCGGCCGCGGCGTCGTGGCATGCCCCCAGCACCCCGCCGTCGACCCCGAACCGCGCCATGTGGTCGATCGTGGCGTTGAAATCGCCCGCCATGATGACGTTGTCGCCGGCGCACTGGTCGGCCAGCCACCGGAGGTCGTCGCGCCACTTCTGCATGTACGCCGGCCGAGGCGCCACCGCGTGCACTGCGACGACGATGGGGCCCTCCCCGTCGACGGGCATCGCCACGGCCGAGGGCAGCACGCCGGTGTTGCTCGAGCCGTCCGCGGAGGACTGGATGACGGCGTAGTCGCCGAGATCGGGGGTGATCAGCAGCGTCGTGGAGCCGGCGTCCCACGAGTCCTCGCCGAATTCGACGTGGTGGGCCCACATGGGGCTGCCGAGCTCGCGCATCGCGATCGCGACCTGCTCGCCCGTCTCGATCGTCGTCTCGGGGAGCGAGACGATCTGAGCGCCCATCGCGACGGCGGTCTGGGCCACCAGCGCCGGGTCGGTGGCCTCGCCGGCGGTGTTCCACGTCATGACGCGCACGCTGTCGTCGGTCGCAGCGGGCAGCTCCGCCGTCCCGAGGCCGCGAGAGGCGACGACGGCGGCGTTGGCGGCGCCGGCGGCAGCGAGCACGACGACCATCGACAGCGCGAACGCGCGCACGGGGCGGGCCGCGGCGAGGAGGAGGAACACGACCGCCGCGACGCCGAACCCCACCGCGAGAAGCGGCCGGAAGGAGATGATCTGGGCGACGGGGAACGTCTGGTCCAGGCGGAAGAAGCCCGGAAAGGTCAGCACCGCCGCCGCGATCGCGGTCAGCACGGTGAGAAGGACCCCCGACGCGCGCAACACGGCGCCGACTCTATGCGCCGCGGCTGGGAGAAGGACGCGAACGGCGGGGGAGGATGCCGAGCGCGGGCTACGATCGGTGGGTGGTCGGAGGGCATCGGGGTTTCGCAGGTCCGACCGACCTGCACCTGCACTCCGCCCGGTCGGACGGCACCGAGACGCCCGCGGGCGTCGTGCGGGCGGCGTACGACCACGGGCTGCGGACGATGGCGCTGACGGACCACGACACCACGGCGGGCTGGCACGAGGCGGCGCGGGCGGCGGCATCCCTCGGGATGACCTTCGTGCCCGGCATCGAGCTCAGCGCGAAGCACGAATGGCGGAGCGTCCATCTGCTCGCCTATCTCTTCGATCCCGGCGACGAAGGCCTGCGCGCCGAGACGGAGCGCATCCGGACCGACCGTCGCGGACGCGCCGAGCGGATCGTCGACCGCATCGGCCGGGACTTCGATCTCACGTGGGACGACGTGCTCGCCCAGACCTCCGACGGGGCGACGGTGGGGCGCCCGCACATCGCCGATGCGCTCGTCGCACGCGGCCTGGCGGGCGATCGCTCCGAGGCCTTCGCCGGCATCCTGCATCCCCGCGAGGGGTATTACGTGCCGCACTACGCCCCCGATCCGTTCACGGCGGTGCGGCTCGTCGTCGCCGCGGGAGGCGTGCCGGTGATCGCGCACCCTGCCCCGTCCGGCCGCGACCGCATGATGCCCGAGCCGGTGATCGAGGAGCTCGTCCGTCTGGGGCTGGCCGGGTTCGAGATCGATCATCGCGAGAACACGCCGGCGGGCAAACGCGAGCTGCACCGGATCGCGGCGGCGCACGACCTCATCGTCACGGGCTCCAGCGATTACCACGGCTCGGGCAAGCCCAACCTGCCGGGTGAGAACACCACGAGCGACGAGATGCTCGCGCGCATCCTCGAGCGCGGCACCGGTTCGGCGCCCACCGGGCCTTGACCGTCCCCGGCGCGGGCGGCGTCAGGGGGCGAGCGCCTTCGCGTCCGTCGACACCGGGATGCCGGAGCGCATCGCCGGTCCGCGCCCGCACCCGCCCGCGCGAGGTGAGCTCAGGCGCCGGTAGCGCCCGTCGGACGCCGCCGCCGACGACGCCGACGCGCGGGAGCCGGGTGTCCATCGTGGTGCTCGGCACCGCCGCCGTCGTGGGTTCCGCCGCCCTCGGCGCGCTTCTCCTCGGTCTGGACCGTCGCATCGCCGGGCGCCGCACCGCCCTCGCCGCCGCCCGAGCGTGAGCGCCGGCGACGACGACCCTTCGCGTCGTCGGATGCCGCGGCATCCGAGCCGCGGCCCGAGCGCTGGGTCTTGACCGACTGCGTCTTCGGAGCCGTCACGAGGCGGCCCTTGGTGCCCTCGGGGATGCCGAGGTCGGAGTAGAGGTGGGGGCTCGACGAGTACGTCTCGGTCGGCTCGGGCTGACCGAACTCCAGCGCGCGGTTGATCAACGCCCACTTGTGCAGGTCGTCCCAGTCGACGAACGTGACGGCGATGCCCGTCTTGCCCGCGCGGCCCGTGCGGCCCGCGCGGTGCAGGTAGGTCTTCTCGTCGTCGGGGATCGTGTGGTTGATGACGTGCGTGACGTCGTCGACGTCGATGCCGCGCGCCGCGACGTCTGTGGCGATGAGCACGTCGCGCTTACCGGCCTTGAACGCGGCCATCGAGCGCTCGCGGGACTCCTGGCTCATGTCGCCGTGCACGGCCGCCGCGTTGAAGCCGCGGTCGCCGAGCTCGTCCACGAGCTTCTGCGCCGCGCGCTTGGTGCGCGTGAAGATGACGGTCTTGCCGCGCCCCTCGGCCTGGAGGATGCGGGCGATGATCTCGTCCTTGTCGAGCGAGTGGGCGCGATAGACCAGGTGGCGGATGTTCGCCTGCGTGAGGCCCTCGTCGGGGTCGTTCGCCCGGATGTGGATGGGGTTCGACATGAACCGGCGCGCGAGCGTCACGATCGGCCCCGGCATCGTGGCGCTGAACAGCTGCGTGTGCCGCACCGCCGGCACCTTCTGGAAGATCTTCTCGATGTCGGGCAGGAAGCCGAGGTCGAGCATCTTGTCGGCCTCGTCGAGCACGACCTCGGTGGCGTTCGAGAGGTCGAGCAGGCGCTGACCCGCGAGGTCGATGAGGCGACCGGGGGTGCCGACGACGATCTGCGCGCCCGCCTTGAGCTGCTCGATCTGGCCCTCGTAGGCCTTTCCGCCGTAGATCGCCACGACGCTCGTCGGGCGGTTCGCGGTCAGCATGTCCATGTCTTCGAACACCTGGACCGCGAGTTCGCGGGTGGGAACGACGATGAGCGCCTTCACGCCCGGGGCGGGGTCGAAGCCCAGCCGCTGGACGACGGGGATGCCGAAGCCGAACGTCTTGCCCGTTCCCGTCTTGGCCTGGCCGATGATGTCCTGGCCCGGAAGGCCGAGGGGGATCGTCTGCTCCTGGATGGGGAACGCGTCGACGATGCCGCGCGCGGCGAGGGCGTCGACGATGTCCTGATCTACTCCGAGATCGGCGAAAGTCGTCACGGTGCGAGTGCCTGTCCGGCAGTGAGATGCTGCCTGTGTGTGCAGCGCCCGGGGGCGCGAGGGGTGGATCCACGCCCTCCACTCATCCGCAGGCGCGGGGCCCCGATCCATCGCCGGGGCTGCTCCAGCCTACCCGAGGCGCGCTGCGGGCCTCACGGGGGCGCCGCACCGTGCGCATTAGGCTGGGGCGGTGCTGAAATGGTTCCGGCGCCGGCGCACGCCCGGTCGCGTGCTCACCCTCCGTTCGCGGGGGGAGTCCTCGGACGCGACGCGTGTGGACTTCGCCGAGCTCGCCCCCGACGTGGACACGTTCCTCGGGCAGGCGGCGTACCTGCAGCTCGGATACTTCGAGACGCTCAGCCAGCTCATCACCGCCACGCCCGACCTGGCGGGCAAGGAGTCCCTCTCGCGGGCGGCGGGGGCCGCGCTGATCAAGCATCGCGACCTCGTGGCGCTCATCCGCGATCGCGGCGACGACCCCACCACGATCATGCTGCCCTTCCGCGAGCAGCTCGAGCAGTTCCGCCGCACGACGCGCGGCGAGCGGTCGATGGAGACCCTGCTCAGCGTGCACGTCACGGCGGGCATCCTCGACGACTTCTACCACGCGCTCGCTTCCAGCTACGGCGAGACGGGCCGCCGCGTCTCCCGCATCCTCGAAGCGGACGACGACCGCGGCGCCATCGTCGACATCATCGGCGAGGCGATCGAGGGAGACGGAGAATGGCGATCGATCCTCTCGCTGTGGGGGAGGCGCCTGGTGGGCGACACGCTGCTCGTGGCGCGCGCGGCCCTGTCGACGCAGGACGCGCTTGATCTCGCGGCCGAGAAGCGGGTGGAGCCCGTCTTCACCGAGCTGATGGCCGCGCACTCGCGGCGAATGGATGCCATGGGGCTGAACGCCTGACCCGCCCGGCCCTCGGGCCGGGCGGAACGATCAGCCGATGCCCAGACGCGCCCGCTCGCGCGCGTCGTGCGCCGAGCGCACGCGGGTGAGCGCCGCGACGAAGGCGACGGTGAGCGCCGCCGGGACGGCCAGGCCGATCAGCCAGAGGAGGAGGTCGGCCTCCGAGAGCCCCGCCCAGGTGAGGGCCGTCCACACGACGCCCGCGACGCCTGCGGCGAAGAGCGGCGCGACGGCCGCTCCGCGCAGGTCGCGGCCGGGCATCCCCCAATGCAGCGCGAGGCCGATCGCCGCGGCGACGACGAGGGCGAGGACGATGAACATGTCAGCCGACGAAGCCGACGCGGCGCTGCTCCTCCGTGCCGATCTCGACGTAGGCGAGACCCGCGGAGGGGACGATGTAGGAGTTGCCCTTCTCGTCGCTGAAGGAGATGTGCGACGAGCCTGCGTCGAGCGCGCTGATGACCGAGGCGCGCACGGTGTCGGCGGACTCCGCGCTCTGGAAGTTCAGCTCGCGGCCGGTGTTGGCGATGCCGATGCGAATCTCCACGGGTGACTGCCTTTCCTCGGGATGCGCGGCGCCCTCGCGCCGCCACGTCCGAGCCTATGACACCCGTTCGCGCTCGCCGCTCGCCCGCATCACGCTCACGGCGAACGCGGCGGGAGTGGAGATGTCGGATGCGGCGGCTACCGTCTTTTACGTGCCCGATTCCCTCCCGACCCGCGCCGGCGGACGCATCGACGAGCCCGACGAGCCCGACGAGCCCGACGAGCTCGACCCGCCCGCCCTCCCCGGTCTGGACGAGCACCAGGAGCGCGTCGTCGGGCTCGAGGCATCCGCGTCGGGCGTCGTCGTCGGCGGCCCCGGAAGCGGCAAGACGGCCGCGCTGATCGCGCGCGTCTCCGCGCTGCTGCGGTCGGATGCCGTGGATCCCGACCAGATCCTCGTGCTCACGCCCACGCGCGCGAGCGCCACCTCCCTGCGCGACCGCCTGCAGGTCGCCGCGGATCGGCCCACGGCCGGTCCGCTCGCGCGGTCGGTGGCCGCCTTCGCCTTCCAGATCGTGCGAGCACAGGCGGTGCACGCGGGCGAGGAGCCGCCCCAGCTGCTGACCGGCGCCGACGAGGACCAGATCATCCAGGATCTCCTGGCCGGCGACGCCGAGGACGCCGCCGACGGCAACGACCGGTGGCCGGCGTGGCTGCCTCCCGATGTGCGCGAGACCCGTGCCTTCCGCACCGAGGTGCGCACCTTCCTCGCAGAGTGCGCCGCGCTCGGGATCGATGACGGCGCCCTCGCGCGCCTGGCCCGCGCGGGTGGCCGCGAGGCGTGGGAGGCGATGGCGTCGTTCCTCGGCGAATACCGCGAGGTGCGTCGGTCGATGCGCGGCGCGCATCGCGACGCGGCGGGTCTCGTGAGGGAGGCGGCCGCGATCACGACGATGGCGGCGTCGGACGATGCTGCGCTGGGTGCCGCGTCGGCCCTGCGTGTCATCCTCGTCGACGACGCGCAGGAGCTCACCGTCGCGGGCGTGCACCTGCTCGAGGCCTGGCGTCGGCGCGGGGTCGCCGTGCTGGCCTTCGGCGATCCCGACGTCGGCTCGGGGGCGTTCCGCGGGGCATCGCCCGCGCACTTCGCCCGTTTGGCGGCATCCCTCGGCTCCGTGCACGTCCTGCACGGCACGCATCGCGGCACCCCGGCGATGATCGCCCTCGCGCGGCGCGTGACGGCGCGCATCGGCACGTCCGGAATCGCCGCGCACCGCGCCGCGCCGGTCCCGCCCGCGGCCGACGACACCTCGGTGCGCGTGCTCACGGCGCGTTCGGCCTCGGAGGAGCTGGATCGCATCGCGCGTCTGCTGCGTGAACGCCACGTCTTCGACGGGGTGCCCTGGCACGACTGCGCCGTCATCTCGCACGACTCGGCGCAGGTGCGGGTGCTCGAGGCCGAGCTCGCGGCTCGGGAGGTGCCCACGCGGGCTGCCGGACCCGGCACGCCGCTGGGCAGCCGCTCACCGGTGCGCGACCTCCTGGGGGTCATCGCACTCGCCGCGCGCGAGCCCGCATCGTGGACGGCCGAGGATGTCGAGGGGGTTCTCTCGGGCTCGATCTGCGGGCTCGACCCCATCGGTCTCCGAAGGCTCCGCCTCGCGATGCGCCACGCCGACCTCGCCTCGGGAGGATCCACGCCCCCGCGCGAGATGCTGCGCTCCGCACTCGCGAATCCGCTCGAGTTCTCGTTCGTCGACACGCGGGAGGCTCACCGCGCCGCCCGTGCCGCCCACACGCTGCGCCGGGTGCGCGAGGGGCTCGCGCGCCGCGAGACCCCCCACGAACTGCTCTGGAGCGTGTGGGAGGAGAGCGGTCTCGAGCGCTCCTGGGCCACGGCATCCCGTGGACACGGTCCCTTGGCGGCGCAGGCGGATCGTGACCTCGACGCCGTCGTGGCGCTTTTTGAGGCCGCCAAGAGGTTCGTCGAGCGCACTCCGGACGAGGACGCGATGGTCTTCGTCCGGCACGTGCTCGACTCGGACGTGGCCGAGGATTCCCTCACGGCGCCCGCCGTCGCCCCCGCCGTGCGCGTGCTGACGCCCGCGGCCGCGCTCGGCGAGCAGTTCGACACCGTCGTGGTGGCGGGGGTCCAGGAGGGTGTGTGGCCCAACACGCGCCTCCGCGGCGGACTGCTCGAGACCTGGCGTCTGGCCGATGCGATCGTCTCCGGCGGCGCGCACGAGCCCGACGTGCTCGACCGTCGCAGAGAGGCGCTGCACGACGAGCTGCGGCTGTTCGTGCGCGCGGTGACGCGGGCGCGGGCGATGCTGGCCGTCTCCGCCGTCGACGACGACGACACCGGTCCCAGCATCCTGTTCGACCTCTTGCCGGCGCCGTCGGTTCCGCCGGCGGGCAGTGAGCACCCCCTGTCGCTGCGCGGGCTGGTCGCCCGCCACCGGCGCACGCTCACGAGCGGCCGGGCGGACGATCCCCGCGCCGCCGGCGAGCTCGTGCTGCTGGCGCAGGAGGGCGTCGCCGGCGCTGCGCCCGGTGAGTGGTACGGGATGCTGCCGCCGACGTCGACGGCCGCCCTCCGCTCGCCCGAGGAGCAGGTGCGCGTGTCGCCCTCGCGGGTGCACACGCTCGAGGAATGCGAGCTGAACTGGGTCATCGCCGAGCTCGGAGGAGAGACCGCCAGCGCCGCGGCGGGGCTGGGGACGATCCTTCATTCGGCGCTGGAGACCGCCGGGGCAACCGACGAGGAATCCCTGTGGCGCGTCGTCGAGGACCGCTGGGGGGAGCTCGAGTTCGAGGCCCCGTGGCGGGAGCGCGCGGAGCGGCACCGCGCGCGGGATCTCGTGCGACGCCTGCACCGCTACCTCGTCTCCTTCGAGCGCGAGGGAGGACGGCTGCTGGACGCCGAGCCGCACTTCGAGATCCCGCTCACCCCGGGTGACGAGCACCGGGGCGAGGTCGTGCTGAGCGGGTACATCGACCGCGTCGAGGTCACCGGTGCGGGAGAGGTGGTCATCGTCGACCTGAAGACGGGTAAGAGGGAGCCGCAGACCGACGCGAAGGTGGTTGACAACCCCCAGCTCGCCGCGTACCAGCTGGCTCTCGAGCACGGGCTCATCCCGGGCGCCGACGGACTGCGTCCCGGCGGAGCGAAGCTGCTCGTCCTCGTGCCGACCGCCACGCGCCGGGACTGGGCCGAGCCGCGGCAGGCGCCGCTCGACGACGCCGCCCGCGCCGCGTTCCTGTCGCGCATCGACACGGCCGCCGCGACGATGGCGGGCGCCGCTTTCCGCGCACCCTTCGACGAGCACTGCCGGAAGGACCACTCGTACGGCCTCTGCCGCATCCACACGATCGGCGCGGTGAGCGCGCCGTGACCTCCCCCACGCAGGGTGGGCCGCGGGTGTCGGCTCACGCGATCGCCGCCGCGCTCGGCCAGTTCCCGCCCACCGACGAGCAGGCGGAGGTCATCGAGTCTCCGCTGCGCCCCGCCCTCGTCGTGGCGGGTGCGGGCAGCGGCAAGACGGAGACGATGGCCTCGCGGGTCGTCTGGCTCGTGGCCAACGGGCTCGTCCGTCGAGACGAGGTTCTCGGGCTGACCTTCACACGGAAGGCCGCGGGGGAGCTCGGCGAGCGGATCCGCCGGCGGCTCGAGCGGTTGTCCGAGTTCGAGGAGCGCGGCCTCCTGGCGCGCCTCGGCGCGTTGCACACGGAGGGCGCGCTGGAGGAGTTCGCGCGCATCGAACGCCGCGCGGAGCAGGAGCGCGACGCGGCGTCCCGCGCCGGCCGCGACACCGCGCCGATCGAGCTCCGGGCGCGGGCGGCGCGGACGGCGGCGCTGGATCGTCTCGCGCCGGTCGCCGTCCGCGTGGAGGGAGGGGATCTGCTGCAGCGGCCCACCGTCGCGACGTACAACAGCTTCGCCGATCAGATCGTGCGGGAGAACGCGGTGCTGCTCGGGCGCGACGCCGATGCGGCCGTGCTCTCGGAGTCCGCCGCGTGGCTGCTGATGCGCCGCGTCGTGCTCTCGAGCGACGACGAGCGTCTCGAGCACCGCACGGAGGCGATGTCGACGATCATCGACGGCGCGCTCCGCGTCGCGCGCGACGCCGTCGACAATCTCGTCGAGACCGATCGCCTCCGCACGATGGCCGCGGAGTTCGCGGACGTGCTCGAACGCCCGAGCGAAAAGCGTCTGCCCGACGGGGTGTACCGCGACGTGCGGGTCGCTGCGGAGAAGGTGTCGGGGCTCGCGGTGCTCGCCGACCTCGCCGACGCGTATGCGGCCGAGAAGGCGCGACGCGGGGTGCTCGACTTCTCCGATCAGGTCGCGGGGGCGCTGCGCATCGTGCGGGCCCACGCGGCCGTGGGGCACGAGCTGCGGCGCCGCTACCGCGTCGTCCTGCTCGACGAGTATCAGGACACGTCCGTCGTGCAGACGCTGCTGCTGTCCGAGCTCTTCGGCGGCGAGGCGGTCATGGCCGTCGGCGACCCTCATCAGTCGATCTACGGGTGGCGGGGCGCGAGCGCCGGGAACCTCGGCGGCTTCGCGCGCGCCTTCGGTCGCGGGGGATCGACGGGGGAGCACGCCCTCATGACCAGCTGGCGCAACAGCGATGTCGTGCTGCGCGCCGCCAACGCCGTCCTCGCGCCGCTCGCCGCCTCCAGCCCCGTGCCCGTCCGTCCCCTCCGGCCCCGTCCGGGGGTCACGGCGGGGCGCCTGGAGGTCGCCTTCGAGAACGACGTGGACGCCGAGGCGGATGCCGTCGCCGCATGGTTCGAGGCGGTGCGCGCCGAGCGCACCGCGCAGGGGCGCTCCACGCGCGGCGCGATCCTCTTCCGCGGGAAGAAGCACATGCAGCGGTTCGCGGACGCCCTGGCCGCGCGCGGCATCCCGCGTCACATCCTCGGCCTCGGCGGGCTGCTCTCCACGCCCGAGGTGGTGGATGTCGTGAGTGTCCTGCGCGTCGTCGACGACCCGACCGCGGGATCGGCGCTCATCCGCGTCCTCTCCGGCCCGAGGTTCGCGGTGGGGCTCGCCGACCTGCGGCTGCTCGAGAAGCTCGCGCGACGCCTGGCGAGCCACGACCACACGCTCGCGCCACTCGAGCCGGCCGTCGCGGACGCCGTCCGCACGGGTGCGGGCGCGGACCAGCCCGGGTCGATCGTCGAGGCGCTCGACTTCGTCGGGCGCGCGCGCGACGACCACGGCTGGCTGCGGGATTTCTCACCCGCGGCGCGCGAACGCCTGCGCGAGGCTGCGGCGATGTTCCGGGGACTCCGCCAGGCCGCGGCTCTGCCGATCCCCGAACTCGTGCGGATGATCGAGCTCGAACTGCGGCTCGACATCGAACTCGCCGCGAACGAGGCCCACGGGCCGGCGCGGATCGCCTCGGCGCAGCTTCGCGCCTTCACCGACGAGGTGCACGCTTTCCTCGCCGCCGATGACCGGGGCACGGTGCGCAGCCTGATCGCCTGGCTCGACCACGCCGAGCAGCTGGACGAGTTCGCGCCGCGCACCGAACCCCCCGAGGACGACGTCGTGCAGCTGCTCACGATCCACGGTTCGAAGGGGCTGGAGTGGGATGCCGTCGCCGTCGCCCGCGTCGTCGAGGGCGAGCTCCCGGTCGCACCCCGCGACACGAAGGCCTGGCTCGGCTTCGGGGTGCTGCCCTACGACTTCCGCGGCGACGCGGAGTGGCTGCCGCGCCTGGCGTGGCGTGCGCACGACGCCCCGACGCAGCAGGCGCTGAACGCCGCGATCGCCGAGTTCGTCGAGGCGGGAAAGACCCGCCAGCGCGACGAGGAACGGCGCCTCGCCTACGTCGCGATCACGAGGGCGCGGGAGCACCTGCTGCTGTCGGGCTCCTCCTGGGCGGGTGGGCAGAAGCCGAGGGAGCCCGCCCCGTACCTGGCGGAGATCGCCGCGGCCCTGGGCGTCGATCATGTGCGGCCCGAGCCGGGCGAGAACCCCTTCGAGGGCGACCGACGCATCATCACGTGGCCGATGGACCCCCTCGGCGAGGCTCCCCGCACGCGTCGTCCGCGCGTGGCGGCGGCGGCGGCGGCGGTCGCGGCGGCGGCGGAACGGCCGCCGATCGAGGCGTCCCGCGACCTCGCGCTCCTCCTCGCAGAGCGTCGCTCCCGCGGCGGGGATGCGCCGGAGCCGCCGGTCAGGGTACCGGCGTCCCGATTCAAGGACTGGGTCGGCGACTACGAAGGGACGCTGCGGCGCATCGCGCGTCCGATGCCCGAGCGCCCCTACCGCCAGACCCGGATCGGCACGCTCTTCCACGCATGGGTGGAGCAGCGTTCGGGTGCGGGCGGACGCGGGCCTTCGTTGGACGACGCCCTGTGGGAGCTCGACGACGACGAGGCCGAGGCCTCCTCGGCCTCCGACGACGATGCTGCGCGGCTCGAGGCGCTCAAGGGCGTCTTCGAAGCGTCCGAATGGGGGCCGCTCGCCCCCGTCGAGGTCGAGTCGGAGATCGACTTCGTTCTCCGCGGCACCCGGGGCGCAGCGCACGTCGTGATCTGCAAGCTCGACGCCGTCTACCGGCGCGATGGCCGGTACGAGATCGTCGACTGGAAGACCGGACGCCCGCCCGCATCCGATGCCGAGCGGGAGGAGCGGATGCTGCAGCTCGCGCTGTACCGCCTGGCCTACCACCGGGCGCGCGGCGTCCCCCTCGAGGAGATCGACGTGGCGCTCTACTACATCGCCGACGACCTCGTGATCCGCGGGGAGGGCTCCTACTCGGAGGAGGACCTGGCCCAGCGCTGGAATGCGGCGCGGGAGGCCCGCTGAGCCTCGCGGACCTCGTCGCTGTCATCGTGACCGGGCGCGGCGGAGCGCTCGCCCGCCGCTGCGCCGTCGGCGCCCGACTCGGCGGCGCCGGGGTCGGAGCGCCAGCCGGCCAGATCGATCGGGTCGATCGGGGCCGTGTCGGCGCCGGCATCCTGTCGCTCGTCCGGCCCGTCGTCGCCCCGCACGGTCGAGGGGCGGGAGAGGCCGGGCGGAGCCTCGGCGTCCTCGTGCTCGAGCTCCTTTGCGACGAACAGCGACATCATGCGGGGGTCGTACGCATCGGTCTGCATCGCCGTGGACGGCTCCTCCGGCAGCGCGGCGGCGGGCGTCCCCTCGTCGAGCAGGCGCATCGCCTCGTCCACGCCCGCGGCCGAGGCGGCGTCCAGGCGCGACCTCGACGATCCGAGGCCGTCCACCAGGGCGTCCAGGAGGGCGACGGCATCGTCGACGATGTCGGGGCGCTGCTGCTCGTGACCGTGCAGGAGCCACTTGGCGAACTCGAGTTCGGCATAGAGGCGGGCGCGGGTGCGCAGGTTGGCGTCGGGCGAGCGCGGGCCGGTCTCGGCGTACGCGGTGTACACGTCGTCGATCGCCTCGGGAGCGCCGGCCAGCCAGTGCAGGTCGACGGCGGGGTCCCCGACGCCGAAACGGTGCCACCCGAGCACGCCGACGACGGTCGGTGCGTCGCCGCGGTCCTCGAATAGGAAGGATGCCGCGCTGGTCTCACCGAGGATGACGGTGGACTCGAACCGCCACAGCTCCTCGTCGTCGATCGCCGAGCGCCACCGGGTCGCGAGGGCCGCGTGCAGCCGGCGGGTCGCCGCCGTTCGCTCGATCAGAGTCTCCACGGTGCGGCGGACGTCGGCGGGCGTGCGCAGGGGAAGCCCCTCGGCGCGCACGACGGAGGCGGGCAGCGCGTGCACGGCCGCCAGAGCGGCGCCGATGGATGACGCGGCGCCGGGCCCGGAGGGGATGTGGGGCGGCTCGATCCGGTACCCCGGGAGGAAGTCGGCGACGACGATGCGGTCGTCGCCGAGGGTCGCCTCCCCCCGCACCTCGGGCACGCGGAAGGGCAGCAGGGCGCGGGCGCCCGGCGTCAGCGCGCGCAGCGCGAGCACCTCCGCCGCCAGGTCGCTCGCGGCGGATTCGTCCGTGGGAACGCGCACGACGACGCGCGTGCCGTCGTCGAGCCCGAGCAGTGCCGCATCGTAGCGACCCGACTGCCCGGTCGAGAGCGTCGACGTGGTGACGGCCCCGACGCCCGGCAGGGCGGCGCTCGCCGCCGCGGCTAGAGTGAGGGGGGAGCGTGCCATGTCCCCAGGGTAGGTCGGCGCTCCGCCTCAGGATCTGCGCCACGCCCGCGAAAGAGGTCATCCATGACGCTGCAGCGCGCCGCCGGAGCGGTGCCCGCGCCGCGGGTCCCGCTCTCACGGGCGGCCGAGGAACGCGCCGAGCCGGACGTGATCGCGCGAGCCCTGCGCTCTCCCGGAACGCGGGTCCTCCGACTGCGCGAGGGAAAGGCCGACGTCGGCGCGGGCGACGCTCTCGTGCTGGTGGGCCCCGGCGAGATCGCGCCGGGGGACGCCGTCGCGCTCCTCGGCCGCGGCGAGGACGGCGGGATGATTCTGCTCGCGCTCGAGGAGGGCCACGCTCCCGAGGGCTGGGCCGAGCTGCGGGCCCTGGGCGGGGCGCTCCCCGCCGCAGACACCGCCCTGCTGACCGAGGCGCGCGCCCTGGGCCGCTGGATCTCCGAGTCCCGATACTGTCCGGCGTGCGGCGCGGAGACCGAGCTGCGCCAGGCCGGCTGGGCGCGGCACTGCCCCGGCTGCTCGCGGGAGCACTTCCCCCGCACGGATCCCGCCGTCATCGTCGCCGTCACCGACGGCGAGCGGCTCCTGCTGGGCTCGAACGCGGCGTGGGGGCCGGGACGCTACTCGTGCTTCGCCGGATTCGTCGAGGCGGGGGAGTCGGCCGAGGAGGCGCTGGTACGCGAGATCGAGGAGGAATCCGGCATCCTCGTCAGCGACATCGAGTACGTCGGCTCGCAGGCGTGGCCTTACCCGCGCTCGCTCATGCTCGGCTTCCTCGCCCGGACCGACGACGCCGGGACCGCGCGTCCCGACGGCACCGAGATCGTGGACGTGCGCTGGTTCACCGCCGACCAGATCGGGCTCGCGCTCGCCGGGGAGGGGGAGATCGGCCTGCCCGGACCGGCGTCCATCTCCCGCGGTCTCATCGAGCGCTGGCACGCACGGGCGAGCGCCGACGCATGACCGCCGGCGTGACCGGCCCGGACGGACCCGATCGCGCGCTGTCCGGACTCGACGAACGCCAGCGCGAAGCGGCCGTCGCCCTCCGCGGTCCCGTGCGGGTGCTCGCGGGAGCCGGCACGGGCAAGACCCGCGTCATCACGCACCGCATCGCCCACGGCGTCGACACGGGGGCGTTCTCGCCGCAGCGCGTCATGGCGCTCACCTTCACGACGCGCGCCGCGGGGGAGATGCGAGGGCGCCTGCGGGCTCTCGGTATCGACGGGGTGCAGGCGCGCACCTTCCACTCCGCCGCCCTCGCTCAGGTGAACTACTTCTGGCCCGTCGTCGCGGGCGGCGAGAGCGCGCCGCCGATCGTGCCGAACAAGGTGCGCGTCCTGGCCGATGCGGCGGTCGCCGCCCGCCGCGACCTCGACACGGCCACGCTTCGCGACCTCGCCGCCGACATCGAGTGGCGGAAGGTCGCGATGATCTCCATCGAGGCGTACGCGCGGCTGGGTCGCCCGGGGATCGGCCGCCTGGGCGGCGACGACGTCGTCGAGCTGCACGCCGCGTACGAGCGACTGAAGGACGAGCGCCGTCAGCTCGATTTCGAAGACATCCTGCTCGTCTGCGCGGGGATGATGGAGTCCGAGCCGCGCGTCGCGCGCGCCGTGCACGAGCAGTACCGGCACTTCACCGTCGACGAGTACCAGGATGTCTCGCCCCTCCAGCAGCGACTGCTCGAACTGTGGCTCGGATCGCGCGACGACATCTGCGTCGTCGGCGACGCGAGCCAGACGATCTACTCGTTCGCGGGCGCCGACCCCCGGTTCCTGCTCGAGTTCGAGCGGCGCCATCCCGACGCGACCCTCGTGCGGCTCGAGCGGAACCATCGCTCGAGCGACGACGTGCTCGGCGCCGCCAACACGCTCATGCGCGGGCGTCCGGGCGCTCTCTCGCTCGTGGCGGCGGGCGCCGAAGCGCCGGCGCGGATGGATGCCGAGGGCATCGCCGTCTCGGTGCACCCGACGGACGAGGCCGAGGCGCGCGACGTCGCGCGCTCGATCCGCACCGCGATCGACCGCGGCGCGCGGGCCGACCAGTTCGCCGTGCTCTACCGCCTGCACGCCCAGTCGGCGATGCTGCAGACCGCGCTTGCGGCGGAGGGCGTTCCCACGACGGTGCTGGGAGGGCGCCGGTTCTTCGACCTGCCGGAAGTGCGCGAGGCGGTGATGATGCTGCGCGGTGAGTCGGTGGCGCGCCCCCGGGGCGACCTCGTCGACGCGGTGCGCGACGTGCTGCGCTCGCTCGGACAGTCTCCCGAGCCGCCCGACGCGGCGGGTGCCCTCCGTGACGCGTGGGAGGCGCGCGCGGCGATCGCGCGCCTCGCCGAGGCGGCGCCGCCCGAGACGACGCTCCGTGCCTTCACCGACGACCTGGCGGCACGAGCGAAGGACCAGCACGAGCCGGAACGGCAGACGGTCACGCTCGCGACGCTCCACGCCGCGAAGGGCCTGGAATGGGACCACGTGCGCATCGTCGGCCTCGCCGAGGGCCTGTTGCCGATCTCCTACGCGAGGGGTATCGAACAGGCGGATGAGGAGCGCCGCCTGCTGTACGTCGGGCTCACGCGGGCACGGCGAACCGCTTCACTGTCGTGGTCGCTCCGGGGAGAGCGCGGGGAACGGGAGCCGTCGCGGTTCCTGGCAGAGCTCGGCACCCGCACTGCGCGTGCGGCGGGTGCACCCGGGTCTGCGTCGTCCCGTCCCTCCGCAGCTCGCTCGCACGCGCGGGGCCCCCGCCCGCCGCGCTGATCAGGCGCACCGTCTCGGCGGCGGCCTCGTGCGCGAGATCGGCGGGCACCGGCACGGGCGGAGCGTCGAGCAGCTGGGCGGCCAGCGCGGGCCAGTCCTCGTCGGCGTCGCGCCGCGCGAGATCGAGGCACGTTCCGCACGGAGTGACGCCGGGAACGATGAGCGGACCCACCGTCACACCCGTCCCCGTGGCGACGACGGGGAGATGCGTGCGGTCCGCGGCGAGGTGCGCTCGGGCGGTGCCGGGGTCGAGGACGTGATCGGCGAGCAGCACGACCGCATCGCACGCTGAAGACGGGGGATAGGGGGCGTCGTCGCCGTCGCGCCGTCGCTCCCACACGCCGACGCGCGCGCCCGTGCCCTCCAGGGCCGTGATGACGGCGCGGGCCAGCACGCCCCGCGCCGCGCCTCGGGGCGTCTCGACGAAGAGGCGCGGGATGACGGCGGCCCGCCCGGTGTCGGAGCGGAGCACGGCCCGACCCAGCCGGTCGAGGAACGCGCGCACCTCGCGCGAGTGGATGCGGGACAGGTCGGCCCAGACGTCGAGCCCCGACTCAGGGAACCCCCGCTGGAGTTCGCGCAGCAGCCGTCCCTGCCAGGGCTCGACATCCTGCAGGACGGCGTGCGCGTGGGCTCCGAACTGCAGGGTCGTGGCGTCGCGCCAGAGCGGGACGAGGGCGGGGTCCAGGCGAAGCATCACCGTCATCCCGCGATTGTGGCGGGGGATGCGCCGCCGAATCCCGCTATCCACACCGACCCCAAAGCCGGGAGCGGCGCGACGAGGTGTGGAGGAGGATCAGCGACCGGGCGTCGGCTCCCCGCCGGGCCCGTCGTCGTCCGCGCCCGCCGCGTCCGCGTCGTCGCCGGTCGCCGCGTCGTCCGCCGGATCCGACGGCTCCTCGCCCGCGAGGATGCGGGCGATCGCGTCGTCCACCTCGTCGGCCGCGTCGGCGGCGACGCCGCCCTCGCGGGATCGGATCCGCGCCACGAGCGCGTCGGGGTCGTCGATGTCGGACGCGCCGGGCATGAAGTCCGGGTAGTCCCAGAGCGCGTCGCGCGAGGCGACGCCCACGGCATCCGTCACGACGCGCCACATCATCGCGGCCTCCCGCAGCCGGCGCGGACGAAGCTCGAGCCCCACGAGCGAGGCGAGCGCCTGCTCGGCGGGCCCGCCGGCCGCGCGGCGGCGCCGCACGGTCTCAGCGATCGCGTCGGCGCGGGGCAGGCGCGCCGTGGCATCCGCCGTCACGACATCGACCCAGCCCTCGATGACGGCGAGCAGGTTCTCCAGCCGTGAGAGCGCCTCTCGCTGAGCCTCGGTGTGCTGCGGGAGCAGGGCACCGCTCTCGAGCGCCTGGCGCAGCTCCTCGGGACGCTGCGGGTCGAAGCGGCCCGCCAGATCCTCCAGGGCATCGGTGTCGATGTCGATCCCGCGCGCGAACTCGGTCACCTGGCTGATGACGTGCAGACGCAGCCACTTCGCGTGCCGGAAGAGGCGCGCATGGGCGAGCTCCCGCACCGCGACGGCGATCGCCAACTGGTCCTCGCCGATGTCGAGCCCGCTGCCGAAGTCGGCGAAGTTCTGCGGCAGGATCGCGGCGTCACCGGCCGGCATCACGGGGATGCCGACATCGCCGCCCGAGATGACCTCGGTCGAGAGACGGCCGACGACCTGGCCCAGCTGGGTCGCGAAGAGCGATCCGCCCACCTGGCGCATGAGCTTGCCGGCGCCCTGCAGCATCGCGCGCATCTCCTCCGGCGCCTGCTCTTCGAGCGTGCGGGTGAGGGCGTCGGCGATGCTCGTCGCAACGGGCTCGGAGAGCTCCCGCCACACGGGCATGCTCGCACGCACCCACTCGGCGCGCGTCATCACCTGCGGCGAGCGGGCGAGGCCGGAGATCGTCGTGGCCTCGCCCAGCCACAGCTCGGCGAGACCGAGGGCCGTGTCGAGTTCGACGCGCTGGCCGTCGGTCACGCTCAGGCCGCCGGCCTCCGACAGCTGCATCGCCTGTCGCTCCGCAAGCTCCCACGGGATGCCGTCGGCTCCGGACTCGAACATGCCGCGCATCTGCTGCATCGCCTGCGCCATCATGGCCGGGTCCACGCGCATGCCGGTCAGCCGCTCGATCTCGTCGGGGTCGATCTGGCCGCCGCCCATCATGCGCCGCAGGATCTCGGAGAAATCCTCGGGTCCGGGCTCGTCAGGATCCACTTCAGCCGCCTCCCAGCGTGTCTGCCAACGGTGGTTCTACGCTAGTCGCAGCACCCCGCGCCCTGGCGGCCGGGCTCCTCCTCAGCGTACGCCGACCGCGAACGCCCCATCCCGCCTGGACGGCGAAGAAAGGTTGTGCCGTGGCGCTGTTCGACGAGAACGTCACCGTCGCGCCCGCCCGGCGACCGCCCCTCCGTCGCGGCGTCCGCGCCGGATACACGGCCCTCGCGGTGGCCCTCGTGATCCTGGCGGCGCTGTCGTTCCTGCCCACCGGCTACGTCATCCAGCAGCCCGGACCGGTCTACAACACCCTGGGGGTGACGACCGGCGCCGACGGCGAGGAGATCCCCCTCATCCAGGTGGAGGGCGCGGAGACCTTCGAGACGACGGGCGCCCTCCATCTGACGACGGTGCAGGTGGTGGGCAACCGCGAGCGCACGCCCTCCTGGCTCGAGCTCGTGGGTGCGTGGTTCGACTCCTCCCGCGCGGTCGTTCCCCTCGACTCCGTCTTCCCGGCGGGCCAGAGCACGCAGCAGCGCAGCGAGCAGAACGCGGCGCTGATGGTGGATTCGCAGCAGGAGGCCACGGCGGCCGCCCTCTCGCAGCTCGGGTTCGACATCGATTCGCGGGTGCAGGTGTACTCCGTGCCGGAGGGGTCTCCCGCCGAGGGCATCCTGGAGCCCGACGACGTGCTCCTCGCCGCGGACGGCGAGCCGCTGGTCGACGTGGACGAGCTGCGCGAGGCCATCCAGCGCGCCGAGGGCGAGCCCGTCTCCCTCACCGTGGACCGGGGCGGCGAGCGGCGCGAGGTCGAGGTCACGCCGACCTACAGCGATGCGGACCAGACCTGGCAGATCGGCGTGACGATCATCTCGGACTACGACTTCCCGATCGACGTCACGATCCAGCTCGACAACGTCGGCGGCCCGAGCGCCGGCATGATGTTCGCGCTCGGCATCATCGACACCCTCACGCCCGACGATCTGACCGGCGGCGAGGCCGTCGCGGGCACCGGCACGATCACGGCCGACGGCGATGTGGGGCCGATCGGCGGCATCCGTCAGAAGCTCCACGGCGCGCGGGATGCCGGGGCCGACGTCTTCCTCGCCCCGATCGAGAACTGCGACGAGGTCGTGGGGCACGTGCCGTCGGGGCTGCGGGTCTTCGCCGTCGACACCCTCGACGACTCCCTCGCGGCCCTCGACGCCCTGCGGGAGGGCGGGGACCACGACGCCCTGCCCTCGTGCGAGACGCCCTGAGGCCCGCTCCCGGCGGCCCCACCGCGCGCGCCGCCGTCCCGGTTCCTCGCGGCACGCTCGTGGCTCGCGTACAGACCGGCGCGCCTAGGATGGAATGGTGACCACGACTTCTGCGCCGAAGCCGGCGGCCCCTCGCACCTCCCGACGCGTCGTGGCGATATCGCTCGCGATCGTCGCCGCCCTGCTCATCGGGTTCTTCCTTTTCGCGTCGCTGTACTCGGATTGGCTCTGGTACCGCCAGCTCGGTTTCGACTCGGTGCTGGTGACGCAGTGGATCGCCGGCGCGTCCATGTTCCTCATCGGGTTCTTCGCGATGGCGGTCCCCGTCTGGCTGACCATCCAGCTCGCCTACCGTCTGAGGCCCGTCTACGCCCGGCTGTCGAGCCAGTTGGACCGCTACCAGGAGGTCGTCGAGCCCCTCCGACGCCTCGCCATGTGGGGCATCCCGGTCTTCTTCGGCTTCTTCGCCGGCTTCACCGCCTCCACCCAGTGGGAGACCGCGTGGCTGTGGGTCAACGGCGTGACGACCGACATGGCCGACCCGGAGTTCGGCCTCGACACCGGCTTCTACCTGTTCGCGATGCCCTTCTACAGCGCCCTGCTCGGCTTCGTCTCGGCGGTCCTGCTGATCTGCCTCCTGCTCACCGGCGTCGTGTCGTACCTCTACGGCTCGGTGCGCGCGGGTGCGCGCGACGGCGGTCGCTGGGAGCTGCGCATCTCGAAGGCCGCGCGCATCCAGCTCGCCGTGCTCGCGGGCGTGTATCTCCTGGTCCAGGCCGCCAGCCTCTGGCTCGACCGCTACAAGACGCTCACCGAGACGGGCGACCTCATCACCGGCCCCGGGTACACGGGCGTCAACGCCGTCATCCCCGGGCAGGCCATCCTCGCCGGCATCGCCGCCCTCGTGGCGCTGCTGTTCTTCGTGACGGCGGTCATCGGCCGGTGGCGGTTCCCCCTCATCGGGACGGCGCTCCTCGTCGTCTCGGCGATCGTCGTCGGAGTGGGCTACCCGTGGGTCGTCGACCGCTTCCAGGTCGCGCCGAACCAGTTCACCCTCGAGAGCCAGTACATCGAGCGCAACCTCGAGATGACCAAGAACGCCTACGGCATCGACGGCCTCGAGAAGACCGAGACCACGGCCGTCACCGACGCCACGCCGGGCGCCCTGCGTGCGGACGCGGAGACCACGGCATCCATCCGCATCATGGACCCGGCGATCATCGGCCCCACGGTGCGCCAGCTCGAGCAGTTCCGCGCCTACTACCAGTTCACCGAGGTGCTCGACGTCGACCGGTACGAGATCGACGGCCAGTCCCAGGACACCGTGGTCTCGGTGCGCGAGCTCGACCTCGAGGCGCTCGGCGACGCGGCGACGTGGCAGAACCGCACCGTCGTCTACACCCACGGCTACGGCCTGGTCGTCGCGGCGGGCAACCAGCGCACGACCGACGGGAACCCCGTCTTCCTCGAGCAGGGGATCCCCACCACGGGCTTCCTGAGCGAGAACCCCGACTTCCAGCCCCGGGTGTACTTCGGCGAGAACTCGCCGCTGTACTCGATCGTGGGCGCCCCCGAGGGCTCCGAGCCGGTCGAGCTCGACTACCCGCGCGGGGAGGAGGGCGCGAACGAGACCAAGACGACCTTCACGGGCGACGGCGGGCCGAAGATCGGCAACCTCTTCCACCAGCTGATCTACGCGATGAAGTTCCAGTCGACCGACATCCTGCTCTCGGACTACGTCAACCCCGACTCGCAGATCCTCTACGACCGCGACCCGTACACCCGGGTGTCCAAGGTCGCCCCGTACCTGGACCTCGACGCCGATCCGTATCCGACGGTCGTCGACGGCCGGATCGTCTGGGTCCTCGACGGATACACGACGGCCTCGACGTTCCCGTATTCGCGCACCGTCAGCCTCTCGCAGGCGATCGCGGATTCCGCGAACCCGTCGCCGACGTTCGCGATCGACGACATCAACTACATCCGCAACTCGGTCAAGGCCACCGTGGACGCGTACGACGGGTCCGTCACGCTCTACGCGTGGGACCCCGAGGACCCGGTGCTCCAGGCGTGGCAGAACATCTACCCGGCGACGATCGAGCCGATCAGCGAGATGTCGGGCGAGCTCATGAGCCACGTCCGCTATCCCACCGACCTGTTCAAGGTGCAGCGGGCGATGCTCGGCCAGTACCACGTCGACGACGCGCGCTCGTTCTACCAGCGCGACAACGCATGGGCCACGCCGAACGACCCGCAGGACTCCTCGCGCCTGCAGCCGCCGTACTACCTCTCCATGCAGATGCCGGGACAGGAGGAGCCGACCTTCTCGATGTTCACGACCTTCATCCCGCCGGGAACCGGAACGGCCTCGCGCAACATCCTCACCGGCTATCTCGCCGTGGACTCCGACGCCGGCGGCGACGCGGGGACGGTCGCGGAGGACTATGGGAAGCTGCGGATGCTCGAGATCAGCGCCGACACGACGGTGCCGGGTCCCGGCCAGGTGCAGAACACCTTCGACGCCGATCCGGTGATCTCCGGCCAGATCAACCTGCTGCGTCAAGGACAGTCGGAGGTGCTCAACGGCAACCTGCTCACGCTCCCGGTGGGAGGCGGCTTCCTGTACGTCCAGCCGGTCTTCGTGCAGTCCTCGGGCGGCACGCAGCTGCCCACGCTGCAGAAGGTGCTCGTCGCGTTCGGTGACGAGATCGCCTTCGAGGACACCCTCGACGAGGCCCTCAACACCCTCTTCGGCGGCGACTCGGGCGCCGACGCCGGCGACGGCGAGGTCGAGCCCGAGCCCGAGCCGACGCCCGGGGAGACCGCGGCGCCCGGCGACGGGGACGCGGGCGACGGCGGCACCGGCGGCGGCACCGTCAATGTCGAGATCGACGCGCTCCTGCAGGAGGCCAATGCGGCGATGATGCAGCGCCAGGCGGCGCTGCAGGCGGGCGACTGGACCGCGTACGGCGAGGCCGATGCCCGCCTGACCGCGGCGCTCGAGCGCCTGATCGCGCTGACCGACTCGCAGTAGGGCGCGGCGCCCGCGGCATCCGGGCAGGTTTCGCGCCGTGGGGCAGGGAAGAACCCGCCCCACGGTGCAGGACCTGCCCCGTTTCCGCGTGCGGATGCCGCGGCTCGACCGGCGGCGGCAGGCATCGCGGATGCCGCGGCTCACGCCGTGAGGATCCACCACCAGATCAGCAGGAGCGTCACCCCGAAGCCGGCGAGCTGATTGAGCCACAGGAAGGCCCGCCACCCGCGCGTCGCGGCGTCCGCCGACGCATCGGGGATGCTGCGGTAGGGCCAGACCGCGACGAGATAGGGCACGACGAGCAGCCCCGCGAGCGGACCGGGCCACGTCGCGGCCAGCATGACGAGGCCGGCGGCGGCGTAGCAGACGAGGGCGAACCGGACCGTCCACGCGGCGCCGCGTGCGGTCGCGATCGAGGCGATCCCCGCCTCGCGGTCGGCGACGACGTCCTGCACGGCGCCGAAGGCGTGCGAGGCGACGCCCCACAGCGCGAACGCCGCGACGATCGCGACCAGCTGGGGCGTCCAGGCGGCGCCGGCGAGCACCAGGCCGTACACCGCGGGGGAGAAGAAGTGGATGCTGCTCGTGATCGAATCGGCGAAGGGCCGCTCCTTCAGCCGCAGCGGCGGCGCGGAGTAGAAGACGACGAAGAACAGGCTGGCCGCCAGCACGATCCACGACGCCGGCGGGCCGACGACCGTGAGGAAGACGACGAACGGCGCGCAGGTCAGTCCCGCCGCCCACAGCGTGATGCGGTGCATCCGCCGGTCGAGCACGGCGCCGTGGGCGCCGCCCTTGCGCGGATTGCGCAGGTCCGATTCGTAGTCGAAGACGTCGTTGATGCCGTACATCGCGAGGTTGTAGGGCACGAGGAAGAACAGGAATCCGACGACGAGGACGAGATCGATCTCGCGCACCGTGAGCAGGTAGGCGGCCGCGAAGGGGTACGCCGTGTTGATCCACGACACGGGGCGGGAGGAGACGACGAGCTCCCGCAGGATCCGTCCCGCGGTCAGGGGAGCGGGGGGTGTCACGGGGCCTCCTCGCGGCCGGAGAGCAGCGTCCACACGGCGGGCACGAGGAATGCCGCCGCGAGCGGGTAGGAGAAGTCCTCGAGGGGGGCGAGCCCGATCCGGAGGCCGCTGAGATGCTCGGCGGGGTAGGTGAAGAGGCCGACGGCGATCATGACGTTGTCGAACACGGCGGTCAGGGCCAGCAGGAGGACGGCGGCGATCGCGGAGGCTCCCATGCGCCGGCCGAAGTGCGGCCGACGGATCGTCGCGAGCGTCACCGCTGCCGCGACGAGGAGGAACGGCAGGACGATGAGCGGATAGGTCACGGGCCCTCCCCGCCCCGCGCCCGGCGGCGTCGCGAGCCCTCCTGCACGCGCCGGCCCGCCGCCCACGCGACCAGGGCCAGATAGCAGAGGAAGGCGAGGAAGAAGACCTCCTCCAGCGGAAGCTCCGGCGCGATCGTCACGCCTGCGTAGAGGGGGCTGTCGCCCTTGACGAAGACGCCGGTGAGGATGCCCACGGCATCCCAGGCGAGGAAGAACGCCACGCCGATGCCCGTGGCGGCCAGGGCCCGCCGGGGCGCGCGCCGGACGACGAGCCCGGCGCGCAGATCGATCAGCAGGATGCCGACGAAGGAGACGAGGATCGCGAGCAGATACCCTCCCGGCACGCTATCCCCGCTCCGTCGCGGGCGCGGGCGCGGGCTCCGGCAGGCGCGCCGCGGACACGTCCCCCGACAGGCGCTTCGCCACGAGCTCGGCCGAGATGAGGCACATCGGCAGGCCGATGCCGGGGAGCACGTCGGCGCCGGCGTAGTAGAGCCCGGAGACCTTGCGCGAGGCGTTCTTCGGGCGGAACAGGGCGCTCTGCGCGAGCGTGTGCGAGAGGCCGAGCGCGTTGCCCCGCCACGTGCGGAGGTCGGCGGCGAAGTCGCCGGGGGCGATCGTGCGACGCACGACGATGCGCTCGGCCAGGTCGTGCGCGCCGCTCCAGGCCGCGATCTGCGCGATCATGCGATCGGCCGCGCGCTCGACGGCGGGGTCGCCCGCCCCGTCGACGCCGCCACGCCCGATCCGGGCGTCGGCGGGCATCGGGACGAGCACGAAGAGGTTCTCGTGCCCCTCGGGGGCGACGGTGGAGTCGGTGGCGCTCGGGCGGCACACGTACACGGAGGCCGGGTCGGGCACCCGGGGGCTGTCGGAGAAGATCGCACCGAAGTTGCCGCGCCAATCATCGGCGAACAGGAGCGTGTGGTGCGCGAGCTCGGGCAGCTCGCCGCGCACGCCGAGGAGGATCAGGAGCGCGCCGGGGCTCGGGGTGCGTCTTCTCCACCATCGCTCGGGATAGGTCTGCAGGGCTTCGGGGAGCAGCGCGGTCTCGGTGTGGTGCAGGTCGCCCGCGCCGACCACGACGTCCGCCTCGTGCACCGAGGCGGTGCCCGCGGCATCCCGCACCCGCACCCCCGTCGCCACGGCGCCCTCGGTCTCTATCGCGACGACCTCGGCCCCCGTGCGGATGACGACGCCGCGCTCGCGGGCCAGGGCGGCGATGCGCTCGATGAGCACGGTGAAGCCCCCCTGCGGATACAGCACGCGATCGCCGAGGTCGAGGTGGCTCATGAGGTGGTAGAGGCTCGGCACCTCGAACGGCGAGCCGCCGAGGAAGACGGCGGGATACCCCAGCAGGCGCTGCAGCCGGGGGTCGCGGAAGCGGCGACGGATGTGCGTGTGGAGCGGGCGCGTGAGCAGGCCCGCGAGCCGCGGAAGGCGTCGCAGCAGGTCGCGATGGGTCAACCCCCGCAGGTTCTCATACGGGTCGTAGAGGAATCGGGAGACGGCGAGGTCGTAGGCGTCGCGGGCCGAGTCGAGGTAGGCGCGCAGGCGCCGCCCCGACCCCGGCTCGACGCTCTCGAAGAGGGATGCCGCGGCATCCGTGCCGCTGTGCACGTCGAGGCCGTCGGGGTCGCCCTCGGTGTACATGCGGTACGCGGGATCCAGGCGCACGAGATCGAGCTGCTCCGCCATGCTGGTGCCCAGGAGCCGGAAGTAGTGCTCGAACACCTCGGGCATGAGGAACCAGCTGGGGCCGGTGTCGAAGCGGAAGCCCTCGTGCTGCCACGAGCCCGCCCGCCCTCCGACCTCGTCACGGGCCTCGAAGACGGTGACCTCGTCGCCGCGGTGCGCCAGCAGCGCCGCCGTCGCGAGTCCCGAGACGCCGCCGCCGATGACGGCCACGCGGCGGGTCACGACCGGCCTCCCGCCATGCGCACCGGTGCCATGCCGAGACCGGCTCGGGCGAACAGCGCGACCTTCACGGCATCCGGCACGCGCACGCGCCCGTCCTCGGGACGGGCCCTGCGCAGCCGCGCGCTCAGCTCCGCGAACAGATCGTGCGCCGCCGTCACGGCGCGCCTGCAGTCGGGCGGGAGGAGCGGGATGACGTCGGCCGCGGCATCCAGATCGGAGTCGATGCGATCCAGCACGGCGGCACGGCCCGCGGCGCCCCGGATGCCGAGGTAGTCGCGACCGAGGTCGCCGCGGTCGGCGCCCTCGTCGCGCAGGAAGTTCACGTCCTGGAAGGCGGCTCCCAGGCGCCGGGCGCCCGTGACGAGCCGCTGCGGCGCGGGGCCCGGCCGGGGGGAGTCGGCGTTGACGAAGGCCTGCAGGCACATCAGGCCCACCACCTCCGCGGATCCGTAGACGTAGGCCTCGTGGGAGTCGGCATCGTGGGTCCTCACCTCGATGTCCGTGCGCATGGACGCGAAGAAGGGGCGCACGAGGTCCTCGCCGATCGCGCAGGCGCGCGCCGTGCGGGCGAAGGCGTGGACGACGAGGTTCGAGCTGAAGCCCGAGGTGATGGCCGCGAGCGTCTGCTCCTCGAGGGCGTCGAGCTCCCGGCGCTCCTGCTCGGGATCGAGGCCGGCGTCGCGGGCCGGCCCGTCGACGACCTCGTCGGCGATGCGCACGAGCGCGTACACGGCGCGCACGTGGCCGCGCACCCGGGGTCCGAGCAGGCGGCTCGCGAGCCCGAACGAGGTGGAGTAGCGGGCGATGACCGTCTCGGCGGCGGCCGCCGCCGTGCGGTCGTACAGGTCCAGTCCGGTACGGCCCGTGCGGGAGCGGGACGGTGTCGGGGTGTTCACGGGACGCGGGCCTCCACGGCATCGGCGAGGGCGCCGAGAAGATCACGGGCGGGAAGGGGGAGCTCCGCGTCGCGCAGCACGGCGCGGGCGTCGGAGAGGGACTGCTGGACGAGCTGCTCGAGGGCCGCGCGCGCACCGCTGGCGTCCAGGGCCGACTGGGCGCGCCGGACCGCGATGGGACCCGTATGCGCCTCCGCGAGGGCCGTCCGCACGTCGGGCCACGCGGTCGTCGCCCGAGCGAGCGCGATGAGAGCGGTCTGCTTCGCCTCGCGCAGGTCGGCGCCCTCCGGCTTGCCGGCCTGCTCGGACGTGCCGAACGCTCCGATGAGATCGTCCACCAGCTGGAACGCGAGGCCCAGCCGGCTGCCGTAGCGGGCGAGGTCGGACTCGGTGCTCTCGTCGGCGCCCGCGAGCACCGCACCTGCTCGCAACGGCGCCGCGAACGAGTAGACCGCGGTCTTGTCGTGGGTCGCGGCGAGGATGGCGGCCGCCTCGGGCGCGTCCTCGCGGAGCGAGTTCGCGATGTCGGCGAGCTCGCCGGCCGCCGAGACGAGAACCGCCTCGTCGAGCAGGTTCAGCAGGCGCTCCCTCGCCCCCTCCGGCGTGGGGGCGAGGGCGATCAGCCGCTGGGATTCGTGCAGGAGCAGGTCTCCCGCGAGCAGGCCGGCGGCGTCTCCGAGCAGCGCCGAGCCCGCGGCATCCGCGCCGTGGCCCTCGGCGTAGGCGCGGAACTCGCCCGAGACGTTCGGGACGCCGCGGCGAAGCGTGTCGTGATCGAGGATGTCGTCGTGCATGAGGAACGCCGCGTGCAATAGCTCGAACGAGGCGGCGACGGGGTAGAGCGCGGGGGTGTCGGCTTCGACGCCGCCGAGCGCGTCGAAGGTCGCCACGACGAGGGTCGGCCGGAAGCGCTTGCCGCCCTTCGTGGCGCGGCGCATCGCGGCGCCGAGGTCGGCGAAGGCGCCCCCGAAGGGCTGCATGCGCCGCTCGATGCGGGCCACGGCGAGGTCGACCGCGCCGTCGACCTCCGCACGACGCGAGCCGAGGAAGGAGGGTGAGAGGGGGGTCATGATGCGCGTCGCCCCGCGAGCGCGGGAGGGGAGCGGAAGAGCTCGAGCTGCTGGGCCTGCAGCACCAGCCACGGGCTGAAGGCCCACGGGGTGGCCCGCAGCGACGCGGCGAGATCGCCCGGATCCACCCACGTGGCGTCGAGCACCTCGCGGGGATCGGGTCGGAGCTCGTCCCGCGTGCGGGCGGTGTACACGGGGCAGATCTCGTGCTCCACGATGCCGCCGGCATCCGTCGCGCGATAGCGGAAAAGCGGCAGTGCGAGCTCGATGTCCTCGACGGAGATGCCCAGCTCCTGCTCGGCGCGGCGCCGCACCGCGTGGAGGAGGGGCTCCGCCGGGCGGGGGTGCCCGCAGAAGGAATTGGTCCACACGCCGGGCCATGCCCGCTTCTCCAACGCTCGGCGCGTGACGAGGATCCGTCCCGCGTCGTCCTGGACGTGGCACGAGAATGCGAGGTGCAGCGCCGTGTCCGTTCCGTGCACACTGGACTTCGGAGCGGTGCCGATCTCGTTGCCTTCGTCGTCGAGAAGGACGACCAGTTCGAGGTCCGCCATGGTGTCCGCTCCATCCCGTTTGCTAGTTTAGCTAGCTAATTCGTGTTGCCGATGATACACAGGAGGGCAGGGGGTGTCCACGCGACCGTGAGAGAGCGCGACGAGAGCATTCTCGCGGTCCTGCGCGCCCTCCGGGGGCTGGGCGACGCGCTCGATCGGATGCACGGAGCCATGGGCGAGGGCATGGACATGAACCAGACCGACCTCCGCGCGCTGCGGATGATGGTCGAGCGGGAGTCGCGCGGGGAGATCGTGAGCCCGCACGACCTCGCACGGCACCTGCGCATCTCGACCGCGTCGACGTCGAAGCTGCTGGACAGGCTCGAGCTCGCCGGCCACGTCGAGCGCCGGCCGCACCCGAGCGACGGCCGGGCGCGCATCGTCGTCCTGACGGAGCACTCCCGGCGAACCTTCTTCACGCACTTCGGCGAGCACCTGGAGACGATGGGACGCATCGCGCGTGAGTACAGCAAGCCGGAGCTGGCGACGATCGCGAAATTCCTCCGCGACATGGCCGGGGCGCTCGATCCGCGCTGAGCGCGATCGCACCCACGGCCGCTCCGGCCGCGGATTCGATGCCCGCGCGCGACACGCGGCGCAATCCTCGAAGATATGTCCGGTCGGGCGTACGCTCCTTCACATGGGATAGGAGAGGGTGCTCTCCCCGGTACATCCCGCGTCCGTCGGCAATGTCGGAGGCCGGATCTAGCGTGGGGAACCCACTCACCCAACGCCTTGTCGAACGGCGGCGGATCGCTCGATCCGCGGGCGACGACAGCCTGCAGGCGACCGGAATGCGAGATCAGAAGGAGCACCCCATGCCCACACCCGCCGACCGCGAGAAGGCCCTCGAATCGGCCCTCGCTCAGATCGACCGGCAGTTCGGGAAGGGCTCGGTCATGCGGCTGGGCAGCGACGATCGGGCGCCCGTGGAGGTCATCCAGACCGGCTCCATCGCCCTGGACGTCGCGCTCGGCGTGGGCGGCCTGCCCCGAGGGCGCATCATCGAGATCTACGGTCCGGAGTCTTCGGGCAAGACGACCCTGACGCTGCATGCCATCGCCAATGCGCAGCGTGCCGGCGGCATCGCCGCGTTCATCGACGCCGAGCACGCGCTCGACCCGGAGTACGCACGCAAGCTCGGCGTCGACATCGACCAGCTGCTGGTCTCCCAGCCCGATACGGGTGAGCAGGCGCTCGAGATCGCCGACATGCTCATCCGCTCGGGCTCGATCGACCTCATCGTGATCGACTCCGTGGCCGCCCTCGTGCCGCGGGCCGAGATCGAGGGCGAGATGGGCGACTCCCACGTGGGTCTGCAGGCGCGACTGATGTCGCAGGCGCTGCGCAAGCTCACCGGTGGGCTCAACCAGACCGGCACCACGATGATCTTCATCAACCAGCTCCGCGAGAAGATCGGCGTGTTCTTCGGCTCTCCCGAGACCACGGCCGGCGGTAAGGCGCTCAAGTTCTACGCGTCCGTCCGCCTCGACATCCGTCGCATCGAGACGCTAAAGGACGGATCGGATGCCGTCGGCAACCGCACGCGCGTCAAGGTCGTCAAGAACAAGATGGCCCCGCCGTTCAAGCAGGCCGAGTTCGACATCCTCTACGGCACCGGTATCTCGCGCGAGGGCAGCCTCATCGACTTCGGCGTAGAGCACGCGATCGTGAAGAAGTCGGGCGCCTGGTACACGTACGACGGCGAGCAGCTCGGGCAGGGCAAGGAGAACGCGCGCAACTTCCTGCTCAAGAACACCGACGTCGCCGCCGACATCGAACAGAAGATCAAGCAGAAGCTCGGCATCGGCGTGCCCAAGGCGCTCGCCCCCGTCGACGCCGACGTGCCGGTCAAGCGCCCGGCCTGATGGCGGTCCGCTTCTCCGACGGGGGCGGGGAGAGTCTCGCCCCCGTCCTCCCGCTCTTCCCCCGCGCCGTTCGCCCCTCGGGGGAGGAGCCCGGGCGCCCCGGGTCCGGGAGCACGGCGTGGCACGAGGAGGAGTGCCACCCCGACGCGCATGCGGCGCCCGTGACCCCGGCATGGCCGGCCTGGAACGCCGTGTCGGATGAAGAGACGCCGGTACCCGCCGCCGAGCGGATCGATGCGGCCGAGCAGCTGCTGCTGAAGAGGCTGCGCGGGCGTCAGCTCTCCGTCGAGGAGGCGCGCTCGCTCCTGATGGAGCGCGAGCTCGACGCCGACGAGGCGGAGGGGATCGTCGGCGACTTCGAGCGCCGGGGCTATCTCGACGATGCACGACTGGCCGACCAGCTCGTGCACGGGGCCCTCTCCCGCAAGGCCCAGGGTGCGCGCGCGATCGCGCAGGCGCTGACCGCTCGGGGCATCTCCCGTGAGGTGGTCGATGCCGTGATGGCGGACCTGCCCGACGACGAGGCCGAGCGAGCGCTCGAGTTCGCGCGGCAGAAGGTCCGCGCCATGCGCTCGCTCGAACGCGACGCCGCACTGAGACGGCTGCACGGGCAGCTCGCCCGGCGCGGCTTCGGAGGACCGGTCGCGATGACGGCGGCGCGCACCGCCCTCGACGAGGCGGGCATCGGAGCGTCGGGCCCCCGATTCCGCTGAGCCGGCCCGTCGCCGACGACCGCCCCCGCACCGGCAGGCGGCACACGCTCGTAGAATCGATGGATCATGTCCTCTCCCTCCTCCGCCCCGACGCTCATCGCGCCCTCGCCCGCCGCGCACGCCCCCGATGGAGCGGTGCGCACGTACGAGGTGCGTACGTTCGGGTGCCAGATGAACGTCCACGACTCTGAGCGCCTCTCCGGGTCGCTCGAGAGCGCGGGGTACGTGCGCGCCGAGGCGGGAACCGACGCCGACGTCGTGATCATCAACACGTGCGCCGTGCGCGACAACGCCGCCGGCAAGCTCTACGGCACGCTCGGCCACCTCAAGTCGCGCAAGGACAAGCGCGAAGGCATGCAGATCGCGGTCGGCGGATGCCTCGCGCAGATGGACAAGCAGACGGTGCTCGAGAAGGCGCCGTGGGTCGACGTCGTCTTCGGCACGCACAACATGGGGTCGCTGCCGAACCTCCTCGAGCGCGCGCGCCACAACGACGAGGCGCAGCTCGAGATCCTCGAGTCCCTCGAGGTCTTCCCCTCGACCCTTCCCACCAAGCGCGACGCGGTGCACAGCGGGTGGGTGTCGATCTCCGTCGGGTGCAACAACACCTGCACGTTCTGCATCGTGCCGAGCCTGCGCGGCAAGGAGCGCGACAGACGGCCCGGCGACATCCTCAGCGAGATCAAGCTCCTCGTCGACGACGGCGCGATCGAGGTGACGTTGCTCGGCCAGAACGTCAACTCCTACGGCGTGGAGTTCGGCGACCGCCACGCCTTCGGCAAGCTACTGCGCGCCGCGGGCGAGATCGACGGCCTCGAGCGCATCCGCTTCACGAGCCCCCATCCGGCGGCGTTCACCGACGACGTCATCGACGCGATGGCGGAGACTCCCGCGGTCATGCCGCAGCTGCACATGCCGCTCCAGTCCGGCAGCGACCGCGTGCTGAGGGCGATGCGCCGCTCGTACCGCAGCGAGCGATTCCTCGGCATCCTCGACCGCGTGCGCTCGAAGATCCCGCACGCGGCGATCTCCACCGACATCATCGTCGGCTTCCCCGGAGAGAGCGACGAGGACTTCGAAGACACCCTGCGCGTCGTGGAGAAGGCGCGTTTCGCCAGCGCGTTCACGTTCCAGTACTCCATCCGCGAGGGCACCCCCGCGGCGACGATGCCGGATCAGGTTCCGAAGGCCGTCGTCCAGGAGCGCTACGAGCGACTCGTGGCGCTGCAGGAGCGCATCAGCCTGGAGGAGAACGCCGCGCAGGTCGGCCGTGAGGTGCAGGTGCTGGTCTCCACCGGAGAGGGCAAGAAGGATGCCGCGACCCACCGCCTGACGGGCCGCGCCGAAGACAGCCGACTCGTGCACTTCGAGGTGCCGCCGGGATCCGAGACGCCGCGTCCCGGCGACGTCGTGACGGCGATCGTCACGCACGCGGCCCCGTTCCACCTCCTGGCCGACTCCCCGGACGCCGCGCCGCTGCGCATCCGCCGCACGCGCGCGGGGGACGCCTGGGACCGCTCGCAGAGCGAGTCGTGCGCGGTGCCCGCGCCCTCGGCATCCGGCGCCCCGCGTGCCGTCTCGCTCGGTCTGCCCGCCCTGCGTCCCCGCGCGTGATCGCACACCCCGCCGCCGCACCCTCACTCTGGGCCGTCGTCGGGGCCACCGGCACGGGCAAGAGCGAGCTCTCGCTCGATCTCGCCGAGGCGTTCGCCGCCCGGGGCGCGGCGGCGGAGATCGTCAACGCCGACGCGATGCAGCTCTACCGCGGGATGGACATCGGCACGGCGAAGCTCCCGGTGCACGAGCGGCGCGGCATCCCGCATCATCTTCTCGACGTGCTGGAGGTGAGCGAGGACGCCGCGGTCGCGGCGTATCAGGCAGCGGCCCGGGAGGCGATCTCGGGCATCCTCTCGCGCGGGGCGCACGCGATACTCGTCGGCGGCTCGGGGCTGTACGTCTCCAGCGTGCTGTTCGACTTCTCGTTCCCGCCGCGCGACGAGCGGCGGCGCGGCGAGCTCGAGGCCGAACTCGCAGAGCGCGGCCCCGGCCCCCTGTTCGCCCGGCTGCGGGAGCTCGACCCGGCCACGGCGGCGCGGATCGACGCGCGCAACGGCCGGAGGATCGTGCGTGCGCTCGAGGTTCTCGCCCAGGGCGCCCGGACGCACGGCGCCGCGCTTCCCGAGCAGCCGCGCGCGTGGCGGCCGGCGAGGATCGTGGGCCTGCACGAGGAGCGGGCGACCCTCGTCCAGCGGTTGGACGCGCGGGTCGAGCGGATGTGGGAGCAGGGGCTGCCCGCCGAGGTGGACGCACTCCGCGCCGCCGGCCTCGAACGGGGAATGACGGCTCGGCGCGCGATCGGCTACGCGCAGGCCCTCGCCCAGCGGGAGGGCGAGCTGACGGAGGCCGAGGCGATCGCCCAGACGCAGGCCCTCACCCGCAGATACGCCCGTCGGCAGGTGTCGTGGTTCCGCCGCTACGAGGCGGTGCGGTGGATGCCCGCGGGCGGCGCCGATGCGGCATCCCTGGTCGCCGCGGGTTGATCCGGGGGCGGATGACGGCGGCCGCGCCGAACTAGGCTGGGAGCATGCCCACCATCGCGTTCACGAAGGGTCACGGGACGGGGAACGACTTCGTCATCGTCGCCGACCCCGACGGCCAGCTGGACTTCTCCGACGCCCAGGTCGCCGCGCTGTGCGACCGCCGCTTCGGCATCGGGGCCGACGGGCTGCTGCGCGTGGTGCGATCGGCCGCGCTCGCGGAGGGGGCGGATGCCGCGGCATCCGGCGCCGAGTGGTTCATGGACTACCGCAACGCCGACGGCTCCGCGGCCGAGATGTGCGGCAACGGCATCCGCGTCTACGCGCGCTACCTCGCCGACGCGGGCCTCGCGGTGATCGACGGCGAAGGCATCCTCATCGGCACGCGCGCGGGAACCAAGCTCGTCACGCGCGTCGAGTCCGGTTTCGAGGTCGATCTCGGCACGTGGACCGTCGACGAGGACGGACCGCTGGTCCGGGCGCGCGGGCTGGTCGTCGCCCGCCCCGGACTCGGCATCGACGTCGGGAATCCTCACGTGATCGTGGCGCTGCCGGGCGACGACGAGCTCGACGGGCTCGATCTGTCGTGGCGGCCGGTGCTCGACCCGGAGCCCCCGGCCGGCGCGAACGTGGAGTTCGCGGTACCCGCCGACCCGCTCGTGCAGGCGGGCGTCGGCGTCATCCGGATGCGGGTGTTCGAGCGGGGCGTCGGCGAAACCCTGAGCTGCGGGACCGGCGTCGCCGCCGCGGCGCTCGCCGTGCGTCACTGGGCGGGGGCCGGTGCGCCCGACGTGTGGCGCGTCACGGTCCCGGGCGGCGAGCTGGGCGTGCGGATCCAGGCGCACGACGGGGGCGCGCACGTGCTGCTGTCGGGCCCCGCGACGCTGGTGTACTCGGGGGAGGTCGCCCTCGCCTGACGGCCGAGGCGGTTCGCCCGCCGGAGCGAGGGCGGGCGGTCAGCCGACGATGTCCACCGGCGCGGTCGGCGGGGTGCCGTGCCGGCGCACCTTCAGCACCCGGTAGCCACGACCCGTCGCGGCTCGGTGCACGCTGAAGCCCTTCTCGAACGTCGCGGCGAGCCAGCGCTGCAGCGAATCCGATCCGAGGTTCCGCTGCACCACGAGCCATGCGTCGCTGCGTTCGTCCAGCCGGGGTATCCACCGCTCGAGCAGTCCGTGCAGTTCGTTCTTGCCGACCCGGATGGGCGGGTTCGAGCGGATGGAGCGGAAGCGCACGTCGTCGGGAACATCCTCGGGCAGCCGGGCGTTGACATTGTCGAGGCCCAACTCGGCGGCGTTGCGTCGGACGAGATCCAGGGCCCTCTCGTTCACGTCCACGGCCCAGATCGTCGCGTGCGGCGACTGCAGGGCGAGGGTCAGCGCCACGGGGCCCCAGCCGCAGCCGAGGTCCAGGAGATTCCCGCCGGGAGGGGCGGGGGGAGTGTTGGCCAGCAGCACGGCGGTCCCGGCATCCAGGCGGTCGGGACTGAAGACCCCGCCGGCGGTGGTCACCTCCCTCTCTCGACCATGGAGGGGAACACGGATGCGACGGAGCTTCTCGGCGCTGGCGGGGGACGCAGAGAAGTAGTGGTCGCTCGCCATGGGAGCGAGCGTAGCGGGTCTGCCGCCCGACGCGGGAGACTAGAGTGCACAGACGCCGCGGAGGGGCACTGCCCCGCGGCGACGACGAGTGCGCGGCACGGCCGCGCACCGAGAGGACATCGATGACGGACAACACCCCACAGACCCCCGAGACCCCGGAGCTCGCCGACGACGCCGTCGCGCGTGTGCTGGCACGCGCCGACGCGCGCGCGGGGGTGCGGGTCTTCGGCGGCGCGCAGGCGCTGCAGGGTACCCGGACCACCGATCGAGGCGGCGACGACGGCGACCAGTGGGACCTCGAGGACCGGCAGGCGCTGCGCCGCGTCCCGGGTCTTTCCACGGAGCTCGAGGACGTCACCGAGGTCGAGTACCGGCAGCTGCGCCTGGAGAACGTGGTTCTGGCGGGGGTCTATCCGCAGGGCGAGCAGGAGGATGCCGAGAACTCGCTTCGCGAGCTCGCGGCGCTGTGCGAGACCGCCGGGGCGATCGTCCTCGACGGCGTGCTGCAGCGGCGACCGCATCCGGACCCGGCCACCTACCTCGGCCGGGGCAAGGCCGAGGAGCTGCGCGACCTCGTCGCGGCGGTCGGCGCCGACACGATCGTCGTGGACACGGAGCTCGCGCCGAGCCAGCGCCGCGCCCTCGAGGACGTGGCGAAGGTGAAGGTCATCGACCGCACGACCGTCATCCTCGACATCTTCAGCCAGCACGCCAAGAGCCGGGAGGGCAAGGCGCAGGTCGAGCTCGCGCAGCTCGAGTACCTCCTCCCGCGTCTGCGCGGATGGGGTGAGTCCATGAGCCGTCAGGCCGGTGGCCAGGTCGGCGCAGGCGGCGCGGGGATGGGCTCGCGCGGTCCCGGTGAGACGAAGATCGAGCTCGATCGGCGCCGCATCCGCACCCGCATGGCTCAGCTGCGTCGTCAGATCCGCGACTTCGCGCCGGCGCGCGATGCCAAGCGGGCCGAGCGCAAGCGCAACACGATCCCGTCCGTCGCGATCGCCGGATACACCAACGCGGGCAAGTCGAGTCTTCTCAACCGCCTCACCCGCGCGGGAGTGCTCGTCGAGAACGCGCTCTTCGCGACGCTGGATGCCACCGTACGCCGCTCGGAGACGGCCGATGGCCGTGTCTACACGCTCACCGACACCGTCGGCTTCGTGCGGAACCTGCCTCATCAGCTCGTGGAGGCGTTCCGTTCGACGCTCGAGGAGGTCGCCGGATCCGATGTCATCCTCCACGTCGTCGACGCAGCGCATCCCGACCCCGCCGGCCAGCTTGCGACGGTGCGGGACGTCATGGGGGATGTCGGGGCCCGCGGCATCCGCGAGATCGTCGTCTTCAACAAGGCCGATCTTCTCGACGACGACGAGCGCCTCGTGCTGCGGGGCCTGGAGCCGGGGGCCCACTTCGTCTCCTCCCGCACGGGCGAGGGCATCCCCGAGCTGCGGGCCGCGGTGGAGGAGGCGCTGCCGCTGCCCGCCGTCGAGGTGCACGCGCTCGTGCCGTACGACCGCGGTGATCTCGTGTCTGCGGCGCACGACTCCGGGCTGATCGTGTCGGAGCGTCATGAAGAGGGCGGCACCGCGCTGCACGCGCACGTCTCGGCACGCTTGGCGGTGGAGTTCGCCCCGTTCCTGCGGTGACCCGCGCCGCCGCTCAGTGCAGCGGGAGCGTCGGGACGCCGGGCGTTTCGAACCCGAAGACCTGACCGAGGAAGCTCAGTTCGCTCTCGAGCGCCGTCACGATCGTCTCGGCACGACGGAAGCCGTGGGACTCGCCCTCGAACACCACGAGGGCGTGCGGGATGCCGCGGGCGGCCAGCGCGTCGCGCACGGCTTCGGACTGCGCCGGCGGCACGACGGGGTCGTCCGCGCCCTGCAGCAGCAGGACCGGTGCCGTGAGCCGATCCGTGCGGCTCAGCGGGGAGCGTTCGATGTAGACGCTCTCGGCCTCGGGCAGGGGGCCCACAAGACCGTCGAGGTAGCGCGCCTCGAAGTCATGCGTATCGGCGGCGAGGGCGCGCAGGTCCGCGACGCCGTAGCGGCTGATGCCGGCTGAGAACGCGTCGCTGGTCGTCAGCGCCGACAACACGGTCCATCCGCCGGCGGATCCGCCCTTGATCGCGAGGCGATCGGGGTCGGCGAGACCGGCCTCGGCCAGCCCGCGCGCCGCGGCGACGACGTCGTCCACGTCGACGACGCCCCACTGACCGAGCAGCCGCTCACGATAGGCGCGCCCGTAGCCGCTCGACCCGCCGTAGTTCACGTCGAGGACGCCGATGCCACGGCTCGTGAAGTACGCGACGGCGGGGGATGCCTCGCCCGCGACGTGCGCGGTCGGTCCGCCGTGCACGGTGACGACATAGGGCGGCCGCTCGTCCTCCGGGGCGGCGACGCCGGGGTTGGTGGGCGGATAGACGAAGGCGTGCACGGGGCCGTGCGGACCCTCGACGGTGAGCTCCCGTGCCCGCGGGTACCAGGCCGGGTTGCGCCCGAGGTCGCCGCCGCGCACCCGCACGGGGGCCGACGCGCCTGCGGAGGCGTCGACGAGCCAGAGGCCGGCGGGGACCTCCGCGCCGGCCCCGGTGACGAGGAGCCGGTCGCCGTCGGCGTCGCGCACGAGAATCTGTGCGCTGAGCGGCGTCGCGAGGGGGCGGGCGCCCTCGTCGTCGATGACGATGAGCTCGTCGCGACCCTGCGTGCGGGCGGCCACGATACGACCCGGGCCCGTCGGTGTGAACCACCGTGCCCCGAGGTTCCAGAGCGGGCCGCCGGTGTCGGCGTCGCCGTGCGTCAGCACGGTCGCCTCTCCCGAGCCCACATCGTGCCGGACGAGCTGCCAGCGGCCGGAGGAGTCGGTGGTGTAGAGGAGCGTGTCGTCGTCGATCCATGCCGGCTGCAGGACGGATTCGCCGGGGCCGCCCGCGAGGACGCGCTCCGTGCCGCCCTCGGCGACGACGAGGGTCGTGGCGTCCCACGGCATGGACGGGTGGGACCACGCGATGAAGGCCAGGCGGTCGCCCCGTGGCGACAACGCGGGCGCGGCGAAGAAGTCGTGCCCCGCCGCGAGGACCACCAGGCGGCCGGAGTCCTCCGCCGCGGAACCGTCGAGCGGGACCTCCATGATCGCGCGCTCCGGCACGCGGGCCTCGCCGTGCCGCTCGCTCACGGCGAGCAGACGGCCGCCCGCGATGGTCAGGTCGGCGAAGCGCAGGCCGTCACCCGCGGGGGTCAGCGCACGGGGGGCCGCTCCGGCGTCGGGGGACAGCCGGTATATCCGCTGGTCGGAATGCTCGACGAAGACGAGGTCGTCGCCGAGCGCCGCCCACGCGCCGCCGCCGTACTCGTGCACCCGGGATCGCGCGCTCCAGGGCGCGGGAAGCACCACTTCCGGTTCATCGCCCGGCCTGGTTCCCGGCACGCTCAGGATCGCCGTCCGGCCGCGCTCGGCCGGCAGCGATTCGCTCCACCAGATGCGATCGGCGACGAAGCGGGCGCCGTCGATGCGCGGCGCACCGCGGGTGACCTCGTGGGCATCCAACGGCGAGGGCCAGGACCCGAAGGGCAGTGTCGTGGTCATTCCTTCAGGCTACGCGTGCCCGGTGCGCCGGCCCCGGGGGGTCAGACCGCACGGAGCACCGCGACGACCTTGCCGAGCACGCTCGCGTGGTCACCGAGGATCGGCTCGAAAGCGGAGTTGCGGGGCAGCAGCCACGTGTGGCCGTCGCGGCGGCGGAACGTCTTGACGGTGGCCTCGTCGTCGAGCATCGCCGCGACGATATCGCCGTTCTCGGCATCCGCCTGGGAGCGCACGACGACCCAGTCGCCGTCGCAGATCGCGGCGTCGATCATGGAATCGCCGCTGACCTTGAGCATGAAGAGGTCGCCCTTGCCCACGAGCTGACGGGGGAGCGGGAAGATCTCCTCGACCTGCTGATCGGCGGTGATCGGGACGCCGGCGGCGATGCGTCCTACGAGGGGGACGAGCGCGGCATCCCCCAGCGACGGGGCCACGTCGGCGGGATTCTCGCCGCTGAGGCCCGGAAGATCGATCAGCACCTCGATGGCGCGCGTCTTCCCGGAGTCGCGGCGGAGGTAGCCCGACAGCTCCAACTGGTTGAGCTGGTGCGTGACGCTCGAGAGTGAGCGCAGGCCGACGGCGTCGCCGATCTCGCGCATGCTGGGTGGATATCCCTGCCGCTGGATGGCGCGCTGGATGACCTCGAGGATCGCGATCTGCTTGTCGCTCAGGCTCTTGCGGCGCCGGGTGCGGCGCCGTTCCGGGCTGTCCTCGCCGAGCTCCGCGTCGGGCTGGTCGGTGGTCATCGGGCTCTCCTTCATGCCGCGCGGCTCCAATGTCGGTGGCCCCTGGTGGACTGTGCGCACATCGGCCGCCACGGTCGAAAGGTTATCCGACAGCGATGGCGGATCGGCACATTCGTTCGAGCGTGTCGACCGATCATCCCCACACACGTTCGAAGAGGGTGTTGACGAATGAGCGTATTCGAAGATAGGTTCGGAACACAGATTCGCACCCGCACCGCCCGCCGTACGAAGGAGGAGCCCATGACCACAGCGACCATCACCACCGGGTCCCTGGGCGCACCGACGATGGGTGTCGCGCCGCGCACGCGACTGCGTCTGACCGACCGCGGCCGCCGAGTCGTGGCGGGCCTCCTGGCGGGTCCCGTCGCCGCGGCGATCCTGTTCGGCTCGCTCGCCGCGGGCGAGGCGCTGGCGTCGCGTGAGACGACAGCGTCGGCGGGCTCCTTCGAGACGGTCACGGTCGAGCCGGGCCAGTCGCTCTGGGCCATCGCGGCCGACGTGGCGCCGAGCGCCGATCCCCGCGACGTGGTCGACGAGATCGTCCGCCTCAACGCGCTGGAGTCCTCCACCGTGCGAGCCGGCCAGCAGATCGCGATCCCGACCTCGTACGCGCCGTAGCATGGGAGGGGTGAGTCCCCGCCTCGACGACCTGCCCCTCAGAGACGACCTCCGCGGAAAGACGCCGTACGGCGCACCGCAGGAGAGCGTTCCCGTCGCGCTGAACGTCAATGAGAACACCCATCCCGTTCCGCAGGAGGTCGCGGACGACATCCTCGACTCGGTCGCCGTCGCCCTCCGCGAGGTGAACCGCTATCCCGACCGGGAATTCGTCGAGCTGCGCGAGGCCTTCGCCGACTATCTCGGCCACGGCCTCGTGCGAGACCAGCTGTGGGCGGCGAACGGCTCCAATGAGGTGCTGCAGCACGTCATGCAGGCCTTCGGCGGGCCGGGACGCACCGTCTTCGGGTTCGCCCCCACGTACTCGATGTACCCCCTGCTGGCCTCGGCGACGGGGGCGACGTGGGTCGCGGGGGAGCGCGCTCACGACTTCACGCTCACCCCGCAGTCGGCCGCCGAGCAGGTGGCCGAGGCCGATCCCGACATCGTGCTGCTCTGTTCCCCGAACAACCCGACGGGGACGCCCCTGCCGATCGACGTCATCGACGCCGTCTACGAGGCCTCACGAGGCGTCGTGATCGTCGATGAGGCCTACTGGGAGTTCGCGCCTCGCGATCAGCGGTCCGCCCTCACGCTGCTGCACGAGCGACCGCGGCTGGCGGTCTCGCGCACGATGAGCAAGGCCTTCGCGTTCGCGGGCGCCCGTGTGGGATACCTGGCGGCCGACCCCGTGTTCATCGACGCCCTGCGGCTCGTCCGCCTGCCGTACCACCTCAGCTCGCTGACGCAGGCCGCGGCGCTCGGCGCGCTGCGGCACGCCGACACGATGCTCGCGATGGTCGACGACATCGTGGCGCAGCGCGACCGCATCGGGGCGACGCTCTCGGCGCTCGGATACGAGCCCTACGAGTCCTGGTCCAACTTCGTGCTGTTCGGTGGCGTGGCCGACCCCCAGGCCACGTGGCGTGCGCTGCTCGAGCGGGGCGTGCTGATCCGCGACGTGGGCCTGCCGGGAACGCTGCGCGTGAGCGCGGGCACGGAGGAGGAGACCACGAGCTTCCTCGACTCCCTCGCCTCGCTAGGATCGCAGTCATGAGCACGCGCACGGCGACCCGCACCCGTCGCACCAGCGAATCGACGGTCGAACTCGACCTCGACCTCGACGGGACCGGGCGCAGCCGCATCGACACCTCCGTCCCGTTTTTCGACCACATGCTGACGGCGTTCGCCAAGCACTCGCTGACCGATCTCACGGTGCGGGCATCGGGCGACACCGATATCGACGCCCACCACACGGTCGAGGACATCTCGATCGTGCTCGGCCAGGCGATCCGCGACGCGCTCGGGGACAAGTCGGGCATCTCGCGGTACGGCGACGCGCTCGTGCCGCTCGACGAGGCGCTCGCGCAGGCCGTCGTCGACATCTCGGGCCGGCCTTACCTCGTGCACACGGGAGAGCCCGCGGGCTTCGAGCACCACCTCATCGGGGGGCACTTCACGGGCTCGCTCGTCAGGCACACCTTCGAGGCGATCACGTTCAACGCCGGCCTCACGGTGCACGTCCGCGTGCTCGGGGGCCGCGACCCGCACCACATCGCCGAGGCCGAGTACAAGGCCTTCGCTCGTGCGTTCCGGCAGGCGAAGGCCCTCGATCCCCTCGTCGAGGGCATTCCCAGCACGAAGGGTGCTCTGTGACCGAGGCCGAGGCATCCGGGCCCGAGCCCTCGTCCCCGCGCCCTCTCGTCGCGGTGCTCGACTACGGGTCGGGCAACGTCCACTCCGCGGTGAAGGCCCTCGAGGCGGCGGGTGCCGACACGCGCCTCACCGACGACCCCGGACTCGTCCGCGACGCGGACGGGCTCGTCGTCCCCGGCGTCGGGGCGTTCCAGGCCGTGATGGCCGCCCTCCTCGAATCCGGCGGCGACCGCATGATCGAGCGCCGCCTCGCCGGCGGCCGGCCGGTCCTCGGCATCTGCGTGGGCATGCAGGTGATGTTCGAGCACGGCGTCGAACGAGGGGTGGACACCCCCGGCCTCGGCGAGTGGCCGGGCGCGGTCACCGAGCTCGACGCACCCGTCCTGCCGCACATCGGCTGGAACACCGTGCGCCCCGACGAGGGCTCGCGGCTCTTCGCCGGGCTCGAGCAGGAGCGGTTCTACTTCGTGCACTCCTACGGCGTGCAGAGGTGGACGCTCGAGGTCACCAAGCCGTTCCCGTCGCCCGCGTTGACGTGGACGGAGTACGGTGCCCCGTTCCTCGCGGCCGTCGAGAACGGGCCCCTCTCGGCCACGCAGTTCCACCCCGAGAAGTCCGGCGCCGCCGGCATCCGGCTGCTGCGGAATTGGATCGACGGGCTGCCGCTTACTAGGATCTAGGCTTCGTGCCCATCGGCTTCACTCCAGGGCCATCCCGACTCATCCGCCCATCGGGCAGCCGTCATCGCACGAGGATTCATGAACGACTTCAACGCCACACCCGAACTGGTTCTCCTGCCCGCCGTCGACGTCTCCGGGGGCAAGGCGGTGCGCCTGACCCAGGGCGAGGCCGGCACCGAGACGTTCCACGGGGATCCCGTGGACGCCGCGATGGACTTCGCGCGGCAGGGCGCCCAGTGGGTGCACCTGGTGGATCTCGACGCGGCCTTCGGGCGCGGCAGCAACGCCGCCGTGCTGCGCAAGGTGATCAAGCAGGTGCGGGGCGTGCAGGTCGAGCTCTCGGGCGGCATCCGGGACGACCGCACGCTGGAGGCCGCGCTCGACAGCGGCGCGGCGCGCATCAACCTCGGCACGGCGGCGCTCGAGAACCCCGAGTGGGCGGCGGATGTCATCGCGCGGTACGGCGAGGCCATCGCCGTCGGGCTCGACGTGCGGGGGACGACCCTCGCCGCGCGCGGATGGACGAAGGAGGGCGGCGACCTCTGGACGGTGCTCGATCGGCTCGAGGCCGCGGGCTGCAGCCGGTACGTCGTCACCGACGTGACGAAGGACGGCACGCTGCGCGGCCCGAACATCGAGCTGCTGCGGGAGATCACCTCCCGCACGCCGAAGCCCGTCATCGCCTCGGGCGGGGTCTCGAGCCTCGACGACATCGCCGCCCTGCGCGAGCTGGTCCCGCTCGGCGTCGAGGGCGCCATCGTGGGTCGGGCGCTCTACGCGGGTCAGTTCACGCTCGCCGAGGCGCTGGATGTCGCAGCCGGCTGACGGAGACTCGCCGTCCGGCGATGCGTGCCACACGCCGTCGGACTCGGCGGGCGTGCCCTGGGAGGGGCGCGCGTTCCGTGAGAACGCGCACTCCGACGATGACGGCAGCGCCCCGCTGGACTTCCTCGCTGCCATCGCCTCCTTCCGGGCGGGCGAGGCCGGGCCCGACGCCGTCGTCGACGCCCTCCGCGGTGCGCGGCTGCTCACGCCGCTCGTCGCCGAGCGCGGCGAGGAGGGGCTCTCGTCGCGGGGTCACGTCGTCGACAAGACACAGGAGCTCTCGATCGTCACGGTCGCCGCGCCGGATGGCCGCACCGTCATGCCCGTCTTCAGCAGCGTGACCGCGATGTCCTCCTGGGATGCCGGGGCGCGCCCCATCCCCACCCCCGCCGTGCGCGTCGCTCAGGCGGCCGTGGGCGAGGGCACCGACCTGATCGTCGTCGATCCCGGCTCGGAGACCGAGTTCGTCGTGCGGCGGCCCGCGGTGTGGGCGCTCGCGCGCGGCGAGGACTGGATGCCGCCGCACGCGTCGCCCGCGGTGCGTCAGGCGTTTCTCGAGTCCATCGCGTCGGAACTGGCCGCGATCGATGTGGAGCTCTCCGCGGGCGATCCGCAGGCGCACCTGCGCGGTCCCGAGACGATCGTGCGCCTGCGGCTGCTCGACGGTCTCGACCGCCGCGAGCTCGACGCGGTGCTCGGCCGTCTCGCGCAGCGGTGGGCGGCCGACGACCGGATCGCGACGCTCGTCGACTCGCTCACCGTCAAACTGGAGCGAGGCGCGGCATCCTGACCGCGCGTCCGCTCAGGTGACGGGGCCGGTGTACTTCTCGCCGGGGCCCTGACCGATCGGGTCGGGTACGAGCGACGCCTCTCGGAAGGCCAGCTGCACGCTGCGCAGGCCGTCGCGCAGCGAACGGGCGTGCATGTCGCTGATCTCGGGGGCGCCGGCGGTGATCAGGCCCGCGAGGGCGTTGATGAGCTTGCGCGCCTCGTCGAGGTCGGTCTGCGTCTGCGGGTCGTCGGCGAGGCCGACCTTGACGGCTGCCGCGCTCAGGAGGTGCACGGCGGTCGTGGTGATGACCTCGACGGCGGGCACGTCGGCGATGTCGCGGCCGGCGCTCTGCGACGCGGCGCGGTCCTGCTCCTCCCACCGGGAGTGTCGGGGATCGTCGTGGCGGTCGGGGGTGGGATCGGGAATCGTGGTCACGCGGAACTCTCTGCTAAGCTATGGCGGGCTCCGGGGCATCTGTCCCGGTTCATAAAGAGGATTCGCATCCCACCCGCGTCGGCCGCTCCAGGCTACCGGGTCCTCCACGCTCCGTCGGTCCCTCGCTCGCGAGGTCCGGCAGCCAGGGCGTGACACCGGCGGACAACGCACACGTGCGCCGGGTGGAGTGCGGCATCCCCTTCACCCGGATCCGATCCCTCGTGTCCGGGTGGCCCCGCACAGCACCGTGCGACCCACCTCACGACAAGGAGTTCCGCATCAGCGATCCCCGCACCAATGACCGCATCCGCGTCCCGGAGGTCCGACTCGTCGGCCCCGCGGGAGAGCAGATCGGTGTCGTCCGCATCGAGGTTGCGATGCGCCTGGCGCAAGAAGCCGACCTCGACCTGGTCGAGGTGGCTCCCAACTCGAAGCCACCCGTGGTCAAGATCATGGACTACGGGAAGTTCAAGTACGAGGCGGCGCAGAAGGCCAAGGAGGCCCGGCGCAATCAGGCGAACACGGTCCTCAAGGAGGTTCGCTTCCGCCTGAAGATCGAGGCGCACGACTACATCACCAAGCTCAAGCGCGCCGAGGGCTTCCTCAAGGAGGGCGACAAGGTCAAGGCCATGATCCTCTTCCGTGGCCGCGAGCAGTCCCGTCCCGAGCAGGGCGTGCGGCTGCTGCGCAAGTTCGCGGAGGACGTCGCCGAGTTCGGCACGGTCGAGTCGAGCCCGACGATCGACGGCCGCAACATGACGATGGTGGTCGCGCCGCACAAGAACAAGTCCGAGGTCAAGACGGAGCAGAACGAGAAGCGGGCCGCCAACAAGCAGGCCGCGCGCGAAGCCCGCGGCGGCCGCCCGGACGATGCCGAGCAGTCCGAGACGGCCGCCGAGTAACCACCGACTCCCGCCCCGCGGGTGACCCACACAAGAAGGAAACGACAATGCCGAAGCAGAAGACCCACTCGGGCAGCAAGAAGCGCTTCAAGATCACCGGCAGCGGCAAGCTCAAGAAGCAGCAGGCCGGTATGCGCCACAACCTCGAGGGCAAGTCGAGCCGGCGTACGCGTCGCCTGAACCAGGACCAGGTCCTGTCCAAGGCCGACACAAAGGTCGCCAAGAAGCTTCTCGGCCGCTGAGCGCGCCGCACACGATAGGAAACCAGAGAAATGGCTAGAGTCAAGCGCGCCGTCAACGCGCACAAGAAGCGTCGCGTCATCCTCGAGCGCGCGTCCGGTTACCGTGGACAGCGCTCGCGCCTGTACCGCAAGGCGAAGGAGCAGGTCACCCACTCGCTCGTCTACGCGTACCGCGACCGCCGCAAGCGCAAGGGCGACTTCCGCCGCCTGTGGATCCAGCGCATCAATGCCGCGTCCCGTCAGAACGGCCTCACCTACAACCGCTTCATCCAGGGCCTCGGCCTCGCGGGCGTGCAGGTCGACCGTCGCATGCTGGCCGAGCTCGCCGTGAACGAGCCGGCCGTCTTCGCTTCGCTCGTGCAGACCGCCAAGGCGGCCCTGCCGGCCGACAACAACGCGGCGAAGTCGGCGTAAGCCGTCTCCCGCGAAAGCCCCGGTCCTCCTCGAAAGGGCCGGGGCTTTCCGCTGCTCCCGGCCCGTGCGCCCTCGGGCGGACCTCTCGTCTGAGCGCCCTCTCCGGTTCGACGCGGGCCCCTAGACTGGATCCCGTGCTGGAGAATCCGCGGTCGCCGCGCGTGCGGGCCGTCGCCAAGCTCAGCAAGCGCAGCGCGCGAGTCGAGACGGGTCTGTTCCTGCTCGAAGGCCCTCAGGCCGTTCGCGAAGCGCTGGCCTATCGCCCCGAGGGGATCACCGATCTGTTCGCGACGCCCTCCGCGTGGGAGAAGCACGCCGATGTGCGCGAGGCCGCGCAGGCCGAGGGCGCCGCGGTGACCTTCACGACCGAGGGCGTGCTCGACGCGATGGCCGACACGGTCACGCCCCAGGGCCTCGTCGCGGTCGCGAGGCAGTTCCCGGCATCGGTGCGCGACGTGTTCGCGGCATCCCCCCGCCTCGTCGCGATCTGCGAGGAGGTGCGCGATCCCGGCAACCTCGGCACGATCATCCGCGCCGCCGACGCCGCGGGAGCGGATGCCGTGGTGCTCACGGGCCGCACCGTCGATCCCTACAACCCCAAGGTCGTGCGCGCGACGACGGGCTCGCTGTTCCACCTGCCGATCTCGCTCGGCGGGGGGCTCGAGGGGGTGCTGACGCGGGCCCGCCAGGCGGGACTGCGCGTCGTCGCGGCCGATGTGAAGGGCGGCGACCTGCTCGAGGCCCGATCGAGCGGCCTTCTCGCGGAGCCGACGGCGTGGCTCTTCGGCAACGAGGCGCGCGGGCTCGATGACGACGCCCTCGCGCTCGCCGACGCGTCGCTGAAGCTGCCGATCTACGGTCGTGCCGAATCGCTCAACCTCGCAACGGCCGCGAGCGTGTGCCTGTACGAGAGCGCCTTCGCGCAGCGCTCGGCCCTGGCCTGATCCCTCCGAGCCCGGATTACGGTCCGGTAAAGGTCGTGTCACGCTGCCGGTCGTTCGGCTGAACCTGAGCATATGCTGACCGTCATGGTCGGTCAGAGCGATGTGCAGCCCCGGACGTCGAACATCTCCGCACGACGCGGGGAGCCGCTCGTCGTCGTTGAGCACGTTGACAAGCACTTCGGCGACCTGCACGTCCTCCGCGACATCAACACCGTCGTCAATCGCGGCGAGGTCGTCGTCGTCATCGGACCGTCGGGCAGCGGCAAGTCCACCCTCTGCCGCGCGATCAACCGCCTGGAGACCATCGACTCGGGGGTCATCACGATCGACGGCGCGAAGCTCCCCGAGGAGGGCTCGGGTCTGGCCAGGCTGCGCGCCGACGTCGGTATGGTCTTCCAGTCCTTCAACCTCTTCGCGCACAAGACGGTGCTGGAGAACGTCACCCTCGGACCGATCAAGGTGCGCGGGATGAAGAAGAAGGCGGCCGAGGAGAAGGCGATGGCCCTCCTGGACCGCGTGGGCGTGGCCAACCAGGCGAAGAAGATGCCCAATCAGCTCTCGGGCGGTCAGCAGCAGCGCGTCGCGATCGCGCGCTCCCTGGCGATGGATCCCAAGGTGATCCTCATGGACGAGCCGACGAGCGCGCTCGACCCCGAGATGATCAACGAGGTGCTCGATGTGATGGTCGGCCTCGCGGCCGACGGCATGACGATGATCGTCGTGACGCACGAGATGGGCTTTGCCCGCAAGGCGGCCGACCGGGTGCTGTTCATGGCCGACGGAGCCATCGTCGAAGAGGCCACTCCCGAGCAGTTCTTCACCCACCCGAAGAGCGAGCGCGCGAAGGATTTCCTCTCCAAGATCCTCGATCACTGAGAAGACTTGGCCGCCACAGCGGCCGGGACCCTACGAGATGGCCGCCACCCCGCGGCCCCCACAGCAAAGGACAGGTAGGACATGAAGCGATCAAGACTCTCCCTGATCGGCCTCGCGGCCGCGGGAGCACTGGCACTGACGGCGTGCGCGGGCGGCGCCGAGACGGGTGGCGAGACCACGGTCGAGCCCGAAGAGGCGCCCTCGTTCGAGGCCGGCACGACGATGGCAGAGCTCGCCGAGGCGGGCACCATCACGATCGGCACGAAGTTCGACCAGCCGCTGTTCGGTCTGATGGGCCCGTCGGGCGTGCCCGAGGGCTTCGACGTCGAGATCGGCAAGATCATCGCCGCCGAGCTCGGCATCGCGCCCGAGGACATCGACTGGGTCGAGACGGTGTCCGCGAACCGCGAGCCCTTCATCGAGAACGGCCAGGTCGACATCGTCATCGCGACCTACACGATCAACGACACCCGCAAGGAGGTCGTCTCGTTCGCCGGGCCATACTACATGGCGGGGCAGTCGATCCTGACCCTCGCCGACAACGAGGACATCGAGAGCGAAGAGGACCTCGTCGGCCAGCCGGTGTGCTCGGTGACGGGTTCGACGCCCGCCGCCAACCTCGAGGCCCTCGGCGCCGAGGTGCTGCTCACCGACACCTACTCGAACTGCCTCGAGCCGCTGCGCAGCGGGGCCGTCGTCGCCGTCTCGACCGACAACGTGATCCTCGCGGGCCTCGCCGCCCAGAACGAGGGCGAGTTCAAGGTCGTCGGCGAGCCGTTCACCGACGAGCCCTACGGCATCGGCCTGGCGCTGGACGACACCGAGTTCCGGATGTGGATCAACGACGTGCTCGAGGCCTCGTACGAGGACGGCCGCTACGAGGACGCGTGGAACGCGACCGCCGGCACCATCCTGCCGTTCGTGGACCCGCCCACGCCCGACCGCTACTGAGCGACCCGGGATGCCTCGGGGCGGCCGATCACGTCGACCCGAGGCATCCCCGTCCTGAGCTTCAAGGAAGGAGGGGTAGTGGACCAGCTGATCTCGCTCGCTCCCGTGTTCTGGGAGGGCTTCAGGGTCACCCTGCTGCTGCTCGCCGTCTCGGGAGCGCTCGCGCTGGTGCTCGGCACCGTCATCGCCGCGATGCGCATCTCGCCCGTGGCTTCGCTGCGCATCTTCGCGTCGGTATGGACCGAGGTCGCGCGCAATACGCCGTTGACACTGGTCTTCTTCTTCTTCGCTTTCATCGTCCCGTTCCTGGGGCTCCGGCTTCCCTACGTCGTGCTCGCGATCTTCGCGCTGACGTACTACACCTCTCCGTTCGTGGCGGAGGCGCTGCGCTCGGGGATCAACGGCGTTCCCGTCGGCCAGGCCGAGGCCGCGCGCAGCATCGGCCTCGGTTTCGGCCAGAGCGTCTCGCTCGTCGTCCTCCCGCAGGCGTTCCGCATGACGATCCCACCGCTGATCAACGTGTTCATCGCGCTGACGAAGAACACGTCCGTCGCCGGGGGATTCTTCGTGGCGGAGTTGTTCGCGTCCACCCGTGAGCTGACCAACGCCAACGGAAACATCGTCATCCCGATCCTGCTCGTCACGGCGGGGCTCTATCTCGTCGTCACCGTGCCACTCGGCCTGTTCGCCGGGGCCCTCGAACGAAAGCTGGTGGTGCGGCGATGAGCGGCTCGAGCGTACTCTTCGATGCGCCGGGTCCCCGGGCCCGCCGCATCTCGCTGATCGTCTCCCTCATCGGCCTCGTGCTGATCGCAGGGCTCGTCGCCTGGGTCGTGGTGATCCTCGCCGCTCCTCGCACCTCGGGCGGCATCGTCGTGCCCGGCATGTTCTCGCCGACGCGCTGGGACATCTTCACCGACCCGCAGGTGTGGAGCTTCATCGGCCAGGGTGTGCTGGGAACGCTGCGGGCCGCGGCGGTCGCCGCGGTCGGCGCGATCGTGCTCGGCATCGCCCTCTCGCTCATGCGCAGCTCCACGATCGCGTGGGTGCGCATCCCGACGGCCGTCTTCATCGAGTTCTTCCGCGGCATGCCCGTCCTGCTGATGATGCTGTTCATCCTGCTCGTCGCCTCGACAGGCGCCTTCTGGGCAGTGGTCATCGCCCTCATCCTCTACAACGGCACGCTGATCGGCGAGGCCCTGCGCGCGGGCCTGGCCGCGCTCCCGCGGGGACAGCGCGAAGCCGCGCTGTCGGTGGGCATGCGCGAGTTCCAGTCCAAGATCCTCGTGGAGTTTCCGCAGGCCTTCCGCCAGATGCTGCCGATCATCGTCGCTCAGCTCGTGGTGCTACTCAAGGACACCTCGCTCGGGTACATCGTCGGCTACAACGAGCTGATCCGCACGACGATGAACAACCTGGCGTCGTTCTACGGCAACCGCTACCTGTTCTCGCTCTTCGTCGTGACGCTGGTCATCTACCTCGCGATCAACCTGTCGCTGTCGTGGTTCGCGCGCTGGCTCTCGCGCCGGACGGCGAGCGGCGGCACGCGCGCCAAGAAGGGCAGGGGCGGCGAGGACGTCGATCCCGACCAGGCGATCATGCTGGCGCAGGCGTCGGCGGCGGCGCGCACATCGGGGCGCACGGGCGGCGCTCTCTGACTTCTGCGGGCGCGGGAGGCGGCATCCACCCCCGGTAGACTCGCCTCTCGTGTCTGACACTCCCGAGATCACGCCCCAGGCGGTCCAGGATGCCGTGGATGCCGCGCTCGCGGCCATCGCCTCGGCAGCCGACACCGCAGAGCTCAAGGCCGCCCGCTCCGCCCACCAGGGCGACGGGTCGCCGCTTGCCGCGCTCAACGCGCGCATGCGCGATGTGCCGAAGGAGCACAAGGCCGAGTTCGGCAAGCTCGTCGGGCAGGCGCGCGGCGCCGTGACGCAGGCGCTCGCCGCGAGAGAGGCGGAGCTGGCCGAGGCCGAGACGGCGGCGCGGCTCGAGGCGGAGCGGATCGACATCACGGCGGTGCCCTCCCGCACGCGCGTCGGGGCTCGGCATCCGCTGTCCCTCCTTCAGGAGCAGATCAGCGACATCTTCGTCGGCATGGGGTGGGAGATCGCGGAGGGGCCCGAGCTCGAGCACGAGTGGTTCAACTTCGACGCCCTCAACTTCGACGTCGACCACCCCGCGCGCCAGATGCAGGACACGTTCTTCGTCGACCCGGTCGACCGCCACCTCGTGATGCGTACGCACACCAGCCCGGTGCAGGTGCGCTCCATGCTCGAGCGAGAGCTGCCCATCTACGTGCTGTGCCCGGGGAGGGTCTACCGCACCGACGAGTTCGACGCGACCCACCTGCCGGTCTTCACGCAGTTCGAGGGCCTCGTCATCGACAAGGGCATCACGATGGCGCACCTCAAGGGCACGCTCGACCACGCCGCGCGCGTGCTGTTCGGCCCGGAGGCGAAGACCCGCTTCCGCGCCAACTATTTCCCCTTCACCGAGCCGTCGGCCGAGCTCGACCTCTGGCACCCGACCTTCAAGGGCGGCGCGCGCTGGATCGAGTGGGGCGGCTGCGGAATGGTCAACCCCAACGTCCTCCGCGCCGCGGGCATCGACCCCGACGTCTACTCCGGCTTCGCCTTCGGGATGGGCATCGAGCGGACGCTGATGTTCCGAAGCGACGTGCAGGACATGCGCGACATGGCCGAGGGCGATGTCCGCTTCAGCGAGCAGTTCGGGATGGTGGTCTGATGCGCGTTCCGCTGTCGTGGCTGCGGGAGTACGTCGAGGTGCCGGCGGATGCCGCGCCCGAGGACGTGCTCGAGGCCCTCGTGTCGGTGGGCTTCGAGGAGGAGGACGTGCACGGCTTCGGCCTCCAGGGGCCGATCGTCGTGGGCCGGGTGCTCTCGTTCGAGGCCGAGCCGCAGTCCAACGGGAAGACGATCCGGTGGTGCCAGGTCGATGTCGGCGAGGGCGAGCCCCGCGGAATCGTGTGCGGCGCCGGCAACTTCCTCGAGGGCGACAAGGTCGTCGTGACCCTGCCGGGGGCCGTGCTGCCCGGGCCCTTCCCGATCGCGGCGCGCAAGACCTACGGCCACGTCTCGGACGGCATGATCGCCTCGGCGAAGGAGCTGGGCCTCGGCCAGGAGCACTCCGGCATCCTGCGCCTCGGCGAGCTGGGCCTGGACCCCGAGGTCGGCACCGATGCGATCGCGCTGCTCGGGCTCGACGACGTGGCGGTGGAGATCAACGTCACGCCCGACCGCGGCTACGCCCTGTCGATCCGCGGCGTCGCGCGCGAGTACTCGCACGCGACCGGCGCGGCGTTCACCGACCCGGGCCTGCGCGAGGTCGACGCCCCGGGTACGGGCTTCCCGCTCCTCATCGACGACCGGGCGCCGATCCGCGGCCGCGTCGGGGCGAGCGAGTTCATCGCACGCGTCGTGCGCGGGGTGGATGCCTCGGCGCCGACCCCGCCGTGGATGATCGCGCGCCTGGCCCTCGCCGGCATCCGCTCGCTCGGCGTGCTGATCGACATCACCAACTACGTCATGCTCGAGCTCGGCAACCCGATCCACGGCTACGACCTCGACAAGCTCTCCGGCGGCATCACGGTGCGCCGGGCGGAGCCGGGGGAGAAGCTCGAGACGCTCGACGGCCAGGTGCGCACGCTGCACCCCGAGGACCTGCTGATCACCGACGAGTCGGGCCCGATCGGCCTCGCGGGGGTCATGGGCGGCGGCACGACCGAGATGAGCGACACGACGACGAACGTCCTCGTCGAGGCGGCGGTGTTCGACCCGGTGTCGATCGCCCGCACCGCCCGGCGGCACAAGCTGCCCTCCGAGGCATCTCGCCGCTTCGAGCGCGGCGTCGACCCGCTCGTCTCCGTCGTCGCGGCGCAGCGCGTCGTCGACCTCATGGTCCAGCTCGCCGGGGGCACGGCGGACGCACTCGGGGGCGCGCTGCAGCCCGAGCACGTGATCGAGGGGATCGAGCTGCCCGCCGGCTTCGTCCAGGGGCTCATCGGCGTGGACTACACGGCGGTAGAGGTCGAGGACGCCCTTCGCATGATCGGCTGCGACGTGCACGAGGGCGCCGACGGATGGAACGTCATCCCGCCCTCGTGGCGCCCCGACCTGACCGATAAGTGGACCCTCGCGGAGGAGGTCGCCCGCATCAGCGGGTACGACCGCATCCCCTCGGTGCTGCCCACCCCGCCCTCGGGACGCGGGCTCACGCCCGCCCAGCAGGGTCGCCGGCGCGTGTCCAACGCGCTGGCCGCCGCCGGCTTCGTCGAGACGCCGGCGTTCCCCTTCACCACCGAGGAGGCGAACGATCTGCACGGGTCGGCCTCGGGCGCGCACCTGCCGAGCATCAAGCTCGCGAATCCGCTCGACGGCCAGGCGCCCTTCCTGCGGCGCTCGCTCGTGCCGGGCCTGCTCCAGACCGCCCACCGCAACCTCTCCCGCGGGCTCACCGACCTGGCCCTGTTCGAGGTCGGCACGACCTTCGTGCCCGAGCCGGGCGTCGTCTACGGCACAGAGAGCGTGCCGCCGCTGGCCGTGCGGCCGGATGCCGCGACCCTCGCGGCGCTCGACGCCTCGATCCCGCCGCAGCCGCGCCTCGTGGCGGTGCTGCTGGCGGGCAACGTCGCGCCGAAGCAGCCGGGGCGCGCGCCCGAGCCGGCGGGGCTCGCCGAGGCCCTCGACGCCGTGCGCATCGTCGCCGCCGCCGCGGGGGTGACGATCGACGTCGCGCAGGGCGCGCGCGCCGCGCTCCACCCCGGGCGCACGGGCGTGCTCTCCGTCGCGGGCACGGAGGTCGGCTACGTCGGCGAACTGCTGCCCGCCGTCGCTGAGGCATCCGATCTGCCCGGTCGCGTGGTCGTCGCAGAGCTCGACCTCGACCTCGTGCTCTCGATCGCGGGGGAGAAGGTCGTGGCCGCCTCGCTGTCGACCTACCCCGCGGCGACGCAGGACGTCTCGCTCGTCGTGGGGGCCGACGTGCCCGCCGCCGCCGTGCGGGGGGCCGTCGCGGAGGGCGCCGGCGAACTGCTGGAGTCGCTGCGCCTCGTGGACGACTACCGCGGGCAGGGCGTGCCGGAGGGATCGAAGAGCCTGACGTTCGCGCTTCGCTTCCGCGCCCCGGATCGCACGCTGACCGCCGCCGAGGCGACCGACGCGAAGCTCGCGGGCGTCGCCGTGGCGGCCGAGCGCTTCGGTGCCAGCATCCGCGACTGACGCGGGAGCCGCGGCGAGCTGCCGACGACAGGCGATCCGACGGACGCAGGACGATGCGCTCGGGATCGTCCTGCGTCGGCACGATCTCCTGACTCGGTGCACGGGTGTCGACGTGCAGCGGGGCGCGATTCTGAGAGAGTGGTCCAGACGGGGGATATGGGGGGGCTTCGGGCGTGGCCCGAGAAGGAGGGAGTCGTCGGAGATGTCCTCCGTTCTGTACCGCATCGGCCGCTTCTGCGCGCGTCGCCGCTGGTGGGTCGTCGCGGTCTGGCTCGTCCTCGCCGTCGGCGGGGGAGCCGCGGCCGGTGCGCTCGGCAATCACCTGCAGTCGTCCTTCGATATCCCCGGCACCCAGGCGCAGACCGCGCTGGATGCGCTGGAGCAGCGGTTCCCGCAGCTGAGCGGGGCGAGCGGCCGCATCGTCGTCGTCGCGCCGGAGGGGGCCACGATCGCCGGCGACGCGGATGCCATCGCCACGGCGTGCGAGGGCGTCGCGGCCGTGGCCGAGGTCACCGCGGTCGGCTGCCCCTATCCGATGTCGGCGAGCGGTTCGACACCCGCCGGCGCGGGGGCGCCCGCGCAGATCTCCGCGGACGGCCGGATGGTCTTCCTCTCGGTGCAGCTCTCGGTCGCCGCCGAGGACGTCCCGGGCACGCTCGTCGACGCGATCGATCAGGCGACGTCGCCCCTGAGCGACGCCGGGCTGCAGGTCGCCGTGTCGGGGATCACGGCCGCCGCCTCCTCCGGCGTCGACTGGACCGAGATCGTGGGCATGGCCGTCGCCTTCCTCGTGCTGGCGGTGACGTTCGGCTCGCTCCTGGCCGCGGGGATGCCGCTCATCACCGCCGCGATCGGCGTCGGCGTCGCGACGAGCTCGATCACGATCGTCGCCGCCTTCGCGCCGGTGCAGGCAACCGCTCCGGTGCTCGCGACGATGCTGGGTCTCGCGGTGGGCATCGACTACGCGCTGCTGATCACGTCGCGGCATCGCGACAACCTCCGGCAGGGCATGGCGGTCGCCGAATCCGTCGCCGTCGCGATTGCGACGGCGGGCACGGCGGTCGTCTTCGCGGGTCTGACCGTCATGATCGCGCTGCTGGGGCTCGCGGTCGCGGGCATCCCCTTCCTGACGGTCATGGGGCTCGGCGCCGCGGCTGCCGTGCTCTGCGCGCTGGCGGTCGCCGTCACGCTCCTCCCGGCGATCCTGACCCTGTGCGGCCGGCGACTCATCCCGAAGCCTCCGCGCCGGAAGCGCACGCCGAAGGCGGCGGTGCCGGATGCGCGGAGGCCTGGCCCCGCGTGGGTGAGGATAGCGACGCGCGCACCGCTTGCCACCGCGGCGATCGTCGTCGTCGCGCTGCTGGCTCTGGCGGTGCCCGCCGCGGGGATGCGCCTGACTCTTCCCGACGCGGGATACGACCCGGCGGGTTCGCCGGCGCGCGTCGCCTACGACCTGCTGAACGAGGGGTTCGGCCCAGGATTCAACGGTCCGCTGCTCATCACCGCGGACATCTCCCGCACGCTCGATGTCGAGCAGGCGCTCGACGCCCTCGACGGAGAGTTCGGATCGGTCGAGGGCGTCGCCGCGACCTCGCAGGCGTTCCCCAACGAGGCGCTCGACCTCGCGGTGCTGACGATCACCCCCACCAGCGCGCCGAGTTCGGCCGAGACGGGCGACCTCGTGCAGCGGCTGCGCGACCTGGCCCCGGCCTTCGAGTCCGCGCACGGGTTCGGGTTCCAGGTCACGGGCCAGACGGCCCTCGCCATCGACATCTCCGACCGGCTGGGCGCGGCGCTCCTGCCGTTCGCGCTGGTCGTCGTCGGGCTGTGCCTGCTGCTGCTGATGATCATGTTCCGCTCGATCGCGGTTCCCGTGACCGCGACGTTCGGCTACCTGCTGACGGTGGGTGCCGCGCTCGGCGTGTCGACGGCCGTCTTCGAGTGGGGGTGGGCGGCCGATCTCCTGGGCGTCGGGAAGGTGGGCCCCGTGATCAGCTTCATGCCGATCCTCGTGATGGCGGTGCTGTTCGGCCTCGCGATGGACTACCACGTCTTCCTCGTCTCGCGGATGCGTGAACGCTACGCAGCGACAGGCGACGCGCGCGTGTCCGTCCGGGAGGGTTTCTCCGCATCCGCGCGGGTCGTCACGGCCGCCGCGCTCATCATGTTCTCGGTCTTCTTCTCCTTCGTCCCGGGCGGCAGCGCGATCATCCAGCCCATCGCGCTCGCGCTCGCCGTGGGCGTGCTCATCGACGCCTTCGTCGTGCGGATGACCCTCGTCCCCGCCCTCATGACGCTGCTCGGCGACCGCGCGTGGTGGTTGCCGCGGGGTCTCGCCCGGGTGCTCCCTGACGCGGATATCGAGGGCGAGGCGGTGCAGCGGATGCTCGCGCAGCGACGGTGGCGCGACGACGACGCCGACCGCCGAGCGGGGCTGCACGCACGGGATGCCGTCGTCGGAGACTCCCGCGCGGCATCCTTCACCGTGCCGGACCGCGGCGTGCTGCTCGTGCGCGGCGACCGCGCCGACGACCTCTGCGCGGCGCTCGCCGGTCGCTCGGCCGATATCGGGGGCGACGTCGCGGTGCGCGGACATGTGCTCCCGTTCGAGCGGGCTGCGGTGGCGTCGGCGACGGCCTACGTGGGGGCGGTGCCCCCGCCGGCCGACGCCGAGTCGGTGGGCGACTACCTCGGGGGGATGCTGCGGCTGAACGGTGTTCCCCGACGCGACCTGGCCGCACGGACGCACCTCGCAGCAGGGGTCTTCGACGCGCTCGTCGACGCGATGGGTGCGTCCGGGGTGCCGACGGGCGAGACCGGTCCGGACACCCCCGTCGCGCGCCTGGACGAGTCAGGACGGTGGGCGCTCGCCGCAGCAGTCGCCCTGGCAAGTGGCCTGCCGCTCGTCGTCGCCGACCTGCGCGGCAGGGCCGCGCCCGTCGTGGCGACGGTGCTGGGCCGGCTCGACCCGTCGGCGACCGCCGTGTTCGCCGTCGACGACGCCGTTCAGCCGCTCACGGATCGCAGCATCGTCTCGGTGCGAGCCGACGCCACCGCACACGAGAGGAGCCGCTCATGAACCGCTTCTGGAGCCTCGTGCCCGCACCCGCCCGGTCGCGGCGGCGCACGGTCGCGGTCATCGTGCTGGCGGTGATCGCACCGCTCCTCGTCCTCCTCGCGCTGCTTCCTCACCGCAGCGTGGAGAGGGTGTCCGCCGCGGTCGTCAATCTCGATGCGCCGCTGGACGCGGACGGCGCCCCTGTCGCCGTGGGCAAGCTCCTCACCGAGAACCTGCTGACGGGTGATGACGGCGTGACCTGGACGCTCACCGACGCGGCCACGGCCGATGCAGGGCTCGCCGACGGCGGGTTCCAGGCGGTCGTGACGATCCCCGCCGAATTCTCGAAGGACGTCGCCACGATCGGTTCGGACGCGCCGACGGTCGCCCAGCTGCAGGTGCGCACGAGCACGCGCCACGGATATGTCGAGGGGACGGTCGCGGATGCGCTCGCGGCCGGGCTGCCCCGCGGCGTCGCGGCGGAACTGACCTCGGGCTACGTCGCGGGGACCCTGAGCGCGTTCGCGGACCTCTCCGAAGCCCTCGGCCAGGCGTCCTCCGGCGCTCGGGACCTGACCGCCGGCATCCAGGGCGCCGGTGAGGGAGCGGGCGCGATCGAGGCGGGAGCGTCTGACCTCGCATCGGGCATCGGTGAGATCGCGCGCATCCTCGACGCCCTGCCCGAGGGGGCGCGGGACCTCGGCGCGCTCAGCGCGGCGGCGTCCGCCGACACCGCGGCCCTCGCGGTCTCCCTCGCCGAAGAAGCGCTCGTCGCCGAGGAGCTCGCTCTGGCTCAGGACGTCGGCGTCATCGGGCTCGATGAGATCGCCGCGCTCATCGCTCTCGACCCGGCGCAGCCGGCGGGCGCGCTGGTGGACGAGATCGAGGCGCTGCGTCAGGGCGCGGCGGGCATCGCGGCGCGCATGCAGACGCAGGCCGGCGCGCTGGCGGGCCACTCGCTGGATGCCGCGGCCGTCGCCCTCGGCACAGGGGTCGTCGCCGACGTCGCCGCCCCGGTCGCCGACGGGCTGGGCCTGCTCGCATCGGCCGAGGCGGCCGCGGGGGAGGGGGCCCGCGAGCTGGCCGGTGGCGTGGGCGACCTGCGCGCGGGGCTCGGCGAGCTCGCGACCGGGTCGGGCGCGCTGGCGTCCGGCCTCGACACGGCGGCCGCCGACATCCCCTCCTACACTTCGGATCAGCAGAGGACGATCGCCGGCGTCGTGGCCGACCCGATCGGCGTGGAGACCGCCTCGTCGGGTGGTCCGACGACCGCGAGGGCCGCGGCGGTCGCGGCGCTCGTTCCCGTCGCGCTCTGGCTGGGCGCGCTGGCGGCGTCGCTGGTCGTCGCGCCGTTCTCCCGGGCCGCCCTCTCCACGTCCGCCTCCGCCCGACGTATCGCGGGGCAGGCCGCGCTCGTCGCCGTCGCGGTCGGCGTCGTCCAGGCCGTGCTCGTGTGGATCGGGGTCGCCGTCCTGGGTGTCGCTGCGGAGCGCATCGCCGTGGCGTTCGGCCTGACCGTGGCGATGTCGGTGTGCTTCGCGCTCGTCCACCAGGCGTTGTGCGGGCTGCTCGGTCGCGCCGGTCTCGTCGTCTCGGTGATCGCTCTGGGCGTGCAGGTCGTCGCCGCGGGAACCCTCGGTCCCGTGCTTGCGGGGTCGATCGCGGCGGGCCCGCTCGCGCTACTCCCGCTCAGCACCGGTCTGCAGGGCACCCAGGCCCTCCTCGGGGGCTCGCTCCACGCCGTCCTGCAGTCGGCGATCGGCCTGCTGCTGTGGGCGGGGGTCGCCGCGCTCGGTGCCGTCGCGGCGGTCGCGCGGGCACGCGCGTCCGTGGCGCCCGCGGCGGCCTGACGATCGCGCATCGAGGAAGGGCGCGGTCCGTGCGGACAACATGCCGGTGACACCGGTGACCTGGCGCCGGGCCCGCCCGGAACGACGGGCCTTCGGCCGACGTCCGGGCGTACTTCGCCGGAGTGTTGTCCGAGCGAACGAGGACGGGTCCGCCGCCGCGGCCCAGCCGGGTGCGACTTCCGTGGGATGGATGGATGACGAACGGGCTGATCCTGGGCGGCACCGGCTGGCTGAGCGGGGCGATCGCCGGGGCGGCGCTTCACTGGACGTACGTCTCGTCGGTCCCGGTCTACGCGGTCGACGACGAGGACGGCGCAGGGTGTCGCGCCGTGGATGGGTCCGCGCTCGCTGCCGCTGTGGCTGCCGGCCGGGATGCCGGGATTCATGACCCGCTCGAACGCCGCGTATCGCGCCGCCGGGGAACGGCGCGCGGGGCTCACACGCGCCAAGAAGCGGGAACTGCTCGCCGCGCTGGGGGCCTGACCACCCACCCCACGAACGCCGGAGATTTGCGGATGCCGCGGCACGGCCGCTATCGTCGGCGCATGCCTTCGGCCGCCACCGCCCTCGAGACGCCTTCCGTGCGCCTCGCCGGTGCGCGCCGACGTCTGGGCGGCCGCCGACTGTAGGCGACCCCGCACGCCCCGCCCCGTGGGCGCGGCAGCGGCGTCGCCGTCGACATCCTCCGCGCCACCGCGCGGGGGCGAGGCCTCCCAGACCCTAAGGTTGACACCATGCCCTATCAGGTAGCCGTCTCCGGCGCCTCCGGATACGCCGGCGGGGAACTGCTCCGGCTGCTCGCGGCGCACCCGGATGTCGAGATCCGCACGGTGACCGCGCACTCGAACGCCGGCCAGCCGCTCGCCCTGCACCAGCCGCACCTCCGCTCGCTCGCTCACCTCACTCTGCAGGACACGACGCCCGAGACCCTCGCGGGGCACGACATCGTCTTCCTCGCCCTGCCGCACGGTCAGTCGGGGCAGTACACCGAGGCGCTCGCCGAGGCGCCGCTCGTGATCGACTGCGGCGCGGACCACCGGCTCGAGTCCGTCTCGGCGTGGGATCACTTCTACGGCGGCGAGTTCCACGAGCCGTGGGCCTACGGCGTGCCCGAGCTCCTGGTCGGAGGCGGCGCCAAGCAGCGCTCCCGCCTGGCCGGGGCATCCCGGATAGCGGCGCCCGGCTGCAATGCATCGACCGTGAGTCTGAGTCTCGTCCCCGGCGTCGCTGCCGGGGTGATCGACACCCGCGACATCGTGAGTGTCCTCGCCGTCGGGCCGAGCGGCGCCGGCAAGAGCCTCAAGACGAACCTCCTCGCGAGCGAGATCCTCGGCTCCGCCAACCCGTATGCCGTCGGCGGCACGCACCGGCACATCCCTGAGATACGCCAGGCGCTCGCCGCCGCGTTGCCGGTGGCGGACTCGGCGAGCGAGCCCGAAGACCGGGTATGGACATCGCTCACCGACGCCATCCGCATCTCGTTCACGCCCGTCATCGTGCCGATGGCGCGCGGCATCCTCGCCACCAGCTCGGCCCCGATCGCGCCGGACGCGTCCGACGCCGACATCCGCGGCGCGTGGGAGGCGGCCTACGGGGACGAGACGTTCGTGCACCTGCTGCCGGCAGGGGAATTCCCTCGCACGGCCGACGTGCTCGGCGCGAACACCGCGCTGATGGGGCTTGCGATCGACCGTGCCGCGAACCGGGTCGTCGTCGTCACCGCCCTCGACAACCTCGCCAAGGGCACGGCGGGCGCGGCGATCCAGTCGATGAACATCGCCCTCGGCCTCCCCGAGGCCACGGGCCTGACCGTGAACGGAGTGGCGCCGTGAGCGTGACCGCACCCCAGGGCTTCGCGGCGGCGGGCGTCGCCGCGGGGCTGAAGTCGACGGGAAAGCCGGATGTCGCGGTCGTCGTCAACCGCGGGCCGCTCAAGGCGGGCGCGGCGGTCTTCACGAGCAATCGCGCCAAGGCCAACCCGATCCTGTGGTCGGAGGTGGCGGTGAGGGACGGCGTCGTCGAAGCGGTCGTGCTCAACTCCGGCGGCGCCAACTGCTTCACGGGCAGCTTCGGGTTCCAGACGACGCACCAGACCGCCGAGAGGGCCGCCGAACTGCTCGGCGTGAGCGCCGGCGACGTCCTCGTGTGCTCCACCGGCTTGATCGGCACGGGCGACGAGGTCTTCCGCGCCAAGGTGCTGGAGGGCACGACCCGCGCGATCGCGGGGCTGACGCCCGACGGCGGCGAGGCCGCGTCGCTCGCGATCATGACGACCGACTCCCGCCCGAAGCGCACCGTCGTGCACGGCGACGGCTGGTCGATCGGCGGCATGGCGAAGGGTGCAGGGATGCTCGCGCCCGGCCTCGCGACGATGCTCGTCGTCCTCACGACCGACGCCGTGCTCACCGCCGAGGAGGCCGACGCCCACCTGCGCGCCGCGACCCGCGTGAGCTTCGACCGGCTCGACTCCGACGGGTGCATGTCCACGAACGATCAGGTGACGCTCATGGTCAGCGGCGCATCCGGTGTGACGCCCGACCCGGTCGAATTCGCCGCCGCCCTCCGCGAGGCCTGCACGAGCCTCGCGACGCAGCTGCAGGGCGACGCCGAGGGCGCGAGCCACGACATCACGATCGAGGTGACCGGCGCGGCATCCGAGGAGGACGCCGTCGACGTCGGCCGCTCCGTCGCCCGGAACAACCTCTTCAAGGCGGCGGTCTTCGGGAACGACCCCAACTGGGGCCGGGTGCTCGCCGCGATCGGCACGACGCATGCCGCGTTCGATCCGTACGACGTCGACGTGAGCATGAACGGCGTCCGCGTCTGCACGAAGGGCGGACCCGACCGGCCGCGGGAAGAGGTCGATCTCACGCCGCGCGCGACGCACGTCGGCATCGATCTGAAGGCGGGCGACGCCTGCGCCACGATCTGGACCAACGACCTGACGCACGACTACGTCCACGAGAACAGCGCGTACAGCTCATGACCGACATCCAGGACACCAGCCCGGAGGAGGCGGCCGAGAAGGCCGCCGTGCTCATCGAGTCGCTGCCGTGGCTCAAGCGCTTCCGCGACCAGATCATCGTCATCAAGTACGGCGGCAACGCGATGGTCTCTGACGAGCTGCAGCAGAGCTTCGCCGAGGACATCGCCTATCTGCGCTTCGTCGGGGTCAAGCCCGTCGTCGTCCACGGCGGGGGCCCGCAGATCTCGGCGATGCTCGATCGGCTCTCGATCCCGAGCGAGTTCAAGGGCGGGTACCGCGTCACCTCGACCGAGGCGATCGGCGTCGTGCGCATGGTGCTGACGGGCCAGATCAATCCGCAGCTGGTGGGCCGCATCAACGCGCACGGGCCGCTCGCGAGCGGCGTGAGCGGCGAGGACGCCGGCCTGTTCGGCGGACGCCGCCGGGGAGTCGTCATCGACGGCGAGGAGCACGACCTCGGCAACGTCGGCGACGTCGTCAGCGTCGATCCGACGACGGTGCACGACCACCTCGAGGCGGGACGCATCCCCGTCGTCTCCTCGATCGCGCCCGACCTCGACAGGCCGGGGCAGAGCCTGAACGTCAACGCGGATGCCGCGGCATCCGCCCTGGCCACGGCGCTCGGCGCTGCGAAGCTCATCGTGCTCACCGACGTCCCCGGTCTCTACGCCGACTGGCCCAACCGGGACTCGCTCGTGTCGCACCTGACCGCGACCGAGCTGCGCGCCATGCTGCCGAGCCTGGAATCGGGCATGATCCCGAAGATGCAGGCGTGCCTGGACGCGGTCGACGGCGGCGTCGACTCGGCGGCGATCATTGACGGACGGGTGCCGCATTCGGTGCTCGTCGAGGTCTTCACGAACAAGGGAATCGGCACGGAGGTGGTCGCGGGATGAGCTGGCAGGACGACGCGGGACGGGATCTGGTGCGCAGCTTCGGCGAACGCATGGCGATGTTCGTCCGCGGCGAGGGTGCGTATCTGTGGGACGACGCCGGCCGCCGCTACCTGGACTTCCTCGGCGGCATCGCCGTCAACTCCCTCGGCCACGCGCACCCCGTGTTCGTCGAGGCGCTCGCGCGGCAGGCGGCGACGCTCACCCACGTCTCGAACTACTTCGCCACGCCCCCGCAGCTGCAGCTCGCGGCGACGCTGAAGCGGCTCGCCGGCACGGGGGAGCGGGGCCGGGTGTACTTCGGCAATTCCGGGGCCGAGGCGAACGAGGCGGCCTTCAAGCTCGCCCGGCTGCACGGACGCGAGAGCGGCCGCCCCCGCATCCTGACGCTCGAGAACGCCTTCCACGGCCGCACGATGGGAACCCTCGCGCTGACGGGCAAGCCCGCGATGCAGGAGCCGTTCTCGCCGATGGTGCCGGGGGTGGAGCACATCCCCGTCACGATCGAGGCGCTCGAGGCCGCGCTCGACGACACCGTCGCGGCGCTCGTCGTGGAGCCCATCCAGGGCGAGGCGGGCGTGGTCGAGCTTCCGGAGGGCTATCTCGCGGCAGCGCGGGAGCTGACCTCGGCGCATGGCGTGCTCCTCATCGTCGACGAGATCCAGACCGGCGCAGGCCGCACCGGCGCGTGGTTCGGGTTCCAGCACGCCGGCATCACGCCCGACGCCATCACCGTGGCCAAGGGCATCGGCGGGGGCTTCCCGATCGGCGCGCTCATCACGTTCGGCGACGCGAGCGAGCTGTTCTTCCCCGGCTCCCACGGCTCCACGTTCGGCGGCAACGCGCTCGGCACCGCCGTGGCGGGCGCCGTGCTCGGTGAGATCGAGCGCGCCGGACTCGTGGCGAACGCCGCGGCGCGCGGTGCGCAGATCCGCGACGCGATCGCGGACATCCATTCGCCGCTGGTGACGGGATGCCGCGGCCAGGGCCTGCTCATCGGCATCGCGCTCGCGCGGCCGGTCGCCGGTGCGGTCGTCGCCGCGGCGCAGACCCATGGGCTCATCGTGAACGCCGCGAATCCCTCGACGGTGCGCATCGCCCCGCCCCTGACGATCGGCGACGACGAGATCGCCGAGTTCGTCGACCTCTTCCAGGCCTCGCTGGCCACCGCAACCGAAGCCCTGCTTCTCGACGACGCGGCCGACGCCGCCCCCGCAAAGGTGAACGCATGACCCGCCACTTCCTCCGCGACGACGACATCACCCCCGCCGAGCAGTCCGAGATCCTCGATCTCGCGCTCGAGCTGAAGAAGAACCGCTGGGCGCAGAAGCCGCTCGCCGGTCCCCAGACCGTCGCCGTCATCTTCGACAAGTCCTCCACCCGCACGCGCGTCTCCTTCGCGGTCGGCATCGCCGACCTGGGCGGCTCGCCGCTGGTCATCTCCACCGCCAACAGCCAGCTGGGCGGCAAGGAGACCCCGGCGGACACGGCTCGGGTGCTCGAGCGGCAGGTCGCGGCGATCGTGTGGCGCACCTACGCGCAGGCCGGGCTCGAGCAGATGGCCCAGGGCACGCGGGTGCCCGTCGTCAACGCACTCTCCGACGACTTCCACCCCTGCCAGCTGCTGGCCGACCTGCTCACGATCCGCGAGCACAAGGGGGAGCTGAAGGGGCTGACGCTGACGTTCTTCGGCGACGGCATGAGCAACATGGCCCACTCCTACGTGCTCGCCGGTGCGACGGCGGGGATGCACGTGCGCGTCGCCTCGCCCGAGGACTACGCGCCCCGCGAGGACGTCGTCGCGGATGCCGACCGGATCGCCGAGGGCACGGGAGGCTCGGTCACGCAGTTCACCGACCCGCTCGAGGCCGCGGCGGGGGCCGACATCGTCGTCACGGACACGTGGGTGTCCATGGGCAAGGAGGAGGAGAAGATCGCGCGTCTTCGCGACCTCGGCGCCTACAAGGTCACGAACGAGACGATGACGCTGGCCAAGCCCGACGCGATCTTCATCCACTGCCTCCCCGCCGACCGCGGCTACGAGGTGGACGCGGAGGTCATCGACGGACCCCAGTCGGTGGTGTGGGACGAGGCCGAGAACCGGCTGCACGCGCAGAAGGCCCTGCTGGTGTGGCTGCTGGCGCAGAGCTGACGACCGGCCGACCGGGCAGGCTCGCCGCGAACTGGCGGGGCCTGAACGGTCCCGCGCGCCTGGCGGGCATCGATCTCGCCCGGGGGCTCGCCGTCATCGGCATGCTCGCGGCCCATCTGCTCGTCACCGACGACCTCGTCTGGACCGACCCCGCCACGTGGACCGGCATCGTCGACGGGCGCTCCTCGATCCTCTTCGCCACCCTCGCGGGCATCTCGATCGGTCTGCTCACCGGCGGTCGCGCGCCGGTGCGCGGCGAGCGCCTCGCGCGCGCGGCGACCGGCCTGGCGGTGCGCGCCCTGATCATCTGGGTGCTGGGCATCCTGCTGATCGCCACCGGCGTGCCGGTGTACGTCATCCTGCCCGCCTACGCGATCCTGTTCCTCCTCGTCCTCCCGCTGCTCACGCTGCGCCCCGTCGTGCTGTTCGGGATCGCGGTGGGTCTGGGGCTGGTGACCCCCTGGGTCTACGCGGCGATCATGACGCTTCCCGTGTGGCGGACGCCGGGAGTGGAGGATGCGAGCCTGCTGATCGGGTGGCAGTACCCGTTCGTGGTGTGGAGCACGTTCATCGTGGCGGGGCTCGGCGTCGGGCGGCTCGATCTGCGCTCCGGGAGCGTGCAGACGGCGCTCGTGCTCTTCGGCGCGGGGATCGCCGCGATCGCCTACGGGCTCGCCCCGCCGGAGGGGCGGCGGGATGCCGCGGCATCGGCGTCGCTCGTGGATGCCGTGTGGACGGCCGAGCCGCACTCGAGCGGCGTGCTCGAGGTGTTCGGTTCGGGCGGCTTCGCGCTCGCCGTCGTCGGCCTGTGCCTCCTGGTGTGCCGGCCCTGGTGGCGAGGGGGCGTCGTCGGTCCGCTCGGATGGGCGGCGCTCCCGCTTCGGGCGCTCGGCTCCATGCCGCTCACCGCCTACGCGGGGCAGATCCTCGCGTGGGCGATCGCGGCCACCATCCTGCTCGGCAGCCCCTCCGACCTGTCCGGGTTCCGCGCGCTGCACCCGTTCGGGAGCTTCGTGTTCTGGAGCATCGTGGGCTGCACGGCGTGGGCGCTCCTGATGGGGCGGGGACCGCTCGAGGCGGTGGTGGCCGCAGCGGTGCGCCGCACGGCATCCCGCATCGTGCGCTGACGGCCCGACGGGCGCGGCACCCGAGGCTGGATAGGGTGGAGCGGTGAGCACCGAGAAGACCGAGGGAACGAACGAGGGCGCCCTGTGGGGGGCGCGATTCGCCAGCGGACCCGCGCCCGAGCTGGCCGCGCTGAGCCGGTCGACGCACTTCGACTGGGTGCTCGCGCCCTACGACATCGCGGGGTCGAAGGCCCACGCCGAGGCGCTCGCCGCGGCGGGCTACCTCGAGGCCGAGGAGCTGACGGCGATGCACGCCGCTCTCGACGAGCTGGCGGCCGACGTCGCGTCGGGCCGCTTCGTCGCCGATCCCGGCGACGAGGACGTGCACGGAGCGCTCGAGCGCGGCCTGATCGAGCGAGCGGGAGCAGAGCTGGGCGGACGCCTGCGCGCCGGCCGCAGCCGCAACGACCAGATCGCGACCCTGGTGCGGCTCTACCTCCTCGACCACGCGGGGGTCATCGCGCGCGACGTGCTGCGGATCATCGACGCCCTCGTCGCGCAGGCGGATGCCGCGGGGGACGCGATCATGCCCGGGCGCACCCACCTGCAGCACGCCCAGCCGATCCTGCTCGCGCACCACCTGCAGGCGCACGCCTGGCCTCTCGTGCGCGACCTCGAGCGGCTGCGCGACTGGCGGGAGCGCGCGAGGGTCTCGCCCTACGGCGGCGGAGCGCTCGCCGGATCGAGCCTCGGGCTCGACCCCGCCCTGGTGGCCGAGCGCCTGGGCATGTCCCGGCCCTCCGAGAACTCGCTCGACGGCACGGCGGCCCGCGACATCGTGGCCGAGTTCGCTTTCATCACCGCGATGATCGGCGTCGACGTGTCGCGGCTGGCCGAGGAGATCATCCTGTGGAACACGCGGGAGTTCGGGTTCGTCACGCTCGATGACGCCTACTCCACCGGCTCCAGCATCATGCCGCAGAAGAAGAACCCCGACATCGCCGAGCTCGCGCGGGGGAAGTCGGGACGCCTGATCGGGAACCTGACGGGACTGCTGGCCACGCTCAAGGCCCTGCCGCTGGCGTACAACCGCGACCTCCAGGAGGACAAGGAGCCGGTGTTCGACTCCGTCGCGACGCTCGAGGTGCTGCTGCCCGCCGTGGCCGGGATGATCGCGACGCTGCGCTTCGACACCGCGCGGATGGCCGAGCTCGCCCCGCAGGGCTTCTCCCTCGCGACCGACGTGGCGGATTGGCTCGTGCGTCGCCGCGTTCCCTTCCGGGAGGCGCACGAGATCTCCGGTGCTCTCGTGCGCGTGTGCGAGCAGCACGGCATCGAGCTTCACGAGGCCGGCGACGAGATGCTGGCAGCCGTCTCCGTCCACCTCGAGCCGTCCGTGCGGGAGGTGCTGACGATCGAGGGATCCGTCCGGAGCCGCAGCGCGGCGGGCGGAACCGCTCCCGAGCGGGTGTCCGAGCAGCGGGCGGAGCTGATCGCACGGGCGCAGAGCGCGGGGCACGACCTCGGACTATAGGTCTTATATTCTGCATAAATAAGCTTTATGCTTATTTCATGGCGATATCGGTGCTCGCAGACATCGTGGGCTCGCGACGACTCGACGACCGGTCGAGCGCCCAGCGCACGATCGAGGCGGCGATCGACCGTGTGCACGGCGACCTGCCGGTGGCCGTGCAGCCCCTCGCGCCCACGGTCGGAGACGAGTTCCAGGGCGTCTTCGCAGAGCTCGAGCACGCCCTCGCCTCGGTGCTGCTCCTGCGCCTCGCGCTCCCCGACGGGCTGGAGTGCCGGTTCGGCGTGGGCGTCGGCGACATCCGCACGGTCCCCTCGGCGGCGGGGGCGATTCCCGAAGGGCCGGGGTGGTGGGCCGCGCGGGAGGCGATCGAGGTCGTACACGCGCGGCAGCAGCGCGCCGTCCCCGCGCTGCGCACGTGGGTTGTCGGGGGCGAGGAGGAGGATGCCCTCATGCACCGGCAGATCTCCCTCGCCAACGCCTACCTCCTCAGCCGCGACCAGGTGGTGGGCGCCATGGCGGAGCGAACGCGACGCCTCGTGTACGGCCGATGCCTCGGTCGCACGCAGAAGCAGCTCGCCGAGGGCGAGGGGATCACGCAGTCCGCGGTGTCGCAGGCGCTGACCTCGTCGGGTGCGGCGGGGGTCGTCGAGGGCTACCGCCTCCTGATCCGGGCGGGTGCCGCGTGATCGCCGCGGGCCTCGTGCTCCTCGCCCTCGGCCTCGCCGATCTCGCGCGCCAGGCGGTGCACCGTCACCGGTGGGTCGCGCTCGCCGCCGTCCTGATCGTCGTGCTGGCCCTGGGCGTGGTCGTGGATGCCGTGCCCGCCGCCGCGATGGCGCTCGCCGTCACGACGGGGTGGGTGTGGCTGATGCCCGTGGGGGCGCCCGCGCGGGCGGGCGTCTGGCCCGCCGTGGCCGTCTTCGGCCTCGCGACCGCGAGCGTGGCGTGGATCGCGCCGCGCAGCGAGCCGGGACTGATCGGCCCCGTCTGGCGGATGCCGGTCCCCGGCGGAGAGCTGACCCCCGACCACGCCGTGCTCGTGATCGGGGCCGCCGTCTTCCTCCTCGAGAGCGCGAACGTCGTGGTGCGTGCGGCGCTCGGCACGCACGCCCTCCCCGCGCGCACGGGCGGGGCGCGGGCGCCCCGGAGCGCCGAGCCCCGGCATCCCCCTCCCGTCAGCGACGGCTTCGTCATCCCGCCGCGCCCGCCGCTGCCCGGCGCCCCGGCGCGCGACGAACCGCCCGAGCCGGAGGGCGGGTCGGCCGACGACGCCGTGCCGCTGCCCGAGCGGCCCTCGCTCAAGGGCGGTCGCCTCATCGGTCCCCTGGAGCGGATCCTCGTCTTCGCGCTGACGCTCGCGGGCGCCTACGCGCTGCTGGCGGCGGCGCTCGCGGCCAAGGGCATCGTGCGCTTCCCGGAGATCTCCCGCGACGACGCCGGCGACCGCGCCGAGTACTTCCTCGTCGGCAGCCTCGTCAGCTGGGTGCTCGCGCTCGCCTCGGCCTTCCTCGTCTGGTGGGGGTTCGGCCTCGCGCGTTGAGCCCTCCGGGGACCGAGGCGCGGGGATGCCGCTGGTAGCCTCGAAGACGTGCCCACCGACCCCTCCGATGCCGTGCTGCGCGCCGTGACCCCCGCCAACGATCCGTCGTTCGACAACGTCTGGGACGAACTGGTCTGGCGCGGCCTGGTCCACGTCTCCACCGACGAGGAGGCCCTTCGCACGCTGCTCGGCGGCGCCCCGATCGTGTTCTACTGCGGGTTCGACCCCACCGCGCCGAGCCTTCATCTGGGCAACCTCGTGCAGCTGCTGGTCATGCGGCGGCTGCAGCTGGCGGGTCACCTGCCGCTCGGTCTCGTGGGGGGCTCGACCGGCCTCATCGGAGATCCGCGGCCCACCGCCGAGCGCACCCTCAACACGCCCGAGACGGTGCAGGAGTGGGTCGCGAAGCTGCGGGCGCAGATCGAGCGCTTCCTGAGCTTCGAGGGCACCGGGGCCGCGCGCGTGGTCAACAATCTCGACTGGACCGCCCCGCTGTCGGCGATCGACTTCCTTCGCGACATCGGAAAGCACTATCGCGTCGGCACGATGCTGAAGAAGGACGCGGTCGCCGCCCGGCTGAACTCCGAGGCGGGGATCAGCTACACCGAGTTCAGCTACCAGATCCTGCAGGGCATGGACTACCTGGAGCTGTACCGCACCTACGGCTGCGTGCTGCAGACCGGCGGCAGCGACCAGTGGGGCAACCTCACCAGCGGAACCGACCTGATCCACCGCGTCGAGGGCGTGTCGGCCCACGCGATCGGCACTCCGCTGATCACCAACAGCGACGGCACCAAGTTCGGCAAGAGCGAGGGCAACGCCATCTGGCTGGATGCCGCGATGTGCAGCCCCTACCGGATGTACCAGTTCTGGCTCAACACCGACGACGCCGACGTCATCGAGCGCCTGAAGATCTTCACGTTCCTCACGCGCGAGGAGATCGAGCACTACGCGCGGCTGGTGGAGAGCGAACCGTTCCGCAGGGCTGCGCAGAAGCGCCTGGCGCACGAGGTGACGGCGCTCGTGCACGGGGCGGATGCCGCGGCATCCGTCATCGCCGCCTCCGAGGCGCTGTTCGGACAGGGCGACCTGCGCGCGCTCGACGCCCAGACGCTCGCGACCGCGCTGCGGGAGCTGCCCCACGCGGAGGTCGAGGCCGGCACGGGCGTCGTGCACGCGCTCGTGGAGACCGGGCTCGTGCAGAGCCTCTCTGAGGCCCGGCGCGCGATCGCGCAGGGCGGGGTGTCGCTCGACGGCGAGAAGGTCGCCGATGACACCGCCGTCGTCGCCGGCTCCCTGCCCGGGGGCGTATCGGTGCTGCGGCGGGGGAAGAAGACGCTCGCCGGGCTGTTCCTGCGGAACTGATCCGTGCCATTCACGCCGAGCCATGCGGTCGTCGCGCTGCCGTTCGTGCGCACGCCGCTGGTACCGGCCGCGATCGCCGTGGGGGCGATGACACCCGATCTGCCGATCTTCACTCGCGGGTACCTCCTGCGGTATTCCGCCACCCACGACTTCGCGTGGCTGCCGGCGACGCTCCTGCTCGCCCTCGCCCTGCTGCTCGTGTGGCGCTGCGTCCTGCGACCGGCCGCGCGGGAGCTCTCGCCGTCATGGCTCGCGGCTCGGCTGCCGAGCGAATGGGACCGCGGGGCCGGGCGTGCGCTGGCGGAGACGCTCGGCGGGGGCGTGCGGGGCATCCTGCTGCTCGTCGCCTCCCTCGCGATCGGCGTGGTCTCCCACATCGTCTGGGACCTGTTCACCCACCACGGGCGCTGGGGTGTGCGGCTCCTGCCGGCTCTCGACACCGGCTGGGCGGGGCAGCCGCTCTACGCCTGGCTGCAGGATGCGTCGTCGGCGCTCGGGCTGGGGATCCTCGCCGTCGCTGGGGTGCTGTGGCTGCGACGCCCCCCGGCGTCGCCCCCCGTCCGGCGGTTCCCGCGGCTCGTCCGGTGGACGTGGTGGGTTTCCCTGCCCGTCGCGCTCGCGGCGGCCGCGGTGTGGGGCTACGTGGTCTTCGGGCCCTTCCGCCCCGGATTCGGCATCGAGCATCTCGCGTATCTCGTGCTGCCCCCGGCCGCCGCGCTCTGGGGCGTCGCGACGCTCGTGCTGGCCGTCGTCGTCGCGCCGTCGCGTCGACGCTGAGCGCGGCCGGGGAGGGGGTCACGCCCATCTCGGCTCGTCCTGTCCCCAGGGCCGCGGAGGGTCGAAGCGTGTGGGACCGCCCGGGTAGCGGGGCGCCGGGGCGGCGGTGGTCACGGCAGTCCCGGCGACGACGAAGTCCTGCAGGTGCGGGGTGGGGTCCGGCTCGGCGATCCGCGGCCGGTGCGGAAGCCGTGGCATCCCGAGCAGCTCGGCGGCCATGCGGCGCAGCGACGTCTGCACGAGCCAGGAGCCGCCCTCGTCGCGACGGCGGGCGAGGGCGCGCATGACGCCGGCCGCGAGCAGATAGCCCGCCGAGTGGTCGAGAGCCTGCACGGGGAGCGCGCCGGGGCGGACGCCGTCGCCGGATTCGACCCGCGCGATGCCGGAGGCAGCCTGCACGATGCTGTCGAACCCGCGGCGGGAGCGCGCCGATCGCTCGAAGCCCCACGCGGAGAGCCGCGCGACGACGATGCCGGGATGGCGGGCGGCGAGGGTGCGGGGATCGAGACCCCAGCGAGCCGCGGAGTCGGGGCGGTAGCCGTAGACCACGACATCCGCGCGGCCGAGCAGCTCATGCAGGCGGGAGGCGGCCGCGGCCTCCCGCAGGTCGAGGAGGGCGGAGCGCTTGCCGTGCCCCGTGTCGAGGTGCTGCCACGGCGCCTCGGGGTGGGTCACGGGGTCGATGCGCAGTACGTCGGCGCCGGAGAGGGCGAGGGTGCGCGTCGCGATCGGGCCGGCGATGACGCGGGTCAGATCGAGCACGCGTATCCCTCGCAGCGGCGCCGACGGGGTGGGGCCGGGCAGTGGATGCCGCGGGTGCGCGCCCAGGCGCCGGGTCGCGACGAGCGGGGATTCGCGAAGCGCGGCGTCCCGGACGGGGACCTCTTCCCGCACCCGTGCGGCGACCCCGCCCGCCCGGACGATCAGCCGCTCCGCCGCGAGGGCGCTCATACGGGAGAGGGCGGCCGCCAGCTGCGCCTGGTCCGCGTCGGAGGGAAGGAGCAGGGCACGGGTGAGCGCGAGCGCGTGGTGCGCGTAGTTGCCGTGGGTGCGCAGCCAGCCGCTCCGGGTGGGGAAGAACCCGGAGAGGGCGCTCCAGATATCCGGCCGCTCGCCGTGGACGCGGAGATGGCGTTCGCTCGCATAGGCCACCGCCACGCGGTCCGGATCCGGGTGGGGGAGCGCGGCGTCGGCATCCGTCAGGCGCGCCATCGCGAGCGACGCGTGCCGCACCGCGCGGAGAGCCAGCTCCGGCACCGCTGTCCGAGCGGGGAGCGGGGGCAGCGACTCGGGCGACGATGCCGTCTGGTCGTGCGGGGGCATGCAGGGAGGCTAGACGCTGCGCACCCCGGGGCGCGAGGTCCGATCCGCAGGCGGTGGCACGACCGCTCCGTACCGCGGAAACACGGGCGACACGCCCGGGATGTCAGCATGATTTGCCCAACCGGAAACCTCCGCGTAACTTATTACTTGTTCGCCCCACAGGGAAGCGGAAAGGCCCGAGAGCCTCACCCCCCTCAAGCGGAGAACCACCCCCCTTCGAACGGACCTTCACTTGAGGGTCCAGACCCCTGGGTCTAGAATGGGGTTCCTGCTCACTCGAGCACCGTCTCTTCAGGCTGGCCGGATCGAATCCGCCGAAAACGCCGATTTGACAAGCCGAGCGAAACGGATAAGATAGAGAAGTTGCCCTGCGGAGCAGCCGAGAGGCCAGAACGCAGGAGCATCCGATCCTTGAGAACTCAACAGCGTGCACTTGTCAAATGCCAAAAAACCTCGCGGTCAGCTTAGCTGATCGATGAGATTCTTTTGAGATTAAACGGATATGTCAGTAATGACATCCGATCGTCAGATCAAACTCGCTACAGCCGAACCCATTCCGGTCCGGCCGTAGCAAAAATTCTTTACGGAGAGTTTGATCCTGGCTCAGGATGAACGCTGGCGGCGTGCTTAACACATGCAAGTCGAACGGTGAAGCAGAGCTTGCTCTGTGGATCAGTGGCGAACGGGTGAGTAACACGTGAGCAACCTGCCCCGGACTCTGGGATAAGCGCTGGAAACGGCGTCTAATACCGGATACGAGCTGCGAAGGCATCTTCAGCAGCTGGAAAGAATTTCGGTCCGGGATGGGCTCGCGGCCTATCAGCTTGTTGGTGAGGTAATGGCTCACCAAGGCGTCGACGGGTAGCCGGCCTGAGAGGGTGACCGGCCACACTGGGACTGAGACACGGCCCAGACTCCTACGGGAGGCAGCAGTGGGGAATATTGCACAATGGGCGAAAGCCTGATGCAGCAACGCCGCGTGAGGGACGACGGCCTTCGGGTTGTAAACCTCTTTTAGCAGGGAAGAAGCGAAAGTGACGGTACCTGCAGAAAAAGCGCCGGCTAACTACGTGCCAGCAGCCGCGGTAATACGTAGGGCGCAAGCGTTATCCGGAATCATTGGGCGTAAAGAGCTCGTAGGCGGTCTGTCGCGTCTGCTGTGAAAACCCGAGGCTCAACCTCGGGCCTGCAGTGGGTACGGGCAGACTAGAGTGCGGTAGGGGAGATTGGAATTCCTGGTGTAGCGGTGGAATGCGCAGATATCAGGAGGAACACCGATGGCGAAGGCAGATCTCTGGGCCGTAACTGACGCTGAGGAGCGAAAGGGTGGGGAGCAAACAGGCTTAGATACCCTGGTAGTCCACCCCGTAAACGTTGGGAACTAGTTGTGGGGACCATTCCACGGTTTCCGTGACGCAGCTAACGCATTAAGTTCCCCGCCTGGGGAGTACGGCCGCAAGGCTAAAACTCAAAGGAATTGACGGGGACCCGCACAAGCGGCGGAGCATGCGGATTAATTCGATGCAACGCGAAGAACCTTACCAAGGCTTGACATATACGAGAACGGGCCAGAAATGGTCAACTCTTTGGACACTCGTAAACAGGTGGTGCATGGTTGTCGTCAGCTCGTGTCGTGAGATGTTGGGTTAAGTCCCGCAACGAGCGCAACCCTCGTTCTATGTTGCCAGCACGTAATGGTGGGAACTCATGGGATACTGCCGGGGTCAACTCGGAGGAAGGTGGGGATGACGTCAAATCATCATGCCCCTTATGTCTTGGGCTTCACGCATGCTACAATGGCCGGTACAAAGGGCTGCAATACCGCAAGGTGGAGCGAATCCCAAAAAGCCGGTCCCAGTTCGGATTGAGGTCTGCAACTCGACCTCATGAAGTCGGAGTCGCTAGTAATCGCAGATCAGCAACGCTGCGGTGAATACGTTCCCGGGTCTTGTACACACCGCCCGTCAAGTCATGAAAGTCGGTAACACCTGAAGCCGGTGGCCCAACCCTTGTGGAGGGAGCCGTCGAAGGTGGGATCGGTAATTAGGACTAAGTCGTAACAAGGTAGCCGTACCGGAAGGTGCGGCTGGATCACCTCCTTTCTAAGGAGCATCTGGAACTCCTCGGAGTTCCCAGAGCCCGCTCGAGGCGAATGTCTTCGAGGGGTCAGCTCATGGGTGGAACATTTGACGAGGTGCCGTTCGCAGATCTCGAACTCAGTACGCCGCTTGCGGCTGGAACGGTTCTGGTGATGCGGCCGGCACATGCACGCTGTTGGGTCCTGAGGGACCGGATGCCTCTTCGGAGGCGACCAACCTCAGGGCCTTTCTGGCTGTCCGAAGGACAAGCGGGAAGGTACCGCCCGTACTTTGAGAACTACACAGTGGACGCGAGCATCTTTGAGATGATCTCGTCATCAGACGAACCGGCTTGCCGGGGAGTCCGATGAGGAGTCATTTCACATAGATGATCTTTATAGATCATTAGTCAATTTCAAACCGGATTCCGATCCGGGCCGAAGAGACGAACTCATGTGATTTTCAAGTCTTTAAGAGCAAACGGTGGATGCCTTGGCATCTGGAGCCGAAGAAGGACGTAGCAATCTGCGATAAGCCTCGGGGAGTTGATAAGCAAACTTTGATCCGAGGATGTCCGAATGGGGAAACCCCGCTGGGCGGCGTGCCGACCCAGTGACTCCCGTCTGAATATATAGGGCGGGTAGAGGGAACGTGGGGAAGTGAAACATCTCAGTACCCACAGGAAGAGAAAGCAACAGCGATTCCGTTAGTAGTGGCGAGCGAAACCGGAACAGGCTAAACCGAGTACGTGTGATATCCGGCAGGAGTTGCGTATTCGGGGTTGTGGGACTTTTCATGCTGCTCTGCCGAGCAGCGAGCGTGATGCGACGATATAGGCGAATAACCTTGAAAGGTTAGCCACAGTGGGTGCCAGCCCCGTAGTCGAAATGTCTGTCACAGCGCGAAGAGTATCCCAAGTAGCACGGGGCCCGAGAAATCCCGTGTGAATCTGTCAGGACCACCTGATAAGCCTAAATACTCCCAGATGACCGATAGCGGACAAGTACCGTGAGGGAAAGGTGAAAAGTACCCCGGGAGGGGAGTGAAATAGTACCTGAAACCGTTTGCTTACAAACCGTTGGAGCAGCCCTAGCAGCTGTGACAGCGTGCCTTTTGAAGAATGAGCCTGCGAGTTAGCGATATGTGGCGAGGTTAACCCGAGTGGGGTAGCCGTAGCGAAAGCGAGTCTGAATAGGGCGATTCAGTCGCATGTCCTAGACCCGAAGCGAAGTGATCTATCCATGGCCAGGCTGAAGCGACGGTAAGACGTCGTGGAGGGCCGAACCCACTTAGGTTGAAAACTGAGGGGATGAGCTGTGGATAGGGGTGAAAGGCCAATCAAACTTCGTGATAGCTGGTTCTCTCCGAAATGCATTTAGGTGCAGCGTTGCGTGTTTCTTGCCGGAGGTAGAGCTACTGGATGGCCGATGGGCCCCAAAAGGTTACTGACGTCAGCCAAACTCCGAATGCCGGTAAGTGAGAGCGCAGCAGTGAGACTGTGGGGGATAAGCTTCATAGTCGAGAGGGAAACAACCCAGACCACCAACTAAGGTCCCTAAGCGCGTGCTAAGTGGGAAAGGATGTGGAGTTGCCTTGACAACCAGGAGGTTGGCTTAGAAGCAGCCACCCTTGAAAGAGTGCGTAATAGCTCACTGGTCAAGTGATTCCGCGCCGACAATGTAACGGGGCTCAAGCACGCCACCGAAGTTGTGGCATTGACATTATTGGTAGGCCTTCGTGGTCCAGCCGTGTTGATGGGTAGGAGAGCGTCGTGTGGCCAGCGAAGCGGCGGTGTGAACCAGCCGTGGAGGCTACACGAGTGAGAATGCAGGCATGAGTAGCGAAAGACATGTGAGAAACATGTCCTCCGAAAGACCAAGGGTTCCAGGGTCAAGCTAATCTTCCCTGGGTAAGTCGGGACCTAAGGCGAGGCCGACAGGCGTAGTCGATGGACAACGGGTTGATATTCCCGTACCCGCGAAGAACCGCCCAAGCTAATCCAGTGGTGCTAAGAGTCCTAGCTCGGAATGTTCGGATCCCTTCGGGGTGATGACGTCCTTGTGAACGCTCGACCCCATGCTGGTGCGGCTAGCGTATTAACAGGTGTGACGCAGGAAGGTAGCCGGTCCTGGGCGATGGTAGTCCCAGGCCAAGTGTGTAGGCCGAGAGATAGGCAAATCCGTCTCTCACATAGGCTGAGACACGAAGGGGAGCTGTAACAGGCAAGATCCGGTGATCCTATGCTGCCAAGAAAAGCATCGACGCGAGGTTCAAGCGGCCCGTACCCCAAACCGACTCAGGTGGTCAGGTAGAGAATACCAAGGAGATCGAGAGAATCGTGGTTAAGGAACTCGGCAAAATGCCCCCGTAACTTCGGGAGAAGGGGGGCCTTCGACGTATAAGGACTTGCTCCGAAAGCGTTTGGAGGCCGCAGAGACTAGTGGGTAGCGACTGTTTACTAAAAACACAGGTCCGTGCCAAGTCGCAAGACGATGTATACGGACTGACGCCTGCCCGGTGCTGGAAGGTTAAGAGGACCGGTTAGCCGCAAGGCGAAGCTGAGAATTTAAGCCCCAGTAAACGGCGGTGGTAACTATAACCATCCTAAGGTAGCGAAATTCCTTGTCGGGTAAGTTCCGACCTGCACGAATGGCGTAACGACTTCCCAACTGTCTCAACCGCGAACTCGGCGAAATTGCACTACGAGTAAAGATGCTCGTTACGCGCAGCAGGACGGAAAGACCCCGTGACCTTTACTACAGCTTGGTATTGGTGTTCGGTGTGGCTTGTGTAGGATAGGTGGGAGACTGTGAAGCATGGACGCCAGTTCATGTGGAGTCGTTGTTGAAATACCACTCTGGTCATTCTGGATATCTAACTTAGAACCGTAATCCGGTTCAGGGACAGTGCCTGGTGGGTAGTTTAACTGGGGCGGTTGCCTCCCAAAAAGTAACGGAGGCGCCCAAAGGTTCCCTCAACCTGGTTGGCAATCAGGTGTCGAGTGTAAGTGCACAAGGGAGCTTGACTGTGAGACTGACAGGTCGAGCAGGGACGAAAGTCGGGACTAGTGATCCGGCAGTGGCTTGTGGAAGCGCTGTCGCTCAACGGATAAAAGGTACCTCGGGGATAACAGGCTGATCTTGCCCAAGAGTCCATATCGACGGCATGGTTTGGCACCTCGATGTCGGCTCGTCGCATCCTGGGGCTGGAGTAGGTCCCAAGGGTTGGGCTGTTCGCCCATTAAAGCGGTACGCGAGCTGGGTTTAGAACGTCGTGAGACAGTTCGGTCCCTATCCGCTGCGCGCGTAGGAAGTTTGAGAGGATCTGACCCTAGTACGAGAGGACCGGGTTGGACGAACCTCTGGTGTGTCAGTTGTTCTGCCAAGAGCACCGCTGATTAGCTACGTTCGGGATGGATAACCGCTGAAAGCATCTAAGCGGGAAGCCGGCCTCAAGATGAGACTTCCATGCCTTCGGGCGAGAGGCTCCCAGCCAGACTACTGGGTTGATAGGCCGGATGTGGAAGCGTGGCAACACGTGAAGCTGACCGGTACTAATAAGCCGATGACTTGATAATCACCTTCCTAGGTGCTTGCGTCCACTGAGTGGTTCTCGATGTACGGTCGGGAACCGCATGACAATGACTTTTGTTGTGCAGACTGAAACATCAATAGTGTTTCGGCGGCCATAGCGAGAGGGAAACGCCCGGTCCCATTCCGAACCCGGAAGCTAAGCCTCTCAGCGCCGATGGTACTGCGGGGGGGACCCCGTGGGAGAGTAGGACACCGCCGGACTTCTTTCGAGAAATGGCCACCCAGAGCTGGGTGGCCATTTCGCGTTAACGCGCAGATCTGCCGAGAGGACGACCCATGACCGACGAGGAACGCGACCGCTCCGAGCACGAGCGCCGTCCGGGGTCGGGATCTTCCCGTGACGCCGGACGGGGCGATCGTGCTCCTCGCCGCAGCGGTGACGGTACGGACCGACGTCCGTATGCCAAGCGTGAGGGGGCGGGGCCCGCTGCTCAGCGCGGCGGCGCTGCCCGTAAGCCCTCGGTGAGGCGCGACGATGCGGACCGTAAGCCATACGCAAGGCGCGACGGCGAGACGCGCAAGCCGTACGCGAAGCGCGACGATTCCGAGCGCAAGCCGTTCGTGCGTCGCGATGACGCCGAGCGCAAGTCGTTCGTGCGTCGCGATGACGCCGGCCGTAAGCCGTACGTGAAGCGCGACGACGCCGGCCGTAAGCCGTATGCGCGTCGTGATGACGTGGACCGTAGGCCGTATGCGCGTCGTGATGACGGCAACCGCAAGCCGTACGGCCCGCGGGACGCGGGTGCCGGCAGGCCGTACCGCGCCCGCGACGATTCGGGACGCTCCGGCTTTCCGCGTCGCGACGGCGATCGTCCCTCGCGGCCGCGACAGATCGATCGCGCCGACAGGCCCATGGATCCGGAGATCCCCGAAGAGGTCACCGCCCGGGATCTCGGCGGCGCGCGGAACGAGCTGAAGACGCTCAGCAAGGAGAACGCGGACACCGTCGCGCGTCATCTCGCGATGGCGGCTCGTCTCATCGACGACGACCCGTCGGCGGCGCACGAGCACGCGCTGGCGGCATCCCGTCGAGCGGGCCGCGTTGCTCTCGTGCGCGAGACCGTGGCCATCACCGCGTACGCGGTGGGCGACTTCGCGCTCGCGCTGCGGGAGCTGCGGACCTACCGCCGGCTCACCGGGCGCGACGATCAGATCGCGCTGATCGTCGACAGCGAGCGGGGGGTCGGTCGCCCGGACCGCGCCCTCGAGGAGGGCCGCGGTGTCGACCGTGCGAGCCTCCCGACGGAGACGCGCGTGCACCTGGCCATCGCGATGTCGGGTGCCCGGCTCGACCTCGGCGACGCGGTGCGGGCGCTCAGCGAACTGGACATCCCCGAACTCGATCCCGACCGCGCCTTCGCGTGGAGCCCGGCCCTGTTCGATGCGCGCGCGGAGGTGCTCGACGAACTGGGTCGCTCCGACGAGGCCGCCCGGTGGCGGACCCGCGCCCGCATCGCCGAGGAGGCGCTCGGCGGGGGAGCGGGCGACGTCGTCGAGGTCGTGGACATCGACGAAGAGGGCGGCGACGAGGAGCGGTCGTGATGCGATTGTTCGCCGGCGCCCGAGAGACGACTCCCCTCGACGGCACCGACGCGGTGCTGGCCGACCTCGACGGGGTTGTCTATGCGGGCCACCGCGCCCTGCCGCACGCCGTGGAGTCGCTCGTGCGCGCCGCCGACGGGCGCCGCCTCGGCTACATCACCAACAACGCCTCCCGCACCGACGAGACGGTCGCCGCACAGCTGCGCGAGCTCGGGCTCCCGGCGCAGAAGGACGACGTGATCACGAGCCCGCAGGCGGCGATGCGCCTTCTGCGCGATCGGGTGCCCGCGGGGTCCCGCATCCTCGTCGTCGGAGGCGAGGGGCTCGTGGTCGAGGTGGAGAAGGCCGGGTTCATCGTCACGCGCAGCGCCGACGACGACCCCGCCGCCGTCGTCCAGGGGTTCTCGCCCGAAGTGGGCTGGTCGCAGCTCGCCGAGGCGGCGTACGCGCTGGCGCTTCCGGAGGAGGAGGGCGGCATCCCCTGGATCGCCACGAACACCGACTGGACGATTCCGCAGGCACGCGGCGTGGCCCCCGGCAACGGCACGCTCGTCTCGGCAGTCCACACGGCGGTCGGCCGGTTGGCGACCGTCGCGGGCAAGCCCGAGACCCCGATCTTCGAAGAGGCCGTCGCGCGCTTCGGCGCGCAGAGGGCGCTCTTCATCGGCGACCGCCTCGACACCGACATCCTCGGGGCCGCGCGCGCCGGGATCGCCTCCGTGCTCGTGCTCACCGGCATCGACCGGCCCAAGCATGTGCTCGCGGCTCCTCCGGGGTCGCGCCCCGACTTCATCCTCGCCGACCTGCGAGAGCTGCACGAGCCGTATCCCGCGGCCAAGGTGCGCGGAAAGGACGGGGCGGTGACGGTCGGAACCGCCACGGTGCGTGTCGCGGGGGCCGACGTACAGATCCTGTCGGCGGGTGATCGGCCGATCGACCTGCTTCGCGCCGGCGCACGCGCCATCTGGGACTCCGGCAGCGCGATCTTCGGTCTCCGCGTCCCCGAAGCGCTCTACGCCGACCCGTTCCGCGTCCGCTGACGGCGCGCGCCCTCCGAAGGGTCGGAGCGCGCGCGTATCCTGGAGCAATGTCCGAGCAGAGCCCGCGTCCCGACCTCCTGTCGGCCATCGAGGTGATCGAGGATCAGCCGCTCGCTTCGCGAGCCGACGCGTACGCGGGTCTGCACGAGGAACTCACGCGCCTGCTCGACGGTGCCGGGGGCATCGGCGAGACGCGTCGCGACCGTCCATGACGCCCCGCCTGGACGCGGCCCTCGCGGCCCGGGGGCTCGCCCGGTCGCGCACCCACGCGGCGACGCTGATCGCGCAGGGGCTCGTGAACGTCGACGGGCGCACCGTCGTCAAGTCGTCGACCCAGGTCTCCGACGACGCCGGTCTCGAGGTGGCGGCCGCCGATCACTACGTCAGCCGCGCCGCGCACAAGCTGATCGCGGCCCTCGACACCTTCGGCGTCGACGTCGCGGGGCGGATCGCTCTGGATGTCGGGGCGTCCACGGGCGGGTTCACGCAGGTGCTGCGCGAGCGCGGTGCAGCCCCCGTCGTCGCCCTCGACGTCGGCCACGACCAGCTCGCGGACACCGTCCGCGCCGACCCGCAGGTGATCTGCGTCGAGGGCTTCAACGTGCGGGAGCTGAGCGCCGGCGCGTTCGCCGACGTCAGCGGGCTCACGGCACCGCCGAGCGTCGTGACCGGAGACCTCTCCTTCATCTCGCTCGCGCTCGTCCTTCCCGCCCTGGCGGCCACGGCGGCCTACGACGCCGACTTCCTGCTGCTGGTCAAACCGCAGTTCGAGGTGGGGCGCACGGCCGTCAAGGGCGGACTGGTCACCTCCGCCGCGCTGCGCGCGGACGCCGTCAACGGCGTGCTCTGGCGGGCGTGGGACGCGGGTCTCGGCACGCGCGGCGTGATCGCCTCGCCGCTCGTGGGCACGCACGGCAACGCCGAGTACGTCGCCTGGTTCCGGCGGGGCGAGGGCGGGACTCCGGCAGAATGGTCGGGCACGGTCGACCGACTGACGGGAGTGGCATGAGCGCTGCGCGCAACATCCTGGTCGTCGCGCACGCCCTGCGCGAGGAGACGGTCAACGCGGCCCGCCGAGTCGCTGAGGCGCTCGAGGCATCCGGCGCCCGCCCCGTCTTCGCCGCCGGCGACCGCGCCGAGCTCGACAGCGCCCTCGACCACGTGCCCGGCATCGCGACCCTCGGCGAGGACGTCGACGTGTCGGAGCTGGAGCTCGCGATCGTCCTCGGCGGCGACGGCACGATCCTGCGCGCCGCGGAACTCGTCCGTGGCGGCACCGCTCCCGTGCTCGGCATAAACATGGGCCATGTCGGATTCCTCGCCGAGATCGAGCGGGACGACATGGACGAGGCCGTCCGCCGAGCGATCACGGGCGAGTACGCCGTGGAGGAGCGCCTGGCGCTGGCCGTGACGGTCGTGGATGCCGCGGGTCGCGCGATCTACCAGACCTGGGCGCTCAACGAGGCGACCATCGAGAAGGCCAGCCGCGAGCGGATGCTCGAGGTGGTCGTCGAGATCGACGGGCGTCCGCTGTCGACCTTCGGGTGCGACGGCATGGTCATCGCGACGCCGACGGGCTCGACCGCGTACAACTTCTCGGCGGGCGGACCCGTCGTCTGGCCGACCGTCGCGGCCATGGTCGTCGTGCCGCTGTCGGCGCACGCGCTCTTCGCCAAGCCGCTCGTCGTGGGGCCCGAGGCCTCGGTCGCGATCGAGGTGCTCGAGCGCACGAACGGCACCGGCATCCTGTGGTGCGACGGTCGCCGGTCCCACGAGCTTCCTCCCGGCGCCCGCGTCGTCGTGCACGCCTCGCCGGAGCCCGTGCGCCTGGCCCGGCTGCACCCCGCCGCGTTCACCGACCGACTCGTGCGCAAGTTCCGGCTTCCCGTCCAGGGATGGCGGGGGCCCGCGGCGGCGCCGGAGGCGTCGGCGTGATCGAGGAGATGCGTCTGCGGTCGCTCGGCGTCATCGCGGAGGCGACGCTGCCGCTCGGGCCGGGCTTCACCGCCGTCACCGGGGAGACCGGCGCGGGGAAGACGATGGTCGTGACGGGCCTGGGCCTGCTGCTCGGCCAGCGCGCCGACTCCGGGGTGGTGCGCGCCGGCGCCGCTGCCGCGGAGGTCACCGGCATCTGGGTCGTGCCCGACGAGGGCGGTGTCGTCGAGCGCGTGCGCGAGGCGGGCGGAGACGTGGAGCCTGCCGGGGCCGGCGCCGCGGAGCTGTACATCGGGCGCACCGTGACGGCTGAGGGCCGCAGCCGCGCGTCGGTGGGCGGCCGGGCCGCCCCGGCCGGCGTGCTCGCCGACCTCGCCGATCAGCTCGTCGTCGTGCACGGGCAGTCCGAGCAGCTGCGGCTGCGCTCGCAGTCGGCGCAGCGGGGGGCGCTGGACCGCTTCGGCGGCGAGAGCGTCCGCGCGGCGCTCGAGTCGTACCGCTCGGCCTGGTCGGTCTGGCGCTCGCTCGACCGCGAGCTGGAGGAGCTCGTCACGAGCCACGACGCGCGGATGGCCGAGGCGCAGGCCCTGCGGGAGGACCTGGCCGAGATCGAGGCCGTCGCGCCCGTCGCGGGCGAGGACGCCGAGCTGGCCGCGCGGACGGAACGGCTGACGCACGTGGAGGAGCTGCGCATCGCGGCTGCGACGGCGCGCGAGGCGCTCTCGTCGGAGGCGGGCGGTGTCGACGTGTCGAGCCTCGCGGGGGAGGCGCGGCGCGCGCTCGAGCGCGCGGGCGAGGCGGACGCCGTGCTCGGGGAGTACGCCGAGCAGGCCGCGGAGGTGTCGTTCCGCGCGAGCGAGCTCGCGATGGCCCTCTCGAGCTACCTCGCCGATCTCGACGAGACCGGACCGCAGGAGCTCGACGCCCTGCAGGAGCGCCGCGCCGCGCTCGCCGCCCTCGTGCGGCGCCACGGCGGGACGCTCGACGACGTGCTCGCGCTCGCCGCGACGGGCGGGGCCCGGCTCGCGGAGATCGAGGACGACGACGACCGCATCGACCAGCTGCGCGCAGAGCGGGATGCCGCGGCATCCGCCCTCGACGACGCCGCCGCGACCCTCACGGAGCGTCGCACGTCGGCGGCCGAGCGCCTGGGCGCCGCGGTGACCGAGGAGCTGCACGCGCTCGCGATGCCCGACGCGCGCCTGAGCGTGCGGGTCGCCCCCGGCACCCCGTCGGCGGAGGGCCGCGACGAGGTGGCGCTGCTGCTCGCCCCGCACCCCGGAGCCGATCCCCGGCCGGTGGCACGGAGCGCGTCGGGCGGCGAGCTCTCGCGCGTCATGCTCGCGATCGAGGTAGTCATCGCGGGCACCGACCCGGTGCCGACGTTCGTGTTCGACGAGGTCGATGCGGGCATCGGCGGCGCGGCCGCGATCGAGGTCGGCCGGCGGCTCGCGCGCCTCGCCGAGACCTCGCAGGTCATCGCCGTGACCCACCTCGCCCAGGTGGCGGCCTTCGCCGGCAACCACCTCACCGTCGTCAAGGAGAACGACGGCTCCGTGACAGCCTCCAGCGTGCGCCGGCTCGAGGGCGCCGCTCGCGAGGCGGAGATGGCGCGCCTGCTCTCGGGGCTCGCCGACTCCTCCGCCGCCCTCGAACACGCGCGCGAGCTGCTCGAGCTCTCGCCCGCACGCGACTGATAGGATAGAAGCCCGTGGCGGAATCTGCATCGGGACCATCGAACGACATCACCAGACACATCTTCGTGACGGGTGGTGTCGTCTCTTCGTTGGGCAAGGGCCTCACCGCCGCGAGTCTGGGAAATCTCCTCACGGCGCGCGGTCTGCGCGTCGTGATGCAGAAGCTGGATCCGTACCTGAACGTCGATCCGGGGACGATGAACCCGTTCCAGCACGGCGAGGTCTTCGTGACCGACGACGGCGCCGAGACCGACCTCGACATCGGGCATTACGAGCGCTTCCTCGACATCGACCTGGCGCAGTCGGCGAACGTGACGACGGGTCAGGTGTACTCGCAGGTCATCGCGCGCGAACGCCGCGGCGAGTACCTCGGCGACACCGTGCAGGTCATCCCGCACATCACCGACGAGATCAAGCGGCGCATGCGCCTGCAGGCCGACGAGGACCCCAAGCCCGACGTCATCATCACCGAGATCGGCGGCACGGTGGGCGACATCGAGTCGCAGCCGTTCATCGAGTCGGCGCGCCAGATCCGCCACGAGCTCGGTCGCGGCAACGTCTTCTTCGTCCACGTCTCGCTGGTGCCCTTCATGGGCGCGTCGGGGGAGCAGAAGACCAAGCCGACGCAGCACTCCGTCGCGGCGCTGCGCTCGATCGGCATCCAGCCCGACGCCCTCGTGTTGCGCAGCGACCGCCCCGTCACCGAGTCGAACAAGCGCAAGATCGCGCTCATGTGCGACGTCGACGAGGATGCCGTGGTCAACGCCGTCGACGTGCCGAGCATCTACGACATCCCCACGATGCTCCACGAGCAGGGCCTGGACGAGTACCTCGTGCGGGCGCTCGGACTGGGCCACGCGAACGACGTGGACTGGAGCCGGTGGGACCGCGTCCTCAAGGCCGTGCACAACCCGAAGCACGAGGTGACGATCGGCCTCGTCGGCAAGTACATCGATCTGCCGGATGCGTACCTGTCGGTGACCGAGGCGATCAAGGCCGGCGGCTTCGCCCACGAGACACACGTGAGCATCCGCTGGATCCCCTCCGACCTGTGCGAGACGCCCGAGGGCGCCGCGAAGGCGCTCGCGGACGTGGACGGGATCTGCGTGCCGGGCGGCTTCGGCATCCGGGGCATCGAGGGCAAGCTCGGCGCCCTGAAGTTTGCGCGCGAGCAGGGCATCCCCACGCTGGGGCTGTGCCTGGGCCTGCAGTGCATGGTGATCGAGTACGCCCGCAACAAGGCCGACCTCGCGGGTGCGTCCTCGAGCGAGTTCGACCCCGACACCCGGTTCCCCGTCATCGCGACGATGGCCGAGCAGGTCGAGATCATCGCCGGCGGCGACCTCGGCGGCACGATGCGGCTGGGGCTGTACCCGGCCGACCTGCGCGAGGGGTCGGTGGCCGCCGAGGCGTACGGCGCGACGCGCGTGTCCGAGCGCCACCGCCACCGCTACGAGGTCAACAACGCCTACCGCGACCGCCTGGCCGAGGCCGGTCTGGTCTTCTCGGGGCTCTCGCCCGACCGCAACCTCGTCGAGTACGTCGAGCTGCCGCGCGAGGTGCACCCGTACTACATCGCCACCCAGGCGCACCCCGAGCTGCGGTCGCGCCCGACCGAGCCGCACCCGCTGTTCCGCGGGCTCGTCGGGGCGGCGCTCGATCGCCACCGCGCGAGCGAGCTGTTCGACGTCGAGCAGGATGCCGATGCCTGATCCCGGCGAGACCGGCGGCTCCGACGGGTCCGACCTGCGCGACGAGCCGCTCGACGTCGAGATCGTCGAGAGCGACGTCGTCTTCGACGGCCGCGTGTGGGACGTGCGGCACGACACCTTCCTCTACAACGGCGAGCGGGTCAGCCGCGACTACGTCGACCACACCGGCGCCGTCGCGATCGTCGCGCTCGACGACGAGGACCGCGTGCTGCTGCTGCAGCAGTACCGGCATCCGATCCGCTCCCGCGACTGGGAGATCCCGGCGGGGCTGCTCGACATCGCGGGGGAGGAGCCCCGCGAGACCGCGCGGCGCGAGCTCGCGGAGGAGACCGACCTCGTCGCGCGCGACTGGTCGCCGCTGCTGAGCATCCACACGACGCCCGGCGGCAGCGACGAGGTCGTGCACATCTTCCTCGCCCGAGGTCTCGCCGACGCCCCCGAGGTGCACGCGCGCGAGGAGGAGGAGGCCGACATCCGCCTGGCATGGGTGCCGCTGGATGACGCGGTCGACGCCGTGCTCGCCGGGCGGATGCGCAACGGCATCCTCGCCTCCGGCGTGCTCGCCACGGCGGCTCTGCTGCGGCGGGACGAGCGCGCGAGCCGCTGACATGCGGGCGGACCGGGCCCTCTCCGCGTACCTGCGGCACGTCACGATCGAGCGCGGGCTCTCGGCCCACACGGTCGCGGCGTACCGTCGCGACCTCGAGGACTACGTCGCCTGGCTGGCGGCGCGCGGCATCGACGACACCGCGCAGATCGATGCGTCGGTCGTCGCCGCCTTCGTAGCCGAACGCGCATCGGCGCAGCCGCGGCCCGCGTCATCCTCGCTGGCACGCCTGCAGTCCTCCGTGCGCGGGTGGCACCGCTTCCTCGCGCGGGAGGGCATCGAGAGCGTGGATGCCGCGGCTCGGCTGCGCCCGCCCAAGGCGCCGCTGCGGCTTCCCAAGGCGCTGACGATCGACCAGGTCGAGGCCCTGCTGCAGGCCCCCTCGCCCGAGGACCCCGTCGGGATACGCGATCGCGCGCTGCTGGAGCTGCTGTACGCGACGGGCGCCCGGGTCTCGGAGGCCGTCGGCCTCGACGTCGACGACGTCACGCGCGACGAGGGTCTCGTGCTGCTGCGCGGCAAGGGCGGCAAGGAGCGCATCGTGCCCGTCGGATCGTTCGCGCGCGACGCCGTGTCGGCCTACCTCACTCGCGTGCGGCCGGGCTTCGCTGCGCGCGGCCGGGCGAACGCCCGGCTCTTCCTCGGCGTGCGGGGCGCGCCGCTGTCGCGTCAGAGCGCGTGGCTCGTGCTGCAGCGCGCCGCCGAGGGCGCGGGGCTCTCGGCGCACGTGTCTCCGCACACGCTCCGGCACTCGTTCGCGACGCACCTGCTGCAGGGCGGCGCCGACGTCCGCGTCGTGCAGGAGCTGCTGGGGCATGCGTCGGTCGCGACCACGCAGATCTACACGCACGTCACGGTCGACGCCCTGCGCGACGTGTACGCCGGGGCTCACCCGCGCGCACGCTGAAGGGCGCCCGGCGCCGGTGCGCCCCCGGCATCCGCCGTGCACGGCATGCCGACCCGGCTCGGGCGGCGCGGGGTGGCTAGAATCGACCGACGGTACGGCAAGGTCAGGAGAATCGGTGGCGGGCAGCGCGCGGGGCACGAAGAAGCCCTCCGAGACAGGCGACGCGCCCGTCGGCCCCACCGGCCGCCCGTACCACGGCTTCCCCACCCCCGCCCCGCTCGACGGCCACGGTCCCGCACGCATCATCGCGCTCTGCAACCAGAAGGGCGGCGTGGGCAAGACCACGACGACCATCAACCTCGCGGCCTCACTTGCCCGCTACGGGCGGCGCGTGCTCGCGGTCGACTTCGACCCGCAGGGCGCGCTCTCGGCCGGCCTCGGCATCGCGACCCACGACGTGCCGACGGTCTACGACCTGCTGCTGGACACCAAGCGCGAGCCGCGCGATGTCATCGTCTCCTCGAACGTCGAAGGACTCGACGTGCTGCCGGCCAACATCGACCTGTCGGCGGCCGAGGTGCACCTCGTCAACGAGGTCGCCCGCGAGACGATCCTCTCCAGGGTGCTGCGCAAGGTCGCCGGCGACTACGACGTCATCCTCATCGACTGCCAGCCCTCGCTCGGCCTGCTGACGGTCAACGCCCTCACGGCGAGCCACGGCGTCATCATCCCGCTCGAGTGCGAGTTCTTCGCGCTGCGCGGCGTCGCGCTCCTCATCGAGACGATCGACAAGGTGCGCGATCGCCTCAACCCCGCGATCGAGCTCGACGGGGTGCTCGCGACGATGTACGATCCGCGCACGCTGCACTCCCGCGAGGTGCTCGAGCGGGTCGTCGAGGCCTTCGGCGACGATGTGTTCGAGACGGTCATCGGGCGCACCGTGAAGTTCCCGGACGCCTCGGTGTCGGGCGTCCCGATCATCGACTTCGCGCCCGAGCACTCCGCAGCGCAGGCCTATCTGAGGTTCGCGCGGGAGCTGGTCGCCCGTGGCGACGTCGCCTGAGGGCTCGGCCGGGCAGGCTCCCTCCGACGAGGGCGAGGGCGGATTCCGCGTCTCGCTGGCGAACTTCGACGGCCCGTTCGACCTGCTGCTGAGCCTCATCTCCAAGCACGAGCTCGACATCACCGAGGTATCGCTCAGCCGCGTCACCGACGAGTTCATCGCGTACCTGCGTCAGCTCGGCCCCGACGAGGAGCTCGACCAGGCCAGCGAGTTCCTCGTGGTGGCGGCGACCCTGCTCGACATGAAGGTCGCCGGGCTGCTGCCGCAGGGCGAGCTCGTCGACTCGGAGTCCGTCGCGCTCCTCGAGGCCCGCGACCTGCTCTTCGCGCGCCTGCTGCAGTACCGCGCGTTCAAGGAGGTCTCGGGCTGGTTCGGGGCGCGGCTGCGGGCGGAGGACACGCGGCACGCCCGCACCGTGCGGCTGGACGAGAAGCATCGAGCGCGTGTTCCGGAGCCCGTGTGGACGCTCACGCTCGACGACTTCGTCGCGCTCGCGCTGCTGGCGTTCGCGCCGAAGGAGATCCCGCACGTGCGCCTGGATCACCTGCACGCGCCCCTCGTGAGCATCCGCGAGCAGGCCGCGATCGTCGTGACGCTGCTGCGCGGCCGCGAGCAGCTGACCTTCCGCGAGCTGATCGCCGGCGTGGATGCCCCGGGCATCGTCGTGGCGCGCTTCCTGTCCATCCTGGAGCTGTACCGCCACGCGGCACTCACCTTCGAGCAGCTCGAGCCGCTCGGCGAGCTGACGCTGCGCTGGAGCGCGGAGACCTGGTCCGACGAGAAACTGGCGACGCTGGGAGCCGATTATGACCGATGAGAGGGAGGCCGCGGCATCCGTCGCACGACGCCTCGAGGCGATCCTCATGATCGTCGAGGAGCCGCAGAGCCTCGTGAGCCTCGCGACCGCGGTGGGCGCGCCCGTCGCGGCCGTGCGTCAGGCGATCGAAGGCCTCGCCGCCGACTACGACGGCGAGGCAGGCGGGCCCGTCCGCGGCTTCGAGCTGCGCGAGGTGGGTGGCGGCTGGCGGCTCTACGTGCGCGCCGAGTTCGACGACCTCGTCAGCGACTTCGTGACGACGCAGGCCCCCTCCCGCCTCTCGCAGGCGGCGCTCGAGACCCTCGCCGTGATCGCGTACAAGCAGCCCGTGACCCGCGGTCAGGTCGCCGCGATCCGCGCCGTGAACGTCGACTCGGTCGTGCGCACGCTGCTGGCGCGGGGTCTCATCACCGAGGTGTTCACCGACGGCGACACCGGCGCCATCCACTACGGCACGACCGACGCGCTGCTGGTGAACCTGGGCATCAACTCGCTCGACGAGCTGCCGCCCATCTCGCCGCTGCTCGACGACGGCGCCGACGGATTCGACGACACGGTCCCCCGATGAGGGCGGACGATGCAGGAGGAGAGCCGATGAGCGAGCGTGAGACGACGGGGCAGGATGCCGCGGCCGACGGCGTGCGGCTGCAGAAGGTGCTCGCGCAGGCGGGCGTCGCCTCGCGGCGCGTGAGCGAGCAGCTGATCGTGGAGGGGCGGGTGCGCGTCAACGGCGAGGTGGTCACGGAACTGGGGTCGCGCATCCGCCCCGAGACCGATCTCGTCGACGTCGACGGCGTCGCGGTGCAGCTGGACGCGAGCAAGCGCTACGTCATGCTCAACAAGCCCACCGGCGTCGTCAGCTCGATGCGCGACGACCGCGGGCGCGACGACCTGCGCCGGTTCACGCAGGACTATCCCGAGCGGCTCTTCAACGTCGGCCGGCTCGACGCCGACACGAGCGGCCTGCTCATCCTCACCAACGACGGCGACCTCGCGCACGTGCTCGCGCACCCGAGCTTCGGGGTGACGAAGGTCTACATCGCCAAGGTCGACGGCATCGTCACGGCGCAGACGATCGCGCGGCTCAAGCGCGGCGTCGAGCTCGAGGACGGCCCGATCGCCGCCGACAAGGCGCGTCTGCTGGATGCCTCGGGCCCCCGCACGGGAGGGACGAGCCTCGTCGAGCTGACCCTGCACTCGGGGCGCAACCGCATCGTCCGTCGGATGATGGCGGAGGTCGGCCACCCCGTGCTCGAGCTGGTGCGCCGCCAGTTCGGCCCCCTCCACCTGGGAACGCTTCCGGTCGGGCGCTCACGCGAGTTGACTAAGGTGGAACGCGGCGCGCTGCTCACCCTCGCGCGCCGCGACGCCGCCGACGAGAGCGCAGCAGATGCGCCGCCGCCCGCGTCGCCCCAGTCAGGAGACCCGACGTGACCGATTCCGCCTCGACCCGTGCGTCCGCGACCGCCGTCGCCGCGCGCACGACGGGCACCGTCCGCGTCGTCGGGGCGGGGCTGCTGGGCGCGAGCGTGGGGCACGCGCTGCGGGCCGCCGGCGTCGACGTCGTGCTCGATGACACCTCGCCGGCGCAGCTGCGCCTCGCGATCGACTACGGGGCGGGGCGCGCCGCGCGGGACGACGACCGTCCGACGCTCGTCGTCGTCGCCGTGCCGCCGGATGTCACCGCCGACGTCGTCGCGCGGGAGCTCGCCGCACACCCCGGCGCCGTCGTCACCGACGTCGCGAGCGTCAAGCTCGAGCCCTACCTGGCCCTGCGCGGTCGCGGAGTGGACCTCACGCGGTACATCGGGTCCCACCCGCTCGCCGGGCGCGAGCGGGGCGGCGCGATAGCGGCCCGGTCCGACCTCTTCGTCGGCCGGCCGTGGGTCGTCTGCCGCGACGAGGAGACCTCCCGCGAAGACCTCGCGCTCGTCGAGGGCCTCGCGCTGGATCTCGGCGCGACCCCCGTGGAGATGACTCCCGAGGAGCACGACCGCTCCGTCGCGGTGGTCTCGCACGTTCCCCAGATCGTCGCGAGCGTCCTGGCCGCCCGCCTGCGGGAGGCGCCCGACGCCGCGCTCGGGCTCGCGGGGCAGGGCGTGCGCGACACGACCCGCATCGCGGCATCCGCCCCCGAGCTGTGGGTGCAGATCCTCGGCGCCAACGCGGGCCCCGTCGTCGACGTGCTCGACGCGCTCGCCGACGACCTGCGCGACGTGACCGAGGCGCTGCGCGCACCGGATGCCGCGGGCTCGCGCCGCGCCGTGGCCGACACGATCCGCCGCGGCAACGAGGGCGTCGAAAGACTCCCCGGCAAGCACGGCCAGAACCGCCGCTTCGAGCAGGTGGTCGTCATGGTCGACGACCGGCCCGGTCAGCTCGGCCGCCTCTTCGGCGAGCTCGGCGAGCTCGAGGTCAACGTCGAGGACCTGCGCCTCGAGCACTCTCCCGGGGCCCAGTTCGGCCTCGCCGAGATCAGCGTCGTACCGTCGGCCGTCGGCCGCGCGGTAGAAGGACTCACGGAGCGGGGATGGCGGATTGCGAGCACCAGCAATGACGGGTGACCAGGTGAACGCCGGCGCCGGCGCGGCCCCGGTCGTCGTCGCGATCGACGGCCCCGCCGGCAGCGGCAAGTCGAGCGTGTCGAAGGCCGCGGCATCCCGCCTCGGCTACGACTATCTCGACACGGGCGCGGCCTACCGGGCGCTCGCGTGGCACGTGCTGGCCCGCGGCGCCGACACGGGCGACGCCGCCGACGTGCTCGACGCCACCGGCGACTTCGACTTCTGGATCTCGACCGACCCGGCCGCCTACGCCGTGCGGGTAGGGCAGGCCGACGTGACCGAGGCGATCCGCGAGCCGCGGGTCTCGGACGTCGTCAGCGGCGTCGCCCGCGTGCCCGCCGTGCGCGAGGCGGTCACGGCGATGTTCCGGCGCATCATGGCCGGCGCCTCGCGCGGGATCGTCGTCGAGGGACGCGACATCACCACGGTGGTCGCGCCCGACGCGCCCGTGCGGATCCTGCTCACGGCGGCCCCCGAGGTGCGCGCCGAGCGGCGCAGCGCCGAGCTGAGCGGCGAGGATGCCGCGGCCGTCGCGGCCGCGCTCACGCGCCGCGACGCGTCGGACTCCGCCGTCGTGGACTTCCTCAGCGCCGCGCCGGGCGTCGAGGTCGTCGATTCCACCGAGCTCGATTTCGAACAGACCGTCGACGCGGTGCTCGCCGTCGTCGCGGAGAAGGCAGGGGTGCACCATGGCCGGTGACGAGGAGTACGAGGGCGGTCCCGACCGCCTCGCCGAGCGGCTCGCGGAACTGGACGAGACGCTCGTCGAGCAGCGCGCCGAGACGCTGCGTGCGTCGCTGACCGATTACGACCTCGACGACGAGGACGCCGCGCTCCTCGAGGGGCTCGGGATCGGCGAGGACGGGATCCAGTACTCGCCCGCCCTGCCGGTCGTGGCGATCGTGGGTCGACCCAACGTCGGCAAGTCGGCGCTCGTGAACCGCATCCTCGGCCGCCGCGAGGCCGTCGTCGAGGACACCCCCGGTGTGACACGCGACCGCGTGACGTACAAGGCCGAGTGGCTCGACCGACGGTTCTCGCTCGTGGACACCGGAGGGTGGGAGCCCGACGCGAAGGGCATCGACGCGTCGGTCGCCGCGCAGGCCGAGGTCGCGATCGACCTGTCGGATGTCGTGCTGTTCGTCGTCGACGCCATGGTGGGGGCCACCTCCACCGACGAGAGCGTCGTGAGGCTGCTGCGCAAGAGCGGCAAGCCCGTCTTCCTCGTGGCGAACAAGATCGACGACGCCCGGCAGGAGCCCGAGGCCGCCGCGCTGTGGAACCTGGGGCTCGGCGAGCCGCACCCCGTCTCGGCGATCCACGGACGCGGCGTCGCCGACCTGCTCGATGAGGTCGTGAAGGTCTTGCCCGACGTCTCGGCGGTGGCCAAGGCCGAGATCGGCGGCCCGCGCCGCGTCGCGATCCTCGGCCGGCCGAATGTCGGGAAGTCCTCGCTGCTGAACAAGGCCGCGGGGGAGGAGCGGGTCGTGGTCAACGAGCTCGCCGGCACGACCCGCGACCCGGTCGACGAGATCGTCGAGCTCGGCGGCAAGCTGTGGCGCCTGGTCGACACCGCCGGCATCCGGCGCCGCGTGCACCTGCAGCAGGGCGCCGACTTCTACGCGTCGCTGCGCACCTCTGCCGCGCTGGAGAAGGCCGAGGTCGCCGTCGTCGTGCTGGATGTGTCGGAGACGCTCAGTGAGCAGGACGTGCGCATCATCGACATGGTGCTGGAGTCGGGCCGCGCGCTCGTGCTCGCCTTCAACAAGTGGGACCGCCTGAACGACGACGACATGGAGAACCAGGATCGTCGCCGCTACCTCGAGCGGGAGATCGAGCAGGATCTCGCCCACGTGGCGTGGGCCCCGCGCGTGAACATCTCGGCACGCACCGGTCGGCACCTCGACAAGCTCGTCCCGGCGCTGGAGACCGCGCTGGAGTCGTGGGATCAGCGCATCCCGACGGGCAAGTTCAACGCCTTCCTGTCCGAGCTCGTGGCCGAGCACCCGCACCCCGTGCGGGGCGGCAAGCAGCCGCGCATCCTCTTCGGCACGCAGGCGTCGACGCGTCCGCCGACCTTCGTGCTGTTCACCACCGGATTCCTCGACCCGGGCTACCGCCGGTTCATCCAGCGGCGCCTGCGCGAGCTGTTCGGGTTCGAGGGCACGCCGATCGTCGTCAACATGCGCGTGCGGGAGCGTCGCCAACGCTGACCGCTGCGCGAGGGGCCGAGGTGGGGCGAGCGTCCGCACGCCGGGCCCCGCGGGGTGTGCGAGGCTGTGGTGATGACGATCCAGCCGCCCCTCCCGGGTGAGCCGCGCCGTCCGCACGGGCCCCGAGACCCCGGCGATGCGTGGGTGATCGCCGAGACCGGCGAACGGTATTGGGGACGCTTCGGCGCGGCGGGGCTGCTGGCCGTGGACGCCGGCCGCGGGATCCTGTTGCAGCACCGCGTGGCGTGGAGCCACTTCGGCGGCACGTGGGGTCTGCCGGGCGGCGCCCGGCACGAGGGCGAGTCGGCGATCGACGGCGCGCTGCGCGAGTCGGGGGAGGAGGCCGGTGTGCCGGAGGGCGCGGTGGCGCCCCGGTTCACGCACCTGCTCGACCTCGGCATCTGGACATACACGACGCTCATCGCCGATGCGGTGACGCCCTTCGAGCCCGTCATCAGCGACCCCGAGAGCGTCGCGCTGGAGTGGGTCGCCCTCGACGAGGTGGACGACCGCCCGCTCCACCCCGGCTTCGCGGCGGCGTGGCCGTCGCTGAAGGCGGGCCTCTCGCACCGCCCGGCGATCGTCGTCGACGGCGCCAACGTGGTGGGCTCGGTGCCCGACGGCTGGTGGCGCGACCGCGCCGGGGCGGCCGGCAGGCTGCGCGACCGGCTGGATGCCCTGGCATCGGCGGGCGTGCGTGGGGCCGACCTGGGGCTGCCGCACGAGAGATGGTTCCCGGAGACGACGCTCGTGGTGGAGGGGAAGGCCCGGGGGTTGGATGACGCGGCCGGCGCGCTCGTCCGCACCGTGCGCGCGCCCGGCGAGGGCGACGACACGATCGCCGCCGAGGCCCTGCGCCTGGCGGGCGGGGGTTACGACGTGACGGTCGTGACGAGCGACCGCGCTCTCGCGGCCCGCGCGCAGGATGCCGGGGCGCACGTGCGCGGGGCCGGCTGGCTGCTCGGCATCCTCGACCGCGCCTGAGTTCTGCGCGGGGCGCGCTCTCGGGGCGGGGCCCCCGCCCCCGAGTGGGGCAGCTTCTGTGCAACGGGGCAGGCTACAACCTGCCCCGTCGCACGCAACCTGCCCCGTAGCTATCGGGCGTCGATCAGGGAATCGTCATCGATCGCCCGGACGGGTTCTCGCACCGCGACTTCCTTCACCTGTGCGCCGACGGCGCGCCGCTCACTCGCCACGTGCTCCGCGCAGCTTGTCGATCTCGCGGCGCTCGCGCTTGGTGGGTCGACCGGCGCCCCGGTCGCGCACGGGCACGCTCGCGACCGTCTCGCGCGGGGGCGGGGGAGGGGTGCGGTCTTCGAAGGCCGCGGCCGCGACGGCCGCTCCCACGCGCTTGGCGATCGGCTGACGCACCACGAGGATGCGGTCGAAGCCCTGGATCCGCACTCGGAGCTCGTCGCCGGGGCGCACCGGCTGCGCGGCCTTCGCGCGCTCGCCGCCGACCCTGACGTGTCCGGCGCGGCAGGCCGTCGTCGCCGCCGAGCGGGTCTTGTAGACGCGGATGGCCCACAGCCACGAGTCCACACGGACGGATGCCGCAGGGGTGCTCTCGCTCGACGTCGGCATGCTCTCGAGGGTAGCCCGAGGTGCACGCGCGCCGCCCCCGCCCGCCGACGCGAAACGGTTCGCAGGCGCACGCGCGAGCAGGTAGGATGGTGGAGTTGTCCGCGCGCGAGCGGGGACTTCGGGATGTGGCGCAGCTTGGTAGCGCACTTGACTGGGGGTCAAGGGGTCGCAGGTTCAAATCCTGTCATCCCGACCGGTAGGGCTGTTGGCAGAACTGATTGCAAAACAGCTCGGCAAGGTTGGAGAACACGAAGGGCCTCTGCGAATCGCAGGGGCCCTTCGTGTGTCTGGTTCTCGCGCGGCCTCGGTGGCTGCTCTGGATGGCTGCGGACCTGCGCTCTGCGGCGGCTTCAGCGCGCGCGGTCGGTTTTCGGGCGCGCAGAATCGTTCTGTGAGCGGGGTGTCGCCGGTCTCCGGCTGGTGGCGGGGGTGACTTGCGCGTCAGGTTCTCATCGGGCGGATGGTTGCCCCCGGAGACGCGTCGGGGGGTGAGGCTGGCTTGCTGCTCTTGCGTCCGGTCCGGGCTACGGTGAGGTCGCCGTGTCAATCAGGTCACCTCGCTCCCGCACAGTGCACACGACTTCAACGCCTACTACGAAGCACGGCGCACAGCGCTCGCCAACAGAATCCGGCGCAAGCTCCACGCTGACGTTCTCGTCCAGGTGTCGGCGGTGTCAAACGACGAGTACAACGGTACGGAACTGGACTCCGCACTCGAGGACTGAGACAGCAGCCTGAATCGTGCAGACTACCGATTCCGACGAGCCGCCCGGAAGCGCGGGATGTGCGTGCGGCGCCGTGGATACGATGTGGAGACAGATCGCGTCACTTCGGCCCAGCGAGCGCCTGCATATGCTGACGCACGGACACGGAGGTTCGCGTGGGCACCATCAACGAAACACGCGCTGCGCTGAAGACATGGCGTGAGGGGCTCGTCGGACTTGACCGCCGAAGCCGTCTCCTACGATTCCGTGCCCCCAAGACATCATCACTACGTCTGGATGGGCCTTCCCCTGACGCGATCCTGGAACTGCTTCGATCCGGCAAGCTTCAATCGTTCGTGGGCGATGTTGTCGACCCCGAAACGGGAGTTGCCCGTCCGGCGCGCGCTGGCACGTTCCTCCACGTCCCTCGCGTGGATACGGAGATTGGGCCAGTCGTCCGCACCCTCATGCGTCGCGCGAACGAGGAATTCCTCGACCGGGGACTGTCCGTCCTCTACGTCGCGTTCGGCATGCTGAAGTGGAAGGACGTAGACGGCTCCGAGATGGCCAGCCCGATCTACCTCCTCCCGGTGGAGCTTCTCCCGGAGGGGCCGCGAGCCACCCCGAGAATCAAGGGAGGAGAGGATGACGCGGTCCTCAACCCCGCGCTTCCGCTCCGGCTCAATGAGTTCGGCGTCACCCTGCCCACCTACGAAGACGTCGACGGCCTGAGCTTGTCGGAAATCCTCGACCGGTACACGAGCGCTCTCAGTACAGCGAAAGACTTCAAGGATTGGAGCCTGGATCCCGAAGTTCACTTGTCGACGTTCTCCTTCGCGAAAGAAGCGATGTACAAGGACCTCTTGGACAATGAAGCAGCAATCGCAGAACACCCCGTCATCCGCGCTCTCGCCAATGGTGATCCCACCAGCCAGAGTGATGAGTTCCAGTTCGACCCGGTCGATCCGGTTGACATCGACGAGATCGCACCGCCGGAGCGAACGCCTCTCGTGCTCGACGCAGACTCTTCGCAGCGCGCCGCGGTAGCGGCAGCCCTCGCCGGGCGCAGCTTCGTTATGGACGGCCCGCCGGGCACCGGCAAGTCGCAGACCATCGCGAACATGATCGGAGCGCTCCTACATGCCGGCAAGTCGGTGCTGTTCGTATCTGAGAAGATCGCCGCGCTCGATGTGGTGAAGAACCGTCTGAAGGACAGTGGACTCGAGAGCTACCTGCTGGAACTTCACTCCCACAAGACGAACCGTAAAGACGTCGCGAACGAGCTCCTCCGCACGCTCGACAACGTTGCCCAGCCACCGCGCGCGATGTCAGCGTCGACAAGGACTGCGCTTGAAGACCGTCGCCGCCGTCTCAACTCCTACGCGCTCGCGATGAACGAGGCTCGCTCACCGCTGCAAGCTTCACTTCACGACATTCTGGGAGAGCTCGCCGGGATGGTGCACGTGCCAGTCGCGCCCACGCCCAACCGGCCACCGCTCCAGCTCTCCGACGATGGCCGTGCTGCGCTGTCCGACACGCTGAAGCGTCTGGAGCGGACGTGGCGTCCAGCGGCACAAGGTTCCACCTTCCTCTGGAGGGACGTCACGGACGAGACCTCGTTGGAGTCGCGGCTGTACTCGGCACGTACCGCACTTGAGGAACTCGAGGGCACAGTCCAGCTCAATCGAGGCTTGGCCGAAGCGTTCGAGCTGACTGCGCCGCGACAGACGCAAACGTTGATCGACTTGCTCGCCCTCCAGCACACGAACCGACCCCCGTACGTGAACGACGGGTGGCTCACCACATCGGACTGGAGTTCGATTCAGACCGACCGAGCCGACCTCGGCTCGTTGGTTGCCGCCTTCCATGAGGCAGCCGACAAAGTGATGACGCTGGCCGGTGTCGACTACGAAAGTTTCCCGCCAGAACTCCCGCCCGCGCCCGAGCCGATCCCCGTACGTGGCGCCGTGGACATCGCCGCCCTCACCACCTCCGAGTTGCGGACGACAGCGGACGCGTTCGAGGCGCGCGAGTCGTCGCTCACGTCGACGGTCGAGTCGGTCAGCAATCTCGCGCGCCTCATAGGCATGCCAGAGATCGTCTCCTTTGCCGACACTGACCGTGCCGTCCGTATCGTGCAGATCCACCGTGACTACCCCGGGATCGATGCCTCATGGTTCACAGCTTCCGACCTCCGAGCAGCACGCGATGCCGCAAGCACGTTGCACCACAAGTCCCTTGCACTCGACCATGCGGAGAACCAGGCGAGCAAGCTGTTCTCCCCGACAGCTCTCGCAGCGCCGCTGCGAGAGCTCGAGGACCGATTCACCAACCTCCACACTGGAATCCGCAAACTGAGCGCCGCGTACCGGACCGACAAGAAGGCCCTCGGTGCGCTTCTCGCCGATGCGAAGCAGGTGAAATCGGGCATCGCTCGCCTGTCGGATGCCATCGCCTGGTCCGACGCAGCCAGCGAGTTCGATGCGGCGGGGGCCGCCTACGGGGCAGCATTGGGGCGATGGTGGCAGGGGAGAGCGACCAACTGGGACGAGCTCACTCGCTTCATGGCCGCAGCCGAAGAAGTCGTCGCGCTCACGGGAGACACGGTCTCACCTGCGTTGAAGGCGTACATGGCTCACACCTCGGCTGACGCCGCCCACGTTCATGTTGCGGACACCGCGCGTGAGGTGATCGCTGCATGGCGGAACGATGTGGCTCCGCAGCCAGCGCTCACTGGTCGCCCAGAATTGCTCGTCGAACCCGTCGCAGCGTCGGTCTCGTGGCTGTCCGCACACGTCGCACCGATGCGGTCGGCTGCAACCCGAGTCGAGTCGATCTCCCGCCATTCCGCGCGGGATCACACCTTGGCGGAAGCCGAATCGATCATCGCCGCCGTTGACGTCGCTCGAGAAGCCGTGCGCGCCCTCGACGCATCGGCGGAGAAGATGACGCGCCAGTTCGGCGGCCTCTTCGTGAGCCATCGGACCGATCTCGCTGCCGTGGATTCCGCGTTGGAGTGGGCGTCGCGCGTACGCGACACGGTGGACGGGGCACTCACAGTGGCCCAAGTCCACGCACTCAACGCTTCAGCCGATACCGAAAACCTCGCGAACATCCTTCATAAATGGGAGAGCGCCCGCGACGAGATCGTCCGTGCCTTTCATGCAGACAGGACCTCAGAGCTCCACCACGACTTCGGCGAAGTCCGCGCGGCGTTCGAGCTCATCGCAGAGTTCCAGCAGGACACCATCGGTCAACGTGAATGGTTCGACTATCAGTCGATCCGGACTGAGCTTCGAGAACTCGATCTGGACAGCACGGTCGAATTCTGCATCGAGCAGCGCATACCTGCGTCGGACGTCCCGAAAGTCGTGGAACGCGCCCTGCTTCGAGCATGGGCCGACGAACACATTCGGACGGACACCCGCCTCCAACCCCTGCTCGCCGCTGATCGCGCGGCGCTCGTCGAAGAATTCCAGAACCTGGACCGCGAAGTCGTAGCTGCGGCCACGAGCGACATCATCCAGGCAGCGAACACGCGCCGCCCTGCCAATACCTCGTTGGGTGAGCCCGCCCTCATCCGAAGGGAGGGCATGAAGCAACGGCGTCACATGGCAGTGCGGAACCTGATCGCGCAAACCCGATCCGCGACACAGGCGATCAAACCGGTGTTCATGATGTCCCCGCTTGCCGTCTCCCAGTACCTACCTCACGACCTGAAGTTCGATGTGGTGATCTTTGACGAAGCCTCGCAGGTCACGCCCGGTGACTCCATCAACTGCATCTATCGCGGCAGGTCCTTCATTCTGGCGGGCGATGACCGACAACTGCCGCCGTCCCAGTTCTTCGAGCGAGTCATCGAGTCAGACGATGTCGATGATCTCGAGTCTGATGTGAAGGACTTCACCTCGATCCTCGAGCTCGCCAAGTCTTCAGGAGCCTTCCGGAACCTCAGCCTGAGGTGGCACTACCGGTCCCGCCACGAAGCCCTCATCGCGTTCTCGAACTATCGCTTCTACGAAGGCCACCTCATCACCTACCCCTCTGCGCAAGAGGAAGGCGCGGACGTGGGCGTCGAGTTCATCCATGTCGACGGCATGTACCGCCGCGGTGGAGGCGCAGACAACCCGAAGGAAGCGAAGGCCGTCGCCGAGCGGGTCATTCACCACTACCGAACGCGCCCAGGGCTCTCGCTCGGCGTCGTCACATTCTCAGTCGCGCAGGCGGCCGCGGTCATCGCTGCCGTCGACGACGTACGCAACCAACACCGCGATCTCGACGCCCACTTCGACAAGAGTGACCGTCTCAACGGCTTCTTCGTGCGTTCGCTCGAGTCCGTCCAGGGCGACGAACGTGACGTGATCCTCTTCTCCATCGGGTACGGACCCGACGAAGCCGGGAAAATCTCGACCAACTTTGGAGTGCTCAACAAGGCCAAGGGGTGGCGGCGCCTCAACGTTGGAGTCACGCGTGCGAGGCAACGTATCGAGGTCGTCGCCTCCATGGAAGCCGGCGACATCCCGCCCTCCTCGAACGAAAACGTCGAAGCCCTCCGTGCATACCTCGACTTCGTCCGCCGAGGCATCACCACCCTTGGGACTCAAGCCTCCGCGACGGGCCTGATGCCTGATTCTCCGTTCGAGGAATCGGTGATCCGTGCCATCCAGTCCTGGGGATACGTTGTCGAGCCGCAGGTCGGAGCCGCCGGTTTCCGGATCGATATTGGAGTTCGTCACCCAGCCAAGCCCGGTTCGTTCGTGCTGGGCGTCGAATGCGATGGCTATCAATATCACTCCGCACCCGCTGCGCGTGACCGAGACCGTCTCAGAGACCAAGTGCTCTCTGGACTCGGGTGGACACTCCACCGCATCTGGGGGACCGGGTGGTATCGAGACCGGATCCAGGAGGAGAGCCGCCTGCGCGCAGCCATCGAAGCAGCAGTCGCCGGCACCTCCTCGCGCACACGAACGTTCGCTATCGTGCGCCCCACGGTCGAAACGGCTGCGGCAGAAATTGACACTCCCTACGCATGGGCGGTCGACTACGTCGAAGCCGCCCCAGTCAAGTTGCCTCACTGGGTCGAGCCAGCCGAACCCGGCAACCACCTCCACCTGGTCGAGGCACTCGTAACGCTTGCCCAAACGGAGGGTCCCGTCCACCTCGACACGGTCAGTGAACGAATCCGCGAGTGGTGGTCGGTCGGGCGCGTCACATCCCGACTCAAGGACAACATCGACCGTGCGATCCTCAAAGCGGGCCTCGAACGGGACGGTGACTTCATCGACGTGCCCAACCGCCCCGTCTCGAAGGTTCGATCCCGGAATCAGAACCGCAAGCCCGAGCAAGTCCACCTCGACGAATTCGCGCTCGCAGCCGAGATGCTCGTTCGCGATGTCGGCGGAGCGTCGAGATCCGAAGTCATCGTCGCCATCGCACGTCAGTTCGGTTGGGGAAGGACGGGCGCAATCGTTGACGCGCGTCTCAACGCGGCTGTCGAGCAGGCTGTCGAGCGCGGCGTTCTCGTCCAGAACGGGGAGGCGCTCTCCAGCGCCCGTACGGCGCCCTGAACCAGTGCCGCGCGCACACTCAAGCAGCGGCTCGCTAGAGTCGACGCGGAGGGGTCGTGGGGTGACTCCTCAGAATGGAGCGCGGGCTTGTCCGTACTAACTCGGGCCGACGTTCGTCTTCTCTTCATGCGCGAGGGGAAGATCGCGGGCGGTCTCTGGCCGTGGCTCGAGGATGAGCCTCCGGCTCACGTCCGAGCGCAGCTTTTGACGCTGATCGATGCTGTGACAGATGCCTATTCGACTCTCAGCGAGGACGACCGGGAGGGTGAAACTTGACCACGTCATCGCAATGCCATCTCGCAATGCCATCCTTTTGACCGATTCAGCGCCGTATCTCGGCTCAGGCGCTCGGGTGGCTCGGGTGGCTCGTCTTCGCTCCGGTTGCTTCCGAACGGTGGGGCGACGTCGTGCGCACCTACTGGGTACGAACACACCGCGATAGCTCGCTTCTTCACTGATTCGATCATCACGCCGAAAGGGTCACTGCGGCGCAAGTTGTTGTGCCAGCCAGGTGAGTGCCGGGATTCCGATGACGAGGTTGAGGGGGAAGGTGATGCCGATGCTGGCGGTGAGGGACAGGGCGGTGTTCGCGTCGGGCAAGGCGAGGCGGACGGCAGCGGGTGCAGCGATGTAGGACGCGCTGGCGCAGAGAATGCCGAGGACGACCGCACCTCCGACGTCCATCCCGATGAGTGCCGCGGCGGCAACTCCGAGCGCTCCGGCGGCGAGGGGGAAGACCAGCGCGAAGGCGATCAGTCCGGCCCCGCCTTCTCTGATGGTGCCCAGGCGGTGTCCGACTTCCAGGCCGAGCGCGAGGAGGAACAGCACCAGCAGTCCGCGGAACGCGTCGGTGAACACCGGTTCGATGGGCGTGTACCCGGCGGGACCGGCGATGAGGCCGATGGCCAGGCCGCCAACCAGCAGGAGCACGGACTTCCCGGTGAGAACTTCGTGCAGGGTCGGCCACCATCCGGCGGTCTTGGCGAGGTGCCTTCGGGCCAGCAGGATGCCGATGAGGATGCCGGGCACTTCGAGAACGGCGAGCAGGGTGGCCGCGTAGCCGGGGTAGGCGATGCCGGCGCTGTCCAGGAACACCAGCGCCGCGGTGAAGGTGACAAGGGAAGTGGACCCGTAGTGCGCGGCGATCGCGCCGCGGTCGACCCGGCTCAGGCGAGTCACCACGCGCAAGGCGCCATAGGCCGCGGCAGGGATGATCACCCCGAGGGCCAGGGAAAGTGCGACTGGGCCGAGCACTGCGGCAGCGGTCTCACCGCGCAGCGCCACTCCGCCCTTCAGACCGATCGCCAACAGCAGGTAGATGGACAGCGCCCGCATCATCGCGTCCGGAACCTTCAGGTCAGACTTCATGGCGGCGGCGAGCACGCCGAGTCCGAAGGCGAGGACGGGGGGTGAGAGCAGGTTGGTCAGGGCTGCGTCGAACAAGAGGGTCCCCCATCGTGATTGGTGAAGCAAACTTCTGCCATCGCAGAATAGCGGAAGTTCTCTTCACCAAATGACAGGGATGTTTGGCAGGATGGGGGAATGGCGCAGTGGACCTTTCTCACACATCACGCGCATGTACTCCTGGCGGTCGCGCAGAACAACGACGCCGCCGTCCGGGACATCGCCGCGGTGGTCGGGGTGACGCCGCGGTCAGCTCTGACGATCCTCAACGACTTGGAGTCGGCGGGGTACCTGGAGCGGGAGAAGCGAGGCCGACGCAACCACTACGTGCTACACGCAGACCGCCCGTTGCGTCATCCGTCCAACGCCGCGCACACCGTCGACGACCTGATCCGCGCCCTCCTCGATGTCACGTAGCCCCTCCGCCGAACGATCATCCAGCACCGCGGCGAGAAGACATTCGCTCGCTTCCGCTAGACGGTATGTAGTGACCGCCTTCTGGTGAGGGGGTCGCGGGACGGGGCCTCGCTCACAAAACTCGTGGGTTACCGGGTGGAGATGGTCCGCCCGGCCTATCCGACATTTGTGGGAGGCCCCGTGTTCACTGAGCGTACGAGTGTTGGGCTCGATGTGCACGCCCGTTCTGTCGCAGCCGCGGCGATCGATGGCGTGACCGGCGAGCTGTTCCAGGCGAAGCTGCCGCCGGGTCATGACCGCATCCTGGGCGGTCCATCTGGCGCGACTGCTGCGTCTGGATGAGATCACACCAGTGACGGTGCCGACGGTCACCCAGGAGGCTGCCCGGGATCTGGTGCGTGCACGGGAGGACTGCCGAGGCGATCTGATGCGCGCCCGTCACCGGCTGAGCAAACTGCTGCTGCGGCACGGGATCGTCTACGACGAGGGCAGAGCCTTCAACATCAGCCCGGAACTGTTTCCGGGGAAGAAGCACTTGACGTGAAGTGTACTTCTCCTGTTACAGTGTTCTCGAAGGGGAGTAATCCTCGCTCCGCATCGTCAATACGTTCCCGCCGCGGGATCCGGTGCGCAGGGCCAAGGCGCCGATGAGACCTTCACGAGAAACTCGTGGAGGTCTCTGTCATGACTGTTCCCTTGTGGGCATGGTTCGCCGTGCTGGGCGTGATCCTGGTGATGCTCGCCGTCGACCTGGTCGCGCACCGAAAAGCCCACGTGATCGGGGTGCGGGAAGCGGCCGTCTGGTCGATCGTCTGGGTCACCCTCGGTGTCGCGTTCGGCGTGTTGGTCTGGTCGCTGTGGGGGGCGGAGTTCGGGCAGCAGTACTTCGCGGGCTACCTGATCGAGAAGTCCCTCGCCGTGGACAACGTGTTCGTCTGGGCCATCATCTTCGCCGCGTTCGCGGTCCCGCGGGAGTACCAGCACCGGGTGCTGTTCCTCGGGGTGCTGGGGGCGCTGATCTTCCGGGGCATCTTCATCGCCGCCGGGGCCGCGCTGATCGAGAACTTCTCGTGGATCCTGTATGTGTTCGCCGCGTTCCTGATCTACACCGGGTGGCGGATGTTCCGCTCCCGCAACGACCACGTCCACCCCGAAAAGTCGAAGATCCTGAAGTTGTTCCGCCGGGTCGTGCCGATGACCGACGCGTACCACGGACAGAGGTTCCTGATCCGCAGGGCTGGGATCGTGGTGGCCACCCCGCTGCTGGCGGTGCTGGTGCTGGTTGAGATCACCGACATCATCTTCGCGGTGGACTCCATCCCGGCGATCTTCGCCGTCACGTCTGAGCCATTCCTGGTCTTCACCGCGAATGCCTTCGCGATCCTCGGCCTGCGGGCGATGTACTTCCTCCTGGCCGATCTCATCCACCGGTTCATCTACCTCAAGGTCGGACTCGCGTTCGTGCTGATCTGGGTCGGCATCAAGATGCTGCTCCTGGACGTGCTCTACATCCCCACCACGATCAGCCTCGCGGTCGTGGCCACCATCATCACCGTGTCGATCGTCGCCAGCCTCCGCGCCACCCGCGGGCAAGGCCGCCGCGAGGTGCACACCGAAGCGGCCGGCGCGTTCCGGATCGCGACGCCCGAGGAGCTCGCAGCCGCCGAACCGGTGTTTCGGCGCCGCCGCCGCGTGAGCGCCACAGGCCCGCGAAGGGGTGACTCCGATGTCTGAAACGAGCCCCTCGGCGGTCCTGGCCCCCGTACCCCACCGTGTGAGGAGGGGCCGCCGAGGCCTGACCTGGGCCACCTTCCTGCTGCCCGCCTTCGCGGTGGCCGGCGTACTCGGAGTGGCCTGGGCCGCCGGGGTTGGTGATTCCTGCGGCGGGCCGCTTCCGGGCTGTGGGAACGTCCGCAACGCCGGCAACCTCCCTGCGACTGTCCAGTCCACCAACCTGACGGCAAGTGACGGCGGGAACCTCACCTCGGTGGTGGCGCCCGGTGAGCGGGCTGTGCTGTGGGGTGCACAGAACGAGGTGTGGGTTGAGGCCGAACAGTGCCTCATCGCCGACGGCGGACCCTTCTGGGACGCCCGCACGATCACGGACCGGTCCGCTGAGCCAGCGGGGCGGTGGTATCGCGTCGATGACTGGGGTGCGCGTCTGCACCTGTTCGACGGCGTATGCGCGGAGAGGAGCTGACCATGGCGTCTGACGCGTGCCAGCTGCGACTGGCGGAGCTCACCACCCCGATGGGACGCACCGTCCTGGAAGCACCCGTCTGGCCCAATGATCTGCGCGGCTTCGCGGAGCACCGGGACCTGTGCGTGCATGTCGTCCTTCCGAAGGAGCAGGCCCGCTGGGGCGGCCTGTTCGCGGGAGTCCGCGCGCTCGGCTCACGCACCGCACACGTGCGGGTGCACGTGCAACCTGCACGTGGCGCCTTCAGCCTGGACCCCGCCGTCCTGATGCTCTCCCGCACCCGGCGCCGCGCGGAGGCCCTCGTGGCCGTCGTCGACGACGCTGCCGCGGCCGGTGTCGAGCTCACCGCGCAACAGGTGATCATCGACACCTACCCACGAACACGCTCCACCCTCCGCCTCCCCCGGCGACCGATCATGCGCTCGCGTGGGGAGTGATGAGCGTCGCCTGGTTTCCGCTCGCAGGTCCGCACCCGTCACCCCGACCGGGCGCGCCAAGGCAGGCTAATCCCACCCGGGGGAGGGAGCACGCATGAGGTCGACCAGACCCTTGCCGCCGATCAAGAACTCCGACAGTTCACCCTTGCGAAATGTATATCTGGGGTCCATGATCTTGGCCAGAACGAGATTCGTCTCGCGGACTCGGCCGGTGGCCGGCCGGGCAGCGCGAGCCGATGCGCCGCACGGCGGTTCGGCGACGGAGCTCTTCCAAGCGTTCGCGCTTCTGCACGGACATCGTCCAGAGTGGTCGACAGGATGGGGTCTTCACCTTTGACCGATGAACAAACATCGGAAGTCGAGTCATAGCGACTCAGCGTGAATGGGGAGGTGGCGAGATGGTGACCTCATATGCGGACCTGCGCATCTTTCAGCAGATGGATCCGCGCTCGATGTCGGTCGATCTGTCCCGAGAGGGCGACGAGTACGTCCCTGAGGCGAACCTGCCAGGCATCGACTCGGAGTCCATCGAGCTGGGTGGGCGGCCAGCTGCTCACCGTCCGCGCGGTGAGCGCCCCGTCCGCGACCACCGACGCGAAGTGGTTCACCGCCGCACGCCCCCACGGGCAATTCATGCGGCTGCTGGGACTGGCGCCCGGCATCGACAGCGACAGCGTCACCGCCAGCTGCGACCGGGGCGTTCTGTGGGTGGTGATGCCCATCGAGCAGCCCGCCGTCCGGAAGATCCCCCTGGAATAGCCCGCTTCCTGACTCTGGGCACTCAGTCCGCCCCCTGCGCCGATCCTGGCGCTCTTTGACGACCCATGAAACGTGTCACACGTGACAAGAAAGGAACAACCATCATGGCCAAGGCAGTCGGAATCGATCTGGGAACCACGAACTCCGTTATCGCCGTCTGGGAGGCCGGCGAGGAGAAGGTCATCCCGAACGCGGAGGGAGCCCGCACTACCCCGTCGGTGGTCGCTTTCACCGAGGACGGTGAACGGCTGGTGGGGCAGCTTGCCCGCCGGCAGAGCATCCTTAACCCGAAGGGCACCATCTCGTCGGCCAAACGGTTCATCGGCCGGTCCTTCGACGAGATCAAGGAGGAAGCCAACGCCGTCGGCTTCGACGTCGTGGAGGGCCCCAATGGGGAAGCGCGGTTCAATATTCGCGGCAAGCAGTACGCGCCGGAGGAGATCAGCGCGCAGGTGCTGCGAAAGCTCGTTGACGACGCCAGCAAGTTCCTCGGTGAGAAGGTCACGGAAGCTGTCATCACCGTTCCCGCCTATTTCAACGACGCCCAACGCACCGCGACGAAGGACGCCGGGCGGATCGCCGGGCTCGAGGTGCTGCGCATCATCAACGAGCCGACCGCCGCCGCGCTCGCCTACGGGATGGACAAGAAGAACCACGAGACCGTCCTGGTGTTCGACCTCGGTGGCGGCACGTTCGATGTCAGCCTCCTCGACGTGGGCGACGGCGTTGTCGAAGTGCGATCCACCGCTGGTGACACACACCTGGGCGGCGACGACTTCGACCGTCGCTTGGTGGACTACTTTGCCGACGAGTTCAAGAACGAGAACGGCATCGACCTGCGCAACGACCCGCAGGCCCTGCAGCGACTGTTCGAGGCGGCCGAGAAGGCGAAGGTCGAGCTCAGCTCGGTGTCCCAGACGCAGGTGAGCCTGCCGTTCATCACCGCTGACGCGAGCGGACCCAAGCACCTCACCATGACCGTGAAGCGGTCAAAGTTCGAAGACCTCACCGCGGACCTCGTTGAGCGGTGCCTCGGTCCGGTGCGTCAGGCGATGGCTGATGCGAAGGTCAGCGAGAACGATATCGACGAGGTCATCCTGGTGGGCGGTTCCACCCGCATCCCCGCTGTTCAAGCGCTCGTCAAGCGGCTCACCGGCGGCAAGGAGCCGAACATGACGGTGAACCCCGATGAGGTGGTCGCGGTGGGCGCTGCCATCCAGGCGGGCGTCCTCAAGGGCGAAGTCGACGACGTGCTGCTGCTGGATGTCACCCCGCTGTCGCTGGGTGTGGAGACCCGCGGTGGCGTGATGACGAAGATCATCGAGCGCAACACCACCATCCCCGCCCGACGCAGCGAGGTGTTCTCAACAGCTGAGGACAACCAGCCGTCGGTGGAGATCGTCGTCCTGCAGGGTGAGCGGGAGAACGCCGCTGACAACCGTGTGCTGGGTCGGTTCCAGCTCACCGGCATCCGCCCTGCTCCTCGCGGTGAAGCGCAGGTCGAGGTCACCTTCGACATCGACGCGAACGGCATCCTGCACGTGACGGCAAAAGATAAGGACACCGGCACCGAGCAGGGCATCACCATCAGTGACACCTCGAACCTGGACCAGGGCGAGATCGACCGGATGATCAAGGAAGCCGAGCAGCACCGTGCTGAAGACCAGGCACTGCGTCAGGCTGTGGATGCACGCAACGAGCTGGACTCGGCCGCCTACCAGGTCGAGCGGGTGCTGCGTGAGCTCGGTGACGCTGCGCCGGCGCATGAGCGTGCCCGTGCGGAGTTGCTCATCACTCAGGCCCGCGAGGCGGTGCAGAACAACGTCGGCGAGCAGGAAGCGAAGGAACGCACCGGCGAGCTGCTGCAGGTAGCGCAGTCCCTCGCTGCGGCCCGTGCGAACACCAGCCAGGCCGAGCAGCCCGCTCAGGACGACGAAGACGACGTCGTCGACGCCGAATTCGACAAGTAACACGGAGGGAGGATCGCGATGGTCGAGGAGCAGAACGAGGAAACCCGGACTGTGGACCTGGTGAACGACGACCTCACCGGGGTGTCCGCAGAGGAGATCCGCGCCGCGCAAGCGGCCGTCGCAGCCCAGTTGGAGACGGCCGAGGACCGCTGGCGCCGGGCGGCGGCGGACTACGACAACCTCCGCAAGCGGATGACGCGCGAAGTCGAGACCGCCCGCGAGCAGGAACGGCAGCGCACCGCGAGGGCGTTCCTGCCGGTCCTGGACGGACTGGACCGGGCACTGACCTTCGCAGTGAATTTCGACGAGAGCGTTCACGGCGGCATGCAGGCCGTCCGGGCGCAAGCCGCTGACGCGCTGCGTGCCTTGGGGTACCCCGAGATCGTGGTGGACGGCGCAACGTACGATCCGCAACTGCATGAAGCGGTCTCCGTCGTCGAGGACGCCAGCGCCCCACCGCGGAGCGTTATCGCCGTCACCCGGCCCGGGTTCGGAACGCCCGAGCGGATGCTTCGACCGGCTGCGGTCGTGGTCACCCGCAGGCCGGACGAGGAGTAGACGATGGCGGAGGATCTCTACAGCGTGCTGGGGGTCTCCCGGTCGGCGGATCAGAAGGAGATCCGCCGCGCCTACCGGGAGAAGGCCCGCAAGTTCCACCCGGACGTCAACAAGACCCCGGGGGCGGAGGAGACCTTCAAACGGATCAGTGAAGCCCACGATGTGCTTTCGGACCCGGAAACCCGCTCACAGTACGACCGGTTCGGTGAGAACTTCCGGCAGTACGCCGCCGCGGACGCGGCTCGCTCCTCCGAGCAGCCGCGTCGCAGCGGCGGCACCCGATACACGTGGAGCGGTGGCGGCGCCCAGAGCGTGAACTGGGAGGACCTCTTCGGGGGCGGCTTCGGCGGGTTCGGTCGCGGCGCCGACCACACCGCGGAGCTGGAAATCACCGTCGAGGAGGCCTACAAGGGCGGGCGGCGCACCGTGCAGGTCGCCTCCCCTTACGGCGGCGCGCAGGAGTACACCATCGACATCCCAGCGGGCGCTGTCGACGGGCAGCGGCTGCGGATCGCGGGCGCAGGCGGAGCGGGCGCCGACGGACAGGACGGGGACCTGCTGGTCACGCTGCGCGTGAAGGACAGCAAGCGGTACCGGCTCAGCGGCGCGGACATCGAGACGGACCTTCCCATCTCACCGTGGGAGGCGGCGCTGGGCGCGGATGTCAGCGTGCCCACCCCCGGCGGCCCGGTCACCGTGCACGTTCCGCCCGGCTCGTCCACTGGCAGGCGGCTCCGCCTGCGCGGGCAGGGGATGCCCCGCAGAGGACAGCCGGGAGACCTGTATGCGCGGGTGAAGGTCGTCGTTCCCCGCACTCTCAGCAAGAAGGAGAAGGAACTGTTCGAACAGCTCCGCGACGAATCGTCCTTTGATGCCAGGAGAGGATCATGACCTCACATCACCTGCCCGTCCGTGTCGACCGGGCCGACCTGGCGGCCACCGCGGTGGCCGCAGGTATCCACCCGGATACGCTGCTGAAGTTCGTCGAGCTGGGGCTGGTCACCGCCCACGTCGACGCCAGCGGCCGGCTGTGGTTCGCCCGTACCGTCCCCGCCCGCGTGCACACCATCGTGCGTCTGCACTCTGATCTTGCCGTGAACTACGCCGGCATCGCACTCGTGCTCGACCTGCTCGCCCGCATTGAGCAGCTCGAGCAGCACCGGACCATCCGACTTGAAGGAGACACCCCATGGACATGAACTCGCTCACTCAGAAGTCGCAGGAAGCGCTCACCTCGGCCCAGAGCATCGCGGTCCTGGCCGGTCAGATCGAGACGGATGAGGAGCATCTCCTGCTCGCACTGCTTCAGCAGGAGGAGGGGCTGGTTCCCCGACTGCTGCAGACAGCTGGTGCTGACGTGGAAGCGGTACGCGCCGACGTCGAAGCGGAGATCGCCCGCAAGCCCAGCGTCTCCGGGTCCTCCCCGCAGACCGGTCAGGTGTACGTGAGCCGCAGCCTCACCTCCACCCTGGAACGCGCAGAGCGGGAGGCGAAGCGGCTGAAAGACTCCTACATCTCCGTGGAGCACCTCGTTCTGGCCCTCGCCGACGACTCCTCCAACCGTGCCGCGTCCCGCATTCTGCGCGGGCACGGAGTCACCAGGGAGAGCTTCCTCAGCGCGCTCACCAAGATCCGCGGCAACCAGCACGTCAACTCCGCCACCCCCGAACAGACGTACGAGGCGCTGGAGAAGTACGGTCGCGACTTGGTCGCCGACGCCCGGCTCGGCAAGCTCGACCCGGTCATCGGGCGTGACGCGGAGATCCGCCGGGTCATCCAGATCCTCTCCCGCAAGACCAAGAACAACCCCGTCCTCATCGGCGAGCCCGGTGTCGGAAAGACCGCCATCGTGGAAGGCCTCGCCCAGCGGATCCTGCGCGAGGATGTGCCCGAGGGCCTCCGCGACAAGACCGTGTTCTCGCTGGACCTGTCGGCCCTGGTCGCCGGCGCGAAGTACCGGGGCGAGTTCGAAGAGCGGATGAAGGCGGTCCTGGCGGAGGTGAAAGCTGCGGAGGGACGCATTCTGCTGTTCATCGACGAGCTGCACACCCTGGTGGGGGCGGGAGCGACCGAAGGGGCGATGGACGCCGGCAACATGCTCAAACCGATGCTCGCCCGCGGCGAGCTGCACCTCATCGGTGCCACCACCCTCGATGAGTACCGTAAGCACATCGAGAAGGACGCTGCCCTGGAACGCCGGTTCCAGACGGTGATGGTCGAAGAACCCGACGTGGAGGACGCGATCTCCATCCTCCGCGGTCTCCGCGAACGGCTGGAAGTCTTCCACGGTGTCCGCATCCAGGACAGCGCCCTGGTCGCTGCCGCTGTGCTGTCGCATCGGTACATCTCCGACCGGTTCCTGCCCGACAAGGCCATCGACCTCATCGACGAAGCCTGCGCGCGACTGCGAACCGAGATCGACTCGATGCCTGCCGAGCTGGACGAGCTGACCCGGCGGGTGACCCGCCTGGAGATCGAGGAGGCGGCGCTGTCGAAGGAGACCGACACTGCCAGCAAGAACCGGCTGGAGGAGCTGCGCCGGGAACTGACCGACCTGAAGGCGGAGGCGGACTCCAAGCGCGCCCAGTGGGAGGCGGAGCGTCAAGCGATCCGCAAGGTCCAGGAGCTGCGCAGTGAGCTGGAGCGGCTGCGGCGGGAGGCGGAGGAGGCTGAGCGCTCCTACGACCTCAATCGTGCCGCTGAACTGCGGTACGGGGCTCTCGCAGACGCGGAGCGTCGCCTGCACGCCGAGGAGGAGCGTCTCACCTCCAAACAAGGCCGACAGCGGCTACTGCGGGAGGTGGTCACCGAGGACGAGATCGCCGAGATCGTCGCAGCGTGGACGGGGATCCCCGTGGCCCGGCTGCAGGAGGGTGAGCGCAACAAGATCCTCACCCTCGACGCCACCCTCAAGGAGCGAGTGGTCGGTCAGGATGAGGCCATCACCCTCGTCAGCGATGCGATTATCCGTGCCCGCTCCGGCATCCGCGACCCGCGCCGACCCATCGGCTCGTTCATCTTCCTCGGCCCCACCGGAGTGGGAAAGACCGAACTGGCCAAAGCGCTCGCGCAGGCACTGTTCGACAGCGAGTCGGCGATGGTCCGGCTGGACATGAGCGAATACCAGGAACGTCACACCGTCAGCCGGCTCGTCGGTGCACCTCCCGGGTATGTCGGGTACGACGAGGGCGGGCAGCTGACCGAGGCGGTGCGCCGCCACCCGTACAGCGTGGTCCTCTTCGACGAGATCGAAAAAGCGCACCCGGACGTGTTCAACACGCTGCTGCAGGTCCTCGACGACGGCCGCATCACCGACAGCCAGGGACGCACCGTCGACTTCCGCAACACCATCGTCATCATGACCTCCAACATCGGCGCTCACCATCTGTTGGGCTCCGATGGCGGCGCGATCCCCGACGACGTGCGAAACAGTGTGCTCGGTGAGCTGCGCGCCCACTTCCGCCCCGAGTTCCTCAACCGGGTGGATGACATCGTGGTGTTCTCGCCGCTGGGTCGCGAACAGATCCAGGACATTGTGGAGCTGCAGTTCACCGACCTGCGCTCCCGGCTGGCCGAGCGTCAGATCCGCATCGAGCTGACGCCCGCAGCACGCCAGCTCATCGCCGACCGCGGCTACGACCCCGTATACGGTGCGCGTCCGCTGCGACGCTACATCAGCCACGAGATCGAGACCCGGCTGGGTCGTGCGCTGCTGAGCGGGCAGGTAATGGACGGGTCGACGGTCACGCTGGATGTGCAGGACGGCGACCTCGTCTTCAACATCGCAGCGCCCGTCGAAGAGGAGGACGCGGTGTGAGCGCAATTGTGACCTGCCCCAACTGCGGCAAGAAGAACCGTGTCCCCGCCGCCGCGTCCGGGTACCCGCGGTGCGGCGTCTGCAAAAGCACCGTGCCGTGGATCGTCGACGCGGGTGACGCGGACTTCGCCGAAGTCGTCGAGAAGGCACCGCAAGTGGTGCTCGTGGACTTGTGGGCGACCTGGTGCGGACCGTGCCGGATGGTCAGCCCCGCCCTCGAGAAGGTCGCCACGGAACGTGCCGGCAAGCTCAAGCTGGTGAAAGTGGACGTGGACGCCGCACCGGAGACGGCCCGCAAGTTCTCCGTCCAGGCGGTGCCGACCCTGCTCATCCTCTACCAAGGGAACGTGCTCTCCCGCCAATCCGGTGCCGCCCCGCCGGACGTGCTGCTGCGCTGGGTGGACGAGGCGCTGCAGAAGAAGGCAGATTCGGCCGGCGGTGCCCCATGAGATACGTCGACCCACACGTCCCGCTCATCCGCCCGGTCCGTCCGGGTCATGTGAGGACTGCGTGGCGGCCGGCACGCCCTGGCTGCACCTGCGGATGTGCCGCACCTGCGGGAAGGTCGGGTGCTGCGACTCCTCCCCGATGCGCCACGCCCGCGCCCACGTGCTTGCCTCCGGGCATCCCATCGTCCGTTCACTGGAACCGGGTGAGGACTGGAGCTGGTGCTACGTAGACGAAGCGTACCTATGAGCGATCTGCTCGCCACCGGCCGCAGTGAAGCCTCCCAGGCTGAGACGCCTGACACCATCGGCGCTTTCCCGCGGCTCAGTGATGAGCAAATCGCCGTGCTGCTCGAACGAGGCACGCATCGCGCGCTCACCGACGGGGAGGTTCTCATCAGGCCCGGCGAACACCCCTCGTCCCTCTACGTTGTCCTGGAAGGGCACCTGCTCACCGCAGACACCGAACCTGCGGCAGACCCGCGTCACTCCGATAAGCCGTTGGAGGTCGGGGTGCACGGCCACGGCCGGTTCGTGGGAGACGTCGGGCTGCTGGAAGGACAGCCGTCTTTCGTGTTCGTCTCCGCCATCGGCGCCGCCGAAGTGGTGGAGGTGCCCGTCGATGAGCTGGAGGCCATCGTCACCTCGGACCCGCTGTTGGGCGAGATCATCCTGCGGGCCTACCTCATCCGCCGCTCCCTGGCCATCGGAGCGGGAGCGGGCCTGCGGATCGTCGGCTCCTGCTTCTCCCCGCAGACCCGGGATCTGCTGGACTTCATCGCACGAAACCGGCTGCCCCACCGGCTGGTGGACCTGGACGAGGACGAGAAGGCGGAGCGGCTGGTCCGTCAGCTCGGCGCCACCGTCGCCGACTTCCCGCTGGTGATCCTCGGCGGCTCACGCACCGTCCTGAGCGCCACCCCGGCACGGCTTGCCGAAGAGTTGGGGATGCGCCCGCCCGCCCCGCCGGCCACCTGCGATGTCGTCGTGGTCGGCGCTGGGCCGGCTGGTCTTGCCGCGGCAGTGTACGCGGCCTCCGACGGGTTGTCGGTGTACCTGTGCGACGCGGTTGCCACCGGCGGGCAGGCGGGAACGTCAGCGAAGATCGAGAACTACCTGGGGTTTCCTGCCGGGATCTCCGGCGCTGAGCTCGCCGACCGCAGCCTCCTGCAAGTGCGCAAGTTCGGCGCCACGTTGGACATCCCGTCCACGGTCCAGGAGGTCGTGGAGGATGAGGATCGCTTCCGGGTGATCTTCGAAGATGGCAGGGAGGTCACCTCAGATGTGGTGGTCCTTGCCACCGGGGTGCGATACCGCTCGCTTCCCGCCGCGGGGCTGGACCGGTTCCAGACCTCGAACGTGTTCTACGCGGCAACAGCGCAGGAAGCGCGGATGTGCGTGGACACACCTGTCGCCGTCGTCGGCGGCGGCAACTCCGCCGGCCAGGCCGCGCTGTTCCTTGCCCGCACGTCCTCCCGTGTGCACCTTGTGGTCCGCGCGGCGGACCTGGGAGCGGGGATGTCCAGATACCTGGTGGACCAGATCCAACATCACCCCCGTATCAAGGTGCTGCTGTCCTCTGAGGTCGTGGAAGCACACGGCGGCAACCGTTTGGAAGCGGTCACGGTCCGTCACGGTGACGTGCTGGAGAAGCTCCGCGTGGGGCACGTGTTCGTCTTCGTCGGCGCCGCTCCGGCGACGACGGGATTGAAGGTCGATGTGGCACGCGATCCCGACGGGTACATCCTCACCGGCGCGGAGGCGGAGCTGGCCGGCGTGCGCACGGAAGGAAGTCCCCGCTTCTCGCTGGAGACCACCCTTCCCGGGGTCTTCGCTATCGGCGATGTGCGGCACGGGTCTGTGAAGCGAATGACCTCGGCCGTAGGTGAGGGCGCCAGTGCGGTCCGGCAGATCCACGAGTACCTGAACGAGGGTCGTCACAGTCGAGTGTGCGCATGAGCTCCGACATCCAGAGACACCTGACGCCGCACGCCGCCCCGAACCCGGCAGCCCTGGGAGAACCCGCGGATCCTCCGGGTGCCCAGGCGGGCGTGGCGGGCGAGATCCGCTCGACGTTGCGTCGGATGAGGTGGTTTCGCCGCATGCCGGTGTTGCACATCGCCGAGGAACGCGGCGAGGGTCCGACAGTGCTGCTGCTGCACGGTATCGCCTCCTCGTCGGTGACGTTTCACCACGTGATCCCGCTGCTCGAGCGCACCCACCGGTGCATCGCCATCGACCTGCTCGGCTTCGGCGAGTCGCCGGCGCCGGAGTGGGCCGATTACACCCTGGCCGACCATGTCGCCGCTATCGAGCGGACGGTCGCCTCGTTGCGGCTGCGGGAGCCGTTCACTGTGGTCGGGCATTCAATGGGCGCCCTCATCGGTGCCCGGTACGCCGCCCGGCGGCAAAAGCGAGTCGCGAAGCTCGTGATGGTCAGCCCACCTATCTATCTCGCACCCCATGAAATCGGGGACGTCATCGAGCGAGTGCGGATGGACTTCTACCTGCGGCTCTACGAGCATCTCCGCACGAACCGGGAGTTCACCCTCCGGCATGCTGCGCTGGTACAGCGGCTGCTGCCCATCCCCAAAGCTGTCGATATCACTGAACGCAACTGGGAGCCATTCATCAAGTCGTTGCAGCACTCCATCGAGTCGCAGACCACCCTCAGCGACATCGCCCATGTCAAAGCCCCCATCGACGTCATCATGGGCGACCTAGACGAGTTCCGCTCCGAAGCCGTCCTGCGCATCGTGGAGCGGATGAAGGGGGTCACCGTCCGGCGGGTGCGGGCGACGAACCACCTCATCGGCAAGCGCCTCGCGCGAGTCGTCGCCGAGGCGGTGACAGCATGACGATGACCCGAGGACTCACATACGGAAAGGAAATGATTCATCATGGCAATGTCGTTGGATCCTTTCAGCGGGCTCGACCGCCTCGCGTCTGGCCTGCTTCAGTCCCGTCCGGGACCGCGTGTGATGCCGGTCGACCTGTACCGTGACGGTGACCGCTACATCCTCAGCGCCGACATGCCCGGCGTGGACCCCGGCTCGGTGGACATCGACGTGGACGGTCAGCTGCTGACCATCCGCGCCCAGCGCACGGCCGCCCGCGCTGAAGGCGCCAAGTGGCTCGTGCAGGAGCGACCGGCGGGCACCTACCTCCGCCAGTTCAGCATCGGTGAGGGTGTGGACTCGGCGAACATCTCCGCCTCGTATGACAACGGCGTGCTGAGCCTGGTCATCCCGGTCAGCGAGAAGGCCAAGCCGCGCAAGATCAAGGTCCTGAGCCAGAACTCGGGGCAGGAGCAAGACGCCGACCAGCCGACGCTCGCGAAGTAGCAAGCATCGCTTCCGTCCACTCATGCGTGTACGTAGCCACTCCCCAGCCGGGGAGAGCCGGTCGAAGAGCGGCTCCTCATCTGTCAGGAGCGTGCCACAGGTGCGGCCCTCTGTAGTGAAAATCGGCTGCACGCCTCCCATGGACGGGCTACCGCGCCAGACCGCGAGGAGCGTCTCGCTCGCGCACGCGCTGGAATTCCGTCGTCTCGCAGAGGACGGACCAGAGGGGGTGTGGGCACCTGTGCTGTCCGCACCCCCTTGCCCCATCCCGCATTCCAGTCAAAGGAGTTCACCGTGAGCACCACCGACACGCCCCGCAACCAGCCCTCGCAGCAAGCTGCCGAGGAGTTCGAGTACACCGCCGACCCGCGCTGGAAGCAGGCCATCGCTGAGTACTCCGATTACGCCACCGCGCAGGCCGCGGTCGACCGTCTCTCTGACGCCGGTTTCGCAGTCGAACGTGTCGCCATCGTCGGCTTCGACGTCCGCGTCGTCGAGCAGGTGCTCGGCCGGTTGACCAAGGGGAAAGCTGCGCTGCGCGGCGCTGGGGTCGGCGCGTGGTTCGGCCTGCTCATCGGTTTGCTTTTCGCCCTGTTCGCACCAGGATTCGGCTGGCTGGCCATCGTCGCGATCTCGGTGATCGCCGGTGCGGTGTGGGGCGCCGCGCTCGATTTCCTCGCGCACCTCGCCACCGGCGGGCGACGCGATTTCGATTCTGTGGAGACTCTCGAGGCAGACCGGTACGAGGTTCAGGTCGAAGCGCCGTTCGCGGCCGAAGCCGCCCGCCTTCTCGCAAGCAATCCTGCCCGCCCTATCGCCTGATAGTGCGCGGTCAGGCTTCCGGGGTGGTCAGTCGGTCGATCTCGCTGCCTAGCGGCGCCACAACGATGGTGTCGGCGGTGATGGCACTCACATCGGCGGCGCCCACCCCTGTGAGCAGGGCTCGCCACATCCGGTACAACTCAGCCCGGGGTGTCCATCCGCCCGGATGCTTGGAGGAACCCGTCCCGCTTGCGGTACTGCACTTCGACGATCTCGATGGCGATGTCGTCTTTCGTCTTGAAGTGGCGGTACCCCATTGCCGAGCGGGGTTTGCCGATGACGGCGGCAATGCCGGCAAGCGTGGTCGCGTCGGGTCTGTTTATTGTTCGACGCGAGGTGGACAATGACCCCATAGCCATAGGTAGGGAGCTGTCATGTCATATCGAGTCGGCTACTTCGTCGGGAGTCTTTCCTCCACATCCATCAACCGCATCCTCGCGAAGGCTGTGATCCGTGTGGCCCCCGATGATCTGGAGTTCACCGAGATCCCGATCCGGGATCTGCCGCTGTACAGCCAGGATTACGACGCCGACTTCCCACCGGAGGCCAGGGCTCTGAAGGATGCGATCGCCGCCGCCGATGCGGTGCTGTTCGTCACGCCCGAGTACAACCGGTCGATTCCGGGAGCGCTGAAGAACGCCATCGACTGGGCGTCACGCCCCTGGGGGCAGAACTCGTTCGATCACATCCCGGCCGCGGTGATCGGCGCCTCCATCGGGCAGATCGGTACGGCCGTGGCGCAGCAGAGCCTCCGCGGGGTTCTCAGCTTCTGCAACGCGCGGCAGATGACTGCGCCCGAGGCATACATCCATTTCTCGGCGGATGTCTTCGGTGAGGACGGATCGGTCAGCAACGCCGACACCGAGCAGTTCCTCCGCACCTTCATGAGCGAGTTCCGCGATCACGTGCAGCGGGTGCTCACCGTGCTTCCGCGGTAGGAGCTGAGGGGCGCCCTGAATCGAGGAATCGTCTTCGCGCAGAGGGGCTTCCGCTCATTCGTCCGCGCGCCGGGCGACGGAACGGGAAGGGGTGCCCAGCATGTTCCAGCCACATTCCGGAGGCGGACGAGATGCCCCGGCGAGCCGCCCGCCGCGAGTGCCAGCACCCGGCTCTTCCTCATCGGCTCCGCAGATGGTCGGCTGCGGCTCCGCATTCGCTCTCCGGATACCCCCTGGGGTATCATTGAGTACACCCCCAGGGGTACCCGACGTGAAGGAGAGCGAACCATGTGCCAGCCCGTGACCTGTCGAGTGTGCGGAAAGACGACCTGGGCGGGGTGCGGCCAGCACATCGCGCAGGTCAAGCGCTCGGTCGCCTCCTCGCAGTGGTGCAAGGGCGAGCATTCCCGCTCCGAGATCGAGGCCGCGAGGGCGCAGCGAAGCGGAGGCGGATTCCTTGCACGCCTGTTCGGCCGCTGAGGCATCCCTACACACGCGATGGGCGCGGAGGCCGAACCCCCCGCGCCCATCGCGATCGCGCACCCGACCTGCGGCTCAGTCCTCGGTGCCGCGCACCCGCCGGGCCTCCCGCTGGGAGCGGCGATCCTCGCCGACCGTCAGCGACGCGTCGCCCGACGCGGTGTGGCTCGGGTCTTCCGGGCCGCGCTTCTGGATACGCCCCGGATCGAGGTTGCGGGTGACGTCCTCTGCCGACACCACGGGGAGCTGACCCGTCGCCGTCGCCGTCTCGTACCACTCCGTCAGGGCGGGGTCGTCGGTGTCGATGCCCGCACCCGCGCCCTCGTTCGCCTCGACCTCGGTGGCACCGAAGACGAAGTCGTCGCCGTGCTCCGTGATGCCGCGGCGCACACCCTGCGCGATCGCCGCGCGCGCGTACTGACGGCGCAGCATGTAGGGGTCGGTGTGCAGTTCCTTCGCCCAGGCGACCATGATGCCGATCACGACGATTGCGAACGGCAGCGCCGAGACGACCATGATCGACTGCAGCCCCGAGAGCGCGGTCTGACCGCCGACCAGCAGCAGCGCGAGCGCTGCGGCGCCCAGCAGCACCCCCCACGTGATCGTCACCCAGGTGGAGGGCTCGGGCTTGCCGCGCTGGCTCATCGAGCCCATGACGATGGCGGCCGAGTCGGCCGAGGTGACGAAGAAGAGGATGATCGAGATCATCGCCATAACCGAGAGCACCGCGCCGAAGGGCAGGTTGTCGAACACGGCGAAGAGGACCGCCTCGTTCGACCCGGCGTCGCTGATGCCGAGTCCCTCCGACTCGAACAGCATCGTCGTGCCGCCCATGATGCCGAACCACGCGACGCAGACGGCCGACGGGACGCCGATGACGACGGTCACGAACTCGCGCAGCGTGCGCCCGCGGGAGATCTTCGCGATGAACATGCCGACGAAGGGCGTCCACGAGATCCACCAGGCCCAGTAGTAGTTGGTCCAGCCGGCCATGAAGGCGGAGGCATCCTCGCCCTGGGCCGGGTTTCGGGTCAGCATCGTCCACAGCTCGCCGAAGAACGACGTCACGCTCGCGGGGATGATGTTGAGCAGGAAGAGGGTGGGGCCGGCGATGAAGACGAACAGCCCGATGACCCCCGCGATCACCATGTTGACGTTGGACAGGGCGCGGATGCCGCGCTTGATGCCCGAGACGGCCGAGACGACGAACGCCGAGGTCAGCACCGTGATGATGGCGATGAGGGCGCCGTTGCCGAACGGCCCGAGGCCCGACACGTATTCCACGCCGCTGGCGATCTGCAGTGCGCCCATCCCGAGCGTGACGCCCGTGCCGAAGAGGGTGACGATGATCGCGAACACGTCGATCACGGCGCCGATGGGACCGTCGGTGCGCTCGCCGAAGATGGGGCGGAAGATCGCCGAGATCAGCGGGGCGCGCCCTCGGCGATACGCGGCGTAGGCGATCGCACCGCCGACGAGAGCGTAGAAGGCCCACGCCATCGGGCCCCAGTGCAGCGTCGACTGCGCGAGGGCGAGCAGCATCGCGTCGCGCGACCCCGCCTCCGCCTCGAAGCCCGGGGGCACCGAGTTGAAGTAGTTGAGGGGTTCGGCCGGTCCCCAGAAGAGCAGGCCGATGCCCATGCCCGCGGAGAACAGCATCGCGATCCACGACACCGTCGAGAACTCCGGACTCTCGTCGTCGGCGCCGAGCCGGATGCCGCCGGTGCGGCCGTATCCGACGACGAGCATGAAGCCGATCGTGGCGATCGCCAGCAGCGAGAACAGCCATCCGAAGTTCGTGGTGACCCAGGAGAGAGAGGCCGATCCCGCGGCGCCCATGCTGTCGGGGGCGGCGAAGCCCCAGATGACGACGGCCAGCACGAGGGCGCCCGCGATGCCGAATACCGCCCAGTTGGTGCCGAACGTGCGAGGGGTGTCCTCCACCCCGATGCCCGGGATCAGCGCGGGATGCGTGACCTCCTTGAGCACCTTCTTCGGCGTCGGCCGGGGGGGCGTGGGATCCCCCGCTTCTGCCGGGCGATCATCCTTGATTGTCATGGACAGCCTCCTACGCCGACGCCCCACCGCGAACAATCGGGCGCGCGTTATCGCGGTTCGCCGACCCACGTTAGCGAACTTCCCGCGGGCGAGGTCGGGTTGCACGCGCGCGCGTCGCCCCCTCGATGGCTCCGCCGCTCAGCCCGCGGCGGGCCTCGTCATGGGCAGATGAGGGATGCCGTCCTCCACGAACTGCTCGCCGCTCACCTCGAAACCGAACCTCCGGTACCAGCCCGCAAGCGCGCTCTGGGCGTCGATCTCGATCGGGAGGTGCGGGGCGAAGCTCTCGCAGAGCGCCACGCCGGACGCCATCGTCCGCGCCGCGGCATCCGTGCCCCGCACGCTCGGATGGGCGACGACGCGACCGATGCGCATCGCGCCCGGCTCCCGCAGCACCCGCAGTGTCGCGACCACGTCATCCCCCCGCTGCGCCCACACCAGCTCGGCCCCGGGCTCGACATCCCGCCCGTCCAGGTCGGGGTACGCGGCGTCCTGCTCGACGACGAAGACCTCGACGCGCAGCTGCAGCATCCGGTAGAGCAGCACGGGATCGATGCCGGAGACCGGCGCGTGATGGAGGGAGACGGTCACGAGGCCACCAGGTTGCTCGCCCCGATCGCCACGAGCGCCGCACCGACCACGACCAGCGAGACGCGAAGGACGGTGCTCGCGTGCGAGAGCAGCCAGGAGCTGAGGCGCTCCAGCGCCGGGCGCACGCGGCGGTTGCCGAAGAGATAGCTGAGCACGAGAGCGGCGACCGTCGAGACGCCGATGAGCGTGAAGACGGTGATCGCGAGCCCGCTGTCGACGATGTCGAGGGATGCCGACCCGATGGCGAGCCCTGCGGCGACCGCCAGCGTGAGGTTCTTCGGCCGCAGGTTCATCGCGAGCCCGAAGGCGGCCGCCCGGCGCGGCCCGATGGAGGTGAGGGCGCGCGTCCACGACGGCGCGGTCGGGGGTGCCGAGCGCGCCCGCGCGATCGACCACACACCCCACACGGCGAGTGCACCGCCGAGCGCGATCTCGACGGTGTGGGCCCATCCCGGGATGCTGGTGCCGCGGCCCGCGGGGATGAGGCTCGCGGCGAGCGTGAAGACGGTGACGAGCACGAGCACGCCGATCGCCCAGCCGGCCAGATAGCCAACGCCCACCGGCAGCGGGTCGGGGCGGAGCAGGATCAGCACAGCCGCCAGCAGGGGCAGCACGCTCAGGGCCATCGCGACACCCAGGGGCAGGATGTACCAGAGGACGGATGCCACGACTCGACCTTACGGCGTCGGCGCATACGAAAGAGGGCGACCCCGCCGCGCGGAATCGCCCTCTTTTCGTCTCACCCGATCAGATCGTGCGGATGTTCTCGGCCTGGAGACCCTTGGGGCCCTGGGCGGTGTCGAACTCGACGCGCTGGTTCTCGTCGAGGCTACGGAAGCCGCGCGAGGCGATTGCGCTGTAGTGCGCGAAGACGTCGGCGGAGCCGTCGTCGGGCGCGATGAAGCCGAATCCCTTGTCGGCGTTGAACCATTTGACGGTTCCGGTGGCCATGCTGTTATTTCCTTACTGCCCTTGAGGCATCGTCGCGCCAAAGGCAACTGCCGATCGCGTGAGCCTTCATCCTACGGGGAGGTGGTGCCTCTTACACCACTGATCTCGAAAAGTGACATCCGCGCTTTCCTCGCCGTCCCGCTAATGTGGGATTCCACACCCTGGAGGCATCGAAACACTGTGAGCTGCGCGGTACGCTTCACCAGCCCATCCGAAGATCCCGTAGATAGACCCCGGCGCGTCGGTCCGACCCCGACGCGCGCCCGGTTCGAGCCGGGGAGAGGGATGCTCGCGACATGCTGATCGCCGTCCTCACACTCCTCCTCGGGATCATCGTGATCCTCGCGATCATCGCGGCGAACGGCTTCTTCGTCGCTCAAGAGTTCGCGTACATGTCCGTCGACCGCTCACGGCTCGGCGCGCAGGCCGAGGCCGGGGATGCCGCGGCCGCACGTGCCCTCAAGGTGACCCGCCGCACCTCCTTCATGCTCTCCGGCGCCCAGCTGGGCATCACCGTAACGGGCCTGCTCGTCGGATTCGTCGCGGAGCCCCTCGTCGGGGAGTCGCTCGGCGTGCTGCTCGGGGGCGTCGGCATCCCACCCGCCGTGAGCGTCACGGTGGGAACCGTCGCGGCCCTCGTCGTCTCGACGGTCGTGCAGATGATCTTCGGCGAGCTGTATCCCAAGAACCTCGCGATCGCGAACTCCGGTCCGCTGGCGCGCGCCCTCGCCGCGCCCACGCTCTTCTACCTGACGGTGTTCGGGTGGCTCATCACGGTCTTCGACCACGCGGCGAACGCGCTCCTGCGCCTGCTACGCATCGAACCCGTGCACGACGTCGACTCGAGCGCCACCGCCGACGACCTGGAGCACATCGTCGCCGACTCCCGTGAGAGCGGGGATCTGCCCGAGGAGCTCTCCCGCATGCTGGATCGCATCCTCGACTTCCCGCACCGCGATGTCGAGCACGCGATGATCCCGCGCTCCCGCGTGGGCGTCGTGCGTCCGGAGACGACGATCGCGGAGGTACGGGCGCTGATGGCCGAAGCTCACACGCGATACCCGGTGATCGACGACGAGGACCAGCCGCTCGGTGTCGTGCACCTCGTCGACGTGCTCGCGGCCGGTGCGGCGCGCAGCGCGGATGCCGTGAGCACCCTCATGCGGCGGCCCACCGTCGTTCCTGAGCTGATGAGCCTGCCCGACGCGCTCGAGCTGATGACCTACGAGCGCAACGAGCTCGCGTGCGTCATCGACGAGTACGGCGGGTTCACCGGCATCCTGACCCTGGAGGACCTCGCGGAGGAGGTCGTCGGCGAGATCACCGACGAGCACGACGACGAGCTGCCGGCGGGCGTGGAATCCGTCGGGGAGAACGCGTGGCGCATGGGCGGCGACCTGCACCTCGACGAGGCCGAGCGCGAGATCGGTCACGATCTGCCCCGCGGAGACTACGAGACCGTCGCGGGGCTCGTGATCGCCGCGGTCGGGGCCCTGCCCCGGGTCGGCGACCATGTGCGCATCGATCTGCCGCAGGAGGCATCCGACGTGGTCTGGCACACCGTCGCCGAGCGCTGGCTCGACGTGCGCGTGCTCGAGGTGAGCCGCCATGTGCCGGCGCTCGTCGAGGTGACGCTGCACGAGGTGCAGGAGGACGAGGCGGACGCGGACAGCGGCGGCGATGCCGACCGGGACGCCGCCGGATCGGGAGAGGAGGCGCAGCGATGACCGATGCATGGATCGTGATCGTCGCGACGATCGCCCTCATCGCTCTCTCGGCGTTCTTCGTCGTGATCGAGTTCGCCCTGCTCGGCGCCCGGCGCCACCGGCTCGAGGAACTGGCGACGACGAAGCGCTCGGCGCGGGCGGCGATCCGCGGCTCGAACGAGTTGACCATCATGCTCGCGGGTGCTCAGCTGGGCATCACCGCCTGCACCTTCGCGCTCGGAGCCGTCACGAAGCCGGCGGTCGACGCGTGGCTGCTGCCGCTGTTCTCCTCGTGGATGCCCGCGTGGGGGGCGGATGCCGTGGCGTTCGCCCTCGCGCTGTTCATCGTGACCTTCCTCCACCTCGTGGTCGGGGAGATGGCGCCCAAGTCGTGGGCGATCGCGCACCCCGAGCGGGCTGCCCTGCTGATCGCGCTGCCGGCGCGAGCCTTCATCTGGGTGTTCCGTCCCCTGCTGCTGTGGATCAACAACATGGCGAACCGTCTCGTCGCGGCCAGCGGCATCGAGCCGGTCGACCGCGCCGCCGCGGGCGGGTACGACACGGCCACCCTGCGGCACCTCGTGGAGCACTCCGCCGCGGTCGGGGCGCTGGACTCCTCGTACCAGGCCTCGCTGCGCGGGGCGATGGAACTGGAGACCCTCACGGTCGACGATCTCGTGCCCCACGACGTGGTGCCCACGTCGGTCGCACACGACGCGACGGTGGCGGACGTGCAACGGGCGGCGCAGGAGTCGGGTCACCTGCGCATCCTGCTGGGCTCGCCCGAGCAGGGGATCGAAGGCGTCGTGCACGTGCGCGACACGCTGCTGGAGAGCCCCGACCGGCCCGCGCGGGAGCTTGCACGCGCACCATTCGTCGTGGCGTCCGGCACGCTCGTGCACGAGGCGCTCGCCCGGATGCGCCGCGAGAGCCAGCAACTGGCGATCGTCATGGACGGCTCGCGGTACGTCGGGCTCGTCACGCTCGCGGACGCGCTGCGCAACGTGCTCCCGCGGCCGACCGAGCGATCGGGCGGCGCGAGCGCTCGCTGAGGCATCCGATCGGGCGTCGGCGCCGAAGAGGGGGCGTGACCGTTCCGCAGCCCGCGCGCACGGGCGCCTCGCCCGCCATCTCCCTCGACATCGATCCCCGGACCCTGGGGCTCGAGCGCATCGTCGCCCCCAGCATCCTGGGCGACGTCGTCGTCCATGCGGGGCGCCGCTCGGCGGCTTCGTCGCGCTCGACCTGGCGGCGCGGCATCCGGAGGCGGCGCTCTCGGTGGGGGTCGTCTCCCCGAGCGGTCCCGCCGCGCTCGACGCGGTGCGCCGCCCCTGGCGTGGGGGTGTGCGGCTGCCGTGGTTCGCGGGGATGCTCGTCGCGATGAGGACGCTCGCGTGCCTGGGCACCGCGGGGCGGGGGACCGGGCGGATGCTGCACCGCATCGGCATCCTCGCGCCCTTCGCGTCGCCGCTGTTCGCGGCCCGCAGCGCCGTCGACCCCAGCGTGTTCGACGCGCTCTCGCGGGAGCTGCGCCCCGCGGCCTTCGCCGCCGCGGCCCGCGCCGTCTCCGCGTACGACGTCGCCGCGTGGGCCGGCATCGAGTGCCCCGTGCGGGCGGTCAGCGGCGCTGACGACGTGTTCGTCGGCGCGGGGACGCGGAAGTGCTCGGCCGGATCATCCCGGATCATCGGCACCACGTCATCGCGGGAGCGGGGCACTTCGCGGCGATCGAGCGGCCCGAGGTCGTGGTCGACGCGCTTCTCGCCTTCAGCGCGCGCCGGCCGGATCGCCGCGCGGCGGGCCGGACCTCCGGCCTCGTGGCGTAGAGCCAATCCGGGGGCGGTGGCCCGGTCGGACCGGTTCTTTGCGCGGAACGCGGCGGATCGGCATCCTCTCGAGGCCATGACCGGAGAAGTGGACCGTTGTCGGCGCGGTCCGCGAGTGGTGCCATCGGGACGTACCCCTTACGTCCCGGAGGTGATCGTCGTGATCTCGCTGCTCGCACTCGTCGTCGTTCTGATCGTGATCGCCGCCGTCGTCGCGGCGACGCTCGTCGTGACCGTGCGGGATGACCGAGGCGCCGTCGCCGAGGTGCGCGACTACGACACCCGTCGGCCGACGCTCTGACGTGCTCTCGCGCGGGGTGCGGGGCGGTCAGCGCGGGGGCGTCACGCCGAGGTGCTGCACCCACGAGCGGAGGAACGCGGCGCCCGCCTCGTCGTGGATGAGGTCGCCCTGCGTGAGCACGTCGTACGGACGCTCGAGCATGCCGTCGGAGGGGCGCACGTCCACGTGCGCGACGTCGAAGCCGGAGGCGTGCAGCTCGTCGGCCATCTTGTAGTCGCTGCGGGAGTCACCGATCGTTCGCCACGTGCGGGGCAGCTCGCCGTGCTCGGAGAAATGGGCGAGCGCGCGGCGGGCTCCCCGGTCCTTGTCGAGCAGCACCGACTCGATGTCGGTCGAGATGATCGTGGGGTCGAGCCGGAAGGGTACCTGGCCTGCGGCATCCGGAGCCGTGCGGTCGCCGTAGCGCACCCCGACGCCGTGCCGCACCGCGGCGTCGAAGGCCGCCTCGTCGAACCCGTCGCGGTGGGCGTGGAACGTGTCGTTGTCGACGTCGACGCGCTGCTCCACCGAGATCATCGCGCGCTTGGTGTCGTCGAAGAAGACCAGCTCGTCGTAGTCGGTTTCGACGATCATGCGGATGTCGTCGACGAGGGCCTGCGGCGGGGCGACCTCGTGGTCGACCTCGACGTCGCCGAGGCCGTCTGGCGTGATCGTCGACCACGCCGCCCCCTTCTCGTACACGCCGAACATGCGGGCGCCGGGCGTGCGGAGCACGTCGCCGAGGCCCCGCGCGAGCAGCGGCGCGACCACCTGATCGCGGATGAAGGCGTCGGAGCGACCCGTGATGAAGGCGACGGGCACCCCCGCGCGGGTGAGCGCGAGCAGGTCGTCCAGGATGCTGTCGATGGCGATCGTGCGGGAGACGGGACTTGCCAGGGGGCCGTCGACGTCGAAGAGCAGGCCGAGGTCGGGAGTGGGGGATGTCACCCCTCTATGCTCTCGCACCTTCGCGCCGGGGAGTTCGTTCGGGATCCTCGGGTGCGACCGCGTGGGCGCCGGAGGCGACGGGCGCGAGCCGGCGGGGGCCGAGTCTCAGCGGAAGTCGCGGGAGGCGTGCCGCATGCCCACGCGCAGGTCTTCGAAGCCGTCGGCGACGAGGTTCGTGACGCCCTCCTGCGAGCGCTCCAGCATCCCCCGCGCGATGAGGGCGGGGGAGTCGCGCACGATGCGCCGGTACCGGGTCCACACCCCGACCGAGCAGATGACGTTGACCAGCCCGTGCTCGTCTTCGAGGTTGAGGAAGGTGATGCCGGATGCCGTGGCCGGACGCTGCCGGTGCGTCACGAGGCCGGCGACCTCGACCCGCCGCCCCGTCTCGTGGGTGCGCAGCGCGGCAGAGGGCAGCACGCCGCGGGCGGCGAGATGCTCGCGGTAGTGCGTCATCGGATGGTCGTCGGGCGAGACCCCCGTCGCCCATAGGTCGGCGGCGAGGCGATCGTGGTTCGAGAGGTCGGGGAACAGCGGCGGCTGCACGGCGAAGACGGTGCCGGGCAAAAACTGCGCCCGGTCCTGTGCGGCGGAGCCCGCCTGCCAGATGGCCTCGCGCCGGGTCAGCCCCAGGCATTCGAAGGCCCCCGCCGTCGCGAGCGACTCCAGCTGCGCGGCGGTGAGGTCGGTGCGGCGCACGAGCTCGTGCATGTCGCGGAAGGGCCCCGCGGCATCCCGCTCGGCCACGATGCGCTCGGCGACCTTCGCGCCGATGCCGGTGACGCCCGCGAGCCCGAGCCGCACGGCGAACCCCCCGTCGCGGCGGTGGGATGCCGAGGCGTCGGGCGCCGCCCGGTCGAACTCTCCCCCGGGGGGTTGCGGGGTGTGCAGGCACTCGTCCGTGCCCGTGGGGGTCGCGGTCCGCTCCGCGCGCGGGACGAGCGGCTCGAGGGTCTCCGTCGCGGCCGAGAGGTGCAGGTCGGGGCGGCGCACCTCGACCCCGTGCCGCCGCGCATCGGCGGCGAGCGTGGCGGCCGAGTAGAACCCCATCGGCTGCGCCCGCAGCAGGCCGGCGAGGAAGGCGGCGGGGTAGTGCAGTTTGATCCACGAGCTGGCGTAGACCAGCAGCGCGAACGAGAGCGAGTGCGACTCGGCGAACCCGAAGTCGGCGAACGCCTGGATCTTGGCGTAGATGTCGTCGGCGGCCGCCCCCACGAGCCCGTTCCTGGCCATCCCCGCGTAGAGATGCTCGCGCAGGGACTCGATCTTCTCCTGCCCGCGCTTGGACCCCATCGCCCGGCGCAGCAGGTCGGCCTGCTCTCCCGTGCACTCGCCCACCGCCATCGCGATCTGCATGAGCTGCTCCTGGAACACGGGGATGCCGAGGGTGCGCTCCAGCACGGGCTTCAGCTTGGGGTGGGGGTAGACCACCTCCTCGAGCCCCATCTTGCGCCGCACGAACGGGTGCACCGCGCGGCCCTGGATCGGCCCGGGCCGGATGAGGGCGATCTCCACCACGAGGTCGTAGAACCGGCGCGGCTGCAGGCGGGGGAGCAGCCCCATCTGCGCGCGCGATTCGACCTGGAACACCCCGATCGAATCGGCGCGGCACAGCATGTCGTAGACCGCAGGCTCCTCCTTCGGCAGGGTCGCGAGGGTCCACTCCTCGCCCGTGGCGTCCCGGATCAGGTCGAAGCAGTGCTGCAGGGCCGCGAGCATCCCGAGGCCCAGCAGGTCGAACTTGACCAGCCCCATCCACGCCGCGTCGTCCTTGTCCCACTGGATGACGGTGCGGTTCTCCATGCGCGCGTGCTCGATCGGCACGACCTCGCCCACGGGGCGGTCGGTGAGCACCATGCCGCCCGAGTGGATGCCGAGATGCCGCGGCGCCTTCAGCAGCTCGCCGGCGTACTCGACCACCTGCTCGGGGATGTCGTGATCGGGCATCGACGACAGCTCGGCACCCCACCGTTCGACCTGCTTCGACCAGGCGTCCTGCTGACCGGGGGAGAAGCCGAGGGCGCGGGCCATGTCGCGCACGGCGTTCTTGGGCCGGTACTGGATGACGTTGGCGACCTGGGCGGAGCGCTCGCGGCCGTAGCGGGCGTAGACCCACTGGATGATCTCCTCGCGCCGATCGGAGTCGAAATCGACGTCGATGTCGGGCTCCTCCTCGCGCAGCGACGACAGGAACCGCTCGAACGGCAGCCGGTAGAGGATCGGGTCGACGGCGGTGATGTGCAGCAGGTAGCAGACGGCGCTGTTGGCCGCCGACCCTCGGCCCTGACACAGGATGCCGCGCCGCCGCGCCTCGGCGACGATGTCGTGCACGATGAGGAAGTACCCCGGGAAGTCCTTCTTCTCGATGACGGCGAGCTCGTTCTCGATGCGTCGCCGGTCTTCTTCGGCCAGGCGCGGGTACTTCTCCGGCACCGCCTGCCACACGAGGTGCCGCAGCCACGACATGGGGGTGTGCCCGTCGGGCACCTCCTGCTTCGGCAGCGCGGGCTTCGCCTTGCGCAGGGGGAACCCGAGCTCCTCGGCGAGCGTCGCGGTGCGGGGGACCGCGCCGGGGTAGCGGGCGAAGCGATCGGCCATCTCGGCGCCCGAGCGCAGGTGCCCCGACCCGTGGGCGGGCAGCCAGCCGTCGAGGTCGTCCATGCTGCGGGTCGCCCGCACGGCCGCGATCGCCGACGCCAGGCGCGCCTTGTCGGGGGTGGCGTAGTGCACGTTGTTCGTCGCGAGCGTGGGCAGCCCCCGGTCGGCGGCGAGGGCGGCGAGCAGATCGTTGCGGCGGGAGTCGAGCGGATCGCCGTGGTCGGTGAGCTCGACGAAGACCGACGCCCGACCGAACAGGTCGACCAGGTGGTCGAGCTCGCGGGCGGCGGCATCCGGCCCCTCCTCCTGGAGGGCCCGGCGGACGGCGCCCTTGCGGCATCCGGTGAGGATCGCCCAGTGCGGGTCCCGCGACCCGCCCGCGCGGTCGGCGAGCTCGCCGAGGTCGTAGACCGGCCGCCCCTTCTCGCCCCCGCGCAGCTGCGCGGCGGTGATCGCCGCCGCGAGCCGGTGGTAGCCCTCCTGACCGCGCGCGAGCACGAGCAGGTGCCGCCCGGCGGGGTCGGCCTCGCCGCCCTGCGGCTTCGGCAGCTCGAGCGAGAGCTCGGCCCCGAACACCGTCGTGACGTGGAACGACTCCGCCGCCTCGGCGAAGCGCGCGAGGCCGTAGAAGCCGTCGTGGTCGGTCAGGGCGAGGCCCGACAGCCCCAGGCGCTCGGCCTCCTCGATCAGCTGCTCGGGCGAGGACGCGCCGTCGAGGAACGAGTACGACGAGTGCGCGTGCAGCTCGGCGTAGGGCACCGCGGTCTCGGGTCGCCGGATGGGCGGGGTGACGTAGGCGCCCCGCTTGCGCGACCAGGCGGGGCTGTCGCCGCCGTCGGCGTGGGGCGGCGCGGCCTCGGGGCGCGTGGTGCTGAGGATGCGCTCGAGCTGCGACCACGGGATCGGCGGATTGCGGAATCCCATCAGTCGTACCTCCCCTCGGCGTGCCAGGCCTCGTCCTCGTACACCAGCAGCCAGGCCTCCTGCCGGTCATCGACCGCCTGCACGCGGTAGGCGAGGCGCCGCCGCTGCGGATCCCAGTCGCGCTCGCGCAGCGCCCACGGGCCGGCCCAGGCCGCGACATCCCGTCGCCTCCCCTCGCGCCCGAGCGAGGCGGGCGGGGCGCTCATCCGGCCGCGCGCGTCGATCGTGACGGGGGCGCCCTCGGCGTCGAGCACCACGATCGGCGGCAGCGCCGCGTACACCGTGGTGGGGTGCGGGGCGGGCAGCGACCCGGGCCAAGGCTGCCCGCGATCGGCGGCCGTCGTGACCCGGTCGCCCCAGGGCACCAGCACCTGCCGCTCGGCGGGGGAGCGACCGCCCCCGATCGCGGGGGTGAGCACGCCCCGATGCCCGAGCATCGCCTGCACCCGCGAGAGGGCGTGGTGCACGCGCTCGCCGGGGCCCTGGCCGAACAGGCCCGGCTCGTGGTGGGCGGCCTCGTCGACGGACTCGGGGGCCAGGCGCACCTGCGACACGCCGCTGGTCAGCTCGCCGCCGATCGCCGCCTCGAGCTGCCAGCGCACGCGGTCGACCACCGCCGCGGCATCGAACGTGGTGGGGTGCAGCCACACCCGCTCCGACCTCCCGCCCCGGTCGTCGAGCAGCTCGACGCGCAGCTCGGTGCACACCAGGGCGCGCTCGGAGAGGGCCGAGATGAACGCATCGGCGGTGACGCGCACCGCGAACCCGATCTGGTCGACCAGCTCGAGCGGAGGCTCGAACGACACCTCCCGCTCCAGCTCGGGCGGGGGCGTGCGGGCCGTGACGGTGCGGGCATCGAGCCCCCGCGCGAGGCGGTGCAGGCGGATGCCGCGGTCGGCGAACCGCTCGCGCACCTTCTCCTCGTCGAGCTCCGCGAAGGCACCGAGCGTCTGCACCCCCAGGCGGGCGAGCAGACCGATGATCTCGTCGTCGGCGAGGGCGCGCACTGACAGCGGCGCGAGGAACGCGCCCGCCTCCCCGGGCGGCACGATGCGGACGGGCGCGTCGGGGCTCGTCAGCCGCGCCGCCTGCTCTGCCGTGAAGGGGCCGTCGCCGATGCCGACGCGGGTCTCGGGCAGGCCCGCGCGGGCGAGGTCGCCCTGCAGCACGCGCGCCGCGGCATCCTCGCCGCCGTAATACCGCGCCGGCCCCCGGGCGCGCAGGGCCCCGAGCCCCGCCCGCACGATCTGCACCCCGGGGGCGTGCTGCTCGATGCGGGAGACCACCGGCAGGAAGCCCCGGTTGTCTCGGGCCTCGTCGTCGGGGACGAGGTGCAGGCCCGGGCAGGCCGCCTGCGCGTCGCGGCGCCGCTGACCCCGGCGCACCCCCTGCGCCCGCGCCCGCTCCGAGCACGCGACGATGCGGTTGCCCCGCACCACCGCGATGGGCGCCGCCTCGTCGAGCGTCGATCCACGCTCCCGCAGCAGGGCGTGCACGGGCCAGTCGGGCACCCACACCACGAGCGTGCGCACGGGGGTGGTGGATGCCGGGGGCGACGGCGTGCCGTCGGCGACGCGCGCAGGAGTCACGGCGCTCACCCCGCCGCCCGGATCGGGACGGGATCCGCGCCGCGCCCCCGCGAGACGCCCTCGAGGGCGGAGGGGTCGGCGGCGACGGCGCCCCGGACGGCCGTCCCCGCAGACGTGGCGACGGCGGCATCGACGGCGCCCGCGGCATCCGGCAGCATGACCCGCGTGCTGCGTGGCACGGGGAACCGCCGGCTGGAGACCGTGACCGTGACCTCGCGCCCCGCGAGATAGCCGTCACCGGCTCCGACGCCCTGCCAGCGCGGATCGGAGGTGCTGAGCAGCGCGTCGGCGCCCGGCCAGTCGCCGAGGGTGAGCAGCGCGCAGCCGCGGTCGCGCAGGCGGGCGGTGAGGCGTGCGGCGTCGCTCTCGCGCACCCGCTCGGGCGGGCGCACCGCGACGAGCGGCAGCACCTCGGCGAGGGCCGACGCGACGGCGAGCCAGCGCGCGCCGGGCTCGGGCACGAGGACGAGCCGGGAGAGATCGAGCCCGAAGCCCTCGGCGGCCTCGACGCCGAGCGAGGGGACACCCACGACCCCGCACCACGACCCCGCCCGCGATGCGGTGGCCATGAGGCCCAGCAGCAGGCTCGGGGAGGGCTCGAGCGCGTACACCGATCCGGGGCGCAGCCCGCGCTCGGGGAGCAGGTCGGCCAGGCGGGGATGCACCGGGAAGACGGGTGCGGAGACCCGGCGCCCCCGAACCCGATCCATCTCGGCGCGCAGCCGCCGCAGCTCCTCCGGGGGAGCCGCCTCGCGAGTGCGCAGCGCCGTGACCATGCCCGCAATAGTAGAATGTAGGTTCGACATTCACCATGGCAATGATGGGTGAACCTTCGATGTTCACTCGAAGCTTCGGGGCGTTTCCCGCGGATATTCGGCCGACCGGGGCATCCGTTCCGTGCCCTCCGGCGGGGTCGCGGGGTGCGCCTCATGTTCCGGACCCCTCGCGGGTCTCATTCTCATCTTCTGTCCACCGACTCCGGGTGAAGTGCAGACAAGAAATATCTCCTGACCAGGCATCCATGCGCCGTTATTATTTCGTTACATGAGCCGGAGTTGACATGAAGATGAGAGGCGTCTCATGATCAATGCGGGGAGGGGTTCGCGTTACGTGAGTCCCATGTACCCAGCTCTGGGGGCTGGGGTATCGGGGATATCTGGGGATATCCGGAATACCTGTTCACGTCAGAGTTGACCTGTACAAGCGATTCCACTGGGGAGATACGCACATGCGTGCATCAATTCGCAATTACATCCAGGCCGCCCGCCGTCGCCGTGAGGAGACGGATGAGGGCGGCTTTTCGCTGATCGAGCTCATCGTCGTCGTCGTGATCCTGGGGGTCCTCGCGGCGGTCGCGATCCCGATCTTCGCGAACATCCAGAAGACCGCCGACGAGAACGCGCTCAAGACGGTCGCGGCGAACGCGGCGACGCAGGTCGCCTCGGGCGTCGCCCAGGGCAAGGCCGTCGGCGATGTCACGCTCACCAACCTCGGCGACGGTGGCAAGATCACCTTCACCGTCGGGGGCGCCGAGCTCGACAAGATCTGCGTCACCGCCGCGAAGACCGGCGTGACGTCGCAGAAGGCCGGCCCCGGCTGCTGATCGGCAGCCGGTAGGCCCACACACGTGGGGCCGGTTCACCGCGGCTCGGCCGCACCGGTCCCGCATCTGGGGAAACGCCCCCTCGGGGGCACGTTCCGAGAGGAACAGCCTCTTCGGAGGCATCTGGGGAAGGAGCATCCCGTCAGGGATGCGCAGCTCGCACTGGGGAGGGTGAGCGAGATGGGGATGCCGCGCACAGGGCAGCAGGGGGGTCGCGCCGGGCGCACCGCCGACGGAGGCTTCAGCCTCGTCGAGGTCGTCGTCGCGATGCTGCTGCTCATGGTGATCTCACTGGCGGTCGCGCCGCTGCTGATCACCGTGACGGCGTCGAGCGTGCAGAACCGGGATCAGGCGGCAGCGACGGTCGTCGCCAACGCCCGCATCGCGGAACTGCGCGCCGCATTCCCCGACTCGTCCACCGCGACGAGCTGCGGCTCCGTGCTCGCGTCGACCGGGGGGATCGACGCGAGCACGGGGCTGTCCGCCGCACTGAGTTTTCCGGACGGGTGTCCGGCGCAGTACCCGGGCACCGTCCGCGTCGACGTCGTCGTGAGCGACGACGGCCAGCCGCTCGCGACGGTGCGCACCGAGATCCTGGTGAGCCGAGCATGACGCGCGTGCACAGCCGCCCCGCCGACGACGCGGGCGCCACTCTCGTCGAGCTGATCCTGTACGGGATGCTCAGCGCCGCGTTCCTCGGCATCCTGGCCGTGCTCTTCACGACGGGGCTGGGTGCGGGTGCCGCGGCCACCGAGCGCGACGAGGTGACGGGAAAGGCGCAGCTGATCGCGACGTCGGTGCAGACCAGCATCCGCAACGCCTCCGACTTCCGCGTCGACGGGAACGTGCTCCGTGCCCGTGTCGCCACGGGGGCCTCGGACTGGACCTGCGAGGCCTGGGCGCTCACTCCGGACGGCGCGCTCGTGCACCGCTCGTCGGCATCCGCCATCGCCCTGCCCGGGAGCTACGCGGGGTGGGCGGAGCTGGCGACCGGCGTGGCCGGGCGGGGACCGGGCGGTGCACCGTTCACGGCGTCGGGGCCGAGCCTGACCCTCGCGCTGACGGTCACCTCGGGCGAGGCGACGGTTCCCGTCGCGGGCGGCGCCTTCTCGCAGGCGCACCAGGACGGGACGGCGAGCGCATGCTGGTGACCCGCCGCGCGCGCCCGCGCGCCCGCGCCTCGGTCCGGCCCGACGACGCCGGGTCGACGCTCGTGTCCGTGCTCGTCGTCATGATGGTCCTGACGATCGTCGCGCTCACCGCCGCGTCGGTCGTCACCGCGACCTCCTCGTCGATCGCGGGGGTGCGGGGCGGGGTGCAGTCCGCGGCCGCCGCGGACGCCGGCATCTCCGCCGCCCTCGCCGATGCCCGGCGCACGGGGGATTTCTGCTCCCTCTCGCTCGCCTCCACCGCCCCGCGCTATGCCGTCACGAGCGCGTGCGCCGGCGGCCGGGTGACCTTCACCTCCACCGGCCACGGTGCCGACGGCGGGGCCACGACCACGCGCGCCGTCTACGCGTACACCGAGGCGCCGTCCTTCGGCGGAGCCCCCGAGCTGGTGTTCTTCAACCCCGCGGGCGACTCGGTGTACTTCACCAACCACGTCATGCCCAAGACGCAGGGGAGAGCGACGGTGCTCTTCCCCGCCGGGGGCCTCTTCGAGTGCAAGACCCAGGTGCCGGCGAACGTCTTCACGGCGGGCTCGGTCAAGGGGCAGTCCGGGTGCACGATCGAGGGCGACGTGCACGCGGGCGGCGCGAACCCGGCCGATCGCAGGTGGGCGGTCTACCTCAACAACTCCGACGTCGTGCAAGGCGACGTGTATGCGGGCGGCGCCGTCGCGATCGGCAACAACCCCTCGAGGATCGGCGGCACGCTGACGCTGCCGTCGTCGGCGAAGCTGCAGATCGCGTGGACCGATGCGGGCGCCGCGACGAGCAGCCCGAAGGTGTTCTCGGGCCAGGCGAACGGCATCCGCCGCGAGGCCGTCGCCCCGCCCGTCTTCGACCCGTGGTTCGACTACGCGTACGCGTCGGCCGATTGGCCGGGATACGACATCGTCACGGTCACCCCGGCATCCGCCCCCTACTCGTGTGCGAACATCGTCGGGAAGTTCACGACCTTCTGGTCGTCCTACATCCAGAGCCTCACGACGAACACCGTCGTCGACACGACGGCCTGCCCCGGGATCGACACGGCGCAGGGCGCGAACGCGACCGCGCAGCTGGGCGTGAACCTCGTGCTCGTCGCGAACCGCTTCACGCTCGGCAACCTCTCGCTCACGCCGAAGGCCGGCACCGACCCGCAGGCCTGGTTCGTCGTGCCCGACCCGGTGGCCGACAAGGCCCCCACGTGCACGAAGGGCCGCACGATCGAGACGGATGCCGCGATCGACGTCCGCGTGAAGACGATGGCGTACACGCCCTGCGCGCTCCGAATCGGCAATGGCGGCACGTGGACGGGCGCCATGTACGCGGGCACCCTCGACGACGGCGGCACCGTCGGCATCCACACCCACTCCCTGGCTCTGCCCGGTCAGTGGGGCAGCGGTCCGGGCGGATCGGGGTCCACCGGCGGCGGTGCGAAGACGCTCGGCGCGCTCCTCTCGCAGCGGGACATCCCGTGAGCGCCGCGCCCGCCCTCATCGCGGCATACACGGTGCTGGCCGGGGCCTTCGGTCTCGTGATCGGCTCGTTCCTCAACGTCGTCGCGTACCGCGTGCCGGCCGGGATCCCGCTGACGCGGGACAGCCGCTGCCCCGCGTGCGACGGGCCCGTCCGGGCGTGGCAGAACGTGCCGATCGCCTCCTGGCTGGCGCTGCGGGGCCGCTGCGCGGGATGCCGCGCGCCGATCTCGGCGCGGTACCCGCTCGTCGAGCTCGTCACGGCGCTCGCGTTCGCGGCGATCGCCGCGGCATCCCTCGCCTCATCGGCGCTGCCCGTCGGCGCGACGCTGATCGAGCTCGTCGCGTACCTGTACTTCGCGGCGGTGAGCGTCGTGCTGACCCTCATCGATCAGGACACCCGACGGCTGCCGAACACGATCGTGCTGCCGAGCTACCTCGTGGCGCTCGTGCTCTTCGCCGCCGCGGTCTCTGCCGGGGCCGACCCCGCCGCGCTGGTGCGGGCGGTGGTGGCGGGCCTGCTGCTGTACCTGTTCTACCTCGTGCTGCGCCTCGCGCGGCCCGACGGGATGGGCGGCGGCGACGTCAAGCTCGCGGGAGTGGTCGGCATCTACCTCGGGTGGCTCGGCTGGGGGGCCGTCGCCGTCGGGGCCTTCGCGGCGTTCGTGCTCGGCGGGGTCTTCGGGCTCGCGCTCATGACCCTGCGCCGCGCGGGAAGGCGGACGGCGATCCCGTTCGGGCCGTGGATGCTCGCGGGTGCATGGATCGGGATCTTCGCCGGCGAGGCCCTCGCCCGCGGGTACACGGGGCTCTTGTCGATATAGGGGGACCGCGGCGCATGCCGCGGCTGGGGAGAAAGAGGGGGAGTGTCATGGCGAGAACGCTGGTGGGGCTCGAGATCACACAGGAGAGCGTGCGCGCCGTCGAGGTGTCGACCGGTCGCACGCCCGTCATGCTCGCATCGGGCGAGGTGCGTCTGCCGCGGGGGGCGGCGCGGGATTCCGAGGTGCTGGATCCGGATGCCGTCGCGCTCGCGCTGCGGCAGCTGTGGAGCCGCGCGGGCATCACGGGTCGCCGTGTCGTGCTCGCGATCGGCGGCCGTCGCGTGCTCGTGCGCGAGTACACGACGCAGGCGATGCGCCCCGACCTGCTGCGGCGCGCGCTGCCCTATCAGGTGCAGGACCTGCTGCCCGTCCCCGCCGAGCAGGCGGTGCTCGACTTCTGGCCCGTCGCGGAGGGCGGAGGTCAGGTGACGGGCCTGCTGGTGGCCGCCGTCGCCGAGACCGTCGAGACGATCGTCCAGACGCTGGCGAAGGCCAAGCTCCAGGTCGTGGCCGTCGATCTGGCAGCGTTCGGCCTCGCGCGGGCCGCGCGGGAGATCGCCGGGGATCAGACCGTCGCGATGGTGCACATCGGCGATCACACGACGCAGGTCGTCATCGCGACGGGCGGTGTGCCGCATCTCGTCCGGGTGCTCCCGATCGACATGCCGACCACCGCCGTCCTGGGCGCGGCCGACGGGGTCGACCTCGACGCCGCGCTCGAGCGCATGCTCGAGACGGTGCCGGCGGGCGGGGATGCCGCGCCCTCCGTCCGGCGCGCGCCGCTGCGTCCGCAGGCTCCCGCCGCTATCGACCCGGCCGTGCTCGACCTGGTCGACCGCGTGCGGGCGACGCTGGGGTTCCACGCGCAGCGTCCCGGGGCGCCGCGGGTCTCGGCCCTGCACCTGTCGGGGGCGGGTGCCCGCATCGACGGTCTGCGCGGCGCCCTCATCGGTGCCCTCGACCTCCCCGTCTCGGAGGTCGAGGTCCCCGGAATCCTCCCGCAGCGGCCCGAGCGCCGCGCGGAGGCCGAGGCCGGGCTCGCGCTCGTCGCCCTCGCGGGCGTGCTGCGGGGAGAGACCCGATGACCGGCCAGCAGGCGGGGATCCCGACGGGCGCGGGGGCGAGCGTCACCCGCGGCATCCCCCGCGTGAACCTCATGCCGCGGGCGGAGATCGAGCGCCGCCGCCGCACCGCGCTCGTGCGCGCGTGGGGGTGGGGCCTCGTGGGGGCGCTCGCCGTCGTGCTCGCCGCCGGGGCCGCCGCCTTCACCGCGAACCTCGCGGCGCAGCAGGCGCTCGCGGCCGAGCAGGCGCGCACGACGGCGCTGCTCACCGAGCTGCAGGCGCTGTCGGAGGTGGGCAGCGCGCTCGCCGACACGACGGCGCTCGAGGCCTTCCGCGCCGAGGCCATGGCCGGCGATGTCGCGTGGGAGGGCGAGCTGACGGCGATCGCGGCCGCTCTGCCCGCCGGCACGATCGTGACCGGCTTCGATCTCACGGCCCTGCCGGGCACGCCGGCCGCGGATGCTGCGGGAGCGGATGCGGCTCAGGCGGCGGCCGTGACGGGCACGCTGACGCTGCAGAGCGCGAGCCCCGTCGATGTCGCGGAGGCGATCCGCGCCGTCCGCTCCGTGCCGGGGGTGCTCGCCGCCGACGGCCGCGACGTCAGCTCCGGGACGACCGACGGCCCGCGCCTCTACACCTCCGTGCTCGGGGTCGAGCTCGACCAGTCCGTCTACACCGGGGCGTTCGCCCCGGCCGGCACCCCGGAGGAGGGTCGATGAACGCCACGGTGCCCACCCGCGTCATCCATATCGTCGGCGCGCTGCTGGTGCTCGCCGTCGCCGTGGCGGGCATGCTCATGATCGCCCTGCCGCTCTTCGTGCAGGCGCAGGCGACGACGCAGAGCGCGTCGGATGCCGCGGCCGGCAATCTCGCCTATCAGGATCAGGTGACCGCGCTCGCCGCCGAGGACGACCGGCGCGGCGAGATCGAGACCGAGCTGGCCGCCCTCCGTGAGGCGATCCCCGCCTCCGCCGACCTCGACGACGTCTTCGAGCGCATCGCCGCGTCGGCGGGCGAGACGGGCGTCACGCTCGTCAGCGCGAGCGCAGGCGAGCCGGAGGCGTGGACCGCGCGCCCGGCGGACGTGTCGGGGGAGTCCGCGCAGGCGACCGCCGACGGGGCCGGGTCGACCGGGGAGACGGATGCCGCGGCATCCGCCCCCGAATCGCCAGCACCCGCCGCTGACGCGTCGCGGCAGCAGGTGGGGCTCACGATCGTCGTCGAGACCGAAGACCCGCTGCGCGCCGCGCGCTTCCTCGACGCCGTGACGGCGGGACCGCGTCTGGTCGCCGTCGTGCAGACGGCCCTGTCCGACTCGGGCGGGGCCGCGCAACTGACCGTATCGGCGACGACGTTCGTCGCGCCCGGGGACTGAGGGGGATCGCCATGGACGAGAGAATCGACGCGAGCCCGCTGGAGCGGCTGCTCCGGCGCGCGGTGCGAGCCGCGGCATCCGACGTGCACCTGACGGCGGGGCAGCCGCCCCTCATCCGGGTGGCGGGGGATCTCGCCGCCCTGCCCGGATACGCCGATCCGCTGCCCGCGGAAGAGGTGGAGCTGCTGATCACCGGGATCCTCACGCCCGCCCAGCACGACGACTTCTACGCCCACGGCGAGGTCGACCTGTCGTACACGGCGCCCGGGATCGGGCGGTTCCGCGTCAACGTGTTCCGGCAGCTGGGCGAGATCGCGGCGGCGCTGCGACTCGTGCCCGGGCGCGTCTACGGCCTCGACGAGCTCGGGGTGCCGCCCATCGTGCGCGACCTCGCGCTGCGTCCGCGCGGTCTCGTGCTCGTGACGGGCCCGACGGGGTCGGGCAAGTCGACGACGCTGACGGCGATGGTCGACATCATCAACCGCACCCGTCCGGCGCACGTGGTCACGATCGAGGACCCGATCGAGTTCGTGCACCGCAGCCGGCGCTCGCTCATCCATCAGCGGGAGATCGGCGCCGACACCGGCTCGTTCGGCGAGGCGCTGCGGCGCGTGCTGCGGCAGGACCCCGACGTGATCCTCATCGGCGAGCTGCGCGACACCGAGTCGATCCAGGCGGCGCTCTCGGCCGCCGAGACGGGACACCTCGTGCTGTCGACCCTGCACACGCAGGGGGCGGCGAAATCCATCAACAGGATCGTCGATGCGTTCGACTCCTCGCGGCAGCAGCAGGTGCGCGCGCAGCTGGGCGACACGCTGCAGGGGATCCTCAGCCAGACGCTCGTGCCGCGCGCGCAGGACCCGGGGCTGACCGTCGCGACCGAGGTGCTCGTGAACACGCCCGCCGTGGCGAACCTGATCCGCGAGGGGCAGGTCGCGCAGCTGCACTCGGCGATGCAGGCGGGGCAGTCGCTCGGCATGCACACGCTCGATCAGGATCTGGCACGGCTCGTCGGCCGAGGCGAGGTGGCGAGGCACGTCGCGCGGGCGACGGCGAACGATCCCGCGGCCCTCGACGGCGTGCACGTGCACCCGGCCGACCTCGACGCCGAGGCGTGGTCGCTGCGCGCGGGCGACGTGCGCGAGCTCGAACGGTGGGGGAGCAGGTCGTGACAGCTGTTCAGGAGTACACGTATCGCGCCCTCGACAACGACGGCGGGGCACTCGTGAAGGGCACCCTCGAGGCCGCCAGCACGCAGGCGGTGGCGGCGAAACTGCGAGCGCAGGGCCTGACCGCCCTCGACGTCGAGCCCGTGCGCACCGGCGGTCTGCATCGCGAGATCACCCTGCCAGGCCTCCGCCGACGCGTCGGGGTGCGGGCGCTCGCCGTGTTCTCCGCCCAGCTCTCGGGGCTCGTCGGGGCGGGGCTGCCGCTGCTGCGCGCCCTGCAGATCATGACCGAGCAGACCGAGGACCGCGCGCTGCGCACCGCGCTCGTGCGGGTGCACGACGACGTGCAGGGCGGCCTGTCGCTCTCGGCGGCGTTCGCGCGAGAGCCCGAGGCCTTCCCGCCCCTGCTCGTTAACCTCGTGAGGGTGGGGGAGAGCGGCGGGTTCCTCGGGCGATCCCTCGCGTCGGTCGCGAAGACCTACGCCGACGAGGCAGAACTGCGCGACAAGATCCGCTCCGCGACGACCTACCCCGTCATCGTGCTCACGATCGCGCTGCTGGCCCTGCTGGGGATGGTGGCCTTCATCGTGCCGATCTTCGAGGGGATGTTCGAGGGCATGGGGGGGGATCTGCCGCTCCCGACGCGCGTGCTCGTAACGGCGAGCGACAACATGTTCTGGATCCTCCCCGTGCTCGGCGTGCTCGCGGTCGCGGCCGCGGTCTGGTGGGTGCGCGCGAAGGACACCGACCGCGTACGGGCCGTCATCGACCCGGCGAAGCTGCGTCTGCCGGTCTTCGGGTCGCTCGCCACCAAGATCGCGGTCGCGCGGTTCAGCCGCAGTCTCGCGTTGATGCTGGATGCCGGGGTGCCGCTCCTGCAGGCGCTCTCGGTCGTGGGCGGGGCCTCGAACAACCGCGTCGTCGCCCGCGCCGTCACGGACATCCAGGAGTCGGTGCGGCAGGGGCGCTCGTTCGCCGCGCCGCTCGCGGCCTCCGGGATCTTTCCGCCGATGGTCGCTCAGATGGTGTCTGTCGGCGAGGAGTCCGGCACGCTCGCCGAGATGCTCGGCAGCGTCGCCGACCTGTACGAGCGGGAGGTGGCGACCGCGACCGCGCAGCTCGCCTCGACGATCGAGCCGATCCTCATCGTGGTGATCGGCGCGCTCATCGGCGGCATGGTCGTCTCGCTCTACCTGCCGATCTTCGGCATTTACGACCAGCTCGGCGCCGTCGGCTGAGCTTCAGGGTTCGGCGCCCCGTAGCCCCTCCCTCTTGCGCGGGGCGTCGAACATCCCGCCCCCGGATCCGTCGGGGTCCGGGGGCGCGGGAGTACCCGAAAAGATGAGAACCGTCTGGCAACAGATGAGAGCTATCTCATATATGTGTAACAACCTTGTTTCGCGCGTGGGGCGAATGTGACTGGTGTTGCATATGGGGAAAATGCGGTTTCACCGGGGTTTCTGTCGTCGACGTTTAGACTGCGCACCCCGTCGTTCACCCCGCGGCCATTCCATTCCGTATGTGACATCGAAACCGTAACTTGACTCAAAGATGAGAAGTCCCTAATGATTCCCTCCGAGAGCACATCCGTTTCGGCGGGTGGCCCTCCGACCCTCGAGACGCGACGATCGTCCCCGCGAACGCCGCCGACCGAGGGTTCGATCTCTTATTCGGGCAATCAAGGGGAGTACTCAGCATGCGTTCTTTCGTTCGCACCTACATCCAGGCGGAGCGCAAGCGCCGCGAAGAATCCGGCGAGAAGGGCTTCTCGCTCATCGAGCTCATCGTCGTCGTCGTGATCCTCGGCGTCCTCGCCGCCGTCGCGATCCCGGTCTTCCTCAACATCCAGCAGGAGGCGGAGCGCAACGCGATCAGCTCGGTCGCCGCGAACGCCGCAAGCCAGGCATCGGCCACCCTTGCGCAGGATTCCACGGACGTTCCCGTGGCGGCCGACTTCGCGAACCTTTCGGACGCGGGTACGTACACGATCGAACCGCAGGGAACGATCGTTGACCTGGATGACATCTGTATCCGTGCAACCAAGGATGGCCAGTGGGCACAATCCGGCCCCGGCTGCACGGCTCCGCTGACGAGCTGGGCCACGACCACCACGCCCACCACGCCCTAGCCCGCAACCCGTCCTGATGCGCGGGGCCCGGGCCGACAGGCCCGGCCCCGCGCATCCGTCCCTCCGACGGAGAGGCCCCAGATGCGTAAGCACGACACGAACGCCGAGGGTTTCACGATCGTCGAGGTGATCGTCGCGATGTTCCTCCTCGCGGTCGTGGCGGTCGCCATCCTGCCGGCGCTGTGGCAGGGCGTGAGGCTCTCGTCGCAGCAGTCCGCCGTGGCGACCGCGACGCGGGAGTTGAACGCCCTCGTCGAACAGGCGCGCGAGAACCCCACGTGTGAGCAACTCTTCGCGGTGGCAGAGACGAACACCGTCTCAGGCGCCGGCCGCACCTTCAACACGTCCGGAACGGTGGGCGCGTGTGCAGCAGGTGAGGCGGTGCGCATCGAGCTGCAAGCGGTGGCGCCTTCGGGCTCGACCCTCACGACGGTGACCGCCATCGTCTACGTTCCATGACCGAGCACGGCGCAGCATCCGACGATGCGGGCATCACCCTCATCGAGGTGATCCTCTACGTGCTTCTGTCCAGCCTCATCCTGATCGCGGTCTCTATGATCCTCATCACCTCCCTCAACACCCAGCGCGATGTCGCGGGTGTGACCGAGGCGACCTCCCGCGGGCAGGGGATGGGCGCCGTCATCGAGCGCGCGCTGCACAACGGTCTGGCCTTCGACGTGTCGGCGGACGGCACGCAGCTGCGGGTGCGCACGTCGCTGGAGGGCAACCTGGAGTGCCAGGCCTTCCTCCTCACTGACGGGCAGGCGCGGATGACGCAGTCGGCGTCAGCGATTCCCAGTGATCCGTCTACCTGGTCGAACTGGGAGCAGAACGTCCTGCCGGACGGTGCCGCCCCCTATTTCGACGCCACTGGCTCGAGCGTGTCGTACTCGTTCACGATCGCGACCGACTCGGCGCCGGTGCGGATCTCGGGCCAGGCGGCGGTTCGCGCCGTCGCCACGGGGGTGACCGCACCGTGCTGGTGATCGGCGACCTTCTCGGACGCACGCGTCGTACCCGTCCAGACGATGACGGGGCCGTGCTCGTCACGGTGCTCGTGGTGATGCTGGTCGGTTTCATCGTGGCGAGCGCGGTCGCCGCATCCACGATCTTCGCCATCCAGACCAACGCGGGCAACCGCAGCAACACGCAGGCGTTCATCGCGGCCGAGTCCGGGCGCGACGTCGCTGCGGCGGCCATCGCTGCCGGGTGCGGGGCGACGACGTTCTCCGGCACCGATCCCACATACTCGAGCACGGTCTACGTCACCGAGGGCGACCAGCCTGAGTCCGCGGCGAGCGCGGGCGTTTCGGAAGGCTGCCCGACGGAAGAGACCCGGTACGTCGTGATCCGCTCGGCTGGTACGGGCCCTGATGGCTCTACGGCCACGCTCGATGCTGTGTACCCGTGGCAGGTGACCTCCAATGTAGTCACCGGGAGCATGACCTACGTCGCCGGCGATTTCAACGTCAGTATGGGTAACTACACCGGTGACCTCGTGCTGCGCCGCGGTGACTGGGGCTGCAATACCGACGGCACCTTGAACGGCGATCTTTACGTGCTCGAGGGCAGCGTGTCGCTGAGCAACGACTGCACCATCAACGGAAACGTGTGGTCGGAGGGTGACGTGACGAGCAACAGCAAGACCGTCACGATTAACGGCCATATCACCACGAACGGCGGGGTGCAGATTTCGGCGAACGGCGGAGCGGCCATCGACGGCTCCATCACCGCCAAGGGTGCCGTCGCCCTGACGAACCAGGGATCCGCGGATGCGCAGGTCACCGGTGACATCACGAGCGGTGGCACGATCACGGCCGAGAGCCGGTGGACGGTTTCCGGCGCGCAGACGCCGGAGAGTATCTCCGACCCGGTCTTCGAGCCGTCCCTCGACTGGCTACGGTCGGCGAGTCGCTGGATCGATCTCGACAACACGGACTGGGGCCAGCCCTACACGGAGACGGACGTGTGCAGCCTGAGCAACGCCTCGATCGCCTCCCTCGTTTCCATCGACGGTGAACCGCTTGTGCTCGATTTCACGACCTGCGGCGCGGGCACGGTCGATGTCGACCTCAGCAGCGTCATCGTCGGGAGGGACGTCGTGATGATCGCCGCGCCCAGTGCGAAACTGAATGCGAGCGTCAGCGGTCTCTCTGACGACGGTGACGCGCATCAAGTTGTCTTCGTGCACTCCGACGCGTCGCGGGCTTTCGTCGACGGCGAGCCGGAGCCGAGTTGCGCCAGCAATCAAAAGGACAGCTTCAGCGTCGAGGGGCCGGTCGGCTCGGATCTGCGCATCATGATCTATACGCCGTGCGGCCTGACCGGCACCGAAAGCTCGACCTTCGCGGGTCAGTATTACACCAACCAGGATTCGATCAAGCTGCACGCCGGGGCCTCCTTCGAGTGCAAGTCCATGTCGTGGCCCCCCGCATTCGGCACGCTCGGTTGCACGATCGAGGGCCCGGAGGGCATCACCGAAACCGTGATCACCCAACGGCTCGGCAGCCTCGTGTACCAAACGGAGCGGTAACCGATGACGGCATTCATCGTCTTCATCCTCGCCTTCGCGGGGCTCTTCGGCCTGGTCATCGGCTCGTTCCTCAACGTCGTCGCCTACCGCGTGCCCGCCGGCATCCCCCTCACCCGTGAGAGCCGCTGCCCTCGATGCGAAGCACCGGTGCGCCCGTGGCAGAACGTGCCGGTGCTATCGTGGCTGGCCCTGCGGGGCCGGTGCGCGTCGTGCCGCACGCCGATCTCGGCGCGGTACCCGCTCGTCGAGGCGATGACCGGCGTCGCCTTCGTCGCCGTCACGTGGCTGGCGCTGTACGCCGCTCCCGCGCCGGCCAGCGGCCCGGCGCCCGGCGCGCTCGTCCTCGCCGCCTATCTGTGGTTCGCCGCCGCGAGCGTCGTGCTGACCCTCACCGACCTCGACCGCCAGCTGCTGCCGCGCGCGATCGTGCTGCCGAGCGCGGTCGCCGTGCTGGCGCTGTTCACCTCCGCCTGGTTCGCCGGCGCGCCGGTCGAGAACCTGCTGCGCGCGCTCGCGGGCGGTGTCATCCTCTACGTCATCTACGCGCTGCTGCGTGTCATCCGCCCCGACGGCATGGGCGGCGGAGACGTGCGCCTCGCCGGACTCGTGGGCGTCTGCCTTGGCTGGATCGGATGGGGCGCCCTCGCGGTCGGCGGGTTCGCCGCGTTCGCGCTCGGCGGTGTCGTCGGCCTCGCCCTGGTCGCGATCAAGCGGGCGGGTCGGCGCACCGCCATCCCGTTCGGCCCGTGGATGCTGGCGGGCGCGTGGGTGGGCATCGTTGCGGGCGAGCAGATCGCCCGCGCGTACATCGACTGGGCGATTCCCGCCTGAGCGGGAAGAAGGGGGCACCGTGGCGAAGACACGCATCGCACTGGAGATCACCGAGGAGAGCGTCCGCGCGGTCGAGGTGAGCACGGGGCGTACCCCCGCGGTCGTGGCGGCCGCCGAGGTGCCGCTGCCGCCGGGCGCCGCGCGCGACTCCGAGGTGCTGGACCCGGATGCCGTGGCCGTCGCGGTCAAGCAGCTCTGGTCGCGCGGGGGATTCCGCGCACGACGCGTCGTGCTCGCGATCGCGAGCCGCCGCATCCTCGTGCGCGAGCACGTCGCGCCCGCCATGAAGCCCGAGCACCTGCGCCAGGCGCTGCCCTTCCAGGTGCAGGACCTTCTGCCCGTTCCCGTCGCGCAGGCCGTGCTCGATTTCTATCCCACGCTGGAGCACGACGGGAAGATCCACGGCCTGCTCGTGGCCGCCGTCGCCGAGACGGTCGAGACCCTCATCCGCACGCTCGCGAAGGCACGCCTTAAGGTCGACGTCGTCGACCTCGCACCCTTCGGCCTCGCCCGGGCCGCGCAGAAGCTCGCCCCGACCGACTGCGTCGCCATGGTGCACCTCGGCGATCACACGAGCTGCGTCGTGATCGTGGATGCCGGCGTGCCGCGCTTCGTGCGCATCATCCCCGCGACGCTGCCGACCGCGGTCGTGCGGGGTCGCACGGACGCGGCCCGCGCGGGCGCCGGCGATCCGTCCGTGCCCGCGCCGGTGCGCGAGCTGGCGCTGGCGGGCGGGATGTCGGGCGCGGCCGACGGCGCCCCGAGTCTCGACACGCCGTCGGTCCCCACCCTGCGCGCACGGGCGTCGGCGCGCGCGGGATCGCTCGACCCCGTCGTGACGGAGATGGTGGCCCGTGTCAAAGACACGATCACGTTCTACGATGAGCGGCCCGGCGCCATCCGCCCGGTCTCCGGCGTCTTCGTCAGCGGCGCGGGATTCGCCGCCTCCGGCATGGACGCGGCGCTCGGCGAGGCCGTGCGCGTGCCGATGCTCGCGGTCACAGCCGGCGAGCTGCTGCCGGGGCCGGGGGCGCCGTCCGAGGGCGATCTGCCGCTCGACCTGGTGCCCGCGCTCGGTGTGCTCCTGAGGGAGGTGCCCGCGTGGTCTCGCGCCTGACGCCGCGCCGCAGGCAGCTGCGCCTGCCGCTGAACCGGCCCGCCGCCGTGTCTGCGATGACGCGCCCGCCCACCGTCGACCTCATGCCCCGCAGCGAGACGCAGCGCCGAGAGCGCGACGCCCTGCTGCGCCGGTGGGGCTGGGGACTCGTCGCCGCTCTCGCCGGCATCCTGGCCCTCAGCGCCGCCGCCTACACGATGACCCTCGCCGCCGACCAGCGTCACGCCGCCGCGCAGACCCGCACGACCGAGCTGCTCGCCCAGTTGGCGACGCTGCAGGACGTGCGTCGGGCGCTGTCGACCGAGGCGGAGCTCACCGCCTTCCGCTCGGAGGCGATGGCCGCCGATCTCCGGTGGCAGGGCGTGTTCGACACCCTCGCGCCCGCCCTGCCGGAGGGGGTCGGGCTGACGGGCTTCGATCTCACCGTCGGAGGGGTGCCGGTCGGGGAGGAGGAGCGGGAGACCACGCCGGGCCTCGAAGGCAGCCTGACGCTCGCCTCACCCACCGCGATCGACATCGCTCCCGCCGTCCGCGCGGTGCGCGCGCTTCCCGGCGTGCTCTCGGCGGACGCCCGCGACGTCACGTCGGAGACCGGCGAGGGGGCGGCGCGCACGTACGTCTACGGGCTCACCGTGACCTTCGACCAGAGCGTGTACTCCGACGCGTACGCGCCCGCCGCCGATGACGCCGTCGCAGAGAGCGAGCCCACCGGATGATCGCCAAACAGCTCATCAACGTCGCCGGCGCGCTCGTCGTGCTGGGCGCACTGCTGGCCGGGGTGCTCCTCGCCGCGCTGCCGCTGTTCCTCAAGGCCGACCAGACCCACCAGGCGGCGGCCACCGTCGAGCAGGGCAACGTCGTGTACGACGCGCAGGTGCAGTCGCTCCGCGCCGACGCCGCGCGCTTCGACGCGATCTCGGCCGACGTCGCCGAGCTGCGCGAGCAGATCCCCGCCGACGCCCAGAGCGACGACGTCTTCGAGATCGTCGGTGCCGCGGCCGCCGAGACCGGCGTGACCGTCGTGAGCGTCGCCGCCGTCGACCCGGAGACGTGGACCGAGCCCGCCGCGGCCGACTCCGACCAGCAGGATGCCGCGGCCACCGTGCCCGAGGAGGCCGCGGCATCCACCCCCGCCCCCGCACCGTCGGCCCCGCCCGGCGCGGAGCCCGGCGCGGAGCCTGCTCCCGACGCGGAATCGCCGCGCACGCAGGTGCCCTTCTCGATCGCCGTGCAGGCCGCCGACCCGGCGCAGGCGGTCGCCTTCATCGACGCGCTCGGCCGCGGTCCGCGACTCGTCTCGATCGAGCACGCCGCGCTCTCGCCCACGACCGACGGCTACGACCTGACCGTCGCCGCACTGACCTTCGTCCGACTGGACGGCTAAGGAGGCCCCGATGACCCCCACCCTCGACCCGATCCTGCACGCCGCGGCATCCGCCCGCGCGTCCGACGTGCACCTCACGGCCGGCGCGCCGGCGCAGCTGCGCATCGACGGCGACCTCGCCCCCGTGCCGGGGTTCACGGAGCCGTTGCCGGCCGCGTGGCTCGAGGCGGCCGTCGAGGGAATCCTCACGCCTGACCAGCGCGCCGACTTCGCCGCGCACGGCGAGGTCGACCTCTCCTATACGGCGCCGGATCTCGGGCGCTTCCGCGTCAACGTCTTCCGCCAGGTGGGGCAGACCGCCGTCGCGCTGCGCTTCATCAACACCCGCGTCTCGACGCTTGCCGAGCTCGGCGCTCCGGCCATCTGCGGCGACCTCGCGCTGCGGCCCCGAGGCCTCGTGCTCGTCACGGGCCCCACCGGCTCGGGGAAGTCGACGACGCTCACGGCGATGGTCGACATCATCAACTCGACGCTGCCCGCGCACGTCATCACGATCGAGGACCCGATCGAGTTCCAGCACACGAGCAAGCGCTCGCTCGTCCACCAGCGCGAGATCGGCACCGACACGGCCTCGTTCGCCGAAGCGCTGCGGCGCATCCTGCGTCAGGACCCCGACGTGATCCTCATCGGTGAGCTGCGCGACCAGGAATCCATCCACACCGCGCTCTCGGCCGCCGAGACCGGCCACCTCGTGCTCTCCACGCTGCACACGCAGGGCGCGGCGAAGAGCATCAACCGCATCGTGGACGTCTTCCCCTCGCACCAGCAGGATCAGATCCGCACGCAGCTGGGCGACACGCTGCAGGGGATCATCAGTCAGAGCCTCCTGCCCCTCGCGCAGCGCGCCGGCCGCACGATAGCGACCGAGGTGCTCGTGAACACGCCCGCCGTCGCCAACCTCATCCGCGAGGGGCAGGTGGGGCAGCTCTACTCGGCCATGCAGGCGGGATCGGCCCTCGGGATGCACACCCTCGATCAGGATCTGCGCCGCCTCGTCGAGGCCGGAACCGTCTCCCTCGCCGTGGCGAAGAGCTATGCGGCCGATCCCAAGAGCCTCGACGACGTGCGCGTGCGACCCGCGGAGCTCGACGCCGATGCGTGGTCGATGCACGGGGGCGAGCGGCAGCTCTCCGGCTGGAGCCAGTGATGCCGAGCATCCAGGAGTTCAGCTACCGGGCCGTCGACCTCACGGGCGGGGGCGTCGTCAAGGGCGTCATCGAGGCCGCCGGCGAGCACGCCGTCACCGCGAAGCTGCGCGCCCAGGGGCTCACGCCGCTGCAGGTCTCCGCCGTGTCGAAGACGGGGCTGAACGCCGAGCTGCAGATCCCCGGCTTCGAGAAGCGCGTCAAGGTCGCCGAGCTGGCGATGTTCGCCAAGCAGATGGCAGGGCTCACCAACGCCGGCCTGCCGCTCATGCGCACCCTGTCGATCCTCATCGAGCAGACCGAGGACAAGACGCTCCAGCGCGCCCTCGTGTCGGTGCATGCGGATGTCGAGTCGGGGTCGTCGTTCTCGGCGGCGCTCGCGCGGCATCCCAAGGTCTTCCCGCCCCTGCTCATCAGCATCGTCCGGGTGGGGGAGACCGGCGGATTCCTCGGGCAGTCGCTCGCGTCGATCGCGAAGACCTACGCGGGGGAGGCGGAGCTGCAGAACAAGATCCGCACGGCGACGACCTACCCGATGGTCGTGCTCGTGGTCGCGCTCGTGGGAGTGCTGGCGATGGTGACGTTCATCGTGCCGATCTTCGAGGGCATGTTCGCGGGGATGGGATCGGAGCTGCCGCTGCCGACGCAGCTGCTCGTGACGCTGTCCAAGAACATGATGTGGATCCTGCCGCTGCTGGGCGTCGCGGCCGGGCTGGGCTGGGTCTGGTGGGTGCGCAACCGCACGACCGATCGGGTGCGGCGCGTCATGGACCCGCTGAAGCTGCGGATGCCGGTGTTCGGCACACTGGTGACGAAGATCGCCGTCGCGCGGTTCGCCCGCAGCCTCTCGATGATGCTGCACGCGGGCGTGCCGCTGCTGCAGGCCCTGGCGATCGTGGGACAGGCATCCAACAACTGGGCCGTCGAGCGCGCGGTTCACGACATCCAGGATTCGGTCCGGCAGGGCCGGTCGTTCTCGGTGCCGCTTGCCAAGGCGGGGGTGTTTCCCCCGATGGTCGCCCAGATGGTGTCCGTCGGGGAGGAGTCGGGAACCCTCGCCGACATGCTCGCGAGCATCGCCGACGTCTACGAGAACGAGGTCGAGACCGCGACCGACCAGCTCGCGTCGACGATCGAACCCGTGCTCATCGTGGGCATCGGCATCATCATCGGCGGCATGGTCGTCTCGCTGTACATGCCGATCTTCAGCCTCTACGGCGAGATGGGCGCCACCGGCTGAGCGCGACGCCGCTCACGCCGCGACGCGCAGCACCTCTTCGATCGTCGTCAGCCCTTGCGACACCTTGACCCAGCCGTCCTCGCGCAGCGAGGTCATCCCCTGCGCGAGCGCGGTCTGGCGGATCTCGGTGCCGGTCGCGCGCGTCACGACGAGCTGCTCGATCTCCTCGGTGAGCGTCATCACCTCGTGCAGCGCGATCCGGCCGCGGTAGCCCGTGCCCGAGCACGCGGGGCACCCGACCGCGCGGAACAGCTGCGGCGGGTCGGCGGGGTCGTGCGGGAACCCCAGCGCCGAGAGCACGCCGGTGGGTTCGGTGACGGGCCCGCGGCAGCGCACGCACAGCCGCCGCGCGAGGCGCTGGGCGACGACCGCGGTGAGCGCCGTCGCGACGAGGAACGGCTCGCAGCCGATCTCGATCAGCCGCGTCAGGGCGCTGGGGGCGTCGTTGGTGTGCAGCGTCGAGAGCACGAGGTGGCCGGTCAGCGAGGCCTCGATCGAGATGACGGCGGTCTCGTGGTCGCGGATCTCGCCGACGAGCACGACGTCGGGATCGCTGCGCAGGATCGACCGCAGCGCCGCATCGAACGTCAGGCCCGCCCGGTTGTTGACCTGCACCTGATTGATGCCGGCGATCCGGTACTCCACGGGGTCTTCGACGGTGATGACGTTGACCTTGGGGTTCGCGACGTCCCGCAGCGCCGTGTAGAGGGTCGTCGACTTGCCCGACCCGGTCGGCCCCGTCACGAGCACCATGCCGTGGGGGCGATGGATCGCCTCCGCGAAGCGCTCGAGGTTCGCGGGCGACATCTGCAGATCGCTCATCGCCATGCTCTGCCCCGAGGTGTCGAGGATGCGCATGACGATCTTCTCGCCCCACACGGTCGGCAGCGTCGCCACGCGCAGGTCGATCTGGCGTCCCTCGTGCTGAACCGAGAGCCGGCCGTCCTGCGGGCGGCGCCGCTCGGCGATGTCGATCGACGACATGATCTTCAGCCGCGAGATGATGCCGTCCTGGATGCCGCGGTCGGCGCGCTGCATCTCGTGCAGCACGCCGTCGATGCGGAACCGGACGGTCAGCTCGTGCTCACCCGGCTCGACGTGGATGTCGCTCGCGCGGTCGTTGATGGCCTGCGCGATCAGCAGGTTCACGAACCGGACGATGGGCGCGTCGGCGTCCTGCTCGTCGAGCGACTCGGTGAAGACCGCGCCCGGCGTGGTTCCGGTCTCGCCGATCTGCTCCGACAGGTCGCTGAGCTCCTCATCGGAGCGGAGGTAGCGCTCGAAGGCCTGCTGCAGGGCGTCGGCGGCCACGACCACGGGCTCCACCCGCATATCGGTGAGGCTCGTCACGTCGTCGAGGGCGATGATGTCGGTGGGATCGAGCATCGCGAGGGTGAGGCGTTCGCCGACACGCTCGATGGGGATCACGCGGTAGCGGCGGCAGAGCGCGCCCGGCACGAGCGAGACGATCGACTGGTCGAGCACGGCGTTCGAGAGGTCGACCAGCCGGTTCCCGGTGTGCAGCGCCACCGCCTCTGCCAGCTGCAGCTCGGTCACGACCCGTGAATCGACGAGGTGACGCTCGAGTTCGGGCGTCTCGCCGAACCGGGCGAGCACGGCCGACATGTCGGCGGCGCGCACCGCCCCCGTCAGCACGAGCGTCTGAGCGATTCCGCGCACGAGCCCTCCCTCTCCCGCGGTCATCCTATCCGCGGGAGAGGGGCGGACGGCTGAGCGTCCTCCCGGGGGCGCGCCGCCCGGGTGTCAACCCCGGGCGAGGGATGCCGCGGCAGGCATAGCCTGGGACGCATGGCGCAGACCTCGGCATCCGGTTCGATCATCCAGCGCGCGATCGCGTGGGCGCTGTCTAAGAAGCCCGTGCGCGCCTTCCTGCTCTACTCGGAGCACCGTGGTCCGATGCTCGCCGACAGCGTCACCTACCGGCTCCTGTTCGCGGTCTTCGCCGCCGTGCTGCTGGGGTTCTCCATCGCGGCCCTCTGGCTCGCGGGCAATCCCGTCGCGTGGCAGACGCTGCTCGATGCCGTGAACTCCTTCATCCCGGGTCTCGTCGGCGAGGACGGCATCGTCGATCCCTCCGACATCCAGGCCCCCGCCGGCCTGACCATCACGGGTGTCGCCTCGTCGCTCGGTCTCATCGCGGCGGCGATCGGCTCCGTCTCGCAGGTGCGCGCCGCCATCCGCACCCTCGCCGACGAGCCGAACCAGGACATCTTCATCGTGTGGGCTACGCTGCGAAACCTCGCGGTCGCGATCGGCGTGGCAGTCCTGCTCGCCGTCGCCGCGGGGGTGACGTTCCTCGCCACGGGACTCATCGACGTCGTCGCCGGATGGTTCGGGCTCCCCGCCGATCATCCCCTCGCCGGCTGGGCGACGTGGCTGATGTCCACCGCCGTCGTCTTCGTGATCGACGTGCTCGTGATCGCCGGGGTGTTCGTCGTGCTGTCGGGTCTGAAGGTGTCGGTGCGGACGGTGCTGCCGGGCGCGCTGCTCGGCGGCGTGGGCCTGGTCGTGCTGCAGCAGCTGTCGGGCCTGTTCGTCGGCGGCGCGCGGTCGAACCCGCTGCTCGCCTCCTTCGCCGCCCTCATCGCGCTCCTGCTCTGGTTCAACCTCTCGAGCCAGGTGCTGCTCCTCGCGTCCGCCTACGTGCTGACGGGCATGGAGGAGAAGCAGGATCGAGTGCGATCCCGCCACGGTTCGGCGACGTTCGCGCAGCGCCGCGTGAAGCGTGCCGAGCGTTCCGTCCAGAAGGCCGCCGACGAGCTGACGGCCGCGCGCCGCGACGAGGAGAAGGAGCGAGAGGAAGCGCTCTCGCCATCAGACAAAGGGGACCACCGATGACACAGGATGCGACGCCGCATCCCTCCGAAGGCTCGTCGCCCGCGAGGCTGCCCGCCTACACGGCGGCGGCCGTCCGTGCCGCCGAGAAGCCGCTGCTGGATGCAGGCGAGCCCCTCATGGAGCGCGCCGCCTCCGCCATCGCGGCCGAGGCGCGGGCGATGCTCGACGGCGAGCCGGGCCCCGTCCTGGTTCTGGCCGGCCGAGGCGACAACGGCGGAGACGCGCTCTTCGCGGCCGCCGAGCTGGCGAGCGGGGGATGCCGCGTCGACATGCTCCTCACTTCCGACGGCGCGCACAGCGCGGCGCTCGGGGCGGCGCGCCGCGCGGGTGCGACCTGCCGCTATCTCGACGACGTGCGCGACGCGGCGTTCGGGTACCGGCTCGTGATCGACGGGATCCTCGGCATCGGCACCTCGAACGATCCCGCACTGCGGGGCCTCGCCCGCGCGACCGTCGAGGCACTCGCGCCCGCGATCCGCGCCTCGGACGCCGCCGTGCTCGCCGTCGACCTGCCGAGCGGACTGCACCCCGACACGGGAGAGAGCGACGGCGTCGTCCTCCCCGCAGACACGACCGTGACGATGGGTGCCCTCAAGACCGGCCTCGTCACGGGGCGCGGGCCGGAGTTCGCCGGCCGCATCGTGCTCGTCGACCTGGGGCTGGCGCCGCAGCTGGCCAAGGTCCGGCCCGCCGTGGAGGTCGCGGTCCACGGCGTCCCGCGCCCGGCGGGGGATCAGCGGGCGTAACGGGACACGAAGTTGGCCAGCACGCGGTCGGCGTGCTCCACCGGCTCCCGCGCGGCGGCGGCCAGGGTCGCCTCGAGTTCGCCCGCGGCGAAGTACCCGTACCCGGCGTAGGCGTGGATGCGGGTCGTGATGCCCGGCAGGTCGAGCTCGGGGTGGAACTGCGTCGCATAGGCGTTCCGCCCGATGCGGAACGCCTGCACGGGGCAGGCGGCCGAACCCGCCAGCAGCACGGCGTGAGGCGGCAGGGTCGACGCCGCCTCCTTATGGCCCACGAACGCCGAGAACCGCGTGGGCATCGAGGCGAAGAGCGGGTCGGCTGCCCCGGCATCCGTCAGCGTGACCGTCGTCACCCCGATGGGCTCGCCGTAGCGGCGGTCGATGACCGCGCCCTGGTGCAGCCCGAGCGTGCCGATGCCGTAGCACGCGCCGAGGAAGGGGATGTCGCGGGCGACGACCTCGTCGAGCAGCGTCGCCAGCTCCGCCTCCGCCCGGCGCTGCGCGGGCGACTTCAGCTCGATCGGATCGGAGGCGTTGTACGGGCCGCCGCCGACGATGATGCCGGAGATCGCGTCGAGGTCCAGCGCGGGCAGGGGGCCCGCCTCGAGTCGGATCCGCACGAGGTCGCGCTCGTCGAGACCGCTCGCCCGGAGGAAGAGGGCGTACTCCTCGTCGGCGGGTTCGTCCTCGGCGCGCGTCGCGATCAGGATGAAGGGCTTCACGGGCTACGACGCGGAGGTGACGAGCCCCAGCTCGACATCGGAGACGAGCTGCGGGTGCGTCGGCACCACCCGCACGGTGTAGCCGAACGTGCCCGTCATCTCGAGCGGGAGGACGCCGCGGAAGGCGGTGACCCCGTCGGGCCGTGCGTCCTCGGGCAAGAGGCGCACGATGTGGCGCTCGGCCGCTATCGCATCGTCGGCGTCCGTCGCGCCGTACACGAGCTGCACGGCGACGTCCTCGGGAGCGAGGCCCCCCAGCGCCACTTCGGCATACACGGGCACGGTGCCGCCCGCCTGCGCCTGCTGCGGGATGCCGGAGCTGTCGACGCTCACGATGTGCACGGCCGGCCAAGCCGCCCTCACGCGCGCGGTGTAGGCGGCGAGCTCCCTGGCGCCCGCGAATCCGTCGGCGCGCAGCGCTGCGTCGTGGACGGCGGCGGGGGTGTAGAGGCGGTCGACGTATTCGCGCACCATGCGGTCGCTCGTCGCCTTCGTGCCGAGGTCGGTCATCGTATGACGCAGCATCGCGAGCCAGCGCCCCGGCATCCCGTGCTGCCGCTCGTAGAACGCCGGGGTGAGCTGGTGCTCGATGAGGTCGTACAGTGCGGCCGCCTCGGCGTCGTCGCGCTCCTCGTCGGACGCGGCGGTGTCGGCCGTGGGGATCGCCCACCCGTTCTCGCCGTCGAACCACTCGTCCCACCAGCCGTCGAGGATCGAGAGGTTCAGCGCTCCGTTGAGCGCCGCCTTCATCCCCGAGGTCCCGCAGGCCTCGAGCGGCCGGAGCGGGTTGTTCAGCCACACGTCGCACCCGGGGTAGAGGGTCTTGGCGAGCGTGATGTCGTAGTCGGGCAGGAAGACGATGCGCCCGCGCACCCGAGGATCGCGGCTGAACCGGACGAGCTGCTGGATGAGGATCTTGCCCGAGTCGTCGGCGGGGTGCGACTTGCCGGCCACGACGATCTGGACGGGGCGATCGGGGTCGGTGAGGATGCGGGTGAGGCGCTCCGGATCGCGCAGCATGAGCGTGAGCCTCTTGTAGGTGGGCACGCGTCGGGCGAAGCCGATGGTCAGGACGCCGGGGTCGAGGATGTCGGGCTGGCAGAGGGCGCTGCGGGCGTGCTCGACGAGCTCGCCCTTCATCGACTGCTTGGCGTCCCAGAGCTCGCGGTCGGAGACGACCGCGGCATCCCGCCAGTCGTGCGTCTCGACGAGCGCGTCTCCGAACGCGCGTTCGCTCAGGGCCTTGAGCGTCGGGTGCAACCAGGTCGGGGGGTGCACGCCGTTCGTGATCGAGGTGATCGGCACCTCGTCGGTGTCGACGCCTGGCCAGAGCCGGCCGAACATGCCGCGGCTCACGCGCCCGTGCAGCAGCGAGACGCCGTTGGCGTGCTGGCCGAGGTGAAGGCCCAGCACGGCCATGTTGAACACGTCGGGATCGCCGCCGTCCCAGCTCTCCAGGCCCAGCTCGAGAGCGCGCTGCGGGTCGACGCCCGCGAGCAGGCCGCCCCCGAGGAACGATGCGACGAGGTCCTTCGGGAAGCGGTCGATGCCGGCGGGCACCGGGGTGTGCGTCGTGAAGACGGTGGATGCCCGCACCTGCGCGAGAGCCGCGCCGAAGTCCAGCCCGTCGCGGGTGATGTACTCCGACATCCGTTCGAGGCCCTGGAACCCCGCGTGACCCTCGTTGGTGTGGTAGACGTCGGGTTCGGGGCGGCCCGAGAGGCGGGTGAAGGCCCGCACCGCTCGCACGCCGCCGACTCCGAGCAGCAGCTCCTGGAGCAGACGGTGCTCGCCGCCGCCGCCGTAGAGGCGGTCGGTGACGCGGCGCAGCTCCTCGGTGTTCGAGGGCGTCTCCGAGTCCAGGAGGAGGAGGGGCACGCGCCCGATGTCGGCGATCCACACACGGGCGTGCAGCACGCGGTCGCCGGGGATCGTGAGCGAGATCTCGACGGGCGTGTCGTCGTCCTCTCTCAGCAGGGTGAGACCGAGGCCGTATGGGTCGAGGAGCGGGTAGCTCTCCCGCTGCCAGCCGTCGTCGCCGATGGACTGGCGGAAGTAGCCGGCGCGGTAGAAGAGGCCGACGCCCGTGAGCGGGACGCCGAGGTCGGAGGCGCTCTTGAGGTGGTCGCCCGCGAGGATGCCGAGGCCGCCGGAGTACTGCGGGAGGGAGCCGTCGACCCCGAACTCGGGGGAGAAGTAGGCGATCTGCGCGGGACGATCGCCTTCGATGCGCTGGAACCAGCGCTTGCCGGTCAGGTAGGCGTGCAGCCGCTCGGCCTCCTCGCGCACGCGATCGACGAACGCATCGTCGTCGGCGAGGGCGTCGAGGCGGTCCTGGCCGAGCGCGCCGAGCATGCGCGCGGGGTTCTCGCCGACGCGTTCCCACAGGGCGGCATCCATCGAGGCGAAGAGGGCGTGCGTCGCCCTGCTCCACGACCAGCGCCAGTTCGATGCAAGGGCGTCGAGAGCGGCGATCTGCGCGCGCAGGACGGGGCGGACCGTGAACGTGCGGATGGCCTTCACCCGACCGATCATAGGGGGCGGGATGCCGCCGCCGCGCCGCACTTCTCCGCCCTCCCCGGCGCACGCAGGGATAGGCTCCGGGGAGGAGGAACCATGGCTATTGCACGTCTTTCCGGCGGTCCCCTCGACGGTCAGCTGGTGCCGCTCGACGAGCCCGCTCAGGACTCGCTGATCATGCCCTACGCCGAGGGTCAGATCGTGTACCGTCGCGAGGGCTCGCTCGAGCGCACCGGCGAGCACGACGGACCCACGCAGGCGACGTTCGTCTTCGTGGAGGAGACCCAGGAGATCGGGCACTCCGACGACTGAGCCGACACGCTCGATCGAGATCGAGCGCACCTACGACGCCGGCGCGGATGCCGCGCTGCCCGATCTGCGCGCGCTCCCCGGGGTCGTGCGCGTCGACGAGGTGGAGCACCGCGATCTCGACGCCGTCTACCTCGATACGGCCGCGATGACCCTGGCCGCCGCCGCGGTCGCGGTGCGGCGGCGCACGGGGGGTCCCGACGAGGGGTGGCACGTCAAGACCTCCGCACCGGAGGGGCGCCACGAGTACGGCTGGCCGCTCGATGTCGCCGACCTGCCGGACGACCTGTCCGAGATCCAGGTCCCGGCCGGCGTCCGCGAGGCCGTCTCGGTGTGGACGGCCGACGAGCCGCTCTCGCCGCTGGCGCGGGTGCGCAACGCGCGTCGGGCCGTCGCGCTGCGGGACGCTGCGGGGGAGGTCCTCGCGGAGTTCACCGACGACCACGTCGTCGCAACCGACCTGCGGGCGGGGCGGCAGACGCGCTGGCGCGAATGGGAGCTCGAGCTGGGACCCGCCGCCCCGGACGACCCGGCCTGGCGCGAGGAGTTCTTCGCCGCCGCGGATGCCGTGGTGTTCGCCGCCGGGGGAGCCCCGCCCTCGTCGGGGTCGAAGCTGCAGCGCGCGCTGGGCCTCTAGGGCCCCGAGCTCGAACCCCGGATGCCGCGCCGTCCGCACCCGGAGCCCGCGCCCGAAATGCCGTGGTGTCCGCGCCCGGGCCCCGGAGCCGCCGCGCCCCCGCAGCGCGGACCCTGTCGCGCCCCCTCCTCCTCCGCTCGCGGCTCTCCTCTGCTCAGCAGAGGGGATCTGCCGAGCAGAGGAGAGCCGGCCGCCATATCCACCTCTGCTCGGCAATGAACCTTGCCTGGGCAGAGGAGAGGGGCGAGTGGTGGCGCAGCGCAAGCGTCCTCGCCTGGGCAGAGGAGAGGGGCGTGTGGACGCGCAGCGGCGGGCGTCCGCGCGTGAGCAGGGGCGAAGGGGCGCGCTGGGACTCCGACCTCCCCACACACCGATGCCGCCCCCGGCTTCGGGTGGGGCGGCATCGGTGTGCGGGAAGGTTACTCTCGCGGGACGAGCGGGTAAAGATCAGAAGTTGATCATGTGGCCGGCCAGGCCGTGGAAGCCCTCCTGCAGCGCCTCCGACAGGGTCGGGTGCGTGTGGACGTTGCGCGCGAGCTCCAGGGCGGTGAGGTCCCACTTCTGCGCGAGGGTCATCTCGGGCAGCAGCTCCGACACGTCGGGGCCGATCATGTGCGCGCCCAGCAGCTCGAGGTGCTCGGCATCCGCGATCAGCTTCACGAATCCGACGGGCTCGCCAAGGCCGTGCGCCTTGCCGTTGGCCATGAAGGGGAACGTCGCGACCTTGATCTCGTGCCCCTCGTCCTTGGCCTGCTGCTCGGTCAGACCGAAGGAGGCGACCTGAGGCGAGCAGAACGTCGCGCGGGGCATCATGCGGTAGTCGCCCAGCGTCATCGTCTCGGCCTTGCCGATGGTCTCCGCGGCCACCACTCCCTGCGCCTCGGCCACGTGGGCCAGCTGCAGCTTGGCCGTGACATCGCCGATCGCGTAGATGTGCGGCACGTTGGTGCGCATGTGATCGTCGATGCCGATCGCGCCGCGTTCGGTGAGCTCGACACCGGTCTTGTCGAGGCCGAAGCCCTCCACCCGCGGGGCGAAGCCGATCGACATGAGCACCTTGTCGGCCTCGATCGATCCGGCGTTGCCGTCCTTGCCGGTGTAACTCACGACGACCTTGTCGCCCTGGTCGTCGATCTTCTCGACCTTGGTGGAGGTGAGGATCTCGATGCCGTAGTTGCGGTACTGCTTCTGGATCTCCTTCGACACGTCGGCGTCCTCGTTGGGCAGGGCCCGGTCGAGGAACTCGACGATCGTCACCTTCACGCCGTAGTTCGACATGACGTAGGCGAACTCCATGCCGATCGCGCCGGCGCCGACGATAACGATCGATCCGGGAAGCTCGCGCGAGAGGATCTGCTCCTCGTAGGTCACGACGTTCTCGCTGAGGGTCACGCCGGGAAGCAGGCGCACGGTGGACCCCGTCGCGATGATCGCGTTGTCGAAGGTCACCGTCTCGGTGCCGCTGGCGGAGGTCTTGACCTCGATCGTGTTGGCATCGGTGAAGGTGCCGCGGCCGTCGTACTCGGTGACCTTGTTCTTCTTCATCAGGTAGTGGATGCCCTTGACGCGCCCCTCGGCGACGTCGCGGCTGCGGTCGAAGGCGACTCCGTAGTCGAAGGAGACGTCGCCCGACATGCCGAACATCTTCGCCTTGTGCTGGAAGATGTGGGCCAGCTCGGCGTTCTTCAGCAGCGCCTTCGAGGGGATGCAGCCGACGTTGAGGCAGACACCGCCCCAGTACTTCTCTTCGATGATGGCGGTGGACAGCCCGAGCTGGGCGCTGCGCACGGCCGCGACATACCCGCCGGGGCCGGCTCCGAGGATGACGACATCGTAATGAGGCATGGTCTCAAGCCTAGTCCCCGCGCGGGGAGGGCCAGCCGGCGCCGGGGCGGCTCAGGCGCCTCCGTCGCGGCGTCGCGCGCGGACCATCAGGACGGCCACCAGCGCGCCTCCCAGGGCCACGACGACGAGGCCGATCACGATCCAGACGACGGTCGCCACGGGCGGCAGGATCCCATCGGACGGGGGATCGACCTCGTCCTGCGGCGCGACCGGCTCGGACTCCTCGCCCACGGAGAACGTCAGCTCGCCGGAGATGGGGTGCCCGTCGCTCGAGACCACACGCCACGTGACCGTGTATGTGCCGACGGCGGCGGGATCCGCGGAGATGGCCTGGATGACGCCGTTGTCGACCACTTCGGGATCACCCGACTGCACCTCGGCACCCGTCGGGTCGACGACGCGCACCTGGGTGCTGCCGGGTTCCGCGAGCGGCTCCGCGCTGTAGCGGAGGTCGATCCGCTCGGGTGCGGCATCCAACACCACACCGTCCTCGGGGTCGCTGCCGATCAGCTCGTCGTGCGCGTGCGCGGGCAGCGGCGCCACCACGAGGAGGGCGACCGCCGCCACCGCGACGAGCAGACCGGGCAGACGTCGGGGGCGGCGGGGCAGAGTCATCCCACGAGCCTAACCGGGGGGTGTTGGCGGGGGCTCGCGCGGGCGCGAGGGGGCGGAGTTCCCGCGGAAGCGGATTCTTGGAAAGAATCATGAGCGCGGGCATCCCGCTCCGCTCTCGTGGCGGGTCGCCCATCGGCTACGCTGGAGGGCCAAGGAGGACAGCGTGTCAGAGCAGCAAGACCCCGGCGTCGCCGGCCTCCGCCGAGGAGCGGATTCCGGCCACCGTCCCGCCGATACGACCCAGACGTTCGGGCACGACTCGGACCTGTCTTTCGTGCCGTTCGGTGCCGAGCTGAGCCAGGCCGAGCTCGACGCGATCCAGGCGTTGCCCTCCCGCGCTGCGCTGCTGCTCGTGCGCTCCGGCCCCACGGCCGGCGCGCGGTACCTGCTCGACACCGATGTGTCGACGGTCGGCCGCCACCCGGAGGCCGACATCTTCTTCGACGACGTCACCGTCTCGCGTCGGCACGCGGAGATCACACGGACGGGGTCCGAGTTCGGGATCGTCGATCAGCGCTCGCTCAACGGCACCTACCTCAACGGCGAGCGCGTCGATCGCGGCACGCTCGTCAACGGATCCGAGGTACGTATCGGAAAGTTCCGCATGACGTTCTTCATTTCGCCCGTCGACCTCCCCGTGGCGGCGAACGGCTGATGCCGGCAGCTTCGGCCCGCGGGTCCCTCCCCGTCGCCGGCCTGCTGAGCATCGGTCAGGTGCTCGCACGGCTGACGCCCGAGTTCCCCACGCTGACCACGTCGAAGCTGCGTTTCCTCGAGGTGCAGGGCATCGTCACCCCCATGCGCACGGAGTCGGGGTACCGCAAGTTCTCCCAGGGCGATGTCGAGCGGCTCCGGATCGCGCTGCAGCTTCAGCGCGACCACTACCTGCCGCTCCACGTCATCCGCGACTATCTCGCGGACCGCGACGCCGGGCGCGACGCGCAGCACCCGGGGGAGCAGCCGCCGCCGTCGATCCACCCGCACGGCCGTCGATTCAGTCGCGACGAGTTGCTGAAGGCGACGGGCGCTCGTGCCCAGCTGCTCAACGAGGCCATCTCCATCGGCCTTCTCCCCGCGTCGGAGTCGTACCCCGAGTCGGCGGTCGGCCTCCTCGGGGCGATGTCGGCCCTCGACCGCCACGGCATCGAGCCGCGGCACATGCGCGCCCTGCGGCAGGCAGCCGAGAGGGACGCCGCGCTCGTGCAGCAGGCGCTGGCGCCGCTGCTGCACCGCACGGATCCACGATCGCGAGCACGGGCGAGCGAGGCCGGCCCCGAGCTCGCACGTCGCCTCGACGAGGTCCGCAGCCACTTCCTGAAGGCGGCCCTCGAGCGGATCCTGCCGTGAGCGACCCCGCACGGTCGGGGTTGCGGCGTGTCGCGGCCGATGTCGTTGCCGGGCGCCCGGGCGTGGCCTACCGTGGGGGAAGATCGATCCGGACGAGGCGAGGAGAACGCGATGACCGCTGGTGACCTCGCCGACGAACCCCGCTTCGTCTCCGAGCTGCTCTTCACCGACGGTCTTCCCGCGATGGATGACGAAGTCGGCTATCGCGGCGCCGTCGCTGCCCGCGCCGCCGGCATCACCTACCGGCAGCTCGACTACTGGGCCCGCACCGAGCTGGTCGAACCGACCGTCCGTGGCGCCAGCGGATCGGGCTCGCAGCGTCTCTACGGCTTCCGCGACATCCTCGTCCTGAAGCTCGTCAAGCGCCTGCTCGACACCGGCATCTCCCTGCAGCAGATCCGCACGGCGGTCGATCAGCTCCGCGCGTCCGGCATCCGCGATCTCGCGGGCACGACGCTCATGAGCGACGGCGCATCCGTCTACCTCTGCACCTCCAACGACGAGGTCATCGACCTCGTCAGCCGCGGGCAGGGTGTTTTCGGGATCGCGGTGGGAAAGGTCCTCCGCGAGGTGGAGTCGACGCTCGTCGAGTTCGACCCGCAGGCGCCCGACTCGCTCGACGAGCTCGCCGCCCGCCGGGCCAAGCGCACGGCCTGACGCCCCCTTCTCCACCGGCCGTGCCGGGTGGAGAAGGGGGCGCCCTCGCGGATCAGGCTCCCGGGGCGGGGATGCGCCCGGTCCGCATGACGCGGTCGAGAAGGGCGTCGAAGTCTGCCGCGAGTTCCTGCGCGGAGTCGCCGGGCCAGATGTGGAGCGGCTTCGCCGCGCCCTGCGCCTGCTGCAGCGAGGTGCGCTCGGGCAGCTGCGGCGAGAGCACGAGGGGGCCGAACATGTCCCGCAGCTCCTTGATACGGAACTGGTGCTCGATCGACTGCGGACGCACGCGGTTCACGACGATGCCGAGGGGCTGCAGACGCGGGGAGAGGCCGCGGCGGATCTCCTCGATCGCGCGAAGCGCACGGTCGGCGGCGGCGACCGAGAAGAGCCCGGGCTCGGTGACGACGATGACCCGGTCGCTGGCCGCCCATGCGGTGCGTGTGAGCGCGTTCAGCGACGGTGCGCAGTCCACCAGCACGAGGTCGTAGTCGGCCTCGATCGTCGCGAGCGCCTCTTCGAGCTTCCAGACGTCGCGCACCGACGGGTGCGGTCCGTCGAAGTTGATGGCGGAGGGGCTCCCGATGAGCACGTCGATCGTGCCGGGATGCACCTTGGCCCACCCGCTGGAGGTGATCGCCTGGCGGACGACCTTCTCCTTCGGGTTCGCCAGGACATCGGCGACGTTGAGTCGACCGGCGACGTGGATATCCATGCCGGTCGACACATCCGATTGCGGGTCGAGATCGACGACGAGGGTCCGGACACCGCGGGCGAACGCGGCCGAGGCGAGCCCCAGTGTCACGGTCGTCTTGCCGACCCCGCCCTTGAGCGAGCTGACGCTGAGTACGTGCACGGTCCCTAACGTTACCTTCCCCTAGGCTGAGGAACACATTCTGCCCCGACGCGCCGACGCTGGGAGGCCCCATGTTCCACAAGATCCTGGTTGCGAACCGAGGTGAGATCGCCATTCGGGCGTTCCGCGCGGCCTACGAGTTGGGGGCCCGCACGGTGGCCGTCTACCCGTACGAGGACCGATTCTCGCTGCACCGGCTGAAGGCCGACGAGGCCTATCAGATCGGCGAGCCGGGGCATCCGGTGCGGGCCTACCTCGACGTCGATGAGATCATCCGCGTCGCGCGCGAGTCGGGAGCCGACGCCATCTACCCGGGGTACGGCTTCCTCTCCGAGAACCCCGAGCTGGCCGCTCGCGCCGCCGAGCACGGCATCGCGTTCATCGGCCCGCCCGCGCGGGTGCTCGAGATGGCCGGCAACAAGGTCACCGCCAAACACCACGCGGTCTCGGCGGGAGTCCCCGTGCTGCGCTCGACCGAGGCCTCGGACGACGTCGAGGCGCTCGTCGCCCAGGCCGACGACATCGGCTTCCCGATCTTCGCCAAGGCGGTCGCCGGCGGCGGCGGCCGGGGCATGCGGCGCGTCGAGTCCAAGGCCGAGCTCGCTCCCGCCCTCGCCGAGGCCATGCGCGAGGCCCAGAGCGCGTTCGGCGACCCGCGCATGTTCCTCGAGCAGGCCGTGGTGCGTCCGCGGCACATCGAGGTGCAGATCCTCGCCGACGGCGGCGGGAACACGGTGCATCTCTTCGAGCGCGACTGCTCGGTGCAGCGCCGGCACCAGAAGGTCATCGAGATCGCCCCCGCACCCAACCTCGACGACGCCCTCCGCGAGAGGCTGCACCGGGATGCCGTGGCCTTCGCGACATCCATCGGCTACGTCAACGCCGGCACCGTCGAGTTCCTCGTCGACACGGCGGGGGAGCGCGCCGGCGAGCACGTGTTCATCGAGATGAACCCGCGCATCCAGGTGGAGCACACCGTGACGGAGGAGGTCACCGACGTCGACCTCGTGCAGTCGCAGATGCGGATCGCGGCGGGCGAGACGCTCGAGCAGCTCGGTCTGACGCAGGCGGAGATCCGGCTGCGCGGTGCCGCGCTGCAGTGCCGGATCACGACGGAGGACCCCACCCAGGGCTTCCGTCCCGACACGGGGAAGATCACGACCTACCGTTCGCCCGGAGGCGCGGGCATCCGGCTCGACGGCGGCACGACCGCCGCCGGGTCGCAGATCAGTCCGCACTTCGACTCGATGCTCGCGAAGCTGACCTGCCGCGGGCGCGACTTCCCCGCGGCGGTCGCCCGGGCGCGGCGCGCGCTGGCCGAGTTCCGCATCCGCGGCGTCTCGACCAACATCCCCTTCCTGCAGGCCGTCCTCGACGACGCCGCCTTCGCGGCCGGCGACCTCGCGACCTCGTTCATCGACGAGAGGCCCGGTCTCCTCGCCGGCTCGGCGTCGAAGGACCGCGGCTCGAAGCTGCTCAACTGGCTCGTCGATGTGACGGTCAACAAGCCGCACGGCGACAACCCGATCTCGATCGCCCCGGCCGACAAGCTGCCGCGGATCGACCTGCTGGCCCCGCCGCCCGAGGGGTACCGCCAGAAGCTGCAGTCGCTCGGACCCGCGGGATTCGCCCGCGCCCTGCGCGAGCAGCCCGCCCTCGCCGTCACGGAGACGACATTCCGCGATGCGCACCAGTCGCTGCTGGCCACGCGTGTGCGCACGAAGGACCTCGTCGCGGTGGCGCCCGCCGTCTCCCGCATGACCCCGGGACTGTTTTCGATGGAGGCGTGGGGCGGTGCCACCTACGACGTCGCGCTGCGCTTCCTCGGCGAGGACCCGTGGGAGCGGCTCGAGAAGCTGCGCGACGCGATGCCGAACATCCCGATCCAGATGCTGCTGCGCGGGCGCAACACGGTGGGGTACACGCCGTATCCGACCGAGGTGACGGACGCCTTCGTCCGCGAGGCGGCGGCGACGGGCGTCGACATCTTCCGCATCTTCGACGCGCTCAACGACGTCTCGCAGATGCGGCCCGCGATCGACGCCGTCCTGGCGACGGGCACGACGGTCGCCGAGGTCGCCGTCTGCTACACGGGCGATCTGCTCAATCCCGGCGAGGACCTCTACACGCTCGACTACTACCTGCGCCTGGCGGAGCAGATCGTCGACGCGGGGGCGCACATCCTCGCCATCAAGGACATGGCGGGCCTCCTGCGACCGGCCGCGGCCGCGAAGCTCGTCGCCGCCTTCCGGGACCGCTTCGACCTCCCCGTGCACGTGCACACGCACGACACGGCGGGCGGACAGCTCGCGACCCTGCTGGCAGCCAGCGCGGCCGGGGCCGACGCCGTCGACGCGGCATCCGCCCCCATGGCCGGCACCACGAGTCAGCCCTCCCTGTCGGCGCTCGTCGCAGCGCTCGCCCACACGGAGCGCGACACGGGTCTGGACCTCGGCGCCGTCGCCGACCTCGAGCCGTACTGGGAGGCGGTGCGCAGCCTCTATCGTCCGTTCGAGTCGGGCCTTCCGGGCCCCACGGGCCGCGTGTACCGGCACGAGATCCCGGGCGGGCAGTTGTCGAACCTGCGCCAGCAGGCGATCGCGCTGGGGCTCGCCGACGACTTCGAGCTGATCGAGGACATGTATGCGGCGGCCAACGAGATCCTCGGCCGCATCCCGAAGGTGACACCGTCGTCGAAGGTCGTCGGCGACCTCGCGCTGCACCTCGCCGCCGTCAAGGCCGACCCCGCCGACTTCGCCGCCAACCCGCAGAAGTACGACATCCCCGACTCGGTCGTGGGGTTCATGGCGGGCGAGCTCGGCGACCTTCCGGGCGGATGGCCCGAACCCTTCCGCACCGCCGTGCTGGCGGGCCGCACGGTCACGATCGAGACCGCGCCCCTGTCCCGCGAGGATGCCGCGGCCCTCGAGGGCGACGCGGCCGAACGCCGTCACGCCCTCAACCGTCTGCTCTTCCCCGCGCCCACGAAGCATTACGACACGGTGCGGGAAACCTACGGCGACCTCTCCCTCCTCGACACCGCGGACTACCTCTACGGCCTCGTGCCCGGGGAGGAGCACGTCGTGGAGATCGAGCGCGGGGTGCGCCTCTACGTCGGCCTCGAGGCGATCGGCGCCGCCGACGACAAGGGCATGCGCACGGTCATGACGACGCTCAACGGTCAGCTGCGGCCGGTGTTCGTGCGTGACCGCAGCATCGAGGTGGAGTCGCGGCAGGCGGAGAAGGCCGACACGTCGCGCCCGGGTCAGGTCGCGGCACCGTTCTCCGGCGTCGTCACGCTCAAGTCCGCGGTGGGGGAGAAGGTCTCGGCCGGTCAGCCCGTCGCCTCCATCGAGGCGATGAAGATGGAAGCGGCGATCACGGCGCCCGTCGACGGCGTGATCGAACGACTCGCGATCGCCGCGACGGCGCAGGTCGACGCGGGGGATCTTTTGGTCGTCATCCGGCCCGCGCACTAGCCTTAGGCAGTCCGACCGGACGACCCGACCGATCCCACGGAGCACGAGTGAGCCCGCACGGCCCCGATTCCCACCCCGACGAGCATCCCGACAACGGCCTGCTCAGCACGGCGCCCTCGGTGGACACGTCGGGGATCGGCATCCTGGGCGCCACGACGGCGCACGTCGAGATCGTCCTGCCTGCTCACGACGACGAGGAAGACGACGACGACGTCGTCGACGACGATGTGCTCGAGGAGGACGTCGAGGTCATCGTCGCCGAGCTCGCCGACGATGATCCGGCGGCTGACGCCGAGCCCCCGCAGGAACCGGGTCCCGAACCCGAGCCGGAACCCGAGCCGCTGCCCGAACCCGAGCCGCTGCCCGAACCCGAGCCGCTGCCCGAACCGGTCGCCGCCTCCTCGCGCGCCGACGCTACGATGACGGCACACCTCGGTGCGGGGGACTCGTCCGCCGGCGCCGGGGACGAGCCGGAGGGGGATGCCGTGACCGACGACGCATCGCACGCCGAGACCACGACCGCGGCCGTCGCGACGCGTGCTGCGGCCCGTGAGGTCACCCGGCACGCACCCGCCGAACCCGCCGCCCCTCGGCGCATCGGCGACATCGCGCAGGGGTCGGTGCGGGAGACCCCCGACCTGCTGACGGCGGACCGGCTTCTCGATTCCAGCCGGCTCGCGCGTCCCGAACCCGACGGGGCATGGCGGCACCTGCTCTACAGCGCCACCCGGGGACGCATCAATCTGGGGGATTCGCGGCGGGCCCGCGAGCGCAAAGACCTCGACCGCCGCATCGCCGCGCCGCTGCCCGGCAGCGGTGCTCGCTTCGTGGCCGTCATGTCACGCAAGGGCGGTGTCGGCAAGACGACCGTGACGACCCTGCTGGGCATGGCGCTCGCGGACGCCCGCGACGACCGCGTGATCGCCGTCGACGCCAACCCCGACCGCGGCACCCTCGCCGAGCGCATCACTCGCCGCAGCGAGAAGACGGTGCGCGATCTCGTGCGCGAGAGCGAGAGCCTTCGCGGGTACAACGACGTCTCGGCGATCGTCGCCCGCGACGAGACACGACTCGACGTGCTGGCCTCCGACACCGATCCGCACGTCTCCGAGGCCTTCAGCGACGACGAGTACCGCACGGTCGCCCGCGTGGCGGACCACTACTACTCGATCGTGCTCACCGACACCGGCACGGGGATCGTCCACTCCGTCATGGGTGCCACGCTGGAGCGCGCCGATCAGCTGATCGTCGTCGCCGGAATGAGCATCGACGAGGCCCGCCTCGCCTCGGAGACGCTGACGTGGCTCGAATCCAACGGGCACGAGGAACGGGTGCGCGACGCGATCGTCGTCCTCAACATGGCCTCGCCGGGGTCCGCACTCGTGCGGCCCGACCAGATCGAGGCGCACTTCCGCTCCCGCGTGCGCGACGTCGTGCGCGTGCCCTACGACGCGCACATCGCGACGGGCGGGGCCATCACCTTCCGCGATCTCCCGCCCGCGACGCGCGCCGCGGCGAGGCAGCTCGCCGTGAAGGTCGTCGACGCGCTGCGCGGCGCGCCGGCCCCCTCGACTACGACGGCGGGTGCCTGACCATGGCCGTGCGTGAGATCCGTCTCTTCGGCGACCCCGTGCTGAAGGCGCACAGCGCCGAGATCGCCGAGATCGACGACTCGGTGCGGGCGCTCGTGCGCGACCTGCTCGACACCGTCGCCCTGCCGGGTCGTGCGGGGGTCGCCGCCCCTCAGATCGGGGTCGGCCTCCGTGCGTTCAGCTACAACATCGACGGCGACATCGGCTATGTCCTCAATCCCCGCGTCGTCGAGGTGCGCGGCGAGGCGGAGCCGGTCGACGAGGGCTGCCTCTCCGTTCCCGGGCTCTGGCATCCGGCGCTGCGCCACCCGTGGGCCCGGGTCGAGGGCATCGACCTCGACGGTCAGGCCGTGGAGCTCGAGGGCGAGGGCCTCCTCGCGCAGGCGCTCCAGCACGAATGCGACCACCTCGACGGCGTGCTCTACCTGCAGCGGCTCACCCCCGAGCAGCGCCGGATCGCCATGCGCGAGGTGCGTGAGAGCTCCTGGTTCTGAGCCCCCGCGCACCCCGCGCCGGGCGGGTCAGGGGATCGAGACGTTCGTCGTGTTGACGGGCTCGCTGTAGAGCTCCTCGATCTGCAGCGAGAAGTCGGACATGATCACGTTGCGCTTGATCGACATCTTCGGCGTGAGGTGCCCGGATGCCTCGGTCCACTCCGAGGGCAGGATCGTGAACTTCCGGATCGACTCCGCCCGGGAGACGTGGGTGTTCGCCTCGTCGATCGCCCGCTGCACCTCGGCCCGCACGGCGGCGTGCGCCGCGGCATCCGCCAGCGACATGTCTCCCGGCAGGTTGTTGTTGGCCAGCCACGTCGGCAGCATCTCGGGGTCGAGGGTGATGAGGGCCGCGATGAAGGGCTTCTGATCGCCGACCACGACGACCTGGCCCACGATGGGGTTGGCGCGGATGGGGTCTTCGAGGGCGGCGGGGGCCACGTTCTTCCCGCCCGCCGTGACGATGATCTCCTTCTTGCGCCCCGTGATCGTGAGGAACCCCTCGGAGTCGAACGACCCGACATCTCCGGTCTTGAACCACTCGCCGTCGAAGGCCGCCGCGGTCGCCTCGGGGTTGCGCCAGTACTCCTTGAAGACGTTGATGCCGCGCACCTCGACCTCGCCGTCCTCCGCGAGGCGGACCCCCACCCCGGGAAGGGCGGGGCCGACGGTGCCGATCTTGGACTTCTTGGCGAGGTTCACCGTCGCCGGCGCGGTGGTCTCGGTGAGGCCGTACCCCTCGAGGATCGTCACGCCGAGGCTGTGGAAGAAGTGGCCGAGACGGGGACCGAGCGGTGCCGACCCCGAGACGGCGTAGCGCACGTTGCCGCCCATCGCGTTGCGCAGCTTGCTGTAGACGAGCTTGTCGAAGAGGGCGAACTTGATCTTCAGCGCGAGGGGGATCCGCTTGCCCTCCTGCAGGAGGGTGGAGTGCTCGATCGCCGCGTGCGCGGCGGCGCGGAAGATCTTGCCCTTGCCGCCCGCCTCGGCCTTCTGCTCCGCGGAGTTGTAGACCTTCTCGAACACCCGGGGCACGGCGAGGAGATACGTCGGCTTGAAGCTGCCGAGCGCCGGCAGCAGCTGCTTCGTGTCGGGCTGGTGGCCCGTCTTGACACCCGCGTGGATGTTCAGGATCGAGATGAAGCGCGCGAACACGTGCGCCGTCGTGATGAACAGCAGCGTGGACGACCCGGGCACCTGCACGACCTCGTCGAGTGCCTTGGCGGCGTTGCGCGAGAGCTCGACGAAATTGCTGTGCGTCAGGACGCATCCCTTCGGGCGCCCGGTCGACCCCGAGGTGTAGATGAGGGTCGCGATGTCGGCGCCCACGGCGATGCCGCGGCGGCGCTCGATCTCGTCGTCGCCGACGGCGCTTCCCGCGTCGGAGAGCTTGCCGATCGCGCCGAGGCCCAGCTGCCAGACGTCGCGGATGAGGGGCAGGTCGCCGCGCACCTCGTCGACACGGGCGGCGTGGTCGGCCGACTCGACGATGAGTGCGACGGCGCCGGAATCCTGGAGGATCCACTGGATCTGCGAGGGGGAGCTGGTCTCGTAGATGGGGACCATCACCGCGCCGGCGTAGAACAGCGCGAAGTCCACGAGCGTCCACTCGTAGGTCGTCCGGGCGAGGAACCCGACCTTGTCGCCGGGCTCGATGCCGGAGGCGACGAAGCCCTTGGCGAGCGCGATCACCTGCCGCCGGAACTCGGATGCGGCGATGTCGCGCCAGCCCGAACCTTCGGGGACCGCGAACAGCGGGCGATCGGGGGTGGCCTTCACCCGCTCCTCGAGCAGATCGGCGATATTGGCGCTCGGGTCGGCGGGGACGATGGCGGGAACCTCGAACTGGACGGCACTCATGTCGGCAACTCCTTCGGTACCGGTGGGGTGGCTCTGGCACTCAACTCTACCCCGCGGTGATACTCAGTCCCAGCCGCGAAACGATGCCCGGCGCCGGGCGCGACCTCCCTACTAGACTGCACGTTGGCCCGCGCGCGGCCGGGGAAGGAAGTGGCGGTGCTCGCGGTAGGTATCGACATCGGCGGAACGAAGATCGCCGGCGGACTCGTCGACGAGGAGGGGCGCATCCTCGCGCAGGTCAGGGTCGATACGCCCCTGACGGTGCCCGCGATCGAGGCGGCCGTCGCACAGATGATCGCCCACCTGTCGACGGATCGGGACGTGCGAGTGGCCGGGGTCGCCGCCGCCGGGTTCATCGACCGCGATCGCTCCACGGTGTATTTCGCGCCCAACATCGCGTGGCGGGATGAGCCGCTGCGCGCCCGGCTGGAGTCGCTGACGGGCCTCGACGTCGCGATCGAGAACGACGCCAACGCGGCGGGCTGGGCCGAGTACCGATTCGGGGCCGGTGAAGGCCGCCGTGACGTCGTGATGCTGACCCTCGGCACCGGCGTGGGCGGCGCCATCGTCGTGGGCGGGGAGCTGTACCGCGGGGGCCACGGGATCGGCGCCGAACTCGGTCACATCCGGCTCGTGCCCGGGGGCCGGCTCTGCGGGTGCGGACAGCAGGGCTGCCTCGAGGTGTACGGATCGGGCCGCGCACTCGGCCGGGAGGCGGCCGAGATCGCCGACACGGCGCCCGAGGGCCTCGGTCGCGCACTCGCCGAGGCTCGCGCGGAGAAGGGGAAGCTGACGGGGGCGATGATCTCCGGCCTGGTGCTCGCCGGGGATCCCGGGGCGGAAGAGGCGCTACGTCGGATCGCGGTCGCGGTGGGACAGGCGTGCGGCAGCTTCACTGCGATCCTCGACCCGGAGCTGTTCATCATCGGCGGGGGAGTGTCGCAGCTGGGGGAGCGCGTGCTCGCGCCGATGCGCGAGGCGTATCTCGCCGCGACCCCGGCGGCGGGGTCGCGACCGGTCGCCGACTTCGCGATCGCCCGGATGGTGAACGACGCCGGGGTGATCGGCGCCGCCGACCTCGCCCGCCGCGACATCCTCGGGGGTGCCTGAGCGGTGTTCTACTGGCTGATGAAGTACATCGTCATCGGGCCCGTGCTCAAGGCGATCTTCCGGCCCTGGATCGTCGGTCGCCGAAACATCCCCGTGCAGGGGGGAGCGATCCTCGCCAGCAACCACCTCTCGTTCGCCGACTCCATCTTCCTTCCGCTCATGATCGACCGGCCGGTGTCGTTCCTCGCCAAGAGCGACTACTTCACCGGGCGGGGCATCAAGGGCTGGGCGACGCGGGTCTTCTTCAAAGCCACGGGGCAGCTGCCCATCGACCGCTCGGGAGGCAAGGCCTCCGAGGCGTCGCTGAACACCGGACTGAGCGTGCTCGCCCGCGAAGACCTGCTCGGCATCTACCCCGAGGGCACGCGCAGCCCCGACGGCAAGCTCTACCGCGGCCGCGTCGGAATCGCCCGGATGGCGCTCGAGGCCCGCGTGCCGGTCGTTCCCGTCGTCATGGTCGACACCGACGAGATCATGCCGATCGGGCGCCGCGTGCCGCGCATCGGCCGTGTCGGGATCGTGATCGGCGAGCCGCTGGACTTCTCGCGCTTCGCCGGTCTGGAGGGCGACCGCTACGTGCTCCGCTCGGTCACCGACGAGATCATGGTGGCGCTGCAGCGGCTGGGCGAGCAGGAGTACGAGGACGTCTACGCCTCGACGGTCAAGGACCGCCTGGTCGCGGCCCGGCCGGCGCGAGGGTAGCCGCCCGCGCGCTGGTGGGCAACCCGCCCCGGCTAGACTGAGCGGATGCTTCAGCAGTTCGACGCGCTCGATCAGTGGCGCACCCTTCCGATCAAGCAGCAGCCGCAGTGGGCCGATCCGGATGCCGTGGCCGCCGTGTCTGCAGAGATCGCGACGCTCCCCCCGCTCGTCTTCGCCGGTGAAGTCGACATCCTGCGCGAGCGCCTCGCGCGGGCCGCGTCCGGTCGCGCCTTCCTCCTGCAGGGCGGCGACTGCGCCGAGACGTTCGCCGGCGCGACGGCGGAGCAGATCCGCAATCGCATCAAGACGGTGCTGCAGATGGCCGTCGTGCTGACCTACGGCGCATCCATGCCCATCGTGAAGATGGGCCGCATGGCGGGGCAGTTCGCCAAGCCGCGCTCGAGCGACACCGAGACCCGTGGCGATGTCACGCTCCCCGCCTACCGCGGCGACATCGTCAACGGATACGACTTCACCGCGGCATCCCGTCAGCCCGACCCCCAGCGGCTGCTCAAGGGATACCACACCGCGGCATCCACGTTGAACCTCATCCGCGCGTTCACGCAGGGCGGCTTCGCCGATCTGCGCGAGGTGCACAGCTGGAACAAGGGCTTCGCGCAGAACCCCGCGAACCAGCGCTACGAGCGCCTGGCGGGGGAGATCGACCGGGCGATCCAGTTCATGGAGGCGGCCGGCGCCGACTTCGACGAGCTGCGGCGCGTGGAGTTCTACACCGGGCACGAGGGCCTGCTCATGGACTACGAGCGACCGATGACCCGGATCGACTCGCGCACGGGCACGCCGTACAACACCTCTGCGCACTTCCTCTGGATCGGCGAGCGCACGCGCGAGCTGGACGGGGCGCACGTGGACTACTTCTCCAAGATCCGCAACCCGATCGGCGTGAAGCTCGGCCCCTCGACCTCGCCCGAGGTCGCGCTCGAGCTCATCGACAAGCTCGACCCCGAGCGCGAGCCCGGGCGCCTGACCTTCATCACGCGCATGGGCGCGGGCAAGATCCGCGACGCCCTGCCGCCGCTTCTGGAGGCCGTCAAGGACTCCGGCGCGACGCCGCTGTGGGTCACCGACCCGATGCACGGCAACGGCATCACGACCCCCACCGGCTACAAGACGCGTCGCTTCGACGACGTCGTCGACGAGGTGCGCGGCTTCTTCGAGGCGCACCGCTCCGTCGGCACGTTCCCGGGCGGCATCCACGTCGAGCTGACCGGCGACGACGTCACGGAGTGCCTGGGCGGCTCGGAGATGATCGACGAGGCGACGCTCGCCACGCGCTACGAGTCGCTGTGCGACCCGCGCCTGAACCACATGCAGTCGCTCGAGCTGGCGTTCCTCGTGGCCGAGGAGCTCGAGAAGCTCTGACCGAGCGGCGCATCCGCCGCACGCGAAGGCGCCCGGAACGGGAGGACCCCAGGGTCCGCCGTTTTCGGGCGCTTTCGCGTGGGCGGTGCGACCGAGATGGCGGTGCCGCGAGTGGCGGTCAGCCGAGGGCGGATATCTGAATGGTCGTGCCAGGAACCCGGAATTCCCCAGCCTCAGGGTCTGTGCTCACGGCGCTGAAGAAGTCCCAAAGTGGGCCCGCAGGCAGGGAAGTTGTGGGTCGGAAACCCTCTTCCTCAAGCAGCGCCATGGCCTCGCGGATCGTGAGGCCATTCACGTCGGGAATTTCGATGGGCTCGGGCCCGAGCGAGACGACGAGGGTCGCGGTGTCGCCGGGCGCCCAGTTCCGCCCCTCCGGGGCCCCGCGGATGCCGATCACGTCGCCCTCGGCGATGTCGTCGGAATACTCCTCCGGTCGGTCGCCCGACACCTGCAGACCGACGCCCTCGAGCGTGGTGGTCGCCTGTCCGACGCTCATGCCCGTGACGTCGGGAACGGGGCCGCGGGAGACCGTGAGCACGACGGTGTCGCCCTCCAGCACCGTGCCGCCGTTGGAGAGGTCGCTCGGATCGCCGCCCGCCGCGGGCTGCAGGGTCGCCGCGAGGACGGTGCCGTTCGCCGGCTCGGCGAACTCCACCCGCGACTCGCCGACGGTCACCTCGGCCGCCGTCAGCACCTGGCGCGCGGCATCCTCCGACAGGCCCGCGAGCGCCTCGATCGTGTGCGGCCGGGGGCCCAGGGAGAGCACGACGGCGACCTCGGTGTCCTTGTCGACACGGTCGCCCGCGGCGGGATCGGTGCGGATCACCTGCCCCGGGGGTACATCCCGTGTGTACTCGCCCTCGGCCTGCGTGGCGACGAGGGTGTCCTGCGCGAGACGGGCGGCCGCCTCCTCGTAGGTGAGGCCGCTGACATCGGCGACGGCGACGAGGGAGCCCGGACCGGAGCCGAACCACCATCCCGCACCGCCCGCGAGCCCCGCCAGCAGCAGGACGATGACGAGCAGCCATGCCCCCTTCGCGCGGCGGCGGCCGGCGCGCGAGCGCAGGCGCGCGGAGTTGTCGATGTCCACCCCGGGCGCGTTCGTGCTCGCCATCGCGGTCGTGCCGGCGGCCGGCAGCACGGCGGTCAGCTCGCCCGAGCCGCCGTCGGACACCGTCGGGATGCCGACGGTCGCCCGGGTCGGGGCGGGTGTCACGCCGATCTCCCGCTCGATCTCGCGCAGCTTCTCGAGCATCTCCTGCGCGTCGCGCGGGCGGTCGTCGGGCACCTTCTCGGTGGCCCACAGCACCAGCTCGTCGAGCTGCTCGGGAACCTGCGGGTTCTTCGCGCTCGGGCGGGGCACCGTGTCGGTGGCGTGGCGGTACGCGATCTGCATCGGCTGTTCGCCCTTGTAGGGCTGGTCGCCGACGAGCATCTCGTAGAGCATGATGCCGAGCGCGTAGATGTCGCTGCGGGCGTCGGCCTGGCCGCGGGTGACCAGTTCCGGGGCGAGGTAGGCGATCGTGCCGAGCAGCATCTGCCCGGTCGCGGTGTTCGCCGTCGTCGCCCGCGCGAGCCCGAAGTCGCCGATCTTGATGCGGCCGTCCTCGGCCAGCAGGATGTTCTCCGGCTTCACGTCGCGGTGGATGATCCCCGCGCGGTGCGCGGCGGCGAGCCCCGACAGGGTCGCGTCCATGATCGTGATCGTCTGGGCGACATCGAGGCGCTTCTGCTCGCGCAGCAGTTCTCGCAGGGTGATGCCGGGCAGGTACTCCATCACGAGGTAGGCGATGCCCTCGTCCTGCCCCTGATCGAAGACGTTGACCACGTGCGGGTCCGCCAGGCGCGCGGCTGCGCGCGCCTCCTGGATGAACCGGCCCTGGAAGACGGCGTCGTCGCTGAGATGGCCGTGCATCACCTTGAGCGCGACGCGTCGTTCGAGGCGCAGGTCGGTGGCGACGTAGACGGTCGCCATCCCGCCCCGCGCGATGCGGGCGCGAACGCGGTACCGGCCGTCGACAAGCCGCCCGATGAGGGGGTCGGCTTGCTGGCTGGTCGTCACGCAAGCAGTCTACGGATGCCCCGGCATCCGGCCCGGCAGCGGCTCACCTGTTCGGGACCCCCCATGCGCCGGGATCGCGCGGAATCTCAGCCGAGCGCGGCCAGCCAGGCGTATGCCCGGCTCTCCCACTGGCCATAACGATCCGGGAACGCCGAGACCTGCACGGCCTGCGCCGCCTCGGCGAACCCCATCTGCTCCCACCCTGCGACGTCGAGCAGGCCGCGCGTACGGTCGCCGTTGGGGTCGGCGGCGCCGCCGTAGAAGACGCGGATGGAGCGTGCCGCGTCACGGATCTCGCCCTCGGTGCCCCACCCGGTGCTCGGGCGCTGCTGGAACAGGCCGAGCGAGTCGCGGTCGCCCCAGTCGAGGTTGCGCACCCACGACTCCACCATCGCGGTGGCCAGGGCGATCGCGATGCCCCGGTCGGGGACCCCGATCTCGCGCCCGATCTGCACGATGAGCCGCGCGTTGGCGGTCTGCTCGGCATCCAGATCGGCGATCTCGGCCGGCGCGGGCGCGGGGGCGGTTGCGACGGCGAGCTCGACGGTGCCGGGGAGGGAGATCTGCTGACCCGGGTAGATGATCGAGCCGGGACCCAGCCCGTTGGCGTCGAAGACGGCCTGCAGCGAGACGCCGTGCGCGGCGGCGATGCCCGAGAGCGTCTCGCCGGCGGAGACCGTGTGCACGGCCGCGGCGGGCGAGGGAGCCTGCGGGGCCGTCTCGGGTGCGGCCGGAGCCGGAGCCGGAGCCGGAGCTGGTGCCGCCGCAGCCCCCGGGAGCGCGATCTGCTGACCCGGGTGGATCACGGAGTGCCAGCCGAGGCCGTTGGCGTCGAAGAGCGCGCGCAACGGGATGCCGTGGCGTGCCGCGATCGCGGAGAGGGTCTCGCCGGCGGACACGGTGTGCGTCGCGGCCGGGGCCGGGGCGGGCGCCGCGGGCGCGGGAGCCGCGGCGGCGGGCGGGCGGAGTACGACGGTGTCGCCGGGATGGATCACGGAGCCCGATGTGAGGCCGTTCCACGCGAGCACATCGGCGACTCGGACGCCGTACCGGATGGCGATGCCCCACACGGTGTCGCCCGGGGCGACGATGTACGTGTCGGGGGCCGTGCTCGCCGGCACCTGCCGCCACGTCTGTGCGGGGGAGCGGTCTGCGTGGGCGCCCGAGGCGTGGGCCGGTGTCGCGGCCAGGGCCGCCGTCAGAGTTCCGACGATCGCGGCGGGCACGCCGATGCGGGTGATCTGGGCGGACGAGCCGCGTCGAAGGATGTGTCGCACGGGTCTTCCCCTTCCTGTGAGACGACTGACACGCTGTCACGCCTGCTAACGAAAGTCAACGAAAGTGATATGTGCGACGCATGAGACGCGAGTGATTTCTGTGACGGAGGTCAGGGGCGGCGCCCACGTGGATCGGGCCCGGGCGGGCGTGCGATAGTGGCTGGGTGACCGATTCACCGTCCTGGATCCGAGCCATCGACTGGCTCACCCTCCCCGATGTCGCCGACGCGATCGGCGAGACGACGAGCCGGGTTCGTCGCCTGCTGGATGACCACGCGCTCGTCGCGGTCCGTGTCGACGGCGTCCTGAAGGTCCCGGCCGACTTCCTGCTCGAGGGGCGACCGCTCTCCTCTCTGCGGGGCACCGTGATCGTCCTTCTCGACGGCGGGTTCGCGCCCGAAGAGGCCGTGCAGTGGCTCTTCGAACCGGAGGAGACGATCGGGATGCCGCCGATCGAGGCCCTGCGGGCGGGACGCAAGAGCGAGGTCCGCCGCGTCGCCCAGACGCTCGGCTGACGGGCGCCCGGGCCTTCCTCAGGCCTCGCGCCGAACGGCGGCGATCGCAAGATCGCGCAGTTCGCCGACGGCCCCGTGGCCGAGGGGCGCGCCCGCGAGCGCGCGGTCGGCCTCGTGGGCATAGCCGGCGATCAGCTGCTCGACCCGATCGAGCGCGCCGCAGTCGCGGATCGCGCCCTGAAGGGCGACGACCTGCGCCGCGTCGAGCTCGGGGTCGCCGAGCAGTTCGTCCAGCGTCCGCCGCGCGGAGGGGGGAAGGGCCGCCCGCGCGAAGGCGATCAGGGCGGTGCGCTTGCCCTCGCGGAGATCGTCGCCGGCGGGCTTGCCCGTGACGGCCGTGTCCCCGAAGACGCCGAGCACGTCGTCCCGCAGCTGGAAGGCCATGCCGATCGGGTGTCCGAACGCGCTCAGCGCGTCGTCCTGGGCGGGCGAGGAGCCGGCCAGGGCGGCGCCGATCGCGAGGGGCTGCTGCACCGAATAGCGCGCGGATTTGAAGGAGGCGACCAGCAAGGCCGCGTCGAGGTGCTCGTGCTCGGCGAGCACGGGGTGCGAGGCCTCCGCGGCGATGTCGAGGTACTGGCCGACGGTGACGTCGCGGCGCATCCGGGCGTACCGCGTCCGCGCGGCGATCGCGCGCTCGCGGGGCGCGGTGCGCAGGCCCTCCTCGAGCAGGTCGTCGCTCCACGCCACGAGCAGGTCGCCGAGCAGGATGGCGGTGGAGCGGCCGTAGCCCGCGGCATCCCCGGCCCATCCGTCGGACCGGTGCTGAGCCTCGAGGGCCCGGTGCGCGGAGGGGCGGCCCCGGCGCGTGTCGGAGTTGTCGATGATGTCGTCGTGGACGAGGGCGGCGGCGTGGAAGATCTCGAGGGCGCCCGCGGCATCGACGACCTCCTCGGGCACCTCGCTCGGACGCCCTCCCGCCTCGGCGACGGCGCGCCACCCGGCCAGCAGGAACTGGGCGCGGAAGCGCTTGCCGCCCGCGAGCGCGGATGCCGCGGCATCCGTCACGGGCCGCGCCATCGGTGTCTCGGCGAGCGCCTCCCGGGTGAGCCTCGTGACGAATCTCTCCAGTCGCTGTGAAACTCGGGTGATCGCGTCCGGGGAAGCCTGCACGGGCCTAGCCTAGTAACCGGCGCCAGCACTAGACTTAGGCGCACTCTTCCATTACCGACCGGGGGGACCGATGCCACTCTCCGAACAGGAGCAGCGCCTTCTCGATGAGATGGAGCGCCACCTTCTGCGCAACGACGCCGACGTCGTCAGCGCCGACCGTCACGGCCGGACCGTCAACTACCGCAACGTCACCATCGGGGCCCTCCTCGTGCTCGCCGGTATCGGCGGGCTCATCGCCGGTGTCGCCACCCAACTGATCGTGGTCGGCATCGTCGGGTTCGCCGCGATGCTCGGCGGCGTGATCCTCGCGGCCACGCCCTCCAAGGCCGAGTCGGCGCACCTCACGGCTCCCCGACCGGGGGCCGGACCGACGCGGGCATCGTCCCCGTCCTCCAGCTTCATGGATCGCATGAACGATCGCTGGGACCGCCGTCAGGGAGATCGCTAGCTCCACCTCCCTCCACTCCTTCGGGGTCGACCTTCGGGTCGGCCCCTTTTTTCGTGCTCCGCGCACCTTCGCACGCGCCGAAACCCCGCTTCCGCGCCGAAACACCACACGGCGCGTGGTGTTTCGGCGCGGGCGTGGTGCCTCGCCGCCGTGCGCCGCGACGCGGGGCGCCCCGGAGAGGGGGAGCGGTGCGCCCACGAATTGATAGACGAGTGGGGGGAAGTGGAGTAATGTGGGGGCACATGAGCGCGGCCGGGCGAAGGGGGGATGCCGATGCTTCTCGGCACCTACACCCCGAAGCTCGACGACAAGGGGCGGGTCATCCTGCCCGCGAAGTTCCGCGAGGACCTCGCGGGCGGCGTCGTCGTGACGCGCGGCCAGGAGCGGTGCCTCTACGTCTTCAGCCAGCAGGAGTTCGAGCGTGTGCACGAGCGGATCCGCGAGGCACCGCTGTCCAACCGCGACGCGCGCAACTTCCTGCGGATGTTCCTGTCGGGCGCCTCCGCGGAGATGCCCGACTCCCAGAGCCGCATCACGGTGCCCGCCCACCTGCGCCAGTACGCCGGGCTCGAGAAGGAGCTCGTCGTGACGGGTGTCGGGGCCCACGCCGAGATCTGGAACGCCGAGGCCTGGAACGCCTACGCCGAAGCCAACGAATCGACCTACGCCGAGCTGGAGCAGGAGGTGATCCCCGGCCTGTTCTGATCCCCGGACCCTGACTCCCAGCCGCACGCCCTGACACACTTCCCCGGTGCCAGGTCGGAGCGGATGGGGATCAGGGTCCGGGGCCCCGAGGCCCTCATCATGGACGCCCGCGACCTGCACACCCCCGTTCTGCTCGAGCGCTGCGTCGAGCTCCTCGCCCCCGCCCTCGATCGACCGGGCGCCGTCCTCGTCGATGCCACCCTCGGCATGGGCGGACACGCAGAGGCCTTCCTGGAGCGCTTCCCCGACGCGCGCCTGGTGGGGCTGGACCGCGACACCGATGCGCTCCGCCTCGCCGGCGAGCGTCTCGAGCGCTTCGGCGACCGCGTGAGCCTCGTGCACACGGTGTACGACGGGATCGCGGATGCCGCGGCATCCGTCGGACTCGTCCGCGTCGACGCGGTCCTGTTCGACCTCGGCGTCTCGAGCCTGCAGCTCGACCTCGCAGACCGCGGGTTCGCGTATGCGCGCGACGCGCCCCTCGACATGCGGATGGACCAGACCCGCGGCACGACCGCGGCCGAGGTCATCGCGACGTATCCGGAGGGGTCGCTGCGGCGCATCTTCGAGAGGTACGGCGAGGAGAAGCTCGCGGGGCGCTACGCCCGCTTCATCGTCGACGCGCGTCAGAAGGCTCCGATCGAGCGGTCCGGTCAGCTCGTCGACATCCTCGTCGCAGCGACGCCCGCCGCCGTGCAGCGCGCCGGACACCCCGCCAAGCGCGTGTTCCAGGCCCTGCGCATCGAGGTGAACGCCGAGCTCAGCGTCCTCGAGCGCGCGATCCCCGCGGCCCTCGACCTGCTGCGGGTCGGCGGCCGCATCGTGGTCATGTCATACCAGTCGCTCGAGGACCGCATCGTCAAGCGGGCCCTCGCGGATGCCACGGCATCCACCGCCCCCGCGGGCCTCCCTATCGAGATGGCCGAGCACGCTCCCCGCTTCCGGCTGCTGGTCAAGGGCGCCGAGCTCGCGTCCGACGCCGAGCGCGAGGCCAACCCCAGAGCAACCCCCGTCAGACTCCGCGCCGCAGAGAGAGTGAGGGCCGCATGAGCGTCCCGGCCGTCGCACCGCTGTCCGCACCCCGTATCCAGCGCGATCCGCAGCGAGGCCTCCGCGCCCTCGAGTCTCCCGCGCGCCGCCGTCGCCCGAGGGTGCTCTATGCGATCATCGCCGTGTGCGGGGCGTTCGGGATCGCGGCGGGTCAGATGGGGCTGTCGATCGCGATGACGCAGGGCGTGTACCAGGAGCAGGCGCTCGAGCGGCAGCTGACCGCGCTGACCTACGAGAAGCAGTCGCTCACGGAGGCCATCACGGGCCTGAGCTCCCCGCAGTACCTCGCGGCGAACGCCAGCGCCCTCGGAATGGTCGTCGGGGAGCCGCCCTCGTACCTGCGCCTGTCCGACGGTGCCGTGCTCGGCAGCGGCGAGGCGGCCACGTGGAGCTCGTCGGTCGACGCGATCGGCCGCGGCAGCGTGCCCAACTCCCTCGTCTCGGATGCTCCGCTCGTGACCGCGCCGGGAGCGACGATCGGCGGAGTGACGGTCGCCCCCGCCGAGGAGGCGGATGCCGCGGCGGGCGACGCCGCGTCGCCGGCGGCGCCCGAGCCCCCCGCGCTCTCCGACGGACTGCCCAGCCCGGTGACACGCTGATATGAGCACTCGCGCCACCCGGTCGCCGCGGCGCCGCACCGTGATCGCCCTCGCGGTCGTGCTCGCCGTGCTCGCGGCCTTCGTCGTTCGCCTCGTCGACATCCAGGTCGTCAACGCGGACTCCCTCCGGGACGACTCCCTCGGGGTCGGCATCGGCGCCTCCCACACCGTCTTCGGCGCGCGCGGCACGATCACCGACTCCACGGGCGCGCTGCTTGCGGGCAACGTCATGCAGTACGACGCGCAGGTCGACCCCCAGCACGTCGGGGACATCGAGACCGAGTCGGCGACCGGCGAGGAGATCGTCGTGACGTGGGCGGAGCAGGCCGCGCGCATCGCCGCGATCACCGGGCAGACGCCCGAGGAGATCCAGAAGATCGTCGCCGACGCGCTGGAGGCGGACCCGGACACGCAGTGGGCCCGCCTGTCGACGGGCCTGTCGACGGACCAGTTCCAGGCCCTCGCCGACCTCGGGTACCCGTACCTCTACATGACCGAGCACCCCGCCCGCACGTACCCGGACGGTGCGGTGGCCGGCAACCTCATCGGATTCGTCGGCGCGGACGGCGACGCCCTCGCGGGTCTCGAGAGGGCGAAGGACGGGTGCCTCGCCGCGATCGACGGCGAGCGGGTCTTCGAACGGGGCAAGGACGGCGTCGTCATCCCCGGGACGATGCGCGAGACGCCGGCCGTCGACGGCGGCACGCTCGAGCTGACGATCAACCGCGACCTGCAGTGGTACATGCAGCAGATGATCGCGGAGGAGGTGCAGAACCAGGAGGCGAACTACGGAACGGTCTTCGTCCTCGAGGTCGGTACCGGCAAGGTCCGCGCGGCCGCGGAGTATCCCACCGTCGACCCCAACGACCCGTCGGCCTCTCCCGGGGAGGACCGGGGCAGCCGCATCTTCAGCTACACGTTCGAGCCCGGCTCGACGTTCAAGCCCGTGACGGCGGCCACGATCATCGAGGAGGGCGCGGCCACGCCGCTGCGGCCGATCATCCCGGCATCCGGCCGGGAGACGTTCCCCAACGGCGTCACGATCAACGACATCTTCTCGCACCCCTCGTACGACTACACGCTGACCGGGGCGCTCGTGGACTCCTCGAACGTCGCGCTGTCGAAGTTCGGCGAACTGGTGCCGGATGCCGTGCGCCACGACTACCTCGAGGCCTTCGGCGTGGGCCAGGGCACCGCGATCGGCTTCCCCGGAGAAGAGCCAGGCCTGCTGCACCCCGTGCCGTGGGACGACGCATCGCACTACACGACGACCTTCGGGCAGTACTACACCGTCACGGTGCCGCAGGTCGCGAGCGTGTATCAGACCATCGCGAACGGCGGCGTGCAGATGCCGCTCAGCCTCGTGGAGTCCTGCACGACGCCCTCGGGAGAGGTCATCGAGCCGGAGCTGCCCGCCGCGAAGCGGGTGATCAGCGAGAGCACCGCCGACCAGGTCACGCTCATGCTGGAGAACGTCTATCAGCAGGTCACGAACCACTCCGTGCTGGAGGTTCCGGGCTATCGGATGGCGACGAAGTCGGGCACGGCCCAGAAGCCGGACGGGCAGGGCGGATACAAGCAAGGTATCTTCTATACGACCCTCGCGGGCTTCGCGCCGGCGGATGACCCGCAGTACGTCGTGATCCTCACGCTCGACGAACCGAAGAAGAACCGGGCATCCGCGGCGAACGCGCCGGGATTCCAGAAGGCCATGACCCAGGTACTCAAGACGTTCCGGGTGCTGCCGTCTCAGAATCCGGGGCCGGAGATCCTGCCGAAGTACGAATGAGAGGGTTCGCGCGCCGATCGATGCGGCGCGCGTCGCTCCAGGAAGGATGTCCATGATCGCGTTGACGCTTGCCGAGATCGCACGGGTAACCGGCGGCGAGCTGCGCACGGCGGGGGAGCACACCCCCGACACCGTCGTCGACGGCACCGTGGACACCGACTCGCGACTGATCGAGCCGGGAGGGATCTTCGCGGCGAAGCCCGGCGCAGAGACCGACGGGCACCGCTTCATCGGAAAGGCGATCGAGCGCGGCGCGGTGCTGGCCCTCGTCGAGCGGCCCACCGACGACGCCGTCAGCCAGATCGTCGTGCCGGGCGTCGTCTCCGCGCTGGCCGACCTCGCGCGCCACGTCGTCGCCCGCGTCCGGGACGGCGGGGCGCTCACGGTCGTGGGCATCACCGGCTCCAACGGCAAGACGACGACCAAGAACCTCATCGCCCGCATCCTCACCGACGAGGGCCCGACGGTGTATCCGCACGCCTCCTTCAACAACGAGGTCGGCGCGCCGCTGACGATGCTGCGCGTGCGGCACGACACCCGCTACCTCGTCTGCGAGTTCGGCGCGAGCGCGCCCGGAGAGATCGCCCGCCTCGCAGGCCTCGTGACCCCCGACATCGGCGTCGTCCTGATGGTGGGAATGGCGCACGCCGGCGGCTTCGGCGGCATCGAGGCGACCGTGAAGGCCAAGTCCGAGCTCGTCGGCGCGATCCGGCCGGGCGGGACGGCGGTGCTCAACGCCGACGATCCGCGCGTGGCCGGGATGGCGACCCTCGCGCGGGGCCGCGGCGTGGAGGTGCGGTGGTTCGGGCGCGGAGCGGCGGCGGACGTCCGCGCCGACGAGGTCGTGGTGGATGCCGCGGGCACGTCGTGCACGGTGTACGCCGACGGCACCGCGGCATCCCTCCGCCTGCGGGTGCTCGGCGAGCACCACGTCATGAACGCCCTCGCGGCGATCGCGGTCGCCACGCGCATCGGCGTCACCCTCGCCGAGTGCACCTCGCGCCTCGAGACCGTCGAGCTCGCCGAGCGGTGGCGCATGCAGCCCCTCGGCACCGAGCGCATCCGCATCATCAACGACGCCTACAACGCCAGCCCCGACTCGATGGCGGCCGCCCTGCGCACGCTCGCGCAGATCGTCGGTCCCGGCGAGCGGACCGTCGCGGTGCTCGGAGCGATGAGCGAGCTCGGCGAGTACGCCGACGACGAGCACGACCGCGTGGGGCTTCTCGCTGTGCGCCTGAACATCCAGCGCATCGTGGTCGTGGGCCAGGACGCCCGACGCATGTACCTCGAGGCGATCGCGCAGGGCTCGTGGGACGGCGAGGCCGTGTTCTTCCCCGACGCCGATGCGGCCTTCGAGTACCTCGTCGCCGAGCTGCGCGAGGGCGACCGCGTCCTCGTGAAGTCGTCGAACGCGGCGGGTCTGCGGCACCTCGGCGATCGTCTGGGAGAATCGGTCTCGTGAGGTCTCTGCTGACGGCGGCCGCGATTTCGCTGGCATTCACGCTCTTCCTCACTCCCGTCTTCATCCGTCTCTTCCGCGCATGGGGCTGGGGGCAGGTGATCCGCACCCCCGAGGCGATCGAGAACCCCAGCCACGGCGAGAAGCGCGGCACGCCCACGATGGGCGGAACGATCTTCATCCTCGGCACGATCGTCGGCTACCTCATCGGCGGGTACACGGGCAACAACCCGCCCACGATCTCGGGCTGGCTCGTCATCTGGATGATGGTCGGCTTCGGAGCGGTCGGGTTCATCGACGACTACATGAAGGTGCGCCGGCAGCGCAGCCTCGGCCTGTCGGGGTGGCCGAAGGTGATCGGGCAGGTGCTCGTGACCGTGCCCTTCGGCATCGTCGCGCTGCACCCGATGTTCCAGAACGCCTGGGGGCAGACTCCCGCGAGCGCGTACGTGTCGCTGTTCCGCGACCTGCCCGTGCTGTCGTTCATGGCGCTCGGGCCGATCCTCGGGTGGCTGCTCTACCTCGCGTGGCTCTCGCTCATCGGCGTGGCCTCCTCCAACAGCGTCAACCTCACCGACGGTCTCGACGGGCTCGCCGCCGGCGCGGGCGTCTTCGTCGTCGGTGCGTACAGCCTCATCGCGTTCTGGCAGTTCAACCAGGTGTGCACGGGCGAGGGGCTGGCCCCGGCGCTGCAGCCCGCCTGCTACGACACGAGGGACCCCTTCGACCTGGCCATCATCTCCGCCGCGTTCGTCGGCGCCCTCGTCGGGTTCCTCTGGTGGAACGCGCCCAAGGCCAAGCTCTTCATGGGCGACGTCGGGTCGATGGCGATCGGCGGCGTCGTCGCCGCCATGGCGATCCTCACCCGCACCGAGCTGCTCATGATCCTCGTCGCGGGCGTCTACGTCATCGCGTCGGGCTCCGTCATCCTGCAGCGGCTCTACTTCAAACTCACCCGCGGCAAGCGGCTCTTCCTCATGAGTCCACTGCATCACCACCTCGAGATGCGCGGATGGCCAGAGGTCACGATCGTCGTCCGGATGTGGATCATCGCGGGCATGCTCGCCGTCACCGGCATCGGGCTGTTCTACGTCGAGTGGCTGGCGCGCGCCTCGTGAGTGCGCCGCTGTCGGAGCTGACCAGCTGGCACGCCGACTGGAAGGGCCTTCGGGTCGCCGTCCTCGGCCTCGGCCAGACGGGGTTCTCCGTCGCCGACACCCTGACCGAGCTCGGCGCCGAGGTGCTCGTGCTCACCGAGCGCGCCGACGAGGAGTACGAGCGCCTGCTGCCCGTCATCGGCGCCGCGCTGCACGTCGGTGCGCTCGAGCCCGCCCCGGCCGAGCTCGCGGGGTTCGATCCCGAGCTCGTGATCGCCTCGCCCGGGTTCCCCCCGCATCACGCGGCGGTGCGCTGGTGCGAGGAGTCGGGCGTGCCGCTCTGGGGCGACATCGAGCTGGCGTGGCGTCTGCGCGACAAGGTCGTGGGCGCCGACGGCTCGCCGGCGGAGTGGGTGTTCATCACCGGGACCAACGGCAAGACCACGACGACCAACCTCACCGCGGCGATGCTCGTCGCGGGCGGCATGCGCGCCGCGCCATGCGGCAACATCGGCATCCCGGTTCTCGATGCCGTGCGCGACCCCGCCGGCTTCGACACGCTCGTGGTCGAGCTCTCCAGCCATCAGCTCTGGTACCTCTCGCTCTCGGCGCCCGAGGGGCAGCCCGTGCCCGCGGCATCCGTCTGCCTCAATCTGGCCGACGACCACCTGCAGTGGCACGGGTCCGCCGAGGCGTACCGCGACGCGAAGGCCCTCGTCTACCGCAACACGCGCCTCGCCTGCGTCTACAACAAGGCTGATCCCGCGACGCGCGAGATGGTCGAGGATGCCGAGGTCATCGAGGGGGCTCGCGCGATCGGGTTCGACCTCGGCGTGCCCGGCCCGAGCGACCTGGGCATCGTCGACGGGATCCTCGTCGATCGCGCGTTCCTCGAGGAGCGCCGCACGAGCGCGCTCGAGATCACCACGATCGAGCGCCTCGCCCGCCACGGGCTCGGCGCTCCCCATATCGTCTCGAACATCCTCGCCGCCGCGGCGCTGGCCCGGTCGCAGGGGGTCGCACCCGCCGCGATCCGCGACGCGCTCGACGCGTTCCGGCTCGACCCCCACCGCATCGAGGTCGTCGCGGTGCACGCCGGGATCACATGGATCGACGACTCGAAGGCGACCAACCCCCACGCCGCCGCGTCGTCGCTGGGCGCGTACCCCGGTGCCATCTGGATCGTGGGAGGGCAGCTCAAGGGCGTCGACATCGGGCCACTCGTCGCGCACCGCGGGCCGTCGGCGCGCGCCGCGATCGTCATCGGCGAGGTACGCGACGAGGTCGTGGCGGCATTCGGCCGACACGCGCCCGGGGTTCCCGTGTTCGAGGTGCAGGCCGGTGAGACTGAGGACGTCATGAGGCGCGTCGTGGAACTGGCGGCGGGCGTCGCACGCGAGGGAGATGTCGTCCTGCTCGCACCGGCCGCGGCATCCTTCGACCAGTTCACCGGCTACGCCGAGCGGGGCACGCGATTCGCGGACGCCGTCAGGAAGCACATCGAGCAGGAACCGAGGGGAGCGGCGGATGGCGATCACGACCCCGACGAGGCCCCGGGGCTCGGCTGACGGCGACGACGGCGGCGCGCGCTCCGGCGGTCTCGCCGCCCGGGTCTCGCTCGGCCGGGTGTTCGCGCCCGTCCCCAGCGAGTTCCTGCTCATCGCCTCCACGGCGATCCTGCTCACGGTGTTCGGCCTGGTGATGGTGCTCTCCGCCACCACCGCGACCGCCACCGCCTCGGGGGAGAGCCCCTTCGACGCACTGATCAAGCAGGGCGTTTTCGCGATCCTCGGCATCCCGCTGATGTTCGTCGCGTCGCGCTTCCCGATCGCGTTCTGGAAGAAGATCGCGTGGCCGCTGCTCGGGGTCGCGGTGATCTTCCAGCTGCTCGTGTTCGTCCCAGGCCTCGGCATCGAGGTCTACGGAAACCGCAACTGGATCGGCATCGGCGCCTTCACGGTGCAGCCCTCCGAGTTCCTCAAGCTCGCCCTCGCGCTGTGGATCGGCTACGTGCTCTACCGCAAGCGCACGCTGCTCGGGCTGTGGCGGCACGTGTTCATCCCGCTCGTGCCCGTCTCCATCGCCGTCATCGCGACAGTCATGGCCGGGCACGACCTCGGCACGGCGATGATCCTCGTGCTCATCGTGCTGGGAGCGCTGTTCTTCTCGGGCGTGAAGCTGCGCATCTTCATCCTCCCGCTCATCGCCGCGGCAGTCACCGTCGCCTACCTCGCGGTGACGAGCCCCAACCGCATGCGGCGCATCCTGAGCTTCATGGATCCCGACTGCGACTACTTCAACGAGTGCTATCAGCCGCTGCACGGCGTCTGGGGTCTCGCGGGCGGGGGAGTGTTCGGCCTGGGCCTCGGCAACTCCAAGGAGAAGTACGACTGGCTCCCGGCGGCCGCGAACGACTACATCTTCGCGATCGTGGGCGAGGAGCTGGGGCTCATCGGCTGCATCGTCGTGCTGTTCCTGTTCACGCTCTTCGCCGTGGGCGCCTTCCACGTCATCCGCAAGACCGACGACCCCTTCGTGCGGATCGTCTCGGGTGGCATCACGATCTGGATCGTCGGCCAGGCCCTCATCAACATCGGCGTCGTGCTGCGGGTCTTCCCCGTGCTCGGCGTGCCGCTGCCCTTCATGTCGCAGGGCGGCACGGCGCTGCTGTCGGTGCTGCTGGCATGCGGCGTGCTGCTCTCGTTCGCCCGGGCGCTGCCCGTGCGCCAGAGGGCGCGAGGGTAGCCTGCTGCGGTGACGACCTACCTCCTGGCCGGCGGCGGCACCGCCGGTCACGTGAACCCCCTGCTCGCTGTCGCCGACGGCCTCGCCGCCCGCGATCGCGGAGATGAGATCCTCGTGCTCGGCACGAAGGAGGGCCTCGAGGCGCGGCTCGTGCCCCTGCGCGGCTATGAGCTGCTCACGATCGAGCGCCTGCCCTTCCCGCGCCGGATCGACGCCGCCGCGGCGTCCTTCCCGGTGCGCTTCCGTCGGGCCGTCGCACAGGTGCGCGCCCTCATCCGCGAGCGCGGCGTCGACGCGGTGGTGGGGTTCGGCGGCTATGCGTCGGCTCCCGCGTACGTCGCCGCCCGGCGCGAACGGGTGCCCTTCGTCGTGCACGAGGCGAACGCGCGTCCGGGGCTTGCAAACGTGCTCGGAGCTCGGACGGCCGCGGGCGTCGGCGTCGCCTTCGCGGGAACCCCGCTGCGCGGGTCGCGAGTGGTCGGGATGCCGCTGCGCCCTGAGATCACCGCGATGGACCGCGCGTCGCTGCGCGATACCGCGGCATCCCACTACGGGCTGGATGCCGCGGTGCCCACCCTGCTCGTCTTCGGCGGATCGCTCGGCGCGCTGCGGCTGAACACCGCGTTCACGGGCGCCTACGCCGACGTGCTCGCCGCGGGCTACCAGCTCGTGCACATCACGGGAGCCCGGTGGGAGGGGGATGACCCCGGCGTGCCGGGCTACGTCGTGCGCGAGTACGAGGACCGCATGGATCTCGCGTTCGCGATGGCCGACGTCATCGTCTCGCGGGCCGGGGCCGCCACCGTGAGCGAGATCAGCGCCCTCGGCATCCCCGCCGTCTACGTGCCGTACGCCGTGGGCAACGGCGAACAGAAGCTCAACGCGCGCTCGGCGGTGGAGGCGGGCGCGGCGATCCTCGTCGAGGACGGGTCGTTCACCGCCGACCGCGTGCGGACGACCATCGTGCCGCTGCTGCGGGATCCCGAACGCCTCGACGCGATGCGCGAGGCGGCCGTCTCGGTGGGCACCCGCACGGGAACCGAGAACGTGATCGCCATGATCGACTCCGCGCTGCGGCGCTGACCACGCCCTCGTTCGGCCGCGAACGGTCGCGACACGCCGCAGGGCCCGCCCCGGCGCGGCGTGTCGCGACCGTTCGGCGCAGGCCCGCGCGCGCCGGGGCGTCCCCACAGGAGGGCCGACCTACACTTGTGACGTCATGATCAAGCCCGACCTGAGCCTTCCCATCCCCGCGCGCATCGAGGCCGCGCACTTCATCGGCATCGGCGGCTCGGGCATGTCGGGTCTCGCGCGCATGTTCCTCGCCCGCGGCATCCGCGTGTCGGGCTCCGACCGTTCCGACAGCCAGGCGCTGCGCGATCTCGCCGCGCTCGGCGCGCGCGTGCACGTCGGCCATGACGCCGCGAATCTCGGCGACGCCGACACCGTCATCCACACCGGCGCCATCTGGCCCGAGAACCCCGAGTTCGTGCTCGCTAAGCGCCGCGGGATGCCGGTGATCCACCGCTCGCAGGCGCTGCACTGGCTCATCGGCGGCCGTCGGTTGGTCTCGGTGGCCGGCGCCCACGGCAAGACGACGTCCACCGGGATGATCGTCACGGCGCTGCATGCGCTCGGCGAGGACCCGAGCTTCGTCAACGGAGGCGTCATCGCGCAGCTGGGCGCCTCCAGCGGGCCGGGCGCCGACGAGCTCTTCGTCGTCGAGGCCGACGAGTCCGACGGCACCTTCCTGCTGTACGACACCTCCGTCGCCCTGATCACCAACGTCGATCCCGACCACCTCGACCACTACGGCACGACGGAGGCGGTGGAGGACGCCTTCGTGCGCTTCGCCGACGCGGCACGGGAGGCCGTCGTCGTTTCGGCCGACGACGCCGGCGCGCTGCGGGTCGCGGCCCGCCTCTCCCATCCGCACGTCGTGAGCTTCGGCGAATCCGTCGGCGCCGACGTGCGCATCACCGACATCACGACGCAGGGCCCCGTCGCGTTCTCCGTGTCGCACGACGGTGCGACGGTGCGCGTGCGTCTCCAGGTGCCCGGCGCGCACAACGCGATCAACGCGGGCGGGGCGATCGCGGTGATGCTGACCCTCGGTCGAAGCCTCGAGGATGCCGCGCGCGCCGTCGAGGGGTTCACCGGGACCGTTCGGCGCTTCGAACTGCACGGCACGGAGCGGGGCGTGAGCGTCTTCGACGACTACGCGCACCACCCCACCGAGGTGGCCGCGGCCCTCTCCGCAGCCCGCACGGTGATCGGCGACGGCCGCATCATCGCCGTGCACCAGCCGCACACGTACTCGCGCACGCAGGCGATGCACCGCGAGTTCGCTGAGGTGCTCGAAAGCCACGCCGACCACACCGTCGTCCTCGACGTGTACGGCGCTCGTGAGGACCCGGTGCCGGGAGTCACCGGCGAGCTCGTCAGCGCGGACTTCGAAGATCCCACCAGGGTGCGCTTCGTCGCCGACTGGCAGCAGGCGGCCGACTACACCGCCGGCATCGCCCGCGCCGGCGACTACGTCATCACGCTCGGCTGCGGCGACGTCTACCTGATCATCCCGCAGGTGCTCGCAGCCCTCTCGACACAGGCGCCGGTCGGCGCCCAGGGCTGATCGGGATGCGCCGGCCCGCTCCCTTGCCGACGCCGCCGCGCGCGCAGGCGGACGCCGAGGCGGATGCCGCGGCGCGCGCCCTCGAGGGCGAGCACGACGCCGGTACCGACGCCACGCAGGCGCAGGCGTCCGCCACGGAGGCTCCACCCGCAACGAGCCCCGGGTCGCTCGATGAGACCGCCGAGGTGCCGTGGCTGCGCGACCGCACGCGGGAGGCGACGGATGACCGGGCCGCGACGCCGGCGGAGCGCGCGGCATCCGCCCTGCCCTTCGCCTCGGTGCGGCGACCGGCCGCCGTCGTCGACGACGAGCAGACCGCGACGGGCTGGCGCGACGTGTGGCGCGCGGCCCGGGCCCGGCGACGCGCGCTGCGCCGGGAGGTGCGGCGTTTCACGGCGCGGTCGCGGCGGCGGCGCGTCGCGTGGGCCGTTGGCGTGGGCGCCGTCGTGCTGCTCGTCGTCGGGAGCGTCGGGGCCGCGTACAGCCCGCTGTTCGCCGTCGAGCGCATCAGCGTCGTGGGCACCGAGACCCTTCCGGCCGATGCCCTCGAGCGGGCGCTCGGCGCGCAGCTCGGCCGGCCGCTGCCCCTCGTCGACGCCAGCGAGGTCAAGGCCGCGCTGGTCGGATTCCCGCTCGTGGAGTCCTACACCCTCGAGGCGCGGCCCCCGCACGACCTCGTCGTGCGCATCGTCGAGCGCACCCCCATCGGCGTCATTCAGGGACGGGCGGGGTGGACGCTGGTGGATGCCGCGGGCGTCGCGCTCGAGACGACTCCCGACGCACCGGAGGGCCGGCCGGTGCTCGAGGTCTCGGGCGGCACGGGATCCGACGCCTTCGACTCCGTCGGGCTCGTGATGCGCGCCCTCCCGGACGCGATCCGCGCGCAGGTCACCCGCGTGTCGGCCTCGACGCGCGACGACGTCACGCTGACCCTCGGCGCGACCGGGACGCAGATCGTCTGGGGCTCGGTGGACGACACTCCGATGAAGGCGCGCGTGCTCGAGACGGCCATGGGAACGCGCCCCCCGGAGACCGTGAGCACGTACGACATCTCCTCGCCCGAGGCCATCGTCATCCGCTGACCGCGACGCCGGAAATCGGATGACGCGACACGCCCGCGCGCCTGCGTGCCGGGGAGGGGCCGGGACCTACCGTGTGAATACGGAATTGCATACCGAGCATTTCTTTATACCTCTACTTGAGGTTGAAGGTTGAGACATTCGGTGCGGGACACGGAGGCCGGCATGAGCCAGAACCAGAACTACCTCGCTGTCATCAAGGTGGTCGGCGTTGGCGGAGGCGGCGTCAACGCCGTCAATCGCATGATCGAGCTCGGCCTTCGCGGCGTCGAGTTCATCGCCATCAACACCGATGCGCAGGCGCTGCTGATGAGCGACGCGGACGTCAAGCTCGACGTCGGGCGCGAGATCACGCGGGGCCTCGGCGCGGGCGCCGACCCCGAGGTGGGTCGCCGCGCGGCGGAGGACCACGCTGAGGAGATCGAGGAGGCGCTCCGCGGCGCCGACATGGTCTTCGTGACGGCCGGTGAGGGCGGCGGAACCGGCACGGGCGGCGCCCCCGTCGTGGCGAAGATCGCCAAGTCGATCGGCGCCCTGACGATCGGTGTCGTCACCAAGCCCTTCTCGTTCGAGGGTCGTCGCCGCCAGACGCAGGCGGAGGCGGGCGTCGGTCGGCTCAAGGAAGAGGTCGACACCCTCATCGTCGTGCCCAACGACCGCCTGCTGGAGATCAGCGACCGCGGCATCTCGATGATCGAGGCCTTCGCCACGGCCGACCAGGTTCTCCTGGCCGGTGTGCAGGGCATCACCGACCTCATCACGACGCCCGGCCTCATCAACCTCGACTTCGCCGACGTGAAGTCGGTGATGCAGGGGGCGGGATCGGCCCTCATGGGCATCGGCTCGGCGAGGGGCGCGGACCGCGCGATCAAGGCCGCGGAGCTCGCCGTCGAATCTCCGCTGCTGGAGGCATCCATCGAGGGCGCCCACGGAGTGCTGCTGTCGATCCAGGGCGGTTCCAACCTTGGCATCTTCGAGATCAACGACGCCGCGCAGCTCGTGCGCGAGGCGGCGCACCCCGAGGCCAACATCATCTTCGGCACCGTCATCGACGACACGCTCGGCGATGAGGTGCGGGTCACCGTGATCGCCGCGGGCTTCGACGGGGGCGAGCCGCAGGCCAAGACCGAACCGGTCGTGGCTCAGCGGCCGGCGCCCGTGGTCCCCGCGACCCTCCCGGAGGAGCCGGCGACCGAGAAGCCGAAGGCCGAGGTTCCGCGCGAGAGCGTGGCCGTCGGGTCGAACAGCGGGCCCATCGTTCCCGAGAACGCCGGGTTCGAGTCGGCATTCGGGGACGACGACCTCGACATCCCCGACTTCCTGAAGTAAGAACGACCTGTCGCGCACGCGGGTCCGGCCATGCGCCGGGCCCGCGTGCGTGTTCCAACGGAAGGGATGCCGTGAGTCACCCCTCGCTCGCTGAGCGGCTCGAGGCCATCGATCAGCGCATCGCCGACGCCGCACGGGCCAACCGGCGCGACCCGGGTGAGATCACCCGCATCGTCGTGACGAAGTTCCACCCCGCCTCGCTGGTTCGGAAGCTGTGGGCGCTCGGCGTGCGCGACGTCGGCGAGAACCGCCAGCAGGAGCTGCACGCCAAGCGTGCGGACCTCGCCGACCTCGCCGATCTGCGCTGGCACTTCGTCGGTCAGGCCCAGACCAACAAGGCCCGGGCGATCCGTCACGACGCCGCCGCGGTGCACTCGGTGGACCGCACACGGCTCGCCGACGCCCTGGACCGCGCCGCAGAGCCGGGGGAGGGCGCCCTCGACGTCCTCCTGCAGGTCAACCTCACGTCGGACCCGGCTCGGGGCGGGGTGGCTCCGTCGGAGGCTGCCTCACTCGCAGAGCACATCGCCGGATGCCGCGGTCTGCGCCTGCGCGGGGTCATGGCGGTCGCGCCCCTCGACGAGGCCCCCGCGTCGGCGTTCGCGCGGCTCGCAGGCGTCGCGGAGGCCGTCCGCGGGGTGGAGCCGAACGCGCGATGGATCTCCGCGGGCATGACGGCGGATTTCGCCGAGGCTATCGCGGCCGGCGCGACACACCTGCGGATCGGGTCCGCAATCACGGGCAACCGACCACCCCGGGCGTAGCCTCGAAACAGCCCAGCGAACACGGAGGAAGCGATGGCGAACCCGCTCAAGAAGACGATGGTGTACCTCGGTCTCGCCGACGAGGAAGAGATCATCGACGAGCAGCCTCAGCAGCAGACGCAGCACACGCGCGAGCAGCGAGTGCAGCCCGTCGAACAGCCGAAGGGAACGGTGACCCCCATCCGCAAGCCCGCCGTGGTCGCGCAGCCCGCCAGCAGCGGACTGACCGAGATCCTCACCGTCCACCCCAAGCAGTACCGGGACGCACAGGTGATCGCCGAGAACTTCCGTGAGGGCGTTCCGGTCATCATCAACCTCTCGCAGATGTCCGACGCCGACGCGCGCCGCCTCATCGACTTCGCCAGCGGGCTCTCGCTGGGGCTCTACGGCCGCATCGAGCGCGTCACGAGCAAGGTCTTCCTCCTCTCGCCGGAGCACGTGGCCGTGTCCGGTGACGGCGGCATCCCGCACGCCGACCCGGAGCAGCCCTCCTTCTCTCCGGCGTAGTCTGGAGGAGTGGAACTGCTGGGGCTCATCGCGTCGATCCTCAACGGCCTTCTCCTCCTGTACGTCTTCGTCCTGTTCGCGAGGCTCATCCTCGAGTACATCCCCGTGTTCAATCGCGAGTGGCGGCCGAAGGGTGCGGGATTGATCGCCGCGGAGATCGTCTACACCGTCACCGACCCTCCGATTCGCTTCTTCCGGCGCTTGATCCCGCCGCTGCGCATCGGTCCGGTCGCCATCGACCTGGGCTTCGCGCTCACCATGCTGCTGTGCTTCATCCTCCTCGGGGTGACGCGCACGCTCGCCGCGGGCGCCTGACCCGCCGGCGCGCACCCGCGCCTCGCGACGCGAAAACCCCTGGACTATGCTGGACAGGCCTCGCACACGGGGCGCCATCACACCGACCACGAGATAGAAGAGGACGGATCCCATGGCTCTGACCCCCGATGACGTCGTCACCAAGCAGTTCCAGCACGTCCGCTTCAAGGAGGGTTTCGACCCCGAAGAGGTCGACGACTTCCTCGACGAGATCGTCGTGGAATGGCGCAAGACGATCGCCGAGAACGAGGAACTGAAGGCCAAGCTCGCCGCGTACGAGTCCGGCGAGGCGTCGGCCCCGTCCTCGGCGCCCGCGCCGGCGGCAGAGGCATCGGCGCCCGCCCCCGCCGCGGAGGCATCGGGCGATGGCACGGCACCCGCAGCCACGAGCGCCGGGATCATCGAGCTGGCCCAGCGCCTGCACGACGAGCACGTCTCCGAGGGCATCGCCCAGCGCGACAAGCTCGTCGCCGAGGCCCAGGCCACCGCATCCCGCATCATCGCCGAGGCGGAGGCCAACCAGCGCGAGCAGAAGGAACGCCTGGAGAAGGAGCGCCAGCTCCTCGAGGGCCGCATCTCCGAGCTCCGTCAGTTCGAGCGCGACTACCGTGCGCAGCTGCGCAGCTACATCGAGGGCCAGCTGCGCGACCTCGACTCGAGCGGCACGAACTCGGGCTCGGCCCCGGTCTCGACCGTCGGTCTTTGACCCTTGGGTGATGAGCGCCCCGCCGTGGAGCGATCCTCCGGCGGCAGGCGCCCCCTGAACCGAGCGGCGGCCGGCATCCTCATCGCGATCCTCGCGGTGACGGTGCTGGCCGCCGATCAGTTGACGAAGGCCCTCGCACTGGCGCAACTGGAGCCGGCAGACCCCGTGCAGGTGCTCGGCGAGGCGCTGGTCTTCGTGCTGGTCTTCAACCCGGGTGGCGCGTTCTCCCTGGGTGCGGGCTTCACCTGGTTCTTCACGATCGCCCTCGCGAGCGTGGCGATCGTGATCGTGTATCTGATGCTCACGCGCGTGCGGTCGCGACTGTGGGCGGTCGCCCTCGGCCTTCTCCTCGGCGGCGTGCTCGGCAACCTCACGGATCGCCTGTTCCGCGACCCCGGCTTCCCTGTGGGCCATGTCGTCGACTTCATCCACACGCCGTGGATGATGGACGCCGTCTACAACGTCGCCGACATCTTCATCGTGGGCGACATGATCGGAATCGCTCTGATGGTCCTCCTCGGCGTGCACATGGACGGCACGCGGGAGCGGCGTCGGGCCGGGGCGACGGATGCGGGGTCGTCCGCGGAGGGCGACGTGCCGCGCGGGTCGTCGCCGGCGTGAGCATGCAGACCCGCACCATGCCCGTCCCCGACGGTCTCGACGGTCAGCGCGTGGATGCCGCGTTGGCGAAGATGCTCGGATTCTCCCGCACCTTCGCCGCGGAGGTCGCGGAGGCCGGCGGTGTCGCGCAGTCGGGCCGCCCGCTCGGCAAGTCCGACCGCGTGAGCGCGGGCGAGTGGCTCGAGGTGAACTGGCAGCCGCGTACGGAGCCGCAGATCGTCCCCGTCGAGGTGCCCGACCTCGGGATCGTCTACGACGACGACGAGATGGTCGTCGTCGACAAGCCCACGGGCGTGGCCGCTCACCCCTCTCTCGGATGGGAGGGGCCCACGGTGCTCGGCGCCCTTGCGGCGGGCGGCTTCCGCATCGCGACCACGGGTGCGGCCGAGCGACAGGGCGTCGTACACCGCCTTGATGTCGGCACGAGCGGCCTGATGGTCGTGGCGAAGACCGAGGGCGCCTACACGGCGCTCAAGCGCGCCTTCAAGGAGCGCGAGGTGGCGAAGGTCTACCACGCCGTCGTGCAGGGGCATCCCGATCCCCTGTCGGGCACCATCGACGCCCCGATCGGTCGCCACCCCTCCCATTCCTGGAAGTTCGCGGTGACACCCTCGGGCAAGGACTCGGTCACCCACTACGAGACCACGGAGGCGTTCCCGGGCGCCTCGCTTCTCGAGATCCACCTCGAGACGGGCCGTACCCACCAGATCCGCGTGCACATGGCGGCCCACCGGCATCCCTGCGTCGGCGATCCCCTGTACGGCGCCGATCCGACGCTCTCGGCCAAGCTCGGGCTCACCCGGCAGTGGCTGCACGCACGGCGGCTGGGGCTCACGCACCCGGCCACGGGCGAGTGGATGACCTTCACCTCCGAGTATCCAGAGGATCTCGCGCACGCGCTGGAGATCCTGCGGGGCGGGTGAGCGTCACCGCTCGAAGAACGCCTCGGGCGCACCGCTGAGCGCAAGCCGGATCGCGCGCTTCTTGCCCTCGGGTGCGAGGGCGATCGCGTCGTGCGGGGCCATCCAGCGCAGCTGCGTCAGCTCTCCGTCGGCGGGCCACGGATCGCCGTCCTCCCATATGCACAGGAAGGCGATGTCGAGGTAGTCGACCTGGTCGCCGCCCACGTGGGTGATGCGCGGCACCTGGTGCACCGACAGGAGACGCTCCACCCGGATGCGGATGCCCGCCTCCTCGAGCGCCTCGCGACGTGCCGTCTCGGCGGGTTCCTCGCCGGGGTCGACGATTCCGGAGATCGGCGCCCAGGCGCCGTTGTCGCTCCGGCGTCCCATGAGCACCTCGTCGGCCCTCACGACGACGGCGGTCACTCCGACGAGGGGAAGGGGGGCGTGCCCGATGTGCCGGCGCAGCGCGAGGACGAAGTCGGGGGTCGGCATGCCGACACCCTACCGGCGGGGGTGTCGGCGGCCACGCGTAGGCTGGTCGCGTGGCAGCCGACTCCTTCGTACATCTGCACGTCCACAGCGAGTACTCGATGCTCGACGGTGCGGCCCGCGTGGGCCCGATGGTGCAGGAGGCGGCCAAGCAGGGGATGCCCGCGCTGGCGGTGACCGACCACGGCAACACCTTCGGCGCCTTCGAGTTCTACAAGGCCGCGAAGGATGCCGGCGTCAAGCCGATCATCGGCATCGAGGCCTACGTGACACCCGGCACGCACCGCGCGGACAAGGCCCGCGTGCGGTGGGGGAGCCCGGACCAGGCCGACGACGACGTGTCGGGTGCCGGCGCCTACACGCACATGACCCTGCTGTCGCACTCGACCCAGGGCATGCACAACCTGTTCCGCCTCTCCTCCAAGGCGAGCATCGAGGGCTACTACTTCAAGCCGCGCATGGACCGCGAGCTGCTGCAGACCTATTCGTCCGGACTCATCGCCACGACGGGGTGCCCCTCCGGCGAGGTGCAGACCCGACTGCGGCTCGGGCAGTACGACGCGGCGAGGGCGGCGGCCGCCGAGTTCCAGGACATCTTCGGCAAGGAGAACTACTTCGCCGAGATCATGGACCACGGCCTCGGGATCGAGCGCCGCGTCATGGCAGATCTGCTGCGCCTGGCCAAGGATCTCGACATCCCGCTCGTCGCGACGAACGACCTCCACTACACGCACCAGCACGACGCCACGAGCCACGCGGCGCTGCTCTGCGTGCAGTCGGGTTCCACCCTCGACGATCCCAAGCGGTTCAAGTTCGACGGCGACGGCTACTACCTGAAATCGGCCGCCGAGATGCGGCAGGTCTTCCGCGACCACCCCGAGGCGTGCGACAACACCCTGCTGATCGCAGAGCGGTGCCAGAGCGAGTTCAACACCAGCGCGAACTACATGCCCCGGTACCCCGTGCCCGACGGTGAGACGGAGCAGTCCTGGTTCGTCAAGGAGATCGAGAAGGGCCTGCAGTACCGATACCCGGGCGGGGTGCCGGACGAGGTGCGCCGTCAGGCGGAGTACGAGACCGACGTCATCGTCCAGATGGGCTTCCCGGGATACTTCCTCGTCGTGGCCGACTTCATCAACTGGGCCAAGGACAACGGGATCCGCGTCGGTCCGGGGCGCGGCTCGGGCGCCGGATCCATGGCGGCGTACGCGATGCGCATCACGGATCTGGACCCCCTTCAGCACGGCCTGATCTTCGAGCGCTTCCTCAACCCCGACCGCGTCTCCATGCCCGACTTCGACGTCGACTTCGACGACCGTCGCCGCGGCGAGGTCATCCAGTACGTCACCGAGAAGTACGGCGACGACCGGGTGGCCCAGATCGTCACGTACGGCACGATCAAGGCGAAGCAGGCGCTCAAGGACGCCAGCCGCGTGCTCGGCTTCCCCTTCGGCATGGGGGAGAAACTCACGAAGGCGATGCCGCCCGCCGTGATGGGCAAGGACATGCCCCTCGACGGCATGTTCGACCCGCAGCATCCGCGCTATAAGGAGGCGTCGGAGTTCCGCACCCTCATCGAGACCGATCCCGAGTCCAAGACGGTCTTCGACACCGCCGTGGGACTGGAGAACCTCAAGCGGCAGTGGGGCGTGCACGCCGCCGGCGTCATCATGTCGAGCGAGCCGCTGATCGACATCATCCCGATCATGAAGCGGGAGCAGGACGGCCAGATCGTCACGCAGTTCGACTACCCGGCGTGCGAGTCGCTCGGCCTGATCAAGATGGATTTTCTCGGGCTTCGCAACCTCACGATCATCGACGACGCCCTCGACAACATCCGCGCCAACCGGAACGAGAACCTCGTCCTGGAGGATCTCGCTCTCGACGACGCCGCGTCGTACGAACTTCTCGCGCGGGGCGACACCCTCGGCGTCTTCCAGCTCGACGGCGGACCGATGCGATCGCTGCTGCGCCTCATGAAGCCCGACAACTTCGAGGACATCTCCGCCGTGCTCGCGCTGTACCGGCCGGGCCCGATGGGCGTGAACTCGCACATCAACTACGCGCTGCGCAAGAACGGCCAGCAGGAGATCGAGCCGATCCACCCCGAGCTCGCCGAGCCCCTCGCCGACATCCTCGACACCACCTACGGCCTGATCGTGTACCAGGAGCAGGTCATGGCGGTGGCACAGCGCGTCGCGGGGTACTCGCTCGGACAGGCCGATCTGCTGCGCCGCGCGATGGGGAAGAAGAAGAAGTCCGAGCTCGACAAGCAGAAGGAGATCTTCTTCGGCGGCATGACCGAGCGGGGCTTCTCGGATGCCGCGCAGCAGACCCTCTGGAAGGTGCTGGAGTCGTTCGCGGACTACGCCTTCAACAAGGCGCACACGGCGGCCTACGGTCTCGTGTCCTATTGGACGGCATACCTCAAGGCGCACTATCCCGCCGAGTACATGGCCGCCCTCCTGACGAGCGTGGGGGACTCGAAGGACAAGCTCGCGATCTACCTCAACGAGTGCCGCCGCATGGGCATCAAGGTGCTGCCGCCGGATGTCAGCCAGTCGATCCGCTACTTCGCCGCCGTCGGCGACGACATCCGCTTCGGCCTCGGGGCCATTCGCAACGTCGGTGCCAACGTCGTCGAGGCGATCGTCGCGGCCCGGCGGGAGACGGAGTTCACGACCTTCCACGACTTCCTCCAACGCGTTCCGCTGCAGGTCGCCAACAAGCGCACGATCGAGTCGCTCATCAAGGCCGGCGCCTTCGACTCCACCGGGGCGACGCGTCGGGCGCTGCTGGAGGTGCACGAAGACGCCGTCGAGCAGGTCGTGCTCGACAAGCGCCGTGAGGCCAACGGCGAGGTCGGCTTCGACTTCGACAGCCTGTGGGATGAGCCGCAGACCGCCCAGAAGGTGCCCCAGCGGCCTGAGTGGACGAAGAAGGACAAGCTCGCGTTCGAGCGCGAGATGCTCGGACTGTACGTCTCGGATCACCCGCTGGCCGGGCTGGAGGTGCCGCTCGCGAAGCACGCTTCGCTCGGCATCCACGAGCTGCTGGCATCGGACGACCTCTCGGACGGGGAGCAGGTGACGATCGCCGGCCTCGTCACGAGCGCCCAGCACCGCGTCGCCAAGTCCAGCGGCAATCCGTACGGCATGATCACCGTCGAGGACTTCAACGGCGAGATCACGGTCATGTTCATGGGCAAGACGTACCAGGAGTTCCAGCCGATACTGCAGGCCGATTCGATCCTCGTGGTGCGCGGGCGGATCTCGCGTCGCGACGACGGGATGAACCTGCACGCCGTGTCGGCGATGGCGCCGGCACTCGACTCGTTCGACGCGTCGGGTGCGCTCGACCTCGTCATCCCCGAGCATCGAGCGACACAGCCCGTCATCGGCGACCTCGCCGAGATCCTCGCGCGGCACGGGGGGTCCACCGAGGTTCGGCTCACGCTCACGAAGGGCCAGGTCGCGAAGGTCTTCGAGGTGCCGCACCCCGTGAAGATCTCCGCCGACCTGTACGGGGAGCTCAAGTCGCTGCTCGGCCCGGGGTGCCTCGGGGGGTGAGGCGGGGGCGGCGAAGCCGCCCCCGCTCCTCCAGCCGGCGACGGTAAGGTAGGCGAGGCGCGCAGCGCCGGACGAAAGGGGAACAGCGTGAGCGATGCACAGGCCGGATCGGACCCGATCGAGCAGCACACCGCGTCCGACACGGAGACGCCGACTCGCGAGGGTCAGTACGGGGTCGGACCCTTCACCATCCGTGAGGTCGCCATCCTCGCGTTCTGGGCCGTCGCGTTCCTCGCTTCGTTCTTCTCCATCTGGGGTCGCGCGTTCAGTTCGGTGTGGATGAGCGGCATCGAGTGGATCCTGCTCATCGGCGCTCCCACCGTGGCGGTCTTCCTCATCGTGCTCCGACGCTTCTCGCCGGAGGGGATCCGCCGTGTCGGGTCGCTCGGCATCGACCAGTTCGCGTCGGTCGTGTTCTCCGTGGCGGCCCTGCTGTGGCTGCAGTACATCTGGAGCACGATCGCGACGGTCGCAGGACGCGGCCCGTGGCTGACGACGTGGGTGATCTGGGTCGAGTTCTTCGCGATGCTCGCGCTGGTGTTCCTCACCGTGTTCGCACCCTACGTGGCTCCGTTCGACGAGGACTTCCGCGGACGACCCGAGGTGCCGGCCCACCGCAACGCGCGTCCGGTGCGCGCCGTGATCCCCCGGCCGGCGCCGGAGCCGAAGCCCGAGGCCGGGTCCGTCGCGACCAGCGAGCCGCAGACGTCCTCGATGACCGAGGCCTTCGCGCCGCTCGGCGACCCGTATGCGGCGGAGCCCCGCGACACCGATACCGGCGCCCCCGCCGCAGACACCGGCCGGGCTCCCGCTCCCGCCTATGCGCGCTCCGGCTACGACCCTTCCGCGCCCGACGCCGAGGAAGCCCCCGCTCCGGCCGCATCCGAACAGCCCTTCTGGGCGCTGGTGCCCGTCGAGCGCGACGTGGTCGACGAGGCCACCGGGGCTCCGATGTTCCGCATCGGCCCCACCGCCTGGGCTCTCGTCGTGGCCGATCGCGGGTCCAGCTTCCTCGTGCGCCACGAGGACGGTCGCGTCGGTGTGCTCAACGACGTCTCCGGCGTCACCCGCGGCTGAGCGCCGGTAGCCTGGAACGATGCGCACGATCGATCTGCGCGGTGTTTCCGCGCGCGACGCGGCGGCCCTCGTCCCTCGGGCCGTCGAGGCCCGCGAGAACGCCCTGAAGGTGGCCGGCGACCTCGTCGCCGATGTCCGAGACCGAGGCGAGGCCGCCCTGCGCGAGCACGCCGAACGTTTCGACGGCGTCAGCGGACATCCGCTGCGGGTTCCGAGAAGCGACATCGACGCCGCCGTCGCATCCCTCGACCCCGCGGTGCGGGACGCGCTCGAGCAGGCGATCGTGCGCGTACGGCGGGCATCCGCGGCCCAGGTGCCCGCGCCGGCCGTCACCGAGATCGCCCCGGGCGCCCGCGTCACGCAGCGCTGGCAGCCCGTGAGGCGGGTGGGCGTCTACGTGCCGGGAGGCAAGGCCGTCTATCCGTCCACCGTGGTGATGAACGTCGTGCCCGCGCAGGTCGCGGGCGTCGAGGCCGTCGCGCTCATGTCGCCGGCTCAACGCCCCGACGGCCGCGTCCACCCCACGATCCTCGCGGCCGCCGGTATCCTGGGGGTGCAAGAGGTATATGCGATCGGGGGAGCGAGCGCGATCAGCGCGCTCGCGCACGGGATCGACGAGATCGGTCTCGAGGCCGTGGACGTCGTGACGGGGCCCGGGAACAACTTCGTCGCCGCGGCCAAGCGCCACGTGGCGGGGATGGTCGGCATCGACTCGGAGGCGGGCGCCACCGAGATCCTCGTCATCGCGGACGCGACCGCTGATCCCGTCGTCGTCGCGGCCGACCTCGTGAGTCAGGCCGAGCACGACGAGCAGGCGGGCTCCGTCCTGGTGACGGACTCGCCGGAGCTCGCCCGCGCGGTCGAGCGGGAGACGGAGCGCCTGGCGGCCCGCACGCTTCACAGCAGGCGGGTGAAGGCCGCTCTCGAGGGGTCGCAGTCGGCCATCGTGATCGTCGACGACCTCGCCGCCGCGGCAGACTTCAGCAACGCCTACGCGCCCGAGCATCTCGAGGTGGTCACGGCCGAGCCCGAGGACCTGCTTCCGCGGCTGACCAGTGCCGGGGCGATCTTCCTCGGCGCGAGCACGCCGGTGAGCCTCGGCGACTACCTCGCCGGAAGCAATCACGTCCTGCCCACCGGGGGACAGGCCCGCTACGCGGCGGGGCTGGGAGCGCACACGTTCCTCCGGCCGCAGCAGGTCATCTCGTACGACCGCGCGGCGCTTGCCGAGGTGGCGGGGCCGATCATCGCCCTCGCCGAGGCCGAGGCGCTGCCGGCGCACGGCGAGGCCATCACCGCGCGCTTCTCGCCCGAACGGCTGACCGGCGGCAGCGCCATCGACGCGGCATCCACCGACTGAGCGATACTCATGCACTGTCCGTTCTGCCGCCACGCCGACTCCCGCGTCATCGACTCCCGCACGAGCGACGACGGGCTGTCGATCCGCCGGCGCCGTCAGTGTCCCGAGTGCGGGGGCCGTTTCTCGACGATCGAGACGGCCAGCCTGAACGTCATCAAGCGCTCCGGCGTCATCGAGCCCTTCAGCCGGGAGAAGGTCATGTCGGGGGCGCGAAAGGCATGCCAGGGCCGGCCCGTGACGGAGGCCGATCTCGCGATACTGGCGCAGAGCGTCGAAGAGACGGTGCGTCAGACGGGGTCGTCGCAGATCGATGCGAACGACATCGGCCTGGCCATCCTGGGCCCGCTCCGGGAGCTCGACGAGGTCGCCTATCTGCGATTCGCCAGCGTGTATCAGGCCTTCGACTCGCTCGAGGACTTCGAGAGCGCCATCGGCGAGTTGCGTGCCGACCACGACCGCCCCCGTCGCCGCCCCGTCGAGTGAGCGCCCCGACCCGAAAGACCGAGGCCGCCATGTACCGCGCCCTGTTCTCGCTCGTCCTCTCGCGGCTCGATCCGGAAGACGCCCACCACCTCGCGATGCGGGTGATCAGGATCGCGGGCACACGGCCGATCGCCCGGATGCTGCGCCCCTTCACGCGGCCGGATCCCTCGCTCGCGGTCTCGGCGCTCGGTCTCGACTTCCCCTCCCCCTTCGGGGTCGCGGCGGGTTTCGACAAGGACGCGCACGGCGCCCTCGGTCTCGGCGCGCTCGGCTTCGGCCACGTCGAAGTGGGCACGATCACCGCCGTGCCGCAGGACGGCAATCCGCGTCCGCGGCTCTTCCGGTTGATCCCCGACCGCGCGGTCGTCAACCGGATGGGATTCAACAATGCGGGTGCGGAGGCGGCCGCCCACCGCCTCGCCCGGCTGCGCGGCCGACGCGATCGGCCCGTCCTCGGCGTGAACATCGGCAAGAGCCGCATCGTGGATGTCGCGGACGCCACCGAGGACTACGTCCGCAGCGCCACGCTCCTCGCGCCCCTCGCGGATTACCTGGCCGTCAACGTCTCCTCGCCCAACACTCCTGGGCTTCGCACCCTGCAGGCGGTGGAGAGCCTCGCCCCGCTGCTGAGGTCCGTCAAGGACGCCGCGGGAGCGACGCCCCTCCTGGTGAAGATCGCTCCCGACCTGGACGACGCCGAGGTCGACGCGGTCGCTGCCCTTGCGGTCGAGCTCGGACTCGACGGCATCATCGCGACGAACACGACGCTGTCGCGCGACGGGCTCGCATCGGCCCCCGACGTCGTCGCCGCGGCAGGAGCGGGCGGGCTCTCCGGCGCACCCCTCGCGGGGCGCGCCCTCGAGGTCTTGAGACGCGTGCGGGCCGCGGTCCCGGCCGACTTCTGCGTGATCTCCGTCGGAGGCGTCGAGACCGCCGAGGACGTGCGGGAGCGGCTCGCCGCGGGCGCCACCCTCGTCCAGGGCTATACGGCGTTCCTCTATCGCGGGCCCTTCTGGGCCCGTCAGATCAACCGCGGCCTCGTGGGCTGACGGCCCGCGCGGGGGTCAGGACAGCTTCGCGCCGCGCCGCACCTGCGGCTTGGGCAGACGCAGGAAGCGCATCTGCATCGACCGCATCGCGGCATACCAGCCGGTCCCGCGCTCGAGCGCGTTCTCACCGAACTTGCGCCGCACCGCCCGCTTCGTGCGCCAGGAGGTGATGAACATCTCGACGACGACGAACAGGATGAAGCCCCACAGGGCGACGAACGCGTAGAACTGCACCGCGGGGATCGAGATGAAGGACAGCAGGATGACGACGATCATGGCCGGCATGATGAACTCCGCGAGGAACCAGCCGGAGTCGACGTAGTCGCGCACGAAACGTCGCTGAGGACCCTTGTCCCGGGCGGGCAGATATCGCTCGTCGCCCGCGGCCATCCCGGCGCGCGCCTGGTCGCGCTTGGCCTGCAGCTGGGCGCGCGCGGCCTTCTTCGCCTCCTTGGTGTCGGGCACGAGCGGCCGGCGACGGCCGGCGACGGCCTCGGCCCGCGAGGGCGTGGGGCGACCCTTTCCGGGACCCGCGGGGGTGTCCTGCTCGTCGCTGGGCACCGGGGCGGGAGTCTTGGCCACGATCGTTCCTCTACAGCCGGGAAAAGGGGACGTCTCTAAGATTACCCGCATGCATCCCGCGCATTCCCCGACACCGACCGACCTGCAACGCCTGGTGGAGGAGGGGATGCCCGGCACCCTCGCCGCGCTCGGTGCGCTCGTGCGCATCCCGGGCATCGCCTGGCCGGCATTCGACCAGTCCGCGTTGCAGCGCAGCGCCGAGTCCGTCGCGGCGCTTGCGGAGGCCACCGGTGCGTTCGACGAGGTCCGCATCCTCCGCGCGCCGATCCCCGGCACAGCCGAGCAGGGCCAGCCCGCCGTGCTCGCCACGCGCGCCGCGCGGCGCGGTGCACCGACCGTCCTGCTCTACGCCCACCACGACGTGCAGCCTCCCGGCGATGACGCGCTCTGGGATTCGCCGCCCTTCGAGCCCACCGTTCGGGACGGCCGGCTCTACGGGCGCGGCGCAGCCGACGACAAGGCCGGCATCATGACGCACATCGCCGCGGTGACGGCTCTTCGCGAGGCCGCGGGGGAGGACTTCCCGCTGGGGCTCGCCCTGTTCGTCGAGGGCGAGGAGGAGTACGGGTCGCGGTCGTTCGCGAACTTCCTGGCGGAGAACCGCGACGCGCTGGCGGCCGACGTCATCGTCGTCGCGGACTCGGGCAATTGGGACTCCGACACCCCCGCGCTGACGGTGTCGTTGCGGGGAAATGCCCGCTTCACGCTGCGGGTGCGCACGCTCGCCCACGCTTCGCACTCCGGCATGTTCGGCGGCGCCGTGCCCGACGCCATGATGGCGCTCGTGAAGACACTGTCGACGCTGTGGCACGACGACGGTTCGGTCGCGGTCGAAGGCATGACGGCCCGGGACGCCGATACCCCGGAGTACGGCGAGCAGACTCTGCGGGACGAGGCCGGTCTGCTCCAGGGGGTCGATCCTGCGGGCCGTGGCGAGATCCTCGGGCGCATCTGGAACCAGCCCTCCATCACCGTGACGGGGATCGACTTCACGTCGGTTGCCGCGGCATCCAACACGCTCGCGCCGGAGGTCACCGTCGTCGTCAGCGCGCGCGTCGCGCCGGGTCAGGACGCCGCGGCCGCCTACGAGGCGGTGCGCACGCACCTGATGACGCACGCGCCGTTCGGCGCGCAGCTGGAGTTCTCGGACGTGGATCTGGGCAACGGCTTCCTCGTCGACACCTCGGGGTGGGCGGTGGCCGCGGTGCGGGAGGCCTTCGCGGAGGGGTACGGCGCGGAGCCCGTCGACATCGGCGTCGGCGGCAGCATCCCGTTCATCGCCGATCTCGTGAGGGAGTTCCCCGACGCGCAGATCCTCGTCACGGGCGTGGAGGACCCGCATTCGCGGGCGCACAGCCCGAACGAGTCACTTCATCTCGACACGTTCCGGCATGCGATCCTCAGCGAGGCCGTCTTCCTTGCTTCCGCGAACGCGCGCGCGACAGGCGCCGCGGGGCCGGGCCGCGGGTAGACTCTCCGAAAGGAGGACTGCCATGACCGATACCACGATCGTTTCCACCGAGGCCCCCGCTCACGGTGTCACCCTCACGACGGCGGCCGCGGCCAAGGTCAAGAGCCTGCTCGAGCAGGAGGGGCGTGACGACCTGCGTCTGCGTGTCGCCGTTCAACCGGGCGGATGCTCGGGCCTGATCTATCAGCTCTACTTCGACGAGCGCTATCTCGACGGCGATGAGACGGTCGACTTCGACGGCGTCGAGGTCATCGTCGACAACATGAGCGTGCCCTACCTCGATGGCGCCGCCATCGATTTCAAGGACACCATCTCCGAGCAGGGATTCACCATCGACAACCCCAATGCCGCGGGCAGCTGCGCCTGCGGCGACAGCTTCCACTGAGCTGATCAGCCCCTTCCAGACGCCCAGTCCGACGTCGTGTCGGGCTGGGCGTCTGGCCTGAGTGCGGTGTGAATTGTCCTAGACTGACTCAAGTCACACCCGCGAGCCCCGAAAGGTGCACCGTGCGCTCGAAACGCCGTCTTCGCCTCGCCGCCCTCCCTATCGGAGCAGCGGCCGTCGCCATCCTCGCCGGATGCACGCCGACGGAGCTGAACGGGTACCTTCCCGGATTCCAGGAGGACGGTTCCCAGGCCACCAACCGCACCGAGATGGTGTCGGGCCTGTGGGTCAACTCCTGGATCGTGCTGCTCGCGGTGGGCGTCATCACGTGGGCGCTGATGCTCTGGGCGATGATCGTCTACCGCCGTCGCAAGGGCCAGAGCGGCCTGCCCGTGCAGCTGCGCTACAACATGCCGATCGAGATCTTCTATACGATCGTGCCGCTGATCCTCGTCGTCGGCTTCTTCGCCTTCACGGCGCGCGACCAGACCATCCTCGAGACGCAGTACGAGGACCCCGATGTCTCCATCGTCGCCATCGGCAAGCAGTGGGCGTGGGACTTCCAATACAACGGCGACGACGAAGATGGCTCCGACGCGGTGTGGACCATGGGCGTCCAGGCGGTCCCCGAGGCCAACGGAGACGTCGACCAGGCCGCGCTCCCGACGCTCGTCCTGCCCGTCGACCAGACCGTCCAGATCGAGCTGCGCTCGCGCGATGTGATCCACAGCTTCTGGGTCATCGACTTCCTGTACAAGAAGGACATGTACCCGGGCCGCGAGAACTTCTGGTCCTTCACACCGACGCGTGAGGGTACCTACGCCGGGAAGTGCGCCGAACTCTGCGGCGAGTACCACTCCGCCATGCTCTTCAACGTCGAGGTCGTGAGCGAGCAGGAGTACGAGGACTACCTCGACACCCTGCGGGCCGCGGGACAGACCGGCGACATCACCGACGATTACGACCGCAACAGCAACCTGCCCGGGACCGGCGGCGACCTCGCCGGCGCGGGCAGCGAGGAAGGCTGAGCCCATGGCCACGACCCTGCCGTTGAAAGAATCCGGTTCGAGCCGGACGACGACGCTGCCTCCCCGTCAGGCGGCGCTGCTCTCGCGGTCGCGCGTCGACCAGAAGGGCAACATCGTTGTCAAGTGGATCACCTCCACCGACCACAAGACCATCGGGTACATGTACCTGATCGCGTCGTTCCTGTTCTTCCTCCTCGGCGGCGTGATGGCCCTCATCATCCGCGCCGAGCTCTTCGCGCCGGGCATGCAGGTCATCCCGACGAAGGAGCAGTACAACCAGCTGTTCACGATGCACGGCACGATCATGCTGCTCATGTTCGCGACGCCGCTCTTCGCGGGCTTCGCCAACGTCATGATGCCGCTGCAGATCGGCGCCCCCGACGTGGCGTTCCCGCGTCTGAACGCCTTCGCGTTCTGGCTGTTCCTGTTCGGATCGACCATCGCGGTCTCCGGCTTCCTGACCCCGCAGGGCGCGGCATCCTTCGGCTGGTTCGCGTATCAACCGCTCGCGAACGCCTCGTTCTCGCCGGGAGCCGGCGGCAATCTATGGATGCTGGGCCTCGGTATGAGCGGTTTCGGCACCATCCTCGGTGCGGTCAACTTCATCACGACGATCATCACGATGCGCGCTCCCGGCATGACGATGTGGCGCATGCCCATCTTCACCTGGAACACCCTCGTGACGAGCCTGCTCATCCTGATGGCATTCCCCGTCCTCGCGGCCGCGATCTTCGCCGCCGCCGCGGACCGCGTGCTCGGTGCGCACATCTACGATCCCGCGAACGGCGGCGTGCTGCTCTGGCAGCACCTGTTCTGGTTCTTCGGTCACCCCGAGGTGTACATCATCGCCCTGCCGTTCTTCGGCATCGTGTCCGAGATCTTCCCGGTCTTCAGCCGCAAGCCGATCTTCGGCTACAAGACGCTCGTGTACGCGACCATCGCGATCGCGGCGCTGTCCGTCGCGGTCTGGGCGCACCACATGTACGTCACCGGTGCGGTTCTGCTTCCCTTCTTCGCACTCATGACGATGCTGATCGCGGTTCCGACGGGTGTGAAGATCTTCAACTGGATCGGCACGCTCTGGCGAGGATCCGTGACGTTCGAGACCCCGATGGTGTTTGCGCTCGGGTTCCTCATCTCGTTCGTCTTCGGAGGGCTCACGGGCGTCATCCTCGCGTCGCCGCCGCTGGACTTCGCGCTGTCCGACTCCTATTTCGTCGTGGCGCACTTCCACTACGTGGTCTTCGGAACCGTGGTGTTCGCGATGTTCGCGGGCTTCTACTTCTGGTGGCCCAAGTGGACCGGTCGCATGCTCAACGAGCGCCTCGGCTACGTGCACTTCTGGCTGCTGTTCATCGGCTTCCACATGACCTTCCTCATCCAGCACTGGCTGGGCGTCGACGGCATGGTCCGGCGCTACGCGGACTACGCCGAGGCCGACGGCTGGACCTGGCAGAATCAGTTCTCCACGATCGGATCGATGGTGCTCGCCGCGTCGATGCTGCCCTTCCTCCTGAACGTGTGGATCACCGCGCGCAAGGCGCCGAAGGTCACGGTCAACGACCCGTGGGGGTACGGAGCTTCGCTGGAGTGGGCCACCTCGTGCCCGCCGCCGCGACACAACTTCACCTCGATCCCGCGGATCCGCAGTGAGCGTCCCGCGTTCGATCTCAATCACCCCGAGGCAGGCCTGCCCGTCGGCGTGGGTCCCGCGAAGGACGCACCCGATGCCCCGGTTGTCGACCTTGCCCAGGGAGGGGTGAAGTAAGTGCGCTCCAACGTCGTCCTCTGGTGGATCCTGGCCGGTTTCTTCGGCTCGGTCGGCGCGCTGTACATCGGCTGGAACATCATCGCGCACCCCGACGTGCCGTGGTACAACGGCATCGAGTGGGTGGGATCCGTCGCCCTCGTCTTCGCAACCCTCATGGCCGCCTTCATTGCCTGGTACCTGCAGCGGGTGCACAAGGCTCAGGGCGGTGACCTGCCCGAGGACACGCTGACGGCCGACATCGATGACGGCGATCCGGAGCTCGGCGAGTTCAGCCCGTGGTCGTGGTGGCCCATCGTGCTCGCGTTCGCGGCCGCGCTGGCGTTCATCGGGCTCGCTGTGGGGTCGTGGATGGTTCCGATCGGTTTCGCGGTCTTCCTCGTGGCGATCGTCGGCTGGGTCTACGAGTACTACAGGGGTTACTTCGCCCGGTGACGCCCCGTTATCCGAGGCGCGCCTCGGGCTCCGTTCGGCGGTGCGGTCCGACACAGGACCACACCGAACCGGCAATGAGGATTCCGTGTCCGTGTCGTCCCAGTCGACGGTCGTCGCCGATGGTGTTCGCGGTGGTCCCGGCGGCGAGATCGCGTCCGCCGCGCTGATCCATCGGATGGCTTCCGGGTCGTGGACGCCCCTGACCGTCGACGACGTCGCATTCGGGCGGAGTGATCCGACTGGGATCTCGGGCCCCTCATCCGGCGCGATCCCTAGATCACTGGGATCGCGACGACGTTCACGGGGGATCCACGCTGGATGCGCTGACGGCCACGCGCACGGTCGAGGTCGCCCCCACACATCGGCCACGACGAGCAGGCTTCCCACCACGGGTGCGAATCCCAGCTGGGGTGTGCTCGCGGCGGCCGGGGTGCTGCTCGCACTCGGCGGAGTGATCACTGTGACCGGCTACCGGCGACGCCAGGGCTGAGCGCTCCAGCCGTGCGCTGACGATGGGAATCGGGCAGCGTCAGTCGCGGTTGCGGAAGCCGCGGGCGAGGCGGCGGTGCGCACCTCGAGTCAGCGCGCGGTGCGGACGACCATGACCTGGGGGTCGAAGAGGCGGGGGAATGGACCCTCGTCGTTCTCCGCGGGTTGCCCTTCGCGCGCCCAGTATTCGTAGCCGCCGATCATCTCCTTGACCGATAACCCCGCCTCGGCGAATGCCTTCGCTCCGTTCACGCCCGCATTGCACCCGGGGCTCCAGCAATAGACGACGACGGGCACGCGGGGATCCAGCTCGGCGGCCCGACGGGGGACGTCGCGGTAGGGCATGTGGATGGCGCCGGAGATGCGTCCCTGCGCCCAGGCCTCGTCTCCGCGGACATCCACGAGCACGAAGCGCTCGCCCGCCCTCTGAGCGGCGTACACGTCGGATGGATCGGTCTCATGCGCCAGGCGGGACGAGAAGTACGAGGCGGCATCGGTCATCTTCTGACGATAGGGGGGGGGGAGCGGGCGCGCCCCTACATCGCTTCCCGGTCATACGTCGTGCTCTTCCTGCCGATCTCGCTGCGCGCACTGTCGAGTCGGAACGGCGTCGCACGCGAAAGGGCCCGGACGGCATCCCGCGGGGGGAGCTGTCCGGGCCCTTGTGATCCGTTCCGGGGCCTCAGTTTTCCTCGGCGTCCCGCTTCTTGGACTGCGACGACTTCTCGTCCTCTTCGAGCGCGATGACGGTCGTCGGCCGAACCGCCGTCTCGTGGACACGCTCCGACCCGTCCGCCACGAGCGGTGCATCGGGCGCGCCGGCTCGCTCGTGGGCACCGCGGATCTCCGCGGTCTCCTCATCGGCGATGTGGTCGAGGGCATGCTGCTGGTGCGCCACGGCCTCGTCGATCTCCGCCTGGGTGACCGGCGTGAGGCGATCCTCGAAGAACCAGCGCGAGATGGACGCGCGGACTTTCTGATGCCACGCGATGCGCCCGCGGGAGTCGGGGCGCACGACGAGCGGCTCGTAGGTCTCGTAGGAGACCAGCTTCCACCGCTCGTACTCGTCGACGGGCTGGTGGACCTCGATGTACTCGCCGCCGGGGAGCCGGACGATACGCCCGGACTCGTAGCCGTGGAGTGCGATCTCGCGGTCCTTCTTCTGCAGGGCGAGGCAGATGCGCTTCGTGACGAAGTACGCGACGATCGGCCCGAAGATCAGCATCGCCTGGAGGGTGTGGATCACGCCCTCCATCGTCAGCCAGAAGTGCGTCGCGATGAGGTCGGAGGATGCCGCGGCCCACAGCACCGCGTAGAACGTCACTCCGGCCGCGCCGATCGCCGTGCGCGTCGCGGCGTTGCGCGGGCGCTGGGCGATGTGGTGCTCGCGCTTGTCGCCCGTGACCCACGCCTCGATGAAGGGGTAGATCGCGACGAGCACGATGAACAGTCCGATCACGACGAGCGGGAGGATGATGTTCCACGACCAGGTGTGGTCGAGGAATACCGTCTCGAGGTGCGGGGGAACGAGCCGCAGCGCGCCGTCCGCGAAGCCGATGTACCAGTCCGGCTGGGTTCCGGCCGACACCGGAGACGGGTCGTAGGGGCCGTAGTTCCAGATCGGGTTGATCGTGAACAGCGATGCGATCAGGGCGATGACACCGAACGTGATGAAGAAGAAGCCACCCATCTTCGACATGTACACGGGCATCATCGGGTAGCCGACGACGTTGTCGTTCGTGCGGCCGGGGCCGGCGAACTGCGTGTGCTTGTTCACGATCATCAGGATGAGGTGAACCGCGATCAGCCCGATCACGAGCAGCGGCAGCAGCAGGATGTGCAGCGTGTAGAGACGACCGACGATATCGGTGCCCGGGAATTCGCCGCCGAACAGCAGGAACGAGGTCCACGTGCCGATCAGGGGGATTCCCTTGATCATGCCGTCGATGATGCGCAGACCGTTGCCCGAGAGCACGTCGTCGGGGAGCGAGTAGCCGGTGAAGCCCTCGGCCATCGCCAGGATGAAGAGCACGAAGCCCACGACCCAGTTCAGCTCGCGCGGCTTGCGGAAGGCGCCTGTGAAGAACACGCGCAGCATGTGGACGCCGATGCCGGCGACGAAGATGAGCGCCGCCCAGTGATGCATCTGGCGCACCAGGAGGCCCCCGCGGATGTCGAACGAGATTTCGAGCGTCGAGGCCATCGCCGCGGACATCTCGATGCCGCGCATCGGGATGTAGGCGCCGTAGTAGTGGGTCTCCACCATCGACGCCTGGAAGAAGAACGTCAGGAACGTTCCCGTGATCAGGACGACGACGAAGCTCCAGAGGGCGATCTCGCCGAGCATGAACGACCAGTGGTCGGGGAAGATCTTCCGACCGAGCTCCTTGACCATGCCCGAGAGGCTCGTGCGCTCATCGATGTAGTTGGCGGCGCCTCCGACGAAGCGGCCACCCAGGGGCGCCTTCTTGGCGCCTTCGTTGCCGGCTGCAGTACTCAATGGCGCTCCCAGAAGCTCGGGCCGACGGGTTCATGGAAGTCGCTCTGCGCAACGAGGTAGCCCTCGTCATCCACGGTGATGGGCAGCTGCGGGAGCGGACGGGCAGCCGGTCCGAAGATGACCTCCGCACCGCGAGAGACATCGAATTGCGACTGGTGGCATGGGCACAGCAGGTGGTGCGTCTGCTGCTCGTACAGAGCCACAGGGCATCCGACGTGGGTGCAGACCTTCGAATACGCCACGATGCCGTCGTAGGACCAGCTCGCACGCTCCTCCGTCTCCTGCAGCTGCTCGGGGAGCAGGCGCATGAGCAGGACGATGGCCTTCGCCTTCTCCTCGAGGTAGCCGTCATAGTGCGACAGGCCGGCCAGCGGCTCCGGGATGACCTGGAAAGCCGAACCCAACGTGACCTCGGAGGCCTTGATGGGCGTGCCGGAGGGGTCGCGCGCGAGTCGCATGCCCGACTCCCACATCGTGTGGCTGAGTAGCTCGACGGGGTTCACGCCCTGCGGCGCGAGGCCGCGGAAGAGGACGATACCGGGGGCGACGGAGGCGACGAGAGCGGCGATCAGCGAGTTGCGGATCATCGCGCGGCGACCGAAGCCAGACTCCTCGTTCGCCTCGGCGAACGCCTGCACCGCAGCGGCGCGGGTGGTGTCCTTACCGCGCGTCGGGTGGCGGTGCTCGACGTGCTCCGTGTCGGACATGATCGCCTTGGACCAGTGGATCGCGGCGACGCCGATCGCGAGGAGCGCGAGCGCGATCCCGAGCCCGACGAAGAGGTTGTTGGCGCGGACCGAGGCCAGCTCGCCGTCTTCCATCGGGAAGAGGAAGTACGCGGCGATGGCCCAGATGCTGCCCGCGACCGAGAGGTAGAAGAGCGTGTAGACGGTACGGACCGCTGCGCGCATCTTGGCGGGATCCTGATCCGTCACCCGCTCGCGGTGCGGCGGCAGGCCGGGGTTGCGAACGGGATCGGTCACGGCGACCGCGAGCCCGGACGAGGGAGCGGGGCCCCGGTCCTGGTCCGGTGCCTCGATCTCGTGTGCCATGGTGCTCCTCGTGCGTATTGGTGTGTCGTCGTTGCGGGGCGTCAGTTGGACTTCGCCGTGATCCACACGGTGAATGCCACGAGCGCTCCGATACCGAAGATCCAGATGAACAGGCCCTCGGAGACGGGTCCGAGCGAGCCGAGCGAGAATCCGCCGGGGGAGGGGTTGCGCTCCATCCACAGCAGCGCCGAGATGATGTCGCGCTTGTCCTCGGGGGAGAGGTTCAGATCGCTGAAGACGGGCATGTTCTGCGGGCCGGTGACCATGGCCGCGTAGATGTGGCGGGGCTCGACGCCCACGAGCGAGGGCGCGTACTTGCCCTCCGTGAGCGCGCCGCCGGCGGCGGCGACGTTGTGGCACATCGCGCAGTTGATACGGAACAGCTCTGCGCCGCGCGAGACGTCGCCCTCGCCGTCGAGCACCTGCCCCGTGGCGATCTCGGGCCCGGGAGCGACCGACTGGACGTACTCCGCCATCGCCAGCGTCTGCTCTTCGGTGAACTGCGGCGGCTTCTGCGGGGCCTGCGGCCCCTGCATCTGCAGAGGCATGCGGCCCGTGGCGACCTGGAACTCGACCGCCATGGCGCCCACGCCATAAAGGCTGGGACCGTTCTCCGTGCCCTGCAGGTCGAGGCCGTGGCACGTGGCGCAGTTGGCCTGGAACAGCTTCTTGCCGTCTTCGACAGTCAGGGTCTGCGTCGGCGTGTCGGGGGTCGCGGCCATGGCCGCCGAAGCACCCGCGTAAAGACCGCCGGTCAGGAGGAGGCCGATTCCGATGAGGCCGGCGGCTGCGAGGGGGCTGCGGCGACCGGAGCGGCGCTTTTTGTCTCGTGGCATTTCGGGGCTTTCGCTTCTTATTTGAGGAAGTAGATGACCGCGAACAGGGCGATCCACACGACGTCGACGAAGTGCCAGTAGTACGACACGACGATCGCGCTCGTGGCTTCCTTGTGGCCGAAGTTCTTCACCGCGTAGGCGCGGCCGATGACGAGGAGGAACGCGACGAGCCCGCCGGTGACGTGGAGGGCGTGGAAGCCGGTCGTGAGGTAGAACGCGGAGGCGTACGAGTTCGTGTCGATCGACAGGCCCTCCGCGACTAGCTGCGCATACTCCCAGACCTGGCCCGACACGAAGATCGCGCCGAGCGCGAAGGTGAGGAAGAACCACTCGACCATGCCCCAGCCGAGGATGCCGCGCTTGCGCGTGGAATACGGCTGGAACCGCTCCGCGGCGAACACGCCCATCTGGCAGGTGACGCTCGAGAGCACGAGGATGATCGTGTTCACGAGGGCGAACGGGACGTTCAGAAGAGCGCTGTCCTCGGCCCATAGACCGGGCGAGGTGTTGCGCAGGGTGAAGTAGATCGCGAAGAGGCCGGCGAAGAACATGACTTCGCTTCCGAGCCACACGATCGTTCCGACAGCGACCGGATCCGGACGCTTGATGGTCCTCGCCGCCGAGGCATAGGTCGCTGTAGTGCTCGTCACGCTCCCCATTATGGCCGATCCTGAGCGGTTGGGTTCGCACGGCGGCGCCTCCCCGCGCCCGGACGGGGACTTTGGGCCGCCTCGGAGCGCCCGGCCAATCCGCCGGGAGAGTGCTGAATGCCGCGGTCGATAGGATCGGGAGACATGAGCGATGCCGATACCTGGCCCGATCTGATCGCCGCGCTGCTGGCCGGGGAGGACCTCAGCGTGTCGGAGGCGACGTGGGCGATGTCCCGTGTCATGACGGGGGAGGTGACGCCGGCTCAGCTCGGCGGCTTCCTCGTCGCTCTGCGGGCGAAAGGCGAGACCGTCGACGAGGTCGTCGGCTTCCGCGACGCGGTCCTCGACGCCGCGCTGCCTCTGGACATCCCCGCGGACGCCCTGGACATCGTCGGTACCGGGGGCGACCGGCTCGGGGCCGTGAACGTCTCGACGATGGCGTCGATCGTCGCCGCGGCATCCGGTGTGCCCGTGATCAAGCACGGGAACAAGGCGGCGAGCTCTTCGTCGGGCTCGTCCGATGTTCTCGAAGCGCTGGGCGTATCGCTCACGCTGAGCCCCGAGGCCGTTGCCGAGTCGCTGCGCCGGGTCGGCATGACCTTCGTCTTCGCGACCGCGTTCCATCCGGGCTTCCGTCACGCGGGCGCCGTGCGACGCGAGCTCGGGGTGCCGACGGTGTTCAACATCCTCGGGCCGCTGTGCAACCCCGCGCGAGCCGAGGCGAACGCCGTCGGCGTCGCCCACCTCGACCGCGTGCCCCTGATCACGGGCGTCTTCCGCACGCGAGGCGCGACGGCGCTGGTCTTCCGTGGAGACGACGGTCTCGACGAGCTGACCACGACCGGGCACAGCCGTGTCTGGGAGATCAGCCGGGGCGACGTCCACGAGCACGACCTCGATCCGCGCGACCTCGGCATCCCGCGCGCCGAGATCTCTCAGCTGCGCGGCGGCGATCCCGCCCACAACGCGGACGTCGTGCGCCGCGTGCTCGACGGCGAAACCGGGCCGGTGCGAGACATCGTGCTGCTGAACGCCGCGGCGGGGATGGTCGCATACCGGCTGTCCCACGACGCGGGGCAGGCGCAGAGACCCATCCTCGAGCGCCTCGCGGAGGAGCAGGCACGCGCGGCCGCGGCGATCGACGACGGGAGCGCGGCGGCGACCCTGCAGCGCTGGGCTGCGATCACACGCGAACTGTCGTGATGGCGGCCCCCGCTCGTCCCGGCGCGCGCCCCGAGGCGCCGGGCTAGGGTGGTCGCCGTGAATCCGGTCGAGGCGCTCTCCGAGATCGCGTCCCTGCTCGAGCGCGAACGGGCGTCTCGGTACCGCTCCGCCGCGTTCCGGGGTGCGGCGGCGGCGATCGCCGGTCTCGACGATGCCGTGCTGCGCGACCCCGCGCGGCTGCGCCGGGTGAAGGGCGTCGGCGCGTCGTCGATGGCCGTCATCCAGGAGGCGCTCGCGGGCGCGGTGCCCGGCTACCTCGCGGAACTGCGCGAGCGGTACGACGTGCCCCCGAGCGGAGGCTCGCTCCGGGCCCTGCTGCGCGGCGACCTCCACTCCCACAGTGACTGGTCAGACGGACTCTCTTCGATCGATCTCATGGTGGACGCCGCGCGGCAGCTGGGCCATGAGTACCTCGCGCTCACCGACCACTCCCCGCGCCTGCGCGTCGCGAACGGACTCAGCGCCGAGCGACTGCGCGAGCAGTGCGCACTCGTCCCCGACTTCGGCACGGGGGAGTTCACCCTGCTTACCGGCATCGAGGTGGACATCCTCGACGACGGAGCGCTCGACCAGGAGGACGAGGTCCTGGACGCTCTCGAGGTCGTCGTGGCCTCGGCGCACTCGAAGCTGCGGATGGAGGAGGCGGCGATGACCCGGCGCCTGGTCGCCGCAGTGTCGAATCCCCGGGTCGACGTGCTCGGTCACGTCACGGGCCGTCTCGTCGAGGGCTCGCGCGGGACGCGGCCGCCCTCGACCTTCGATCCGGTCGCCGTCTTCGAGGCCTGCGCCGCGCACGGGGTCGCCGTGGAGATCAACTCCCGCCCGGAGCGGCAGGACCCGCCCGACGACATGATCGCGATCGCGCTCGAGGAGGGATGCCTGTTCTCGATCGACTCGGACGCGCACGCCCCGGGGCAGCTCTCGCTGCTGGACTACGGCGCCGCGCGCGCGGAGGCCGCCGGCATCCCGCCCGAGCGCATCGTGACGACCTGGGATCTCCCGCGCCTGCGGGAGTGGGCGGGGCGCTGAGCTCAGGGAGTGAGGGCCGCGGCGGCTCGTTCCATCGCGGTACCGAGGCCCCAGCGCTGGGCGGCGGCGGCGGCATCCGCGGGGTCGGGCGCGGCGGGCGGTGGCAGGTGCAGGTCGAGATCCCTTGCGACCGCGACCACGCGGGGTGCGACGCGCAGGTAGGGGAGCGCGGCGAGGATGCGGGAGCGCACGCCCACGGACATGCCCTCTCCCGCCTCGGCGGCGGCGATGATGCCGGGCAGGTCGCCGTGGGCGGCGAGCAGCGTCGCCGCCGTCTTCTCGCCCACGCCCGGGACGCCGGGAAGTCCGTCGGACGTGTCGCCGCGCAGCGTCGCGAAGTCGGCGTACTGCTGCGGGAGCACCCCGTATTTGGCGACGACGACGGCATCCGTCACGACCTCCAGCTTGCTCATGCCGCGAGCGGTATAGATCACACGCGCTTCTCGTGCGTCATCGACGAGCTGGAAGAGATCGCGGTCGCCCGTCACGACGTCGACCGGGCCCTCCGTCTGGTGGGCGAGGCTGCCTACGACGTCATCGGCCTCGTGCTCCGCCGCGCCGACGACGGGGATGCCGAGGGCGTCGAGCGCCTCCCGGATCGCCGGAAGCTGGGCCTCCAGGGCATCCGGCACCTCTTCCTCGTCGGGCGCGCCCGCGTGCTCTGCGGCGACCCGATGCGCCTTGTAGCTCGGGATGAGCGCAACCCGCCACGCGGGGCGCCAGTCGTCGTCCCAGCAGGCGACGACGCGCTGGGGGGCGTAGGCCGATGCGAGCTTCGCGATCATGTCGAGCAGCCCCCGTACGGCGTTGACGGGCGTGCCGTCGGGTGCCTTCACTGTGTCGGGGACACCGTAGAAGGCACGGAAGTACAGCGACGCGGTGTCGAGGAGCATGAGGCGACCTTGCGCCTCGGCATCCTCTCCTCCGGGGCTCACGTGTCGTGTTCGATCGGCGCGGCGTCTTCGCGGTGGTCGTCGTGTCCGCCGGGCGGGAACGACTGCCGCTCGGGGCGCCGGCGGAGGAACAGCGTGCTCGCGACGAGGCCGCCCCACACGATGACGACCGCGAGGAGGAAGAAGACGATGGCCAGCGGGGTCATGAGCGCACTCCCTTTCCGGCCTCGGCCGTCCGGGGCGCGGGATAGGGAGGCCAGGGCGTGAAGTCGTCCGGGGGTCGTCGCCATCGGATGCCGGTGAGCACGGCGGCGGCGACGACGATCACGAGGATGGTTCCCCAGCCCACGATGCCGAGGTACCAGGCGGGCATGCCGCCGTAGCCCTCGAGGAGCAGCGTGACGATGCGTGCGACGAGCATGTAGCCGAGGACCACCGGCGCCAGCAGGCCGACGAGGGCGATCCACGCCCGACCCACGGGGAAGGTGGAGACGGAGTTGAGGTGGTAGCGCAGCTCCGGGCCCAGCCGCAGCACCCAGATGACGAGGATCGTCGAGGCGACCGCGGAGGCGACGATGCCGATGTTGTTCGCCCAGTTGTCGGCGACATCCAGCGCGAGCAGTCCCGTCGTGGTCGAGAAGAGGAGGATCGACAGGACCGCCGAAACCACTCCGAGCCGGATCGCCGCCTGCCGCGGCGTCAGGTCGAACTTCTCCTGGAACGCGGCCGAGACGACCTGCAGCACGGAGATGAGGGAGGTGAACCCTGCCAGCGTGAGCGAGCCGAAGAAGAGGACCCCGAAGACCGGGCCGCCCGGCATCTGGGACACGATGGCGGGGAAGGTGATGAACGACAGCCCGACGCCCGTGAGCCCCTCGAGCTCCGCGATGTCGACACCCTGCTGGAAGGCGAAGAACCCGAGGGTCGCGAAGACGCCGATGCCGGCGAGGATCTCGAACGACGAGTTCGCGAAGGCGACGACGAGACCCGGCGCGGTCAGGTTCGCCCGGCGCTTGCGATACGACGCGTACGTGATCATGATGCCAAAGGCGATCGACAGCGAGAAGAAGATCTGGCTGTAGGCGGCGATCCAGACGTTGGGGTCGCCGAGAGCCGCCCAATTGGGCGTGAAGAGGGCGTTGAGGCCGTCGGCCGCGCCGTCCAGGAAGAGCGCGCGGACGACGAGCACCGCGAAGGCGATGATCAGGACGGGAAGGAAGACGACGTTCACGCGCTGCAGGCCCTTCGCCACGCCGAGCGCGAGGACGACGATCGTCGCGATCCAGATCAGAGCGAGCGGGATGAGCACTCCGGGGACGAACTCCAGGCTGAACCCGGGGTCGCCGGTGCGCAGATACTCGCCGGTGAAGAAGCCGGCGGTGTCATCGCCCCAGCGCAGATCGAACGAGAAGACGAAGTACGACAGGGCCCACGCGATCACGGCGGTGTAGTACAGCCCGATCACGAACGCGATGGCGACCTGGAACCACCCCAGCGACTCCAGGAGCCCCTTCGCCCTTCCCGCCGCACGACGGAGGGCCGTGGGGGCGGCGCCTCGGAACCGGTGCCCCAGGGCGTAGTCGAGGAACAGGATCGGGATGCCGGCCGTGACCAGCGCGATGAGGTAGGGGATGAGGAACGCGCCGCCGCCGTTCTCGTAGGCGACCCCCGGGAAGCGCCAGATGTTGCCGAGCCCCACCGCCGACCCGATCGCCGCGAGGATGAAGCCGATCTGGCCGGTCCACTGCTCGCGCGGGGGTGAGGATGACGTGGCCGCCGACGTGGGTGCATCTGCCATGGCGCTCCCTGCTTCCGGTGAGAGGCCGCGGGGTCGCAGCCGCGGTCTGCCGGAACGCTATCAGCCGGGAGTCGTGCGGGTCACCCGCCGGAGGTGAGGATGCCGATGATGCCGGAGACGACGAAGTACAGCCCCACACCGCCGGCGATGATCCAGATGGTGATGCGTGCGGGGGAGGGCCCCTGGGAATCGCCGCCGCCGAAGATGCTCACCCCTCGAGAGTAGAGCAGGCGCGCCCGGACCCGGCTCCGGGTCATCGGCGCGGGCTACCGTGGGTTGTATGAAGCGCCCGCGTCCCGAACCCGTCGGTCCCGGCCAGGAATCCGTGTGGGACTATCCGCGTCCGCCGCGTGTCGAACGCGTCGATGCGCGCGTGAGCATCGACCTCGGCGGTGAGCGGATCGTCGACACCGACGACGTCGTGCGCGTGCTCGAGACGAGTCATCCGCCCGTCTACTACCTGCCCATCGCCGCGTTCGTCGCGCGCGCCCTCACGCCGACCGCCGGCGCCTCGTTCTGCGAGTTCAAGGGAGCGGCGTCGTACTTCGATGTGACCGGCGGAGGGCGCACGGCGCCGCGCGCGGCGTGGACCTACCCCCGACCCTCGCCCGGCTTCGCGGAGCTGTCGGGCCGCGTGGCGGTGTACGCCGGGCCGATGGATGCCTGTGCCGTCGGCGGTGAGGTCGTCGCGCCGCAACCGGGAGGTTTTTACGGGGGATGGGTCACCTCCGATCTGGTCGGTCCCTTCAAGGGCGGACCGGGATCGATGGGGTGGTGAGCGCGCCCGACCCATGTCCGTGCGGCACCGCGTCGTACGAGGCATGCTGCGCGCCGCTGCACCGCGGCGGCGCGGCCCCGACCGCGGAGGCGCTCATGCGCTCGCGGTACGGCGCCTTCGCCCTCGGCGACGCGGACTACCTGATGTCGTCCTGGCACCCCGGGACGGCGCCGGCGAGCGTCGAGCTGGACGACCGCGTGCGGTGGACGGGGCTCGAGATCCATGACGTGCGGGGCGGCGGCCCGGGAGAGAGTCGCGGGGTCGTGGAGTTCACGGCGCACTACCGCGAGGCCGGTCGGGATCGCGAGCTGCGGCCGGGCTCACCTGTCGCATACCGCTCGAGCCGCGGCATCCGGTGAGCGGTTCGTGACAGGCGACGGTACCGCCGCTGCGGGCCGCTCGCCGGCACGCGGGGTCAGGCGAGCAAGCGGCCGCTGGCCTCGAGCACGACCCGTCGCGGGATGATGCCCGAGAGCATGCTCGCCACGGCGTTGGTGGCTCCCGAGACCACGCTCGGCGGCGTACTGCGCCGGTCGAGCGCCTTCAGCGCGGTCTCGACCACCTGCGCCGGGGTCTGCATGCCGCGCGCGACCTCCTCCGCGCACGCGATCTCGAAGAACTCCGTCGCGGTCGACCCCGGGCTCAGGGCGAGCACGCGCAGGCCGGTGTCGCGCGTCTCGTAGGCGATCGCCTCGGTGAGGCTCAGCACGAAGGCCTTCGTCGCGCCGTAGACCGCCATGTACGGTGTGGGCTGATACGCCACGACGCTCGCGACATTGACCAGGGCGCCGCGCCCTGAGGCGACGAGGTCGGGCAGGAACTCTCGCGTGACCGCCGTGAGGGCAACGACGTTGAGCTGGATCATGGCGGCGAGGCGCTCGGGATCCTCCGTGAGGATGGCGCCGCGTGCCCCGAAGCCGGCATTGCCGATGAGCGTGTCGATACGGATGCCGCGGTCGTCGAGCTCGCGCCGCAGCGTCGCGGCGATGCCCGCCACGCCCAGGTCCAGCGGGAGCACCGTGGCCGTGATGCCGTGGCGCTCCTCGAGCTCCGCGGCGAGTGCGCGCAGACGGTCTTCGCGTCGCGCAACGAGAACGACATCCGCGCCGCGTTCGGCGAAGCGGGCCGCGAACTCCTCGCCGATCCCCGAGCTCGCCCCCGTGATCATCGCCGTCGTCCCGCGGTAGGTCATCTCGCTCGTGGTCACCTGATCAGGCTAGGCGGCCCGCGGCGGGGCGCGGGCGAGTAGCGTGGACGGATGGCTCGCATCCTCGTCTTCGGCGGTCACGGCAAGGTGGCCCTCCTGCTCACTCCGATCCTGGCTGCCCGCGGTGACGAGGTCACGTCCGTGATCCGCAACGCCGATCACGCGGGCGACGTACAGGCGGCGGGTGCGACGCCCGTCGTGGCCGACATCGAACAGCTCGACACGAGCGCCCTCGCGGGACTGATCGCCGGGCATGACGCGGTCGTATGGACCGCGGGCGCGGGCGGCGGCGATCCCGCCCGCACCTACGCGGTCGATCGCGACGCGGCGATCCGCTCGATGGAGGCGGCCGAGGCCGCCGGTGTGCGGCGGTACGTCATGGTCTCCTACTTCGGCGCGGGTCCCGACCACGGCGTCCCCGAGGACAGCTCCTTCTTCCCGTACGCGCAGGCCAAGGCGGCCGCCGATGCGCGCCTGCGTGCCTCCGGGCTCGACGCCACGATCGTCGCGCCGAGCGCCCTGACGCTCGACGAGCCGACCGGCGCCATCGATGTGGCCGCCGTCGAGTCCGCGTCCGTTCCGCGGGCGGATGTCGCGGCCGTCATCGCGGCGGTGCTGGCCGATGACGCCACGATCGGCCGCACCATCCGGTTCAACTCGGGGCCCACGCCCATCGCCGCGGCGGTGCGCGCGGGCTGAGCCGCCCCACCGTCCGCGCGGCGGTCAGTCCGTGTCGCCGAGCGCTTCGTGGATCCGCCGGAGATCCTCGAGCAGTGAGCCGATGAGGATCCAGTGGTCCGCGGAGGGCGTCTGCACCAGCAGCGGCGAGGTCAGGGCGGGCATGGTCGTCGTGGGCGGCGCGGATGCCCCGGCATCCCCCCGCGGCGGGGCCTGCGTGCGAGGCGCGGCGGCCCTGCGCATCCGAAGACGCACGTCGTGCGCCGCGCGGTGCAGCTGCTCGCCGATCGCGGGGAGCACCGGCTCGTCGGCGATCGCCGGGTCGTAGTGGTCGTACACGGCGCGGGTCATTCCGATCACCTGCGTGACGACGGGGCGGAAGCGATCGAGCAGGGCGCGCAGATCGCGGAGCTCGTCGCGGTGCCGGCGCCCTCTCGGGTTGAGCGCGAGCGAGTCCTGCGCGTCGTCGATCGCCTGATCGGCGGAGGCCAGCATGGGGCGCATGAGCCGGGCTTTCAGCAGAAGCTCTTCGAGCTGAGTGCGACTGCGCGGTTCGGCCAGCGCGTCGCCGAGCCGGTCGAGTGATGCGGCGAGCTCGTCCGCCAGGGCGTCGATCTTCTCGTGGGCCGGCGCCACGGCGACGGGGGGCACGAGCACCACGTTGACGATCACGCCGATGACGGCGCCGATGACGGTCTCGAGGACGCGATCCACCGCGTACCCCGGGGTCGTCGCGCCGAGGGCCAGCACGAGGACGGCGCTGATCGCCACCTGGTTGGCCGTGCCCGCCGTCATCTTCAGCGCCCAGGCGACGAGGAGGGCCGCGACGATGGCGATCACGACGACCCACGCCGACTCGCCGAGCAGGACGCCCAGGAGCGAGGCGACGGCGACCCCCGCTATGACGCCGACCGACCGCTCGATCGCCTTCGCGAACGACTGGTTGAGGCTCGGCTGCACCACCAGGAGTGCCGCGATGGCGGCGAAGACGGGGGGTGGGCCCTGGATCAGCCAGCCCGCGAACACCCACGCGATGGCTGTCGCGACCGCCGACTTCGTCACCTGGACAAGCGGAGCGCGCTGTGCCGCCCGAAAAGCCGAGGTCATCCGCATACGCCCACGCTACGGCCCCGCCGCAGTGCCCCGCATCGCCGCCGTGACGAGACGGCCTCAGGGAAGCATCGCCGCGACGACGGGGGCGCCGATGCTTGCTGCGACCGCGACGGGAACGGCGAGGGCGCCGGCGGCCACCCACGCGGCGCGCGTCCCCGCCGCCCGGCGCACCTGCCGGCGCAAACGCACGAACGCCGGCACGTCGACCGGATCCGCGTGCTCGCCCCGATGCGTCATCCAGGTGCCCGGACGCGCCGCGATCGAGCTGATCCGCGCGACGTCGCCCGCATGCCAGACCTGGGGCGCGGATCGCAACCACCGGGTGAGGTCCCGATCGCGCAGCACCAGGACGCCCTCGGGGGAGGCGTGGTCCGAGAGCGATCGCGCGCCGACGGTCACCACCAGCGCGCGGACACCGATGGGGAGATGCGCGGCGGCGGACAGCTGCCGCGCCGCTCGGGCGGCCTCCGCGACGGCGCGGCGACCCACGCCGGCCGCGTACAGCGGGTCCCGGTCGCGCGCCCGCCGGTGCTCGCCCTCGTGCAGCAGGGTCGTGACGGTGAACACCCCCGCGGGGCCGATGAGCAGGTGGTCGATGTCGCCGCCATCGCAGCCCACCGGCACGGCGTGCAGCACGCTCCACCCGGGCCCGACGCCGTCGAGCAGGCGACCGACGGCGATCTCCCCGAGCGCCCCCACGTACCAGGGGCGCGCGAGGGAGCTGAGAGGGCTGCGTCCGAATATCGTCCCGAGCCGCGAGCGAGGAGGCGACGCCGCCTGGCGGCGAAGGCACTCGCCGATGACCGATGCGCCCGGCGGTCTCATCCGCAGGTCGCTCGGCGCCTCGAATCCGGGTACGGCTCTGCTCGTCATGGACCACCCCCTCCGCGCCGCATGGTAGCCGCGGCAGACGACAGCCGTGTTTCGATCGCCTGGGACCGGACGCGGGAGGAGGTGCCTGGGAAGGCGCCGGAATTTCGCATCGAGCGATCCTCAACGACATATCGGAGAGTATCGTTGCCGGCGCGGACAGACCACCGCGAGGAGGACACCATGAACGGTTCATTCACGGGAGACGGATTCGGCTTCGGCGCCGGGCTCGGCAAGGCCGGATCGGGCATCTGGGAGGCGATGGAGCAGCTCCGCGACGAGTTCGAGCGGCGCGTGTCGCCGCGTCAGGGGGGCCGCATGGGACGAGGCGACGTCCGCGCCGCCGTCCTGTCGCTGCTGGCCGAGCAGCCGATGCACGGATACCAGATCATCAGCGAGATCGAGCAGCGCAGCGGCGGCTCGTGGAAGCCGAGCCCGGGCTCGGTGTACCCCACTCTCCAGCTGCTGGCCGACGAGGGCCTCATCACGGCCGAAGAGGCCAACGGCCGCAAGACATACGCGCTCACGGACGCCGGTCGCGAGGAGGCGGATGCCGCCGGCGACCGCCCCGCGCCGTGGCAGACCTCCGCGTCGCGCTCCGAGGCGGGCCCCCGAGTGGGCGCGCTCCCGAAAGCGGGCGTGGAGCTGGCGCAGGCGGCGGCACAGGTGGCCCGCTCCGGATCGCCCGACCAGGTCCAGCGCGCGGTGGACGTCCTCGAGGAGGCGCGTCGTAAGCTCTACTCGATCCTCGCCCAGGACTGACGCGAGTGCCTGCGGCACGTCGGCGTCACGGAGACATGATGACCGACGTCGGCGACACGCGTGCCCGCTACCGTCGCATCCTGCGGTTCGCCGCTCGCTACCTCGTGCAGACCTGGTGGTTCGAGATAGCGCTGCCGCGGCTCGGGCTGGTGCGGATCGCGGAACGCACGCGCAGTTCTCGGATGCGGCGGTTCGCGCGTAAGTTCCACGTGCTCGCCGTCGACCTCGGCGGGCTCATGATCAAGGTCGGGCAGTTCATGTCCTCGCGCCTGGACGTGCTGCCGCCCGAGATCACGAAGGAGCTCGAGGGACTGCAGGACGAGGTGCCACCGGTTCCGTTCGCGCGGATCCGGGCCGCGGCGGCGGCTGAGCTCGGCGTGCCGCTCGAGGCGGCCTACGCGTGGATCGACGAGGCGCCCGTGGCCGCGGCATCCCTCGGTCAGGTCCATCGCGCGAGGCTGGCGCCCGCCGACGCGGAACAGACCGGCATGTCCGCGGTGGTCGTGAAGGTGCAGCGGCCCGGCATCCAGCAGATCGTCGACGTCGACCTGGCGGCGCTTCGCCGCGTGGGCGGCTGGCTCAGCCGCATCCGGCTCGTGTACACGCGGGTCAACGCCCCGGCCCTCGTGGAGGAGTTCGCGGCGACGAGCATGGAGGAGATCGACTACCTCCATGAGGCGGAGAACGCCGAGCGTTTCGCGCGGGATTTCGCCGACGACGACCGGGTGGCGATGCCCGAGGTGGTCTGGGAGCGCTCGACGCGTCGCCTGCTCACCCTGCAGGACGTCACGGCGATCAAGATCACCGACCACGAGGCACTGCGGGTCGCGGGCGTCGAGCCCGACGCCGTGGCGCGCCGCTTCGCCGCCGTCATGTTCGATCAGCTGTTCGACCACGGCTTCTTCCACGCAGACCCCCACCCCGGGAACGTCTTCGTCACCCTCGGAGAGGGCCCGCAGGAGGGGGAGGGGCCGCGTTGGAGGTTCACATTCGTCGACTTCGGGATGATGGGCGAGGTGCCCTCCGGCATCCGACGCGGCCTGCGTCAGCTGCTCATCGCGGTCGCCTCCCGCGACGGGAGAGGACTGGTGGCGGCGATCCGCGAGGTGGGGGTGCTCCTGCCCTCGGCCGACACGGCGGAGCTGGAGCGGGCCATGACGCAGCTGTTCGCGCGGTTCGGGGGCATGGGATTCGCCGAGCTCGCGCAGGTCGACCCGCGCGAGTTCCGCGCGTTCGCGATCGAGTTCGGCGACGTCGTGCGGTCGCTGCCCTTCCAGCTCCCCGAGAACTTCCTCCTGATCGTGCGCGCGTCGTCGCTGACCTCGGGCGTGTGCAGTGCGCTGAACCCGGCGTTCAACCTGTGGGACTCCGTCGAGCCGTACGCCGCCAGGCTTCTGCAGGACGAGCGCGGCAACATCGCGCAGGCCATCGGCAAGGACGTGCTGCACGCCGCGAGCGTCGCGGCACGCCTCCCCGTCCGGCTCGACGACCTCGTCACCCGCCTCGACGACGGGCAGGTCTCGATCGACACGCCGCGCCTCGATCGCCGCATCGCGCGATTGGAGCGCCTGGGACGACGGATCTTGTCCGCCGTGCTCTTCGTCGGGCTCGTCGTGGCGGGTGCGGTCCTGGTGCCGGACCAGGCCGTCCTCGGCGCGGTTCTGATGAGCGCGTCCGGACTGCCGCTGCTGCACGCCCTCTTCGCGGGCGCCGGCGGCCGCTCGGGAACTCCGTAGCGCTCCCGGCGACGACGAACGGCCACGACGAACGGCCACGACGAACGGCCACGACGTGACCGGGCGGACCCTGACGGGGGCCTCGGCGCGACGTGGCCGTTCGAGGTGACGAGGGTCAGTACCAGCCGACCGACTGCGAGTGCGACCAGGCGCCGCAGGGGCTGCCGTAGCGGCCCTGGATGTATCCCAGACCCCAGCGGATCTGGGTCGCCGGGTTGGTCTGCCAGTCGGCACCGGCCGACGCCATCTTGCTGCCGGGCAGAGCCTGCGGGATGCCGGTGGCGCCGCTCGAGGCGTTGTAGGCGTTGTAGCGCCATCCGGACTCCTTGTGCCAGAGGGAGACGAGGCACGAGAACTGGTCGTCGCCCCATCCGTAGCCGCCGAGCATCGAGCGGGCGGTCGCCTGCGCGTCCGCGGGGCTCGTGCCGCCGACGGCGCCACCCGCGGCGATGGGGGCACCGGCAGCGGAGGAGCGCGGGGCGGGTGCCGCGGCGGCGGCCCTCGCGGCGGCCTCGGCCTCGAGACGCGCCTTCTCGGCGGCCTCCTCCTCGGCCTTCTTCGCCTGGGCTGCCTCGAGGCTGCCTCGCAGGCTGGCGACCTGGCCGTCGACGACCGTGCGGTGCTCGGTCACGTCGTCGGTCAGGTCGGGAACGAGAGGCGCCGGCAGGTCGGTCGCGCCCTCGAGTCGATCGATCGCGTCTTCCAGCGCGGCGGTGTCGACGGTCGTCTCGGGCACGCCGATGTCGAGTCCCGAGGCCGAGATGTCCGATGCGACGGCGGTGGCCGCGGCCAGCGACGCGTCGGCCGCGGCCAGTTCGGCCTGCATCGCGGTGGAGATCTCGTCCGTGCCCGTCGGCGAGACGACAGGGGTCGGCTCGATGGCGGTCGTGAAGGAGGCGAGCGCGATGCCGGGGGAAGTGCCGGAGGCACCCGCCTGGGCCGCGGGGGCCGTCGACAGGCCGACCGCCGCGATGATGCCCAGCGCGAGTGCGCTCGTGGCGATCGCGGGCCGGCGGCGGGCCCGTCGTGCGCTGCGATCAGCGAGGCGACGGGTGCGGCGGTCGGGTGACGAAGACGTGATGGAGCGCATGAAGTACCGGTTCCGTATCGATGAGCTGCGCCGTTCGGGCGGCGCCGGGCGTCCGTGGAGCGGACACAAAGCACCGACCCTGGCATAGGCCACCTGAAGGTCTCCTGGGTGCAGAGCGTGCCCGGGCGCCGGAAAAGGCCCGATCGCGGGCCATGGCCCGCGTGGCGCAGGGGCGGTGGAGTGTCGCGCTCCGGCCTCAGACCGCCGCGCCGCCCCGCAGAATCGATGCCATCTTCTTCCCTCGGGCGACCTCGTCGACGAGCTTGTCCATGTACCGGATCTGCTGCATCAGAGGATCCTCGATGTCCTCCACGCGCAGGCCGCAGATGACTCCGGTGATGAGCGTGCTGTCGGGATTGATCCGGGGGGCGCGCGCGAAGAACGTCGCGAGGTCGACGCCCTCCTCGATGCTGCGCCGCAGGCCCGCTTCGTCGTAGCCGGTGAGCCAGGTGATGACGCGATCCACGTCTTCCGGGGCCCTCCCTTTGCGCTCGACCTTCGCGAGATACAGCGGGTAGACCCGGGCGAAGGGCATTGCGAAGATGCGGTGTTCGGCCATGGCCACTGCCCCCTCGTGTCGCGTGTCTGTCCTCCATTGTGGGATGCCGAGGCGCCCGGTGCCACCGAGGACGCACGGGGGAGGCGGGGCGTACGCTGGGCGGGTGCCCGCTTCCTCCTCGTCTCGGAGCGCCCGGGCGCAACTGGCGGCGTTCGCGGCGCGGGGCGCCGGAGGGGCCCTGGCCCGGCGGTTCGGTCCTCTGCCCGGGGCCGGCCTGCGACCCGCGGCCGTGCTGATGCTCTTCGGGGTGCTCGACCGCCTGCCGAGCGATCACGAGGCCCAGGCCCGGGCCGTGTCCCGCGACCTCGACGTGCTGCTGCTGGCCCGCGCCGCGACACTGCGCTCGCACCCCGGTCAGATCGCCTTCCCCGGGGGAAGGGTGGATCCGGGAGACGACGGCGCGGTGGCCGCCGCCGTGCGCGAGGCCGAGGAGGAGACCGGCGTCGACGCCGCGGGGGTGGAGGTGCTCGGCGAGCTGGAGCGCGTCTCGCTGGCATTCTCCGGTCATGTCGTGACGCCCGTGCTCGCCTGGTGGCGGCATCCCTCTCCCGTCGGGGTCGTCGACGAGGCGGAGTCGGCGGACGTGTTCCGGATGCCCGTCGCCGACCTGCTCGATCCCGCCAATCGCGGGGTGACGGTGATACGGCGCGGCGGTCGGGAGTTCCGCGGCCCGGGATTCCTCGTGCCGCACGGCCGCGACGGCCGACTGGTGTGGGGATTCACCGGCATGCTGCTGGACGGGCTGTTCGACGCGCTCGGATGGACCGAGGACTGGGATCGCTCGCGCGAGCTTCCGCTCTGAGACGCCCGGCGTCCCGCACGAGCGCGCAAGCGTGCCGTGCGCAGGCGCGGATGTCAATGGGGGCGGGCGAGCGCAGCCGGGCGCGTAGCGTTCCCGGCACGACGACCCGGCCCGGCCGGAGAAGGAGGCAGCGATGACCGATCGCGACACGTCCGACATCCACAACACCGAGGGCACCCCGGGCGGGGACGCCGAAGCCGACACGACGTCGGGTGGCGCCCCCGAGGAGCCCGACACGACGCTCGACGGCGACGGCAAGCCCGTCGACAACCCCTCGGGCGGCTGACTCCGATCACTCCTGCGGGCGCGATGCCCGCAGGGGATCGGCGCACCTCCGGTAGATCGGGAACACGGATGCCGCGCAGACCGTTGTCCCCGTCGGGCACACCGAGCCCGCACCCCGGACAGAGAGGTACGCTCACCCCATGACCGACGACGGCAGCATCACCCGCACCCCCGGAACCGAGACGGCGGTCCTCGCCGGCGGATGCTTCTGGGGCATGGAAGACCTGATCCGGCGCCAGCCCGGCGTGCTCGGCACGCGGGTCGGCTACACCGGGGGAGAGAACGCCCACGCGACCTACCGCAACCACCCCGGTCATGCCGAAGCGGTGGAGATCGTCTTCGACCCGGAGGCGACGACCTACCGCGACATCCTGGCCTTCTTCTTCCAGATCCACGACCCGTCGACGCTGAACCGGCAGGGCAACGACATCGGCACGAGCTACCGCTCGGCGATCTTCCCGCTCACCCCCGAGCAGGAGCGCGTCGCGCGGGAGACCATCCTGGACGTGGACGCCTCGGGCCTGTGGCCGGGCAAGGCCGTGACGACGATCGAGGAGGCCGGCCCCTTCTGGGAGGCCGAGCCGGAGCACCAGGACTACCTGTTGCGCTACCCCAACGGCTACACGTGCCACTTCCCGCGCGCGGGCTGGGTCCTGCCGCGCAAGGACGCCACCGCCACCGCTTAGGACTCGCCGCGCGGGCGCTGCTGCGACGCGCGGCGCCGCCGCACCAGCGCCCGCACGCCCCAGACGAGAGCGGCCGCCAGGGCGATGACCGCGAGCCAGGGCAGCAGGAACCCGAGGGCGACGACGAAGCCGTTGAGGGCGGCGATCATGCTGTTCCAGCCGGTGACGAGACCATCGCCGAACCCCGCCGGATCGGCCCTGACCTCCGTCCGCTCCACCGCGAGCTCGACCGTCAGCGACGACAGCTCCACCTGCTCATCGAGCTGCTCGAGCTGCTGGCGGTACGACTCCAGTTCCGCCTGCCTCTCCGCGAGCGCGGTCTCGGCCGCGATCAGGTCGGCCACCGATTCGCTCTGGGCCATGAGCTCGGTCAGGCGCGCGACGGATGCCTCGGCCGCGGCCAGGCGTGCGCGCAAATCCTGGGCCTGCTCCGTGACGTCGACCCGCGACACGCTCGAGGAGGTCACCTCCCCGCGTGCGCCGGCCGCCGCCATTGCGGCCGGAAGCTCGTCGGCGGGCACGCGCACGGTGATCCACGCACCGTCGACCGGCGCGGGCATCGACGTCCCCGTCGCGGGGTCGACGACGAGATCGGTGCGGCCGACGTTGAGGCTTTCGACGTACCCCCCGCGGGCCTGCGCGTCCTCGGCGATGGCCTCGGCCGCGGCATCCACATCTCCCACGAGCACACGCATGGATCCGGAGGCGATCAGCTCGCGGTCGGGCGCGCTCTGGGAAGTCGACGCGTCCCCCGCGGAACCCCGCCCGGCGATGATCGACCCGTCGACTGACTCGGGTGCCGCGTCACCGGGGGGCGCGCCCCCGGGAGCCGGCTCGAACGCGCCGTCGGTGGCGATCACGCCCGCCTCGTCCGAAGCGGCGCCTCCGATGCCGCCGACGACAGCGGGCGAGATGACGGCGGCGACGACGAGCACGGCCGCCGCGGAGGCCGCAACCGCCCAGGCGGTGCGCCGCCGGCGCCGCCTGCTCGCGCGATCGTGCTGCGCGGCATCCATGACACGCGCCTCGATGCGGTCGATCGTCGCCTCGGTCAGCGGCGGCAGGGGCGGGGTCGGGGTGCTCATGAGGTCTCTCCCAGGGATGTGCGCACGCGCGATCGGATACGAGAGAGACGATTGCGCACCGTGCCGTGCGTGACTCCGAGCGCGCCGGCGGCGGCGTCGTAGCCGTAGCCCTCCGTCGCACACAGCAGGAAGATGTCACGGTCGAGGGGGTCGAGCTGTTCGATCTCGGCCAGGATGCGCCGGGCGTACTCGGCGTCGATCACCTGCTTCTCGACATCCACCGTGGCCGGCAGCTGTTCGGCGTGCTCGAGCGGTTCCGTCGCGCGGCGGGCGCGCAGCCTGTTGGCGCAGTGGAAGCGGCAGATGGTGACGAGCCACGGCAGCATCGACGTGCCCCGCAGCTGCAGGCCCGAGAGCTTGCGCCACGCGGTCACGAACGTCTCCTGAGCGGCATCCTCCGCCTCTCCCGCGTCGCCGAGCACGCCATAGGCGACCCAGTAAACGGGGCGCACGTGCGCGCGATAGAGCGTGCGGAAGGCGAAGTCGCTGCCCGCCGCCGCCTGCGCGACCAGCGTGGCTTCGTCGTGCATCGCCGCCTCCGCCACGCGCTGGTCCCTTCATCGCCCGGGTCGCCCCGGCTCGCCGTCATCATCTCTCACCCTGTCAGTGTCGAGCCAGGGCGGATCGTCTCAGATCCGTCGCATCGTCTGCGGAGGGACGGGCGGCGTAGACTCGTCGCCGCTCGACAGGCGCTGCGTCGACAGCCCGTCCCGTCTTCGGCTTTCCCCTCTTCCTCCCGCCGCGAAAGGCCGTGCATGGACCTCGTCCTTCCCGTCTGGTTCCAGATCGGCTCGCTCGTCGTGGTGACGCTGATCCTCGTGGCAGACCTGCTGATCATCCTCAAGCGGCCGCACATCCCCTCCACGAAGGAGTCGACCCTGTGGGTCGTCTTCTACGTCACTCTCGCCCTGATCTTCGCGGGTGTCATGTGGTTCTTCGCGGGGGGAGAGGTCGCGGGGCAGTTCGTGGCGGGGTGGCTGACGGAGTACAGCCTGTCGATCGACAACCTCTTCGTCTTCGTGCTGATCATGAGCCAGTTCTCGGTGCCGCGGCGGTATCAGCAGGAGGTGCTGATGGTCGGCATCATCATCGCGCTCGTCCTGCGCGGCCTGTTCATCCTGGTGGGTGCGGCGGTCATCGAGCACTTCAGCCCGATCTTCTATCTCTTCGGCGCGTTCCTGATCTACACCGCCGTCAAGCAGGCCTTCCCGGGTGGCGACCACGACTCCGACGTCACGCAGGAGAACTTCCTCCTCCGCCTGCTTCGCCGGGGCATAGACATCCACGACGAGTACGACGGCTCGAAGCTGCGCACGGTCGTGGACGGCAGGAAGATGTTCACGCCGATGATCATCGTCTTCGCGGCGATCGGGGTCACCGACCTGCTCTTCGCGATCGACTCGATCCCCGCGATCTTCGGCATCACGCAGAGCGCCTTCATCGTCTTCACCGCCAACGTCTTCGCGCTGATGGGGCTGCGCCAGCTGTACTTCCTCCTCGGCGACCTGCTCGACCGCCTGCGCTATCTGCACTACGGCATCGCGTTCATCCTCGCCTTCATCGGCGTGAAGCTCATCCTGCACGCGCTGCACGAGAACGAGCTGCCCTTCATCAACGGGGGTGAGCACATCGAGTGGGTGCCGGTCATCTCGACGTGGGTGTCGCTCGCCGTCATCGTGCTCTCGATGGCGGTCGCGACGCTCGCGAGCCTCTCGGCCTCGGCCCGCGAGCGCCGCGCCGACGGCGAGGACGAGGCGGCTGCGAGCGTCGCGGTCGAGATGGGCACTCCCTCCACCGTCGAGCAGCCCCCGGCATCCGATGCCAAGCCCGACGCCCGCAGCTGAGGCGTCGGCCCGCGAGGCGTCGCGTCCCCGTGCCGAACGGTCGCGACACGCCGCATCGGGCCGTGTGGTCGCGGTGTGTCGCGGCCGTTCGCCGGGAGAGGGGGCGGGCCCCGGCCGGGAGAGGGGGCGGGCCCCGGCCGGGAGAGGGGTCTGCCGCCGCGGTGATACCCTGGGGCCGTGCGGATCGCTCGCCTCCTCCTTAGCGGCCGCGACGAGTCCTAGTTCCCAGGCCTCACTCGTCGCGGAGTTCGTCGCGGGCTTGATCCCCTCACAGGAGAGAAACCACTGAGCATGAGCACACCGCAGACCCACGCGTCCGACATCACGATCCCCGATCGACCGCGCACCCTCGCCGAGAAGGTCTGGGACGACCACCTCGTCGTCAAGGGCGAGGACGGCCAGCCCGACCTCATCTACATCGACCTGCACCTCGTGCACGAGGTGACCAGCCCGCAGGCATTCGACGGACTGCGCACCGAGGGCCGCCCGCTGCGGCGTCTCGACCTGACGATCGCGACCGAGGACCACAACACCCCGACGCTCGAGATCGACAAGCCGATCGCCGACCTCACGAGCCGCACCCAGATCGAGACCCTGCGCCGCAACGCCGAGGAGTTCGGCGTGCGCATCCACTCGCTGGGCGACAAGGAGCAGGGCATCGTGCACGTCGTAGGCCCGCAGCTGGGCCTGACGATGCCGGGGATCACCGTCGTCTGCGGAGACTCGCACACGAGCACCCACGGCGCGTTCGGCGCGATGGCCTTCGGCATCGGCACGAGCGAGGTCGAGCACGTCATGGCGACCCAGACCCTGCCGCTCAAGCCCTTCAAGACGATGGCCATCACGGTCGAGGGCGAGCTCAAGCCCGGCGTCACGGCGAAGGACATCATCCTCGCCGTCATCGCCAAGATCGGCACGAACGGCGGCCAGGGCTACGTGCTCGAGTACCGCGGCAGCGCGATCCGCTCCCTCTCGATGGAGGGGCGGATGACGATCTGCAACATGTCGATCGAGGCGGGCGCGCGCGCCGGCATGGTCGCGCCCGACGAGACGACCTTCGCCTACGTGAAGGACAAGCCGCACGCCCCCCAGGGCAAGGATTGGGAGGATGCCGTCGCCTACTGGCGCACGCTGCCCTCCGACGAGGGCGCCGTCTACGACGCGGAGGTCTTCCTCGACGCGAACGAGCTCGAGCCCTTCGTCACGTGGGGGACCAACCCCGGCCAGGGCGTGTCCCTCTCGGACTCCGTGCCCGACCCCGCGGCGATGACCGATCCCAACGAGCGCCGCGCCGCCGAGCGCGCGCTCGAGTACATGGACCTCGAGCCGGGCACCGCGATGAAGGACGTCGCCGTCGACGCCGTCTTCATGGGCTCGTGCACCAACAGCCGGATCGAGGACCTGCGCGCGTTCGCATCGATCATCCGGGGCCGCACGAAGGCCGAAGGGGTGCGTGTCATGGTCGTCCCCGGATCGGCGCGCGTGCGCCTCGAGGCCGAGGCCGAGGGCCTGGACAAGGTCTTCGTCGACTTCGGTGCGGAATGGCGCTTCGCCGGCTGCTCGATGTGCCTCGGGATGAACCCCGACCAGCTCGCCCCCGGCGAGCGGTGCGCGTCGACGAGCAACCGCAACTTCGAGGGCCGGCAGGGCAAGGGCGGGCGCACGCACCTCGTCTCCCCGCTCGTGGCCGCGGCCACCGCCATCAGGGGCACGCTCTCGAGCCCGAGCGACCTCGAGCCGGCCGACGCTGTGGCGGCCACGACCGGGGCGGAGGCCTGAGCATGGAGAAGTTCACCACGCACACGGGTGTCGCGGTGCCCCTGCGCCGGTCGGCCGTCGACACCGACCAGATCATCCCCGCCGTCTACCTCAAGCGGGTCACCAAGACGGGCTTTGAGGACGCCCTGTTCGCCAACTGGCGCCAGGATCCCGACTTCGTGCTGAACCAGCCGGCGTACGCGGGGGCGAGCATCCTCGTCGCCGGCCCCGATTTCGGCACCGGCTCGAGCCGGGAGCACGCCGTGTGGGCGCTGCGCGACTACGGGTTCCGGGTCGTGCTCAGCTCGCGCTTCGCCGACATCTTCCGCGGCAACGCGGGCAAGCAGGGCCTGCTCGCCGCCGTCGTGCCCGAGGCGGACCTGGAGCGCATCTGGTCGGCGCTGGAGGCCGAGCCGGGCGCGCTGATGACGGTGGACCTGGAGGCGCGCGAGGTGTCGGTCGCCGATGTCCGGGTCGCATTCGACATCGACGATTACACTAGGTGGCGGCTCCTGGAGGGACTCGACGACATCGGGCTCACCCTCAGGAACGAAGACAAGATCGCAGCTTACGAGGCGCGACGCGAATCATGGAGGCCACGCACCCTACCGGTGCCGCCCCTTCCCCTAACGTGAGGCCGACCGCATGACGACACTCCTGAACGACTCCGTGGCGCTGGGCGGTCGGAAGGGAGGGTCGGGGGAGACGCTTCAGATCCGGGGCGGGCACCCGCTCTCCGGGACGGTCGACGTCAAGGGCGCGAAGAACCTCGTCACGAAGGCCATGGTCGCCTCGCTGCTCGGCGACACCGCCAGCATCCTGCACGACGTCCCCGACATCAGCGATGTCGCGGTCGTGCGCTCGCTGCTGGAGGTTCACGGCGTGCGGGTGCAGGACGGGGATGCAGAGGGCAGCCTCGTGCTCGATCCCCGCGACGTCGAGTCCGCCCACATGGAGGAGATCGACGCGCACGCGGGGGCCTCGCGCATCCCGATCCTGTTCTGCGGCCCGCTCCTGCACCGCCTCGGCCAGGCCTTCATCCCCGACCTCGGCGGATGCCGCATCGGCGACCGGCCGATCGACTTCCACCTCGACGCCCTGCGCAAGTTCGGCGCCGTCGTCGAGAAGCTCCCGAGCGGCATCCGCCTGTCGGCGCCGGGCGGTCTGCACGGTGCGAACATCCACCTGCCGTACCCGAGCGTGGGAGCCACGGAACAGGTGCTGCTGACGGCCGTGCGCTCCAGGGGCGTCACGGAGCTGAAGAACGCCGCCATCGAGCCGGAGATCATGGACCTGATCGCCGTGCTGCAGAAGATGGGCGCGATCATCTCCTACGAGCCGAACCGCGTCATCCTCATCGAGGGCGTCGACGACCTGCGCGGGTACGAGCACCGTGCGATCTTCGACCGCAACGAGGCCGCGAGCTGGGCCAGCGCCGCGCTCGCGACCGACGGCGAGATCTTCGTCGGAGGCGCCAAGCAGCAGGAGATGCTCACGTTCCTGAACATCTTCCGCAAGAGCGGGGGCTGGTTCGACGTGCGCGAGGACGGCATCCTGTTCCGGCGCGGGGGCGACCTGCGCCCCGTCGTCGTCGAGACCGACGTGCACCCCGGCTTCATGACGGACTGGCAGCAGCCGCTCATCGTCGCGCTCACGCAGGCCACGGGCGAGTCGATCGTGCACGAGACCGTCTACGAGAACCGCTTCGGCTTCACCGATGCGCTGAACAAGATGGGCGCCAAGATCGCCGTGCACCCGCACGGCCTGCAGAACGGGGTGCGCCGCGTGCCGCGCCGCACCCTCGAGCAGGCCGCCGTCATCACGGGCCCGACGCCGCTCACCGGAGCCGACATCACCGTGCCCGACCTGCGGGGCGGGTACAGCCACGTCATCGCCGCCCTCACCGCGGAGGGCACGTCCACCGTGCGCAACGTCGGCATCATCAGCCGCGGATACGAGAAGTTCTTCGACAAGCTGACTGGCCTGGGCGCCGACTTCGACGTCGTCGGATGAGCGCGCGCCCCCGCGCCTCGCGCGAGAAGACCCGCCCCAGCATCTTCTGGGTGCTCGCCGGCATCGTCGTGCCGGTGGTCGGGCTCCTCGCTCGGATCGAGATCGTCGGCGGCGAGAAGCTCCCCCGCAAGGGCGCGTACGTGCTCGCGCCCAATCACTACAGCGAGATCGATCCGCTCATCGTCGCGGTCGCGGTGTGGCGCCTCGGGCGCGCGCCGCGTTTCATGGCGAAGGAGAGCCTCTTCCGCGTCCCCGTGCTGGGATGGGCGCTGCGCGCGACGGGAATGGTCCCGGTGGCCCGCGCCTCCACCGCCTCGGGGGCGGCGCAGACGATCGAGGCCTCGCGCCGACTCGTCGACGACGGGCGGGGCGTCATCGTGTACCCCGAGGGGACGCTGACGCGCGATCCCGACCTGTGGCCGATGCGGGGAAAAACGGGGGCGGCTCGTCTCGCCCTCGCGGGCGGCCTGCCCGTCATCCCCGTCGCTCACTGGGGCGCGCAGCAGATCATGGGCCGCTACAGCAAGAAGATCGACCTGTGGCCGCCGCGCAAGCACGTGCGCCTGGTGATCGGAGATCCCGTCGATCTGTCCGACCTCCGGGCGACGGGATCGCAGCCCGCGACCCTCACCCGGGCGACGACCCGGATCATGGACGCGATCACCGCGCTGCTGGCCTCCCTCCGGCAGGAGACGCCCCCCGCCGAGCGGTGGAATCCCGCGGAGCACGCGCAGAAGGAGACGGGCCGCTTTGAGTCGTAGGGGCAACGAGGCTCCGCGCGTCGCGGTGATCGGCGCCGGCAGCTGGGGCACGACGTTCGGCAAGATCCTCGCGGACGGGGGTGCGCACGTGACGATGTGGGCGCGCCGCCCCGAGCTCGCGCACGAGATCGCCGAGGCCAAGCGCAACAGTCAATACCTCCCGGGCGTGAACCTGCCGCGCGCCATGACCGCCACGCCGCACCTGTCGGAGGCGCTCGAGGGTGCCGAACAGGTCTACCTGTCGATCCCGAGTCAGTCGGTGCGTCAGAACCTCACCGCGCTCCGGCCACTCCTTTCCACGAGCGACGTGCCCATCGTGAGCCTCATGAAGGGCGTCGAACAACGCACCGGCCTGCGCATGAGCCAGGTGATCGAGCAGGGCCTGGACTGCGACCCGGCCCGCATCGCGGTGGCGTCCGGACCGAACCTCGCGCTCGAGATCGCCCGTGAGCAGCCCACCGCCGCCGTCATCTCCTCCCTCAACCTGGAGACCGCGGAGGCCGTCGCCCGCCGGGCGCGCAACCGGTACTTCCGCTCCTTCGTCAACACCGACGTCACCGGAACCGAGTTCGGCGGCGTGCTGAAGAACCTCATCGCGGTCGCCATCGGCATCGTCGACGGCGTCGGGTACGGCGAGAACACGAAGGCGTCGATCATCACGCGGGGACTCGTCGAGATGACCGACTTCGCGGTCGCCTTCGGCGCCCAGCCCGAGACCCTGCAGGGGCTCGCGGGGCTCGGAGACCTGATCGCGACGTGCCAGTCGCCGCTGTCGCGCAACAACACGGCCGGCCGGCTTCTCGGCCAGGGCTACAGCTTCCAGAACGTCGTGAAGCAGATGCAGCAGACCGCGGAGGGCCTGGCCTCGGTCGCGCCGATCCTGCAGCTGGCCCGCGGGGCCGGGGTGGAGATGCCCATCGTCGAGCAGGTCAAGCGCGTGCTGGACGGCACGATGGATCCTCGCGACATCGCCCCGCACCTGACCACCGACGATGACACCCCGCAGGGGGAGAGGACCCAGAATGGAACGACAGGTCGTGGCGGTGCTCTTCGGAGGGCGCTCGAGCGAGCACTCGATCAGCTCCGTCACGGCGGGGGGAGTGCTTCGGGCGATCGACCGTGACCGTTTCCGGGTGATCCCCATCGGCATCACCCGCGACGGAGTCTTCGTGCTCGAGGCGGACGATCCCGACCGTTTCGCCCTCGACGCGGCGCGGCTGCCCGAGGTGACCGACAACGGCACTCGGATCCTGTGGCCGGAGGGCGGGCAGGACCGGTCCCTCCGCGTCCGACGCGCCGACGGCGAGGTCGAGGAGCTCGGGTCCGTCGACGTCGTGCTCCCGATCCTGCACGGCGTGCACGGTGAGGACGGAACGGTGCAGGGCTTCCTCGACACCCTCGGCATCCCGTACGCCGGCGCCGGCGTGATCGACTCGGCGCTGTGCATGGACAAGCACTTCATGAAGGTCGCCCTCGAGGCATCCGGCGTGCCCGTCGCCCCGTGGGTCACCGTGCGCGAGCGTTCTTGGCGCGCCGACCCCGGCGCCGTGCGGAGCGATGCCGCGGGCCTCGGGATGCCGCTGTTCGTCAAGCCCGCGCGCGCCGGCTCCAGCGTGGGGGTGTCGAAGGTGCACACGATCGACGAGCTCGACGAGGCGCTGCGCGTGGCCTTCGCCGAGGACGAGAAGGTCCTCGTCGAGCAGGGGATCTCCGGGCGCGAGGTCGAGGTGGCGATCCTCGAGGGCAGCGACGGTGTCGTCCGTGCCTCTCTTCCGGGCGAGATCGTGCTGACGACGCGGGAGTTCTACGACTTCGAGGGCAAGTACCTGGGTGGCGACGGGGTGGAGGTGGTGTGTCCCGCCGACGTCGACGCGGCATCCACCGACCGCATCCGCGACATGGGCGTGCGGGCGTTCGAGGCGGTCGATGGGCGCGGGCTCGCGCGGGTGGACTTCTTCCTGACCGCCGACGGCCTCGTCGTCAACGAGCTCAACACGATGCCGGGCTTCACCCCGATCTCGATGTTCCCGAAGTGCTGGATCGCGTCGGGGATGAGCTATCCCGAGCTGATCTCCGAGCTCCTCGACACGGCCCTGGGGCGCGCGGCCTGAGGCCTCACTCGCCCGCGGGACGCTCCGTGCAGCGCCCGTCGACGGGCAGCCGCGAGACCGCCGGCGAGAGCGCGTCGAGCACGTCGAGGCTCGAGACGGCCTCGTTGTCGAGGTACACCTGCACGGCCGGCGTGCGCCCGAAGCTCGTGACGAGGTAGCGCGGGGCGTCGGAGTCGTCGATGATCCAGTCCACCGAGCCGACCGTCTGACACGGCAGCGTCGTGGGACCGGGAGGTTCCACGCCGCAGCTGACCACGACGGCGGTCGGGGAGCCCCAGGATGCCGTGGCCTGCGCATCGGTCCAGACGCGAGCCTGTCCCGCGAGCTCGTCCGGGTACCGCACCGACACCTCGGCGCAGAGGGGATCGTCTGCGTTCGCGGCAGGCTCGAGCGAGATCACGGCGCTGCAGCCGGCGAGGGCGAACGCCGCGAGCGAGAACAGCCCCGTCGCGGCGGCGAGGCGGGAGCGGGGGCGGAGCACCCGACCAGGCTACCGTGGGGGGATGAGCGTGCTGCCGGAGGACCCGCGTGTGGGCGAGCTGTCCGAAGCGATCATCCTCCGCGGCATCCTCGAGCGTCTGGGCGGCTCTCGCGCTCTCGTCGGCCCCGGGGACGATGCCGCCGTGCTCGCGATGGCGGGCCGGGTCGTCGCGACCACCGACACGCTCGTCGAGGGCCCCGACTTCCGTCTCGCGTGGTCGAGCGGGTACGACCTCGGGTGGAAATCCGCCGCCGTGAACCTCGCCGACGTCGCGGCGATGGGCGCGCGTCCCACGGCGCTCCTCGTGGCGCTCGCGCTGCCTGCCGAGACGCGGCTGTCGTTCGTGCTGGACCTCGCCGACGGGCTCCGCGACGCGTGCGACCGCCTCGCGCCGGGGTGCGAGGTGGTGGGCGGCGACCTCACGGTCTCGCCCACGCTCACCATCGCGGTGACGGCGCTCGGCGAGCTCGAGGAGAGGGAGGCGGTTCGGCGGGACGGGGCCCGTGCGGGGGACGTGCTCGCCCTGGCGGGGGAGGCGGGGCAGGCCGCCCGCGGCCTCTCGGTGCTCTTCGACCGTTTCCGTGACGCCGACGGGAGGCCTGTCCCGGTCGACCGGTCCGGGCTGGTGCCCGACGACGCCCGAGCGCTCGATGCGCAGCTGCGTCCGCTGCCGCCCGTCGCCCTCGGTCCCGTCGCCGCGGATGCGGGCGCGACCGCCATGATGGACGTCTCCGACGGTCTGGCCCGCGACGCGGCGCGCATGGCGGCGGCATCCGGCGTCTCGTTCGACATCGACGGGGCGGCGCTCGGCCCGCACCGCGCCTGGGCGGTGTCGGGGGGCGAGGATCACGGCCTGCTGGCGACCTTCCCGGACGGGCGGGAACTGCCGGAGGGATTCCGCGCAATCGGTCGCGCCGTGCCCGCGCGCGGCGACGGGCCGGCGGTCAACGTCGACGGAGCGGCCGCCGACGGCGGATGGGACCCCTATCGCGACTGGGACGGGCGCTCGGGCTGACCGCGGTCAGGATGCGACGGAGACCCACCACAGCGTGGTGTCGCCGTAGCGCCTCTCCCTGCGGTGCTGCAGGCCCTCGGGAAGTGTGGGCACGGGGGAGCGCCGCGACCGTTCGAGGATGACCGTGGCGCGAGCGCCGAGGTGGGGCACGAGCGCCGCGAGCGCGTCGGTGAGTGCCGCATCGGTGTGGTCGTAGGGCGGGTCGAGGAACACCAGGTCCCACGTGGCCGACGTGGAGCGCAGGAACGCCTCGGCGGACATGCGGTGCACGCGCGCGTCGCCTGAGCCGACCGCAGCCGCGACCCGCCGCGCGTTGCGCTCGGCGACGGCCGCTGCGGGAGACGCCTTCTCCACGAGATCGACGGATGCCGCGCCGCGGCTGAGCGCCTCGAGGCCGAGCGCGCCCGATCCGGCGTAGAGGTCGAGCACCCGCGCGTCCTCGATCGCATCCGCCGACTCGAGTCCCGCGAATAGCGACTCGCGCACCCGGTCGCTCGTGGGTCGCGTTCCCGCGGCGGGAACCGCCAGCGGCAGCGATCCGGCGCGTCCGGCGATGATGCGTGTCACACCCTCACGATAGCGAGGCGACGCCTTCCCCCAGCGTCGGAGGCCGACCTTAGACTCGGGTCGTGCCCTCGCTCAGCCTCGAATCGCGCCTGGACGGCGTCGTGGGCGGAAAGACGGCGGCGGCTCTCGGCCGAGCCTTCCAGATGCAGACGGTCGGCGATCTGCTCTCGCACTATCCGCGCCGGTACGCGCGCCGCGGCGACCTCACGCCCATCGACTCGCTACCGCTGGGCGAGAACGTCACGATCGTCGCGGAGATCCGCAGGGTGAGCGAGCGGGCGATGCGGCAGCGGCGCGGTTCGCTGCTCGAGGTCGTGATCGGCGACGGTCTCAGCGAGGTGTCGTTGACTTTCTTCAATCAGCAGTGGCGGATGTCCGAGCTGCGACCCGGTCGCCGGGGGATCTTCTCCGGGAAGGTCGGGCAGTACAAGAGCGGCCGGCAGTTCGCGCACCCCGACTACGTGCTCTTCGACGGCGATGTCGAGAACACGCTGCGCACGACCGCGGCGTTCTCCAACGCGATGATCCCCATCTACCCCGCGACCTCGTCCCTGCCGAGCTGGAAGATCTCGCAGGCGGTCGATCTCGTGCTCGACTCGCTCGGAGGTCTGGACGACCCCCTCGTCGGCGAGATGCGAGAGCGGATGCAGCTGCTCCCCTTCGCCGATGCGCTGCGCGGCATCCATCGTCCCGAGACCGACGCGGACGTCGATGCCGCCCGCCGTACGCTGCGGATGCACGAGGCGCTCGTCCTGCAGACGGCGCTGCTGCAGCAGCGCCAGTTCGTGCGGGCGCTCTCCGCGACCACCCGTGCCAGCGAGACCGGGGGCCTGCTCGACCGGTTCGACGCCGCCCTTCCCTTCGAACGAACGACCGACCAGATCAGCGTCGGCGATCAGATCTCGGCAGATCTCACTACCCCGTGGCCGATGAACCGCCTGGTGCAGGGCGAGGTGGGATCGGGCAAGACGCTCGTCGCCCTGCGCGCGATGCTGCAGGTGGCCGAGTCCGGGGGGCAGTCCGCGCTCATCGCCCCCACCGAGGTGCTCGCGGGCCAGCATCTCCGATCGATCGCCCGCATGCTCGGGCCCGACCTCGCCCCCGCTCTGATGCCGACCCTGCTCACGGGCCAGCAGGGCACCGCGGAGCGACGCAAGGCCGCGCTCCGCGTCGCGTCGGGGCAGGCGCTCATCGTCGTCGGCACGCACGCGCTCCTGAGCGACAAGACGACGTTCGCCGATCTCGGGCTGGTCGTCATCGACGAGCAGCACCGGTTCGGCGTCGAGCAGCGCGAGGCGCTGCGGGCCAAGGGGACGAGTCCTCACGCCCTCGTCCTCACGGCCACGCCCATCCCGCGCACCGTCGCGATGACCGTGTTCGGCGACCTCGATGTGTCGACGATCCGGTCGATGCCCACGGGGCGCGCCGGCATCGAGACCTTCGTCGCGCCGGTCGCCGAGAAGCCGGGATGGTTCGATCGCGTCTGGGCGCGCGTCGCGGAAGAGGTCGGCAAGGGGCACCAGGCGTTCGTCGTCTGCCCCGCGATCGATCCGACGGCCTCGACGGCGGCCGCACGGGATGACGATGCCGACGCGGCCGACGCGCCGGTCGCGGAGGGCGCACCGGCGAAGCCGCGGTGGGGCGTCGCGCAGGCAGCGGACCTGCTCGGCCGGCATCCTCTCTTCGGCTCGATCCGCGTCGCAACCCTGCACGGCCGGATGCCCGGGGAGGAGAAGGATGCGATCATGCGCTCCTTCGCCGCGGGGCAGATCGATGTGCTCGTCGCGACGACCGTCATCGAGGTCGGCGTGGACGTGCCGAACGCGTCGACGATGGTCGTGCTCGATTCCGACCGCTTCGGGGTCTCGCAACTCCACCAGCTGCGCGGGAGGGTGGGACGGGGCAGCGTCGCAGGCCTCTGTCTGCTCGTGACGGAGGCCGCGGGCGGGTCGCCCGCTCGCTCCCGGGTGGAGGCCGTGGCGCGCGTCTCCGACGGCTTCGAGCTCGCCGAGATCGATCTGGAGCTGCGCGGGGAGGGCGACGTGCTGGGCGACCTGCAGTCCGGCGCTCGATCGTCGTTGCGCCTGCTGCGGGTCGTCGATGACGCGGCACTCATCGGTCTCGCGCGCGACGAGGCGGAGCGGATCCTCGAGGAGGATCCGGCCCTCAGTCGCCACACGGGGCTGTCGTCGGCGATAGAGCGCCGCCTGGATGTCGCCGAGCGCGCGGCGATGGCCCGGGCCTGACGGCGCGAGCGCGCTCCGCGGGTAGTCTCGAGGGGTGAACAACCGGATCGCCGTCGTGCCGGGCTCCTTCGATCCGCCCACGCTCGGCCACCTCGATGTCATCCGGCGCGCCGCGGGATTGTACGACCGGCTGCACGTGCTCGTCGTGCACAACCCGGGCAAGGCGGCGATGCTGCCGATCGCGCAGCGGCTGAGCCTGCTGGAGCAGTCGATCGCCGAGAGCGACATCGACAGCGACGTGGTCGTCGCCTCCTGGAGCGTCGGGCTGCTCGTGGACTACGCGCGCGATGTCGGAGCGGGGGTGCTGGTGAAGGGCATCCGCTCGCAGGTGGATGTCGCCTACGAGACGCCCATGGCGATCGTCAATCGTCATCTGGCCTCCGTCGAGACCGTCTTCCTGCTTCCCGATCCCGCCCACGCGCTCGTCTCCAGTTCGCTCGTGCGCCAGGTCGCCTCCCTCGGCGGGGACGTCTCGCCGTACGTGCCGCCCGCGGTCGCCCGCTTCCTCGACACGGGCGCCCGCGACATCTGACCCCGCCCCGGCCCGGGCGAGCGCGGGTAGCATGGTCGACCGTGAGATCCCCACGCCCCGGCCCCTTCAGCATCGGCGTCCGCGACATCGTCCGGCGCCCCGGTGAGATGCGCGAAGTCGAGCTCGACGTCCCCCTGAAGGAGAAATGGGGGGAGGCGCTCGTCGCGGTCGAACCTGGTGAGTCGATCCACGTCTTCGCCCGGCTGGAGTCGGTGCACGAGGGCATCCTGGCCACCGCAGAGGTGGACGCGCAGTACCGCGGGGTGTGCGGGCGATGCCTGACGGACATCTCCGCGCCGGTCGAAGTCGAGTTCCAGGAGCTTTTCGCGTATCCTGGGCAGGAAACATCTGACCTCGAGGTTCAAGACGACCACGTGGATCTTGAAACTCCGGTCAGGGATGCGATCGTTTTGACGCTTCCGTTTCAACCGGTCTGCCGACCGGATTGCCCGGGGCTCGACCCCGCGACGGGCGAGCCGATGGCGGATGGATCGGGCACGGAACCTCGTGCCGACCTCGATCCGCGCTGGGCGGCGCTGGCGGAGTACACCGCGACAGACGCCGATGGCGGCCGGAAGCCCTAGAACTCACCGACGAAAGAGATGACCCATGGCTGGTAACCCTCCGAAGCGCAAGGTCTCGCGCTCCAACACCCGTTCGCGCCGCGCGCAGTGGAAGGCGGAAGCCCCCGCGCTCGTCAAGACGGTGGAGAACGGCAAGGTCGTCTACAGCCGTCCCCACCAGGCGAAGGTCGTCACCGACTCGCAGGGCACCGAGCTGTTCCTGGAGTACAAGGGCCGCAAGGTCGCCGACGTCTGACAGCGACGCTCGTGACGGACGCCCCTGGGGGGATACGGCCACTCACAGACACGCTCGGCGTCGACATCGACGCCGAGCTTCTGTCTCTCGCCCTCACGCATCGCTCATACGCGTATGAGAACGGCGGAATCCCGCACAACGAGCGCCTGGAGTTCCTCGGGGACTCGGTGCTCGGTCAGGCCGTCACGGTCACTCTCTTCACGAGATATCCCGATCTGGACGAAGGCTCGCTCGCCAAACGACGTGCGAGCCTCGTCTCCACCGTCGCCCTCGCCGAGGTCGCCCGACGCGTCGGCGTCGGGGCGCACGTGCTCCTCGGTCGAGGCGAAGAGCAGACCGGCGGTCGCGACAAGGACTCGATTCTCGCCGACACGACGGAGGCCCTGATCGGCGCCGCCTACCTCTCGGCGGGCCAGGATGCCGCGACATCCCTCGTCATCCGCCTCGTCGAGCCGCTGCTCGACGACCCCGAGCGCTACGGCGCCGCGATGGACCCGAAGACGAGCCTGCAAGAGCTCGCCGCGCGCCGTCAGGCGCCGCCGCCGGAGTACTCGGTCGTCGCCGACGGCCCCGACCACAACCGCCTGTTCACCGCCACGGTGCGCGTCGGGGACGTCCGAGCGGACGGAGTGGGCACGAGCAAGAAGGCCGCCGAGATGGCGGCGGCCCTCCAGGCCTGGCGCGATCTCAGCGCCCGTGCCTGAGCTCCCCGAGGTCGAGGTGGTGCGTGCGGGCCTCGCGCCCGCCGTCACCGGGGCGACGGTCGCGGCCGTCGTGGTCGACGACGCCCGCGCCCTGACCCGGCATGCGGCGGGCGTGGCCGACTTCTGCGCCCGTCTGACCGGCCGCCGAATGCTCGGCGCGGCCCGCCGCGGGAAGTTCCTCTGGTTCCCGCTCGCTCCCGACGGGGAGGGAGCGCCGGAGGCGGTGCTCGGTCATCTCGGGATGAGCGGACAGATGCTCCTGCGGGCGGCAGGGGCCGACCGCGAACGCCACGAACGCGTCCGACTGAGCCTGGACCACCCGCTGCACGGGGAGCTCGATCTCGTCTTCGCCGACCAGCGGACGTTCGGCTCCCTCGCCGTCGACGCGCTCGTCCCGACCGACGACGGCGAACCCGCGGGGCGGGGAACTCTCGACCCCCTCCTTCCGGCGCAGGCCCGCCACATCGCCCGCGACCCTCTCGACCCCGCTTTCCGCGATCGCGCATTCGTCGCGGCTGTGTCGCGCACGCGCTCCGCGATAAAGCGCGTGCTGCTCGATCAGGGCGTCGTGAGCGGCATCGGCAACATCTACGCGGACGAGGCCCTCTGGTCGGCCCGGCTGCACCCCGAGACGCCGTCCGACGCGATCTCCTCGCGTCGAGCCGGACGCCTGCTCGCGGAGGTGCGGGCCGTGCTGGAGCGGGCGCTCGCCGAAGGCGGCACGAGTTTCGACGCCCAGTACGTCAACGTCAACGGTCAGGCCGGGTACTTCGCCCACTCGCTGAACGCCTACGGTCGTGGCGGGCGGCCGTGCCCGCGGTGCGGCCGCCCGATCGAGCGCATCGCCTTCACCAACCGCGCCAGCCATTTCTGCCCGCGTTGCCAGCGGATGCCTGAGGCCGGCTGATCAGCGAAGCACCTTCTTCCACGCCCCTTCGTACGCGATCGGCGCGAACCCGATCGCTTCGTTGATGTCGAGCATCGGGCGGTTCTCCTCCGCGTTGTAGGTCAGCACGCGCGGTGAATCAGGCGCGATCGCCCGCCACGCGAGGAGCCCCTCGCACTTCACGAGCATCCCGAGGCGGTGACCACGATGCCGGGAGAGCACGAGCGTGTCCTCCTGATGCGTCGCCTCGGAGCGGTCGGCGGCGATGACCAGCTCGTTGAAGGCGCACAGCTCACCGGTCGCGATGTGCTGGGCGGCCGTGACGAGCATCGTCTGCCCGGCCTCCAGGTATCGCTCATCGTGCGTCGCGACACGAGCGGCATCCCACACCTCGTCGTCGTATTCGAGGGCGGCCGAGGGGGCGTCGGTGACCATGCGCGATTTCATCCACGCGTATCCGGCGGTGAACTCCGACGGGGTCGGCAGCGTCCACGACACGACCCGGTAGCCCACGGCGGCCTCGAGCGCGTCGTCGCGCAGGGTGCGCACGCGATCCCACGACGCGCGCAGGTCGAGGGCGCTGCACCGCTCGACCTGCTCGAGCGCGAAGCCCCGGCGGGCCAGGAAGCGCGCGGCGTGGTCCTCCGCCGGCACCGAGCCGAAGCCGGTCGGCGGGTGCAGGCGCCCGCCGGGCGCTTCGGGATGCTCCACCCACGTCTGCAGCGTCTGCCGACCGTGCTCACGCGCGACCCGCTCGATCATCTCGAGAGCCGCGCCGCCGATGCCACGCCCCCACGCCGCGCGGCGCAGCTCGACGAGGACGAACGCGAGGGTCGATTCCCGTTCGATCGGCAGATCCACCCCGATGCGCCCGACCGGCTCGTCGTCGTCGAGGACGAGCCACGTCATCCGCTTCTCGTACGGATCGTCGCGGTAGTGCGGGAGGAGGCTCTCCGCGCTCATGGAATGGTCGGTATGCCCGGAGATCTCCTCATACACCGCGTTGCGCACGCCCGACATCGCGCGGAAATCGGCGCCGTCGGGATCGTCGGCGCGGGTGGGGATCGTGACGGGCCGGATGGTGATGCCGGCGGGAAGGGATGTCATCGCGGTGCTCTCATCGTGGAGGGGTGGGGAGGGGGAGGCCGGTGCCCGTGCGTGGGCCCGGGCACCGGCGGGTCACGCGCCGTGCATCCACAGGCGGGTGGCCCAGGCCGCGTCGGCATCCCGGAGCTCGCGTCGGTCGACGGCGCGCTGCCGCAGCAGCTCCCGTTCGCCGGCGTCGGCGCCGGTGCCCCTGTCGGCGGTGCGAGGGGGACGAGCGCTCCAGATGAGCAGCCAGAGCCCCACGCGCATGGCACAGCGATCGAGGATCGAGGTGCGCGGTGGCGCGGGAAGAGCCGCCGCCAGGAGCGACGGCAGGGAATCGGGAGGGTGCGCGGCTGTCCGCGGAGGGGAGGTGGTGTTCACGGGAATCGCTTTCGGAGGACCCGGGGAATCGGGCGGGAGAGGAAAGGGCGAGGGAGGGGGCCCCGAAGACCCGTGCCGTGGCACGGGGTGGGTCCACCGATGCCCCCGGGCATCGGCATGCACGGAGCAGCCCGGGAATCGGGCAGAGGTGCGGCGCGGACGCTAGCGCGCGGAGAGGGCGGGTGTTCCGCCGAAGGCGCCGACGGGGCCGGTCGCGAGCGATGCGCGGGCGACGACTCCGAATGGAGCGTGCGTGCGGGGCGCTGTCCCCGTCTTGGTGTTGTGCATCATCATGGCGACCTCCTCTCGATGTCCGACGCGAGCACAGACGCTAGCGCCCACGTACGCCGCCGTCAAGCGGATTCTCAGGTTTCCTCGCGCGGCCGCGCGGTGCCTGCCGGGCTCCGAGGGATGCCTCGGGTAGCGTGAACCCGTGAAGATCCGGGGCCGAGGGGCGCATCCATGCACCTGAAGAGCGTGACGCTCAAGGGCTTCAAGTCGTTCGCGCAGCCGACGACGTTCGCGCTCGAGACGGGCGTCACGGCCATCGTCGGGCCCAACGGATCCGGCAAGTCCAACGTCGTGGACGCCCTGGCGTGGGTGATGGGCGAGCAAGGCGCGAAGACCCTCCGCGGCGGCAAGATGGAGGACGTCATCTTCGCGGGGACCTCGACCCGCGGCCCCCTCGGCCGCGCAGAAGTCCAGCTGACGATCGACAATTCCGACGGCGCGCTGCCGATCGAGTACTCCGAGGTCACGATCAGCCGGACCCTGTTCCGAAACGGCGCGAGCGAGTACGCGATCAATGGCGAGTCGTGCCGGCTGCTCGATGTGCAGGAGCTGCTCAGCGACTCCGGTCTCGGCCGTGAGATGCACGTCATCGTCGGGCAGGGCAGGCTCGACGCGGTGCTGCAGGCGTCTCCCGAGGATCGTCGCGGGTTCATCGAGGAGGCGGCCGGAATCCTCAAGCACCGGCGGCGCAAGGAGAAGACGCTGCGCAAGCTCGAGGCGATGGAGTCCAATCTCACGCGTCTCAGCGATCTCGCCGGCGAGATCCGGCGACAGCTCAAGCCGCTCGGGCGGCAGGCGGAGATCGCGCGGGAGGCGCAGTCGATCGCGGCGGTCGTGCGAGATGCGAAGGCCCGGCTGCTGGCCGACGAGGTCGTGCAGCTGCGGCGCACCCTCGCCGATCACGCGCGCGCCGAGCACGAGCGCCACTCGGAGCGGCTCGTCCTGCAGGACCGGCTCGAGCAGGTGCGCGCGCGGGTGGCCGCGCTGGAGGCGGACCCGGGCGGGGAGGGCGTGGATGCCGCACGCGGCGTGCTGTTCGGCCTCGAGCAGGTGCAGGAGCGGCTGCGGAGCCTCTTCACCCTCGCCAATCAGCGCCTCGCGCTGCTGGGCGGCGAAGACGACGCCCCCGCGGGGGTTACGGTCTCGGAGGCCGACATCGACGAGGCGCGCCGCGAGGTCTCCGAGCTCTCCGACGGGCTGACGGGAGCGCAGGACGCGGCCGTCGCCGCGGGACGGGCGGTGGCGCAGGCACGAGCCGAGCTCGACGCGCTCGACACCGACATCGCCGCGCAGAGTGCCCTGGTCTCGGAGCATGACATGCGGCTCACGACCCTGCGGGGCAGGGCCGAGGCAGCGGCATCCGCCCTCGCCGCCGTGCGAGAGGCGGTGCAGAGGCAGAGGGGGGCACTGGATGCGGCGCTGGCGCGACGCGCGGAGGCGCAGGAGGCGATCGAACAGCTCGGCACGCCTCCCGACGGCGACGACGCCGCGCACGCGGCCGAGTACGAACGCGCGGGCCGCGCCGTGTCCGAGGCCGAGGCGCACGTGGCCGGGATGCGTGATCGGCTCCACGCCGCGGAACGCGAGATCGACTCGCTGACCGCCCAGACGGCCGCACTCACGCGTGCGCTCACGGTGCGCAACGCGGCGGCCGCCATCATCGATCGCGGCCTGACGGGTGTGCAGGGGCTCGTGGCGGACGGGATCCAGGTGCGACCCGGCTTCGAGGCCGCCATCGCCGCCGTGCTCGGCCCCGTCGCCGAGGGCCTGCTCGTCGACGAGCGCGATTCCGCGTTCGCCGTTCTCGCAGAGGCCGCGCGCGCCGATCTCGGCACCGTCGACGTCGTCGTCGCGGATGCTCCCGTGCGCCACAAGCCGCCCGCCGTCGAGGGACTCATCGCCGCGAGCGACGTCGTCTCCGGCCCAGACGGTGTGCGGGGCATGCTCTCGGGCGTGTTCGTCGCCGACGACCTCGCGGCCGCGCGGAGCGCGTGGGAGCGGATGCCCCTCCTGACCGACGCCGCCCCGGTGACCGTCGTGACGCGCGCCGGGGAGGTGACCACCGCCCAGCTCATCCGCGGCGGGGCGGGGGGATCACCGTCCCGCCTGGCGCTCATCGCCGAGCGCGACGCGGCCGACGAACGTCTCGCGGAAGTCCGCGTCATCGCCGACTCGCTGCGCGAAGCGCTCGGCGATGCCCAGGCCGCGCTCGCGACCGCGCGCCGGCACGCGGCCGACGCGCTGACCGCGCTACGGGAGCACGACGCCGCGCTGGCGGCCGACGCCGAACGCCGGAACAAGGTCACCGTGCGCTACGAGGCCGCCGCGGCCGAATGCGAGCGCCTCGAAGCGGGCGTGGCCCAATCGGCGGGATCGGTCGCGGACGCCGAGGCGGCCGTGCGCCGCGCCGACTCCGAGCTCGAGGCGGCGCAGGAGCTGCCCCGCCCGATCCTCGACGCGTCGGCCCGCGAGGGCATGCTCGCAGAGCTCGAGGCGGCGCGCGAGGGGGAGATGCGGGCCCGGCTCGACGTGGAGACGCTGCGGGAGCGGATCCGTGCCCAGGAGTCCCGAGTGGGCGGTCTGGTCCGGCAGCGGGAGACGGAGCGCAAGGCCGCCGAGGACGCGGCTCGTCGCGCCGTGGTCCGGCGTGCGCAGCGCGAATCCGCCGGGGGAGTGGTCGCGGAGGTGCCGCGGGTGCTCGACTCCGTGGAACGCTCTGTCGCCCAGGCTCGCCTGGAGCTGGCCCGTGCCGAGCAGGATCGCGCCGAGCACAACGCCGAGTTGAAGGACCTGCGCGGTCAGGAAGCGGGGCTGCGCGAGCGGCTCGCCGGACTGACGGAGGGGGTTCACGCCCTCGAGCTCCAGATACACGAGAAGAAGCTCCACCTGAACGGTGTGCTCGATCGCGTCCGGTCGGAGTTGGCGATAGATGAAACGATTCTCATAGCGGAATATGGTCCGGACCAGGATGTAGAGGTTGCGGGTACCGACGATGACGAACCCGTCACCGAACCATTCGATCGCGATCGTCAGCGCCGTCGCCTGCAGGATGCCGAGCGCAAGCTCGCACAGCTCGGCCGGGTCAACCCGCTCGCGCTCGAAGAGTTCGCCGCCCTCGAGCAGCGGCACGCGTTCCTCGTCGATCAGCTCGCCGACCTCACGAAGACGCGCACCGACCTCATGACGATCATCGAAGAGCTCGACGATCGGATGCAGGCCATCTTCCATGCGGCCTACGAAGACACCCGCACGGCGTTCGGCGAGGTCTTCCCGATCCTCTTCCCGGGAGGGGCGGGCAGTATCTCGCTGACGGACCCCGACAACCTCCTGACGACGGGTATCGAGGTCTCCGTCCGCCCCGCGGGCAAGAAGATCGAACGGCTCTCACTGCTCTCGGGGGGGGAGCGATCGCTCGCGGCGGTGGCGTTCCTCACCGCCATATTCAAGGCGCGCCCGAGCCCGTTCTACATTCTCGACGAGGTCGAGGCGGCGCTCGACGACGCGAACCTCGGTCGGCTCCTCGGGGTGTTCGAGCAGCTGCGCGCCTCCAGTCAGCTCATCGTCATCACGCATCAGAAGCGCACGATGGAGGTCGCCGATGCCCTGTACGGGGTCTCGATGCGGCAGGACGGCGTCTCGGCGGTCGTGGGGCAGCGCGTGAACGAACGCGCCTCGGCCTAGTGCCCGCGTAGGCTGGAGTCATGGCGGAGAAGTCCTGGTCGCTCGGTCGCGCGCTGCGCGGCATGTTCGTCAAGCCGACGATCGATGAGACGACGTGGGACGACCTCGAGACCGCGTTGATCCAGGCCGACTTCGGGCCGGACATCACCGAGCGGATCGTCGACGAGCTGCGCGAGAAGGTCGAGCGCTATCGCACGACCGACCCCAAGGACCTCCAGCGAATGCTGCGCGAGACGCTCGAGGAGCATTTCGCGAGGTTCGACACGACGCTGCGGCTCACCGAGCGGCCCGCGGTGGTGCTGATGGTGGGCGTGAACGGCGTGGGGAAGACGACGACGATCGGGAAGTTCGCGAAGTTCCTGCAGCGGTACGGTCGCTCGGTCGTGGTCGGTGCCGCCGACACGTTCCGCGCCGCCGCCGTCGATCAGCTGGCGACGTGGGCGGACCGCGGAGGGGCGCAGATCGTGCGGCCCCAGCAGGAGGGGCAGGATCCGGCATCCGTCGCCTATCAGACGGTGGACTTCGCCCAGCGCACGGGAACCGAGATCGTGCTGATCGACACCGCCGGGCGCCTGCACACGAAGGGCGGCCTGATGGACGAGCTCGGCAAGGTGACCCGCGTCGTCGAGAAGCTCGCGCCCATCAGCGAGGTCCTGCTGGTGCTGGATGCGACGACCGGTCAGAACGGCGTCATGCAGGCGGAGGCCTTCCTGCAGCACGCGGGCGTCACGGGTCTGGTCATCACGAAGCTCGACGGCTCCGCGAAGGGCGGTTTCGTGCTCGCCGTTCAGGAGCGCACGGGCATCCCCGTCAAGCTTCTCGGTCAGGGTGAGGGCATCGGGGACCTGACCGGCTTCACGCCGCACGTCTTCGCCGCCGCGCTCGTGGAGTGAGCCATCCGGCGACGCGCCGCGGCGGGCTACCGTGTGGCGTCGCGTGCTGGTTTCATGGAGGTATGGCGATCGAGCACGACTTCTTCGGACTCCTCGAGTCCGGACCCGACGGGTCGATCTTCTGGTCCGAGAACATCGAGTTCGGCGACCAGCAGGTCACCGTCGATCTGACGGCGCCCGATCAGGAGGACGTGACGCCCGCGGCACTCGACATCGCGGCCGGAATGGTCGCGACGATCGAGGGGATCGACCGGCTGGCGCGGGACGCCATGCTCGCGCAGGTCGATGACCGCACGAGCGAGGTGACGGAGTACATCCTGCAGCAGGAGGCGTCGTACGGGGAGGACGAGCTCCAGGAGATCCTCGCGGACGTGTCGGGCGACATCGCCGTCGACGTCATCCGCTCGCTGCAGCTGATGAGCATGACGATCCTCGCCGACGAGCTCGGCGGCGGGGACCCCTTCGCGGTGCTCGAGTACGCCCTCGACCCCGATGCGACCGACGACGTGCTCCTCGTGAATCTCGCCAGCGACGGAGCGGTTCAATCGGTCACCAGCGCCGAGTGACACGGCCGCCGGCCGGAGGCCCCCCGCAGACGCGCGGGGCGCCGGCTCAGACCGCCTGGGCGAACCCGTAGTCGACGCCCTCGGCGATGTGCGCGAGGTGAGGCGGGATCTCCCGGCCCTTCGAGATCATCGACTGGGCCCAGAGGCGGCCCGCACGGTAGGACGAGCGCACCAGCGGCCCGGCCAGCACGCCGAGGAATCCGATGCGCTCGGCCTCCTCCTTGAACTCCACGAACTCTGCGGGCTTGACCCAGCGCGCCACTGGCAGGTGGCGGGGAGAGGGGCGCAGGTACTGCGTGATCGTGATGATGTCGGTGCCCGCCTCATGCAGATCCTGCAGGGCCTGGACGACCTCCTCGGGCTCCTCGCCCATGCCGAGGATGAGGTTCGACTTCGTGATGAGCCCCGCGGCGCGCGCCTGCGTCAGCACGTCCAGCGAGCGCTCGTACCGGAACGCCGGCCGGATGCGCTTGAAGATGCGGGGCACGGTCTCGACGTTGTGCGCGAACACCTCCGGGCGGGAGGAGAAGACCTCTGCGAGCAGGTCGGGATTGCCGCTGAAGTCGGTGGCGAGGATCTCGACGCCCGTGTTCGGGTTCATCTCGTGGATCTTGCGCACGGTCTCGGCGTGCAGCCACGCGCCCTCGTCGGGCAGGTCGTCGCGAGCGACGCCCGTCACCGTGGCGTAGCGGAGATTCATCTGCACGACGCTCTCGGCGACGCGTCGCGGTTCATCGCGGTCGTAGTCGGCCGGCTTGCCGGTGTCGATCTGACAGAAGTCGCATCGTCGGGTGCACTGCGACCCGCCGATGAGGAAGGTGGCCTCGCGGTCCTCCCAGCACTCGAAGATGTTGGGACAGCCCGCCTCCTGGCAGACGGTGTGCAACCCCTCGTCCTTGACCAGCGAGTGCAGAGCGGTGTACTCCGGGCCCATCTTGGCCTTCGTCTTGATCCACTCCGGCTTGCGCTCGATGGGGGTCTCGGCGTTGCGGATCTCCAGGCGCAGAAGCTTGCGGCCCTCGGGTGTCGCGCTCATGCGGCCATCCCCGCGGGGGTGCCGGCGTATGTCGCCTCGAACGCGGCGGCCACCTCGTCGACGATGTCGGCGGGCGAGATCTCCGCGCCGGCGACCTCGCTGAGGGTGGTGACCCCGGCATCCGCGATGCCGCACGGGATGATCGCGCGGAACGCGGCGAGGGAGTTGTCGCAGTTCAGGGCGAAGCCGTGCATCGTGACGCCGCGCTGGACGCGCACACCGATCGCGGCGACCTTGTCCTCCGAGAGCGGGCGACGCACCCACACGCCGCTGCGACCCTCGATGCGGTAGCCGTCGATGCCGCGCTCGCGGAGCACATCGATGAGCACCCCTTCGAGGAGTCGCACGTGGCCCACGACGTCGACGGGCTCGTGCAGGCGCACGATGGGGTAGCCGACGAGCTGACCCGGCCCGTGCCACGTGATCTTGCCTCCCCGGTCGACATCGACGACGGGCGTGCCGTCCTGAGGGCGCTCCGCCGGCTCGGTGCGCTTGCCGGCGGTGTACACGGCCTCGTGCTCGAGGAGCAGCAGCGTGTCGGGCCGCGTGCCCTCGACGACAGCGGCGTGCACGTCGCGCTGCAGCTGCCAGCCCTGCATATAGGGGACGAGATCGGGTGAGAGTCCCACCCGCTGGATGTCGAGCACGCTTGCTCCCTCGCTTGTAGCGCTATTTTCTGTACCGCGTCCAACAATACGCCCGGATGGCGCGCGGGGTGCCCGGCCCGGGGACGCGGCGCGGCCGGATACGCTGACCGCATGTCGTCGGAGCCACGGAGCGGTCGCCCTCGCGCGTCATCGCGCGAGGTGCTCGCCGAGGCCGCGTGCGAGCTCTTCCTCGAGCAGGGGTACGCCGCGACATCCGTCTCCGACATCACGCGGCGTGCGGGCGTGAGCCGGTCGAGCTTCTTCAACTACTTCCCCTCGAAGGCCGACGTGCTCTGGGGCGGGTTCGATGAGCGCGTCGCGCGCCTGAGCACGTCGCCGGATGCCGGGGCCGACGCGGATCCGGACGCCGCGGTGCGGCGAGCCCTCGTCGAGGCGGTCGACGGGTTCGCGCCCGACAGTCTCGCGCTCGCCCTGGCCAATTCCCGGCAGATGGGGCTCGACGACGAGCTCGAGCGCGAGGCATCCGTGCGCCAGGCGCGCATCGCGCGGCACGTGGCGGGCCGGCTGCGCTCCGCCGGTGCCGGTGAGCTGCGGGCCGCGGTCGCCGGTGCGGCGTACGGGGGAGCGGTGCTGGCTGCCGTCGAGGAGTGGGCCCGGCAGGGCGCGGGACGCGTGTCGCTGCGCGACGTGCTCGTCCGCGCCCTGTCGCTGCTCGGCGTCACGGGCCCGTAGCGCCCCGCGATCGCGCGCGGGTCCGCCGAAATCGGCGCGGTATCCGCTCGCGTAAACTCGACGCATCATGGCTACCTTCGGCACCCTCTCCGATCGTCTCACCGATACGTTCCGCAACCTTCGCAAGAAGGGGCAGCTCTCGCCCGCCGACGTGGATGCGACGGTGCGGGAGATCCGGCGTGCCCTCCTGGACGCCGACGTGGCCCTGTCCGTCGTGAAGGACTTCGCCGCGACCGTGCGGGAGCGCGCCCTCGGCGACGAGGTCAACCGCGCCCTCAATCCCGCGCAGCAGGTCGTCCAGATCGTCAACGAGGAGCTCGTCGCGATCCTCGGCGGGCAGCAGCGCCGGCTCCAGTTCGCCAAGACCGCCCCTACCGTGATCATGCTCGCGGGCCTGCAGGGCTCGGGCAAGACGACCTTCGCGGGCAAGCTCGCCAAGCAGCTCGAGAAGGAGGGGCACACGCCCCTCCTCGTCGCCGCCGACCTCCAGCGTCCCAACGCCGTGGGCCAGCTCCAGGTCGTCGCCGAGCGCGCCGGCGCCGCCGTCTACGCACCCGAGCCCGGCAACGGCGTCGGCGACCCCGTGCGTGTCGCGCGCGACGGCGTCGAGCACGCCCGCCGCCAGCAGCACGACGTCGTCATCATCGACACGGCGGGTCGCCTCGGCGTCGACGCCGAGCTCATGAAGCAGGCCTCCGACATCCGCCGCGTCACCGACCCGGACGAGGTGCTGTTCGTCATCGACGCGATGATCGGTCAGGATGCCGTCAACACCGCCAAGGCGTTCCAGGAGGGGGTCGACTTCACCGGCGTCGTGCTCTCCAAGCTCGACGGCGACGCCCGCGGTGGCGCGGCGCTCTCCGTCGCCTCCGTCACCGGCCGGCCGATCATCTACGCCTCCACGGGCGAGGGCCTCGACGACCTCGAGGCCTTCCACCCCGATCGCATGGCGAGTCGCATCCTCGACCTCGGTGACATCCTCACCCTCATCGAGCAGGCCCAGCAGGCGTTCGACGAGGACGAGGCGCGCAAGGTCGCCGAGAAGCTCGCGAAGGAGCAGTTCACCCTCGAGGACTTCCTCGAGCAGATGCAGCAGCTGAAGAAGATGGGTTCGATGAAGAAGATGCTCGGCATGCTGCCGGGCATGGGCGCGATGAAGCAGCAGCTGGAGGACTTCGACGAGAGCGAGCTGGGTCGCACCGAGGCGATCATCCGCTCGATGACGCCGGGGGAGCGACGCAACCCCAAGGTCCTGAACGGATCGCGGCGGCTCCGCATCGCGCGGGGGTCGGGTTCGACCGTGACCGACGTCAATCAGCTCGTGACGCGCTTCGACCAGGCGGCGAAGATGATGAAGACGGTCGCGCGTGGCGGGATGCCGCAGATTCCCGGCATGGGCCCGATGCCCGGCGCCCACGGCGGCGGCAAGCGGGGAAAGCAGCAGAAGGCGAAGGGCGGCTCGCGGTCGGGCAACCCCGCCAAGCGCGCCGCGGAGAACGCGGGTGTCGGCGCCAAGGCCCCGACGGGGTCGGGGTTCGGCCTGGGCGCGGGCGGGGCGGGCGCGGGGGCGCCGAGCGAGGCCGATCTGGCGGAGATCCAGAAGCTGTTCGGTAAGGGCTGAGCCCCCGCTTGGGGGCCTCATCGGATGCCGCGGCCCCACCGCAGCATCCTCACCCCATGCCGAGGTGCTGACGCAGCGTGGGGCCCGTGCGGAACTCCCGGATGAGGTGCTGAACGACCTGGCGGAGGTCGCCGCCGGAGGCCTCCGCCACCACGAGCTGGCGCTCGTAGCTCGCCCCCTGCGTGAGGATCGCCTCCAGGCCCGCGAACTCGCGCGCGCACTTGATCTCCTCGGCGATGGGCTGCAGGCGTGCCATCGTCTCCCGCAGATGGTCGGCGACGAGCTCCTGGGTGCCGGCGCGGTCGACGATGACCCGCGCGTCCATGCCGTACCGCGCGGCGCGCCACTTGTTCTCACGGACGAACCACGGCTGGATGGTGGGCAGCTCCCGGCCCACGTCGAGCTCGCGCGAGAAGTGCTCCACCAGCACCTGCGTGAGCGCCGCGACCGCCGCCAGCTCCGGAAGGGTCGACATGCCATCGCACGCCCGCACCTCGACGGTGCCCCAGCGCGGTGCGGGACGGATGTCCCACCGCACCTCCGTGGCATCCTCCATCACACCGGTGCGCACCATGTCGTCGAGGTAGGACTCGTACTGCGCCCACGTGTCCAGCTGCCACGGCAGTCCCGCCGTGGGCAGCTGCTGGAAGACCAGCGCGCGGTTGGACGCGTATCCCGTGCGCTCGCCGGCCCAGTAGGGGCTGGATGCCGAGAGCGCCTGCAGGTGGGGCAGGTACACCGACAGTGCACCGATGATCGGGAGCACTTTGTCGACGTCGTCGACGCCGATGTGGACGTGGATGCCCCAGATCATCATGTTGCGGCCCCACCACTGGGTCCGCTCGATCAGGGTGTTGTAGCGCGTCTTGTCGGTGACCGACTGCTCGAACCACTGCGCGAACGGGTGCGAGCCCGCGCAGAGCATCTCGATCCCGCGCGGGTCGGTGATCTCGCGCACGGCGGCTATCGCGTCGGCGATGTCGTCCACCGCCGCGGCGACAGTGTCGCCGACCCCGCTGGTGAGCTCGATCGTGTTCGTCAGCAGCTCGCCGGTGACGGTGAAGCGCTCGAGGCGGGTCTCCTCCTCGAGGTGTTCGAGCACCTCGGGAGCGCGAGGGACGAGGTCGCCCGAGGTGCCGTCGGCGAGCATGAGCTCCCACTCGATGCCGACGGTCGATCGGGGCGATGCCGCGAACGTCACTGTCATGGCGACAGTCTGGCACGCGGCATCCCGCGTCTCCGCTGCGGCCGGGGGGTTCGCGGGAGACCCGCGGATCTGGCAGAATGGTGGGTCGGGTCCAGCGCTCGACCCTCTATCCAGCGCGGTCCCGACTTATTGAGCTTCCGCCGGGTGTGCACCCCACGCTCCAGGCGATCGGTTCGTTCCCTTCCACACCATTCAGGAGAATCGTGGCTGTCAAGATCCGTCTCAAGCGCCTGGGCAAGATCCGTGCGCCGTATTACCGCATCGTCGTCGCCGACTCGCGCACCAAGCGCGATGGTCGTGTCATCGAGGAGATCGGCAAGTACCACCCCACCGAGGAGCCCTCGCTCATCGAGGTCGACTCCGACCGCGCCCAGTACTGGCTGGGCGTCGGCGCCCAGCCGACCGAGCAGGTGGCTGCGCTGCTGAAGCTCACGGGCGACTGGGGCAAGTTCAAGGGCGACAAGGACGCGGTCTCGACCGTGAAGGTCGCCGAGCCGAAGCAGGCGTTCCAGGCGGATGCCGCCAAGAAGCCCGTGCTGCTGCCGAAGGCCGAGAAGAAGGCCGCTCCCGCCGAGCAGCCCGCCGAGGCCGCGTCCGACGACGCGACCACCGACGCCGAGTAAGACGTTGCTCGCCGCCGCGCTCGAACACCTCGTCAAGGGCATCGTCGATCACCCCGACGATGTCCGCATCGACGCTGTCTCCTCCGCTCGCGGGGAGGTCCTCGAGGTGCGCGTGCACCCCGATGACCGAGGCCGGGTGATCGGGCGCGGCGGACGCAACGCGAAAGCCCTCCGCACGCTCGTCTCCGCGCTCGCCGACGGTCGCCGCGTGCGCGTCGACGTCGCGGATGACTGACGTGCCCGAGGACACCGGGCCCGTCAAGGCCCGTCCCCCGAAGGGGGCGAAGACCCAGCTGCGCGTCGGGCGCCTCGTGAAGGCGCACGGTCTCAAGGGCGCCCTCAAGCTGGAGCTCTACACCGACGACCCCGAGGGGCGGTTCACGCCCGGGGCCACTTTCACCCTGCAGGTGCCGGAGTCCTCTCCCTGGCACGGCAAGCCGTTGACGGTCCGGGAGTTCCGCTGGATGAACAGCCACCCGGTCGCCTTCTTCGAGGGCGTCGACGACCGCAACGCCGCGGAGGCGCTCGTCCGCGCGATCCTGTGGATCGACGCGGATGCGGCGGCCGAGCCTTCGGAGCCCGACGCCTGGTACGACCATCAGCTGACGGGGCTCGACGTCGTGCGCGACGGGGTGAGCGTCGGTCGGGTCATCCGCGTCGAGCATCTGCCCGCGCAGGACCTGCTGATCGTCAAGGCCGGTGAGCGCGAGATCATGGTGCCCTTCGTCGGCGCCATCGTGCCGGAGGTCGACGTCGACGCGGGACGTGTCGTGGTCACGCCGCCCGCCGGTCTCTTCGAGGACCTGGACGACGAACCGGACGAGGACGAGCCGCACGAGGACGCGCCGGGCGAGGCGTCGGCGGATGACGGCGCCGGCGACGACGCTCGCGAGAGCTGACGGGGCCGGCGTCGTGCGCATCGACATCGTCACGATCTTCCCGGCGTTCTTCGATGTGCTGGACCTGTCGCTCATCGGGAAGGCGCGGGCGCGCGGCATCCTGGATCTGAGGGTCCATGACCTCCGCTCCCACACCCACGACCGCCATCGCACCGTCGACGACACCCCGTACGGGGGCGGGGCGGGCATGGTGATGAAGCCCGAGCCGTGGGGCGAGGCGCTCGATGGCATCCTCGGCGAGGACGCCGTGCTGATCGTGCCCTCCCCCGCCGGGGAGCTGTTCACGCAGGCGACCGCTCGCGAGCTCGCGTCCGAGCAGCATGTCGTCTTCGCCTGCGGACGCTACGAGGGCATCGACCAGCGCGTGATCGACCACTACGCGGCGCGCGGCCGGGTGCGGCTCATGAGCCTCGGAGACTACGTCCTCAACGGGGGAGAGGTCGCCGCGATGGCGATGATCGAGGCCGTCACGCGGCTCGTGCCTGGCGTCGTCGGCAATCCCTCGAGCCTCGTCGAGGAATCGCACGAGGACGGCCTGCTGGAGTACCCGATCTACACGAAGCCGCCCGTCTGGCGGGATCGATCGGTCCCCGAGATCCTGCTCGGCGGAAACCACGGCGCGATCGCCCAGTGGCGACGCGAGCAGAGCATCGAACGCACGCGTCAGTACCGTCCCGATCTGCTGAGCTGACCGCTCCGGGCGTCACCCGGCGCTCGGCGGGGCCGCGGATCGTTACGGGCCGTACATGCGCGCGGGGCGCGAACGGTGGAGAATCGCGGGAACGCCCGTGGACCATCTCTGCAGAGGAACCTCTCATGCGCCGCGCCAAGATCGTCGCCACCCTCGGACCCGCATCGCAGGACGAGGACACCATCGAAGCCCTCGTGCGCGCGGGCATGGACGTCGCCCGGCTCAACCTCAGCCACGGCGATCGCGAGGTCCATGAGAGCGTCTACCAGCGGGTCAGGCGCGCCGCAGACCTGACGGGTCGCGCCGTCGGTGTGCTGGTCGACCTGCAGGGCCCCAAGATCCGGCTCGGACGATTCGCAGACGGCCCCCACGACCTCGAGCCCGGAGACCTGTTCACGATCACCACCGAGGACGTGCGGGGGACGAAGGACTACTGCGGCACGACCTTCGCGCCGCTCGTCCGGGACGCCGCTCCGGGCGACACGCTGCTCATCGACGACGGGCGCGTGCGGCTGCGCGCGATCGAGAGCGACGGCGTGCGCCTGCTGACGGAGGTCGTCGTGGGAGGCACCGTCTCCGACAACAAGGGGATCAACCTGCCGGGAGTGGACGTGCGGGTCCCCGCCCTCACGGAGAAGGACGAGTCCGACCTGCGGTGGGCGCTCGCGCTGGGGGCGGACATGATCGCTCTGTCGTTCGTCCGCTCTCCCAAGGACGCGCTGCGTGTGCTGCGGATCATGGCCGAGGAGGGCCGGCGTGTGCCCGTCATCGCGAAGATCGAGAAGCCGGAGGCCGTCGAGGCGATGCACGCCATCGTCGATGCGTTCGACGGCGTCATGGTCGCGCGCGGCGACCTCGGCGTGGAACTGCCGCTCGAGCAGGTTCCCATCGTCCAGAAACGCGCGGTGCAGGAGGCGCGCCGCTGGGCGAAGCCGGTGATCGTCGCGACGCAGATGCTGGAGTCGATGATCGAGAACCCGGTTCCGACGCGGGCCGAGACCTCCGACGTCGCGAACGCCGTGCTCGACGGGGCCGACGCGCTGATGCTGTCGGGGGAGACGGGTGTCGGAGCGCACCCCGTCACGGTCGTGTCGACGATGGCGAGGATCATCGAGTCGACGGAGCGCCACGGGTTGGAACGGATCCCCCCTCTCGGGACGAGTCCGCGCACGCAGGGCGGCGCCATGACCCTCGCCGCGACGGAGATCGCGGACTTCGTCGGGGCCCGATTCCTGTGCGTCTTCAGCCAGTCGGGGGATTCCGCCCGTCGGATGGCGCGGCTGCGGCATCCCACGCCCATCCTCGCCTTCACCGACATGCCCGGGACGCGATGCCGCCTCGCGCTCACGTGGGGCGTGGAGACCTTCCTCGTTCCGCGCGTGGGGACCACGGACGAGCTCATACGTCTCGTCGACGAGGTGGTGCTCGGATCGGGCCGCGCGTCGGCAGGGGAGGTCGTGGTGATGACCGCGGGGGCTCCTCCCGGCGTCCCCGGCACGACCAACAACGTCCGCGTGCACCGCCTCGGCGACGTGGGCGGCGCGTGACGCGGACCGGCCCTGCGCCTAGGCCTGTCCGGGGCCTCGCGCGGGCGAGCGGGTCGGAGACCGAATGGGCTCGATGCGCACGATCGCTGTCTTGAACTCCGGCATCGCCGAGATCGGGTCGACCGCATCGCTCGTGAGCAGGTTCGCGCTTTCGGCATCCGCGAAGTGGAACGGAAGGAAGATCGTGTCGGGGCGGATGTCGGGGCTCATCCCCACCACGGCATCCACCGTCCCCCGCGTGTTGGACACCCTCACGAGGCCGCCGTCGGTGAGCCCCCGATCGGCCGCGGTGACGGGGTGCAGCTGTGCCACGACGCGCGGACGGGCGTCGTTCAGCTCGGCCACCCGTCGGGTCTGGGCCCCGCTCTGGTAGTGCTCGAGGAGCCGACCGGTGATGAGGGTGAGCTCGTCTCCCGCCGCCGTCCGCCGGTGCGCTGCGCGCCTCACGGCCACGAGACGGGCACGACCGTCGGGGTGCGCGAAGCCGTCGTCGAAGAGGCGCTGCGTGCCCGTGCTCCCCACCGGGAAAGGCCAGAAGGCGGCGTCCCCGCGCTCGCTCATCTCGTCGAGCAGGACGTGACTGAGGCCGGAGTAGTCGGCGAGTCCGCCCGCCGACGCGCGGGCGAGTTCGTCGAAGACCTCGGCCGGATCGAGGCTCCATGTGCCGGGCGCATCCAGGCGCCGCGCGAGCTCTGCCATGATCCACAACTCGCTGCGTGCGCCCTCCGGCGCGGTCAGCGCCCGCCGACGGCGGAGCACGCGCCCCTCGAGATTGGTCATCGTGCCCTCCTCCTCGGCCCACTGGAGCACGGGCAGGACGAGGTCGGCGAGTCGCGCGGTCTCGCTCAGGACGAAGTCGCAGACGACGAGGAGGTCGAGGCGGGCGAGGGCGGCCCGGGCCGCCCCGGCGTTCGGCGCCGAGACGACGACATTCGACCCGTGCACGAGCAGCGCCTTGACGCCCGCGTCGGTGCCTGCGCTCTGCAGTAGCTGGACGGCGGGCACGCCCGGTCCGGGGATCGCGTCGGCATCCACGCCCCATACGCTCGCCACGTGCGTGCGCGCCTCCGGGTCGGTGATCTTGCGGTACCCGGGCAGTTGATCGGCCTTCTGCCCGTGCTCGCGTCCGCCCTGTCCGTTGCCCTGGCCTGTCAGGGTCCCGTACCCGCTGCCCGGTTTGCCGGGCAGACCGAGCAGCAGGGCGAGGTTGATCGCGGCCGTCGCCGTATCGGTGCCGTCGGCGTGCTGTTCCACGCCGCGTCCCGTGAGGATGTAGGTCGAGCGCCCCTCGGCCAGCCGGCGGGCCAGGGCGCGCAGTGTGGGCGCGGGCACGCCCGTGGCCTGCTGCACGCGCTCGGGCCACCACGACGCCACCGATGCGCGCAGCGTGGACAGCCCTGTCGTGCGGGCGGCGACGTATTCGGAGTCGTAGAGGCGCTCGGCGAGGACGATATGGCACAGGCCCAGCAGCAGCGGCAGATCGCTGCCCGGCACCGGCTGGACGTGCAGGCCGCCGCCGTCCTCGGTCAGGCGAGCGGTGCTGCTGCGGCGCGGGTCGACGACGAGCAACCCGCCCGCGGCGCGCGCTCCCTGCAGGTGCGAGACGAACGGCGGCATGGTGTCGCCGACGTTCGAGCCCAGCAGCATCACGGTGTCGGCCGTGTCGAGGTCGGTCAGCGGAAAGGGCAGGCCCCTGTCGATGCCGAAGGCCCGGGTGGATGCCGCCGCAGCCGACGACATGCAGAAGCGCCCGTTGTAGTCGATGCGCGAGGTCCGCAGGGCGATGCGGGCGAACTTGCCCAGCTGGTACGCCTTCTCGTTCGTGAGGCCGCCGCCCCCGAAGACACCGACCGCGTCGGGACCGTGCTCGGACCGCAGCTCCTGCAGTCGTGCCGCGAGGGTGTCGAGAGCGGTCTCCCAGGAGGTCTCCTGCAGCTCGCCGTCCTCTCCGCGCACGAGAGGCGTCGTGAGGCGATCGGGGATCGCGAGCAGTTCCGCCGAGGTCCAGCCCTTCTTGCAGAGCCCGCCGCGGTTGGTGGGGAAATCCCGGCCCGTCACGCGCACGGGCACGCGGTCGCCCGGGGCGGGATCCAGGGTCATCGCGCACTGCAGCGCGCAGTAGGGGCAGTGCGTGGCGGTTCCGGTGGAGGGCCCGTCGCCACCGCCGGCGGCGTCCGGCGCGCTCATGCGGGTGCCGCCTCGAGGGTGCCGGAGGCGGTCAGTATCTCGGCGATGCGGGAGCGGCAGCCTCCGCATCCGGTGCCCGCGCGGGTGCAGCGTCCGATCTCGGGGACGCTGGCGCAGCCGTCGGCGATGGCGTCCTCGATGGCACCGGCCGTGACGGCGTTGCAGACGCACACGGTCGCTTCGCGCCCGGTCGCCCGCGGCGCGAGGTCCTCGACGGCGTCCAGACGCAGCAGAAGCGAACGGTCGGAGGGGAGCTCTCCTCGCCGCGTGTACAGCACACCCAGCTCGGCGGCCGTGCGCGGCATCCCGACGCTGACGAAGCCGGTCAGCACGCCGTCGCGCGTCACCATCTTCGTGTACGTGCCGTGCTCGGGATCGGCCCAGAGCGCGACGCCCGGCGCCTGCTCGCCGCGGGGGACCGGAGCGAACGGGTCGGCGCTGACATCGCCCGCCGACACGAGATCGACGCCCTCGGCCTTCAGGAGCACGACCCCCGGCGTGTCGTCGACGAAGGGTTCGACGTCGGAGCCCTCGCACTCCGCGATCAGGGCCCGCGCGAGCCATTCCGCTTGGCGCCAGCCCGGGCCGATGAGCCCCGCGGGTCCGCCGGGGACCACCTGGTCGTGCAGATGCGCGTCGGCGTCGCCGATGTGCGCGCAGTCCCCGATCGCGAGGATGTCCGGATCGGTCCATGAGCGCAGTCGGTCATCGACGAGGACGCCGCCGCCCACCCGCAGGCCCGCCTCGCCGGCGAGCTCGGCGCGGGCGGTGACACCGCACGAGAGCACCAGAAGATCGCCCTGGATGCGTTTGCCGTCGGCGCTGACGAGAGCCTCGAATCGGCGGATGCCCCGCTCGTCCGGGCGCGCCACGATCGCCTCGGCGCGGGTGTGCGGGACGACTTGTACTCCCGCGCGCTCGAGGGCGGCTCCCAGGACGGCCGCCGCCCCGCGATCGAGTTGTCGCGGCATGGGCGTGGGGCCGAAGTGGGCCACCGACGGGCGGGCGCCCGCCTGGGCGAGCAGGAGGGCCAGCTCGATGCCGAGCACCCCCGCCCCGAGAACGACGACCCGGCCGCCCTCGGCGACCACTGTGCGCACGCGCTCGGCGTCTTCGGCGGTGCGCAGGACGCACACGCCCTCGGTGAGGGTGTCGTCCAGCCCGTCGGAGGCGCCCACGATCCGCTCGAGACCGTCGAGCACGGGGACGTTGGCGCGAGCTCCCGTCGCCAGCACGAGGCGGTCGTAGACGAGACGATCGCCCGTGGAGAGGTGCACGAGGTGCGCCTCGCGGTCGATCCCGGTCGCCCGGACACCGCGCAGCACGGTGGCGCCGGCATCCGTCAGCGTGGTCGACCCGAGGAGGGTGAGGTCGTCGCGGGCGACCTCACCGGCCGCATACTCCGCCACGAGCACGCGGTTGTACGGGTCGTCCCGCTCCGCTCCGACGACGGTCAGGGCGACCCGGCCGGCGGCGATGGCCGGAAGCATCTCCTCGGCGAATCGCGCACCGACGGGGCCGAAGCCGACGAGCACGACGCGGAGCAGGACGGGGGTGCTCATGCGGTTCAGATCCTCTGTCCGGCGAGCGAGCGGCGCGGGATCACATAGGCGAACACCGTGATCAGCAGCAGTGCGACATAGGCCCCGACGAATCCGTAGAAGGCGGCCGAGTACGCGCCCGTGGCCAGCTGCGAGGCGTTCAGGATCTGCGGGATCACGAAGCCGCCGTAGGCCCCGATGGCCGAGATCAGCCCGAGCGCGGCGGCCGCCTTGCGCTGCATGCCCATGCTGCCCGACGTGGCGCCCCGCGCCAGCCCACGGGCGGCGAACACGTTGGGGATCATGCGGTACGTCGATCCGTTGCCCACGCCGGTGGCGGCGAAGAGCACGAGGAAGCAGCCGAGGAAGAGCGGGAAGCTGCGCATCGGGAGCGTCCACACCAGGGCGAGGGCCCCGAGGGCCATGACGGCGAAGGCCGCTACCGTGATCCGGGCTCCGCCGAACCGGTCGGCCAGTTTCCCGCCGTAGGGACGCGCGAGCGATCCGACGAGCGCACCCAGGAAGGCGAGGGAGATCGCCGCCTGCCCGATCTGGAACGTGGAGAACTCGGGGAACTGGTCGGCGATGAGCTTCGGGAAGACGCTCGCGAAGCCGATGAACGAGCCGAAGGTGCCGATGTAGAGCAGCGACATCAGCCAGAGGTGCGGCTCGCGAAGCGCTGCGGCGGAGCCCGCGACGTCCGCCTTGGCATTGGACAGGTTGTCCATGTAATGCCACGCGCCCCAGATCGCGAGGAGGATGAGGGGGATCCACATCCATCCCGCGAGCGAGATGTTCAGCGTCGCACCCGCACCGATGGTGACGGCGATCGGCACCGTGAACTGCGCCACCGACGTGCCGAGGTTGCCGCCCGCGGCGTTCAGGCCCAGGGCCCAGCCCTTCTCCTTCTGCGGGAAGAAGTAGGTGATGTTGGCCATGGAGCTGGCGAAGTTGCCGCCGCCGAACCCCGCGAGGGCCGCGACGAGCAGGAGCACGCCGAACGGGGTGTCGGGGTTGCCGACGACGAACCCCAGCAGGGTCGCGGGGATCAGCAGGAGCGCGGCCGAGACGATCGTCCAGTTGCGCCCGCCGAATCGGGCGACCATGAAGGTGTACGGGAAGCGCATCGTGGCGCCCACGAGGCTCGGCAGCGAGATGAGCCAGAACGACTGGGAGCTGGTGAGATCGAAGCCCGCGGCGGGCAGCATGACGACGACGATGCTCCACAGCTGCCAGACGATGAAGCCGAGGAACTCGGCGAAGATCGACCAACCGAGGTTGCGCCGGGCGATGCCGCGACCCTCGCCCCGCCAGAAGTCGGCGTTCTCGGGGTCGTAGCCGTCGACCCATCGTCCGGGGCGGCGGGTGAGGCGGACGGGGGCGCTCCCCCCGGGCGCTGGGGTTCCGGCATCGCTGCCGACGGACGAGGGCTGCACGGTCGTTGACATCGGATCTCCTCGGATAGGCGTGATCCGACGCTACGGACGCCGTGTTTCGTGCCGACTGTCGCGGGAGTTACCGCTGCGTCACTTCTGTGTCACCGAGCGGTGGACGCGAAGGTTAGGGCGCGGTCATCTGCCGGAAACATTGCCTCCGAGATCACTTCGCGAGCGCGGCCGCGCCGCCCAGCTGCGCCGCCGCGGCCCGGAAGCGCTCCACGACGAGCGCCGCGATACGCAGGTCCGGTGCCAGCGGCGCCGTCACGGCGTCCGCTCCCGCCCGGCCGATCACGTCGGCGAAGTACCCGGGCGCGAGGACGTAGCTGGCCGCGATCACGCGCTCGGCGCCCGCCGCCCGTGCGCTCTCGACCGCCGCGTCGATGCGCGGGTGGGCTCCTGCGGCGAACCCGACGGTGATCGGGGCGAAGACGCACTGCGCGAGTCGGTCGGCCATCGCCTGCACGTCGATCGCGGCGGCCGGATCGCTCGATCCCGCCGCCGCGAGGACGATCGCGTCGCCGCCCTGCAGATCGGCATCGGCGAGGCGCGATTCGAGGACGAGCGCCAGGAGGTCGTGAGGTCCGAGCGCCGGCGCGGCGATGGCCCTGCCCGGGTGCGCGGCGACGGCTCGCGCGATGTCGACGCGGGTGTGGTAGCCGGTAGAGAGCAGCACGGGAACGACCACCGCGGGGCCCTCGGCGACGGCGCGACCGACGACCTCGCCGATGGCCGGTTCCTGGACGTCGACGAACGCCTCCTCGACGCGCACGCCCGGCACCAGGGTGCGCACCTGGTCGAGGAGGGTGCTGATGGCCTGACGGCCCTCGTGCGACCGCGTGCCATGGGAGCACGCGATGAGGGTGGGTGTCATGGGCGTCCCTCGGGCTCGACGACGTTGAGGCGGTAGCCGCGCTTGACCACCGTCTTGATGAGGTCGGGGGAGGCGAGCGCTTCGCGCAGCCGCGCGACCGCCATCTCGACCGCGTGCGTGTTGTGACCGGAGCGCGGCAGCGCGCCCTGCAGGCTCGCCCGCGATACGACGCCCCCTCGGGCGGCGAAGAGGGAGGCGAGTACGTCGATTCCGGTGCGCGAGAGGGGGATGTGCCGGCCGCCGCACACGGCGCCCGAACTGCGCAGCTCGAGCCGGCCCGCGACGGTCTCGAGCCCGGCGGCATGCCCGCCGCCGAAGTGCGTCACGACTCCCCGCACGAGCGATCCGAGTCGTCCGCGCTCGGCGATGAGGGGGGACAGGCCGGCGTCGACCAGCGGACCCGCCGTGATCGGGCCGACGGCCGCCATCAGCACCCTCCCGGCCGCCCACATCCCGCGGATGTCGTCGAGCATGCCTTCGCGCCGCGCCGCGCTGATCCATTCCTCGGCGCCGGGCGCGGAGGTGAAGAGGACGGCATCCACGTCGCCCGTGCCCGTCGCGACGACCGATCGGCGCACCGCCTCGGGGTCGGGCGGGGGACCCCACCGGTACACCGTGAGGCTGACGACATCCGCGCCGTGTCCGGTGAAGAGCTCGTCCAGACCGTCTGCGCCGGAGCCGTGGTGCTGCACGGCGACGCGGCGTCCCGAGACGCCCTCCGCGAGCAGGAACTCGCCGAGCTCGGTGGAGGTCTCGGACTCGGCCACCCAGTCCGCGGTCAGGCCCGCCTGCTGTATCGCCCCACGTGCCTTCGGACCCCGCGCGACGATCTGAGCTCCCTCCAGGGCGCGGTGGAGCTGATCGTGCAGTCCCGCCTCGTCGGCGGCTTCCATCCAACCGCGGAACCCCACCCCCGTCGTGGCGACCACGATCTCCGGCGGTGAGGCGATGAGCTCGCGGGTGCGAGAGATGAGCGCCTCGTCGTCGATGTGCGGCACGATCGTCAGCGCCGGCGCGTGTCGCACCTGGGCGCCGTGCCGCTCCAGCGCGGCCGCCAGTTCGCCCGAGCGCCGGTCGACGGCTATCACGATCGTGCAGCCCTCGAGGGCGGCCGACAGTGCGGGGCGGGCAGCGGATGTCACCGGCCGGAGCCCTCTGCCAACGACGGGTCGGGCATCAGGAGGCCGGCGCGTGCGACCTCCCCGACGACGATCACGGCGGGGTTCTGCACGCCGGCCGCGGCCGCGTCGGCGACGACACGTCCGAGCGTCGTTCGCGTCGTGCGCTGGTGAGGGGTGTGGCCGTTCTCGACCACGGCGATGGGGCGGTCTGCGGGAACTCCCGCCTGCTCGGCCGCGCGAACCAGGCGGGGGAGGGCGGCGACGCCCATCAGCACGACGGTGGTCACCGTCTCGTCGGCGAGGGCGGCGAGTGTACTCTCGCTCGTCTCGGCCTGCCCGTTGACGATGTGCACGCCGGCGGCGGTGCCGCGGTGAGTGACGGGGATTCCCGCCGCCTGCGGCACCGAGACGACGCTGGTGAGACCGGGCACGACCTCGACGGGGATGCCGGCGGCCAGGCACGCGGCGACCTCTTCGCCGCCGCGGCCGTAGACGAACGGGTCGCCCCCCTTCAGGCGCACGACGCGCTTTCCCGCGCGCGCGTGCGCGACCAGGAGGGCGTTGATCTCGTGCTGGGGCACGGGGTGGTGATTCGGACGCTTGCCGACGTCGATCACCTCGACATCGGGATCGAGCTCGCTCAGGACGTCGGTGGGTCCGAGGCGATCGGCGACGACGACGTCGGCCTCGGCGAGGAGGCGACGCCCTCGCAGGGTCATGAGGTCGGTCGGGCCGGGCCCGCCGCCCACGAGGTCCACACGCCCCGCGGCTCCCGCGCGACGCCGTCGCAGAGGCAGCCGACCATCCCTGAGCAGGGCCCCGATCGTGTCGCGCAGGCGCGCGGCGCGGCGCGGATCGACGCCCGCGTCGGAGACGACCCCGACCACGACGTCGCCCGAGCGCGCCTCGGCGGCCAGGCGTGCCGTGCCGTGCGCGCCGTCCGACGCGTTCACGCACAGGATGCGGCGTTCTTCGCAGGCCGCGGCGATGAGTGCGTCGACGCGGGGGACCCCCGTAGCGGTGTGGACCAGCCAGGCGCCGTCGACATCGGTGGTGCGGGCCGGGCGCGGCAGCCACTCGAGGGAATGGGCGTCCACGAGGTCCTGGACCTCGGGGCTCAGCAGCGGCGCCACGATGCGGACGCGCGCGCCGTCGTCGAGCAGGCGCTGCAGCCGCCGCGCGGTGACCGTGCCCCCGCCGACCATGAGCACGTCGCGGCCCGCGAGCGAGATGCCGAGCATCGTCGTCATGTCAGCTCCTCCGATCGGACGTAGACGTCTCCGTCCTGCACCGCGACGGGCCAGACGGCCAGCGTGCGGGGCTCCTTCCCCTGCGTGTCGAGACAGGAGCCCGTGCGTAGGTCGAACACCTGCTTGTACATCGGCGAGGCGACGGTGGGGGCATTCTGCCGCGTCCCGACGATACCCCGGGAGATGACGTGCGCACCGCTGTAGGGGTCATAGTTCGACACAGCGTGCACCCGGCGCTCGTGCGTGAGGAACAGGGCGATCTGCGTGCCGCCGACGAGGGCGGCGCGCCCGCGCTCGGGTTCGAGATCGGTGAGCGCGCACACCCGCACCCACTGCGAGCGCGGGATCGCGGCGTCGGACTCCGGCCTCGCGTCGGCGATGGTCATCGGCGCACCTCCAGGGTGGTTCCGGCGATGAGGACCCGTCCGTCCTCCCGTTCCGCCGCGGTCGCGGGACGCGGCTGCCCCCGCTCGGCCGTGTACGCGAGCGACGGGTCGGGCGTCGCGGGCGCGTTGACGAAGGAGGCGAAGCGGCGCAGCTTCTCGGGATCCGCCAGCGTCGCCTTCCACTCGTCCTCGTAGTTGGCGACGTGGGCGGCCATCGCGGCGTCGAGGTCCGCGCAGATGCCGAGGCTGTCGTCGAAGATGACGGCCCGCACCTCGTCGATGCCGCCCTCCAGGTCCTCGAACCACGGCGCGGTGCGCTGCAGGCGGTCGGCCGTGAAGATGTAGTACATCAGGAACCGGTCGATGGCCCTCAGGAGAGCGTCGTCGTCGAGCCCTTCCGCCAACAGCACCGCGTGGCGCGGCGTGAAGCCGCCGTTGCCACCGACGTACATGTTCCAGCCCGCCTCGGTGGCGATGACTCCGACGTCCTTGCCGCGCGCCTCGGCGCATTCGCGCGCGCAGCCCGAGACGCCGAGCTTGATCTTGTGAGGAGAGCGCAGGCCCCGGTAGCGCAGTTCGAGCTGCACCGCCATTCCCACCGCGTCCTGAACGCCGTACCGGCACCAGGTCGATCCCACGCACGACTTGACCGTGCGCAGCGACTTGCCGTACGCGTGCCCGGATTCGAAGCCGGCGTCGACGAGGCGCTTCCAGATGTCGGGCAGCTGCTCGAGCCGCGCGCCGAACATGTCGATGCGCTGGCCGCCCGTGATCTTCGTGTACAGGCCGAAGTCCTTGGCCACCTGCCCGATCACGAGCAGTCCCTCGGGCGTGATCTCGCCCCCCGCGATGCGCGGGACCACCGAATAGCTGCCGTCCTTCTGCAGGTTCGCCATCACGTGGTCGTTGGTGTCCTGCAGCGTCGCGTTCTCGCCCTCGAGCACGTGACCGCCGACGAGGGTCGAGAGGATGCTCGCGAGGGCGGGCTTGCAGATGTCGCAGCCGCGTCCCGTGCCGAAGCGCTCGATGACCGCGCTGAAGGTGCGAAGACCCGAGACGCGCACGGCGTCGAAGAGCTGACGGCGCGAGAGGTCGAAATGCTCGCAGAGCGCGCTGCTGAGGCTCGCGCCGGATTTCGCGAGCTCGGTGCCGACGAGCTTCTTGATCATGGTGACGCACGACCCGCACGCCGCGCCCGCCTTCGTGCAGGACTTCACGGCGGCGACGTCGGAGCAGCCCTCCTCCTGCACGGCGCCGCGGATGGCGCCGGCGGTGACCGAGTTGCACGAGCAGACGAGGGCCGAGTCCGGGAGGTCTCCCGTGGGCGCGGCGACCCCTCCCTCCGGCATGAGGTAGGCGGCGGGGTCGCCACCGAGAGCCCCGCCGACGAGGGGCCGGAGCGAACCGTAGGCCGAGGCGTCACCGACGAGGATGCCGCCGAGCAGCGTCTTGGCGTCGTCCGAGAGGACGAGCTTCTTGTACACCCCCGCGACGGGGTCGGCGTAGACGACGTCGAGCGCGCCGGGGGTCGTGGCGAACGCGTCGCCGAAGCTGGCCACGTCGACCCCGCTGAGCTTCAGCTTGGTGGAGAGGTCGTATCCCGGGAACGAGGCGTCGCCACCCCGCAGGCGGGTCGCGGCGACCTCGGCCATCGCGTACCCGGGGGCGACGAGCCCCACGCACAGCCCGTCGAAGTTGGCGACCTCGCCGATCGCGAGGATGCGGTCGTCGCTCGTACGGCATTCGGCGTCGATGAGCACGCCGCCGCGCTCGTGCACGGCGAGGCCGGCGGCGCGGGCAAGCTCGTCGCGCGGGCGCACGCCCACCGTGAAGACCACGACATCCGTGCGCTCCCACGTGCCGTCGCGGAACTCCAGCCCCGTCACCCGGCCGTCGCGACCGGGATCGACGCGGGTCGTGATCGCGCCGGTCTTGACCCGGATGCCGCGCGCCTCGATCAGCCGCGCGAGCGCGGCGCCCGCCGGCTGGTCGAGCTGGGCCGACATCAGCCGATCGGAGGACTGCACGACCGTGCTCTCGACACCCAGGCCCTGCAGGGCCCCCGCCGCCTCGAGGCCGAGCAGGCCGCCGCCGATGACGGTGCCGGTGAGCGGTCGGCCGAGCTCGGCGCGCCGGGCCTCGACGAAGCCGCGCAGGGCCTCGACGTCGTCGAGCGTGCGATAGACGAAGCATCCGTCGAGCCCGAAGCCGTCGACGGCGAGGCGGGCCGCGTACGAGCCCGTCGCCAGCACCAGGCGGTCGTAAGCGACGCGCTCGCCCGACGCGGTCGTGACCTCGCGCGCCTCGCGGTCGATCGCGGTGACGGCCGTGCCGCGCATGAAGCTCACGCGTTCGTCGTCGAGCACGGAGCGGTCGAGGGTGAGGTCTTCGGCGCTCGCACCGGCGAAATACCCGGTCAGCCCGACCCGGTCGTAGGGATGCCGGGCCTCGTCCCCGATGACGGTGACGCGCCACGGGCGATCGCCGCGCGAGAGCAGGCTCTCCACGAAGCGGTGGGCCACCATGCCCGCTCCCACCACCACGATGTGCGTGCTGTCATCGGGGTGGGGCATGCCGTCACGGTAGCCAGGGGAGATTGCCCCGGTGTGTTCGGCAGGTTTCGGGTTCCCGACGGCGGGCGCCGGCCAGCGGGGCGCGCTGTTGTCCTCATGCGGGGTCATGGCAGGCGACGCTACGGGCGGGGTGTTTCGGCGGGGATCGATCCCGCGTTACCCTCTGCGAACGTTTCCCTCACGCCCGAGATGCGGCACTTGTGAGAACTGCCGCATCGGCCGCCGAGGCGGCGGTCAGGTCAGGAGACGCCGAGCCACGACCGGTCGGTGAGCACGATCGGACCGTCCGCGGTGATGGCCACGGTGTGCTCCGCGTGCGCGCCCCGCGAGCCGTCGGCCGAGCGGAGCGTCCATCCGTCGGCGTCCGTCACGAGCTGATCGGTGGAGGCGAGGAACCACGGCTCGAGTGCGACCACGAGGCCGGCGCGCAGGGGGTAGCCCCTGCCGGCCTTGCCGTCGTTGGGGATGTGGGGATCGCCGTGCATGATCCGTCCCACGCCGTGGCCGCCGAAGTCGGTGTTGATCGAGTAGCCGTCGGAGCGGGCGACGTGGGAGATCGCCGCGGAGATGTCGCCGACGCGATGGCCCACGGTCGCCGCGTCGATCGCGGCCGCGAGGGCGCGCTCCGTCGTGTCGATGAGGCGCAGGTCCTCGTCGCGCGGCGTGCCGACGACGAAGGAGACCGCGGAGTCGGCGACCCAGCCGTCGACGGAGACCGCGAAATCGAGCGAGACGAGGTCGCCGTCGCGCAGCACGTAGTCGCGTGGGAGCCCGTGCAGGACGCCGTCGTTGATCGAGGTGCAGATCACCTTGCCGAACGGGCTGGCCCCGAAGGAGGGGTGGTAGTCGATGTAGCACGACTCCGCGCCGGCGCGGCGGATGAGATCGTGCGCGCGCCGGTCGATGTCGAGCAGGTTCGTGCCGACCTTCGTGTCCTCCCGCAGAGCCGCGAGCGTCTCCGCGACGAATCTGCCCGCGGGACGCATCTGCTCGATCTCGGCGGGTGTGCGCAGCTCGATCATCGTGTTCCTTTCGCCGAGACCATTCTGTCGGATGCCGCTGTTCCGCCCTGGGAGCTCGCCCAGCCTCACCGGTACCAGGGCGCTGCGCGGCGTAGCATCGGTGTCATGTGGCTGCGGAGGGCGTACTATCACTGGCTCCTGCCGGCGGCGTTGGTCCTGCCGCTCTGGCTCGTCGTCGGCTGGGCGGTGTTCCAGGCCGGCGCGTGGGTGTTCCTCTGGGTCCTCTTCATCGCGGTGCCCTCGGTCCTCGTGGGCCAGCTCGTGCTCACCCTCCTCGTCCGCTCACGGCCCTCCGTGCGAGAGGAGCGAGCGGTCTCGTGGGCGGATGTCGCGGGTTTCACGGTCTGGCACGCGCTCACGATCGCGGTCGGGCTCTTCAGCGAGGCATGGTTCGTGCCGATTCTGATCGGCGCCATCGCCGCGGGGATCGGGATGTTCTGGCTGTCCCTCTGGCAGCTGTGGCGCGACGCCCGCGAGAGCGGCACGCGCATGATGCTGCGCTACAGCGCGACGTCTCCGTCGCCCGGGGCCTCGGAGCGCACCGACCGCGCGGACGGGCCGCGGGTCATCGTCGTCGACGAGTCCCGCCGAGGATCCCGCGGCGACTGAGCGGCCGTTTTGGCGGGGCCGCGGCATCCGTGGCAGAATAGGCGTTTGTGCCGAGACCGGCTCTGCCTCAGGGGAGCCCGCGGACGAGTGAATCTCCGCATGCACACCTCATACCCACCATTTCACCCGCGTGGCCGACCTGTGGCGGCCGCAGGAAGAGACGATCATGCAGATCCTCGACGCGCTCGACGCAGCATCGCTGCGCAGCGACATCCCCGCTTTCGGTCCCGGTGACACCGTCAAGGTGCACGTGAACATCACCGAAGGCAACCGCTCCCGCATCCAGGTCTTCCAGGGCGTCGTGATCGGCCGCTCGGGCGACGGCGTGCGCGAGACCTTCACGGTCCGCAAGGTCAGCTTCCAGGTGGGTGTCGAGCGCACGTTCCCCGTGCACAGCCCCGTGATCGACCACATCGAGGTCGTCACCCGCGGCGACGTGCGTCGCGCCAAGCTCTACTACCTCCGCGCCCTCCGCGGCAAGAAGGCCAAGATCAAGGAGAAGCGCGAGGGCTGAACCCCTCTGCTCTCCGAAGGTCCCGGGCGAACGATGCCCGGGGCCTTCGCCGTTCAGGGGCGTCTCCGCGCCCTTTGCGCGTCGCGATGTGCGACGCTTGGTGGAGCGCCGGCGCGTGAGTCCCGGTCATGAAGGAAGAACCGTGAGCACCCCTGTGACCGACGTCGAGGAGCCGTCCCGCCCCGCACGCAGCCGTCGCCGCAGCGCGCTGGCCCTGTTGCGCGACATCGTCGTCATCCTTCTCGTCGCCGTGCTCGTGTCGTTCCTGGTCAAGACGTTCCTGGTGCGCTCCTTCTACATCCCCTCGGGGTCCATGGAGAACACCCTCATGGTCGACGACCGCATCCTCGTCGACGAGATCACGCCGCGATTCGGCGGCTACGACCGCGGAGACGTCATCGTCTTCCGCGATCCCGGCGGCTGGCTGCCGCCGTCCACGGCGCCGGAGCGTCCGCCCGTGGTCGAGGCCGGAGAATGGCTGCTCTCACTCGTCGGCCTCGCCGCGCCCGACAGCGACGACCACCTCATCAAGCGCATCATCGGGCTGCCGGGGGATCGGGTCGTGTGCTGCAACGCGCTCGGTCAGATCGCCGTCAACGGCGTCCCGCTCGACGAGGGCTCGTACCTCCGGCTTCCGGCGGGGCAGACCGCGGCATCCGCCGATGCGTTCGACGTCACGGTCCCGGAGGGCTCCCTCTGGGTCCTCGGCGACAACCGCTACAGCTCGAAGGACTCGCGGTACAACCAGGACCAGCCCGGAGCCGGCTTCGTCCCTCTCGACAATCTCGTCGGCAGGGCGTTCCTGATCACCTATCCGCTCGACCGGTTCGGCCTCATCGATTTCCATCACGAGGTGTTCTCGGGGGTGCCCGCGCCCGAGGGGGCGCCGTGACGGTCGCCGTCCCGACGCTGACACGCGAACGGCGTCTCCTGAGGGAGTACCCGCTCGTCATCGCGTGCGACGAGGTGGGCAGGGGAGCGCTCGCCGGTCCCGTCGCCGTCGGCGCGACGGCGATCGATGCGGCCGCGTCGCGCCGACGGATGCCGGAGGGGCTGCGCGATTCGAAGCTGATCCCCGAAGCCCGGCGAGCGGCCGTGGCGACGCGGGCGGCGGCGTGGGTCTGCGCATCCGCGGTCGGCTGGTCCAGCCCCGAAGAGGTCGACGACGTCGGGATCGTCCGCGCCCTGGGCCTCGCGGCGATCCGGGCGCTGGACGGGCTGCGCGCCCAGGGCGTCGCGGCCGGCGAGGCGATCGTGCTGCTCGACGGGAACCACGACTACATCACGCCGGCCGGAGCGACAGGGCTCACGGTCATGCCCGTGGTGAAGGGCGACCGCGACTGCGCGAGCGCCTCCGCGGCATCCGTCATCGCCAAGGTCGCCCGCGACGCGCTCATGGTCGACCTCCACCCGCAGCACCCGCCCTACAACTGGCTGCGGAACAAGGGCTACGCCAGCCCCGACCATCGGATGGCGATCACCGAGCATGGACTGAGCCCCCACCACCGCGCGTCGTGGGCGATCCGGCCCGCCACGCTGTTCTGAGCGCCGGCGCCGGTCGAGATCGGGATGGCCGGGTGCCCATCTAGACTGGGGGGACCATGGATGACGATGTGTTCGAGGACTACGACCGCGAGCTCGAACTGGCTCTGTTCCGCGAGTACCGCGACGTCGTCTCGCAGTTCCAGTACGTGATCGAGACCGAGCGCAGGTTCTATCTGGCCAACGACGTCAACGTCGTCCGTCGCGACACCGAGCACGACTTCTACTTCGAGATCACGATGTCTGACGTGTGGGTGTGGGACATCTATCGCGCCGACCGATTCGTGAAGGCCGTCCGCGTGCTCACGTTCAAGGACGTGAACGTCGAGGAACTCTCCCGCCGCGACTTCGAGCTGCCGCAGGAGCTCTCCCTCGACGGAGAGTGACGCAGCCCTCCTCCCCGCGGGTCTGATCCGCGATCTCTCCCCGACCGTCGCGAGGGCGAGCCTCCGGGCACGGCCGCGCTGACACGGTGGGTCTCGCGTGCCGTCGGGTGCGCGGGAGGAGGCGGCCGTGGCGGCGAAGGACGAATTCGGGCGCGCGGGCGAGGAGCGTGCCGCACGGTACCTGGCGGATGCCGGATGGTTGATCCTCGCCCGCAACTGGCGCTGCCGGGAGGGCGAGCTCGACCTCGTCGCGCAGCGGGACGGCGTCCTGGCGGCCGTGGAGGTGAAGTCCCGGCGCGGCATCGGGTACGGCCACCCCTTCGAGGCGATCACTCCCCGCAAGCTCGACAGGCTGCGCCGGCTCGCCGTCGCCTGGGCGATCGCCCATCCCGATGAAGCGCGCGGGCGTCGTGTGCGCATCGACGCCATCGCGATCACGGGCGACGACGCGGCCACGGCGCCCCTCGAGCATCTCGAGGACGTGCGGTGAGCGTGGCGCGCACATGGGGCGTCGCCCTGACGGGGCTGCACGGCGCGCTCGTCGAGATCGAGGCGGACCTGTCGAATCAGCTCCCCGAATTCCGCGTGATCGGTCTGCCCGACAAGGCGCTCGGCGAGGCGCAGCTGCGGGTGCGCAACGCGACGGCGAACTGCGGGATGCCGCTGCCCGCGCGCCGGCTGACGGTCAACCTCTCACCGGCGGCGCTTCCGAAGCAGGGATCGGGCTTCGACCTGGGCATCGCGGTCGCGGCGCTCGCCACCGCGATGCCGTTGGACCGGGCATCGATCGAGGAGACCGTGCACATCGGCGAGCTCGGTCTGGATGGGAGGCTGCGCCCCGTCGCGGGCGTCCTCCCCGCCGTGATGGCGGCGGCGCGGGGCGGGCGACGCCGAGTCGTCGTGCCCCACGCCAACCGGGACGAGGCGGCACTGGTCACCGGCATCGACGTGCACGGTGCGGTCTCGCTCATCGACGTCATGCGTCTCCACGGGTCGGAGGTCGAGGAACGCGCCATGGTTCCCGTCGGCGCGGCTGCCGTACCGCCGGGCGGATCCGGCGAGGCGGCGGAGCTCGCCGACGTCGTGGGCCAGCGGGACGCGGTGGAGGGCCTCGTCGTCGCCGCCGCCGGAGGACACCATGTACTGATGTCGGGTCCGCCGGGGGCGGGTAAGACGATGCTCGCGGCCCGGCTCCCCGGCATCCTGCCGCCGCTCGCGGACGACCAGGCGCTCGAGGCCGCCGCGGTGCGCTCGCTCGCGGGAGAGCCGATCACGCGGCTCTCCCGCACTCCTCCCTTCGAGGCGCCACACCACGGCGCATCCGCGGCGGCGCTCGTCGGCGGCGGGTCGCGAGTGGTGCGCCCGGGCGCGATCGCGCGGGCGAGCGGGGGAGTGCTGTTCCTCGATGAGGCGGCCGAGTTCGCCCCCTCCGTGCTCGATGCGCTGCGTCAGCCGCTCGAGAAGGGGAGCATCACGATCCACCGCGCCGGCGCGAGCGCGACGTTCCCCGCGCGGTTCCAGCTCGTGCTCGCCACCAACCCGTGCCCGTGCGGCAACTACGGGGTGCGCGGCGCGTCGTGCGGATGCCCGCCGCAGGCGATCCGGCGCTATCTCGGCCGGCTCTCCGGCCCCCTCCTCGATCGTGTCGACATCGAGGTGCAGATGACCCGGGTCAGCGTTGCGCACGCATCGCAGGACGAGGGAGGAAGGCTCAGCACCGCCGCCGCGCGAGCGCAGGTGGCAGAGGCCCGGGCGCGGGCCGCCCGTCGACTGGAATCCACGCCGTGGCGGCTCAACGCGGAGGTCTCCGGGCCGTGGCTGCGGCAGGGGCCGCTGGCGCTGCCCGCTTCCGTTCGACGCCCGCTCGATGTGGCCCTCGCGCGAGGGGCGCTCACGCTGCGGGGATACGACCGCGTTCTGCGCCTCGCGTGGAGCGTCGCGGATGTCGCGGGGATCGATGCGCCCGGTCTCGCGGAGATCGGCCGGGCGCTGTTTCTGAAGAAGGGGATCACGACGTGAGCACGATGACGGCGGCCGAGCTGGCCGGGTGGAGCGAACGGCGGCGCCGGGACGACCTGCGGGGCCTGGGAGCCCCCGAGGACGATGCGGCAATGACCGATCGGTGGGCGCGGGCCGTGTGGTCGCTGCTGGCCGAACCCGGGGACCGGACGGCACGTGCCCTGATCGAGGCCGTGGGGGCGATGGAGGCCCTCCTCGTCGTGGCGGAGAAGGATCCCGGGAGTGCGCTGGAGACTCCCGGGGCGGTGGGTGACGGCCTTCGGCGGTGGCGACCCCGCCTGCGGCGCGGCGGCATCGAGGCGATGTTCCACACGGCACGGGCGGCGGGGGTGTCGATCCACGTCCCGGGCGACCCCGCGTGGCCGATGCGTGTCGACGATCTCGGCGACCACGCACCCGTATGCCTGTGGGCCCGAGGGAGCATGCGCATGGCAGCTGCCGACGGGCCGGCTGTCGCCCTGATCGGCGCGCGGGCGTCGACAGCATACGGAGAGCGGATCGTGATCGACATGGCAGCCGAACTGGTGGGAGCCGGTGTGCGCATCGTGTCGGGCGCCGCATACGGAATAGACGGAGCGGCGCACCGAGCGGCGCTCGCCGGCGGCGGGGTGACCCTCGCGGTGCTGGCGGGTGGGCTCGACAGGCCGTACCCGACCGGCCACAGCGATCTCATCGCGCGCATCGCCGCGACAGGGACGGTGCTCTCGGAGATCCCGCCCGGGGGCGCGCCCACCAAATGGCGCTTTCTCGCCCGCAACCGCACTATCGCCGCGCTCGCCGATGCCGTGATCGTCGTGGAGGCCGGATGGCGCAGCGGTTCGCTGAACACCGCAGGGCACGCCGCCACGCTCGGCCGTCCGCTGGGCGCGGTGCCCGGTCCCGTCACGAGCGGCGCATCGGCGGGGTGCCATCGCCTGCTTCGCGAGTACGACGCGGTCTGCGTGACGGGCCCCGAAGACGTGCTCTCCCTCTTGGGTGGCTCGGCGTCCGTCCGGCGGGCCGTGGGGCCGGCGACCGACGACTCCACTCGCGTGCTCGACGCCCTCTCGACGAGGGCGGATCGATCGGTCGATGACGTCGCCCGCCGGGCGGGCCTGGCCCCGGCCGACTGCGGCGCGATCCTGGCGCTCCTCGAGCTCGAGGGGGTGGCCAGGCGCGGGGCGGTGGGCTGGCGGCGCGCCGCCGCGGTGCCGGCGCGCGGAGGGGCGCATTCTTGAAGGATGCTGCTGACCGAGGCATCCGAGGCGTTCGCGCACCACCTGGGCGATGTGCGCCGACTCTCCCCGGCCACGGTGCGGGCCTACCGTGCCGACCTTCGCGACCTGGCGGCTCTCGCGGCGACCCGAGGTGTCACGGCGCTCACCGATGTGGACCTCGAGCTGCTCCGGGAGTGGCTGTGGCATGCATCGGAACGCGGCGACGCCCGATCGACGCTGGCGCGCCGCACGGCGACCGCCCGGGCACTGTTCTCGTGGGCGCTCGAGACGGGGTTGGTACCGACCGATCCCAGCCTGCGGCTCACCGCGCCCAAGCGGGCGCGCACGTTGCCGCGCGTGGCTCCGTCGGCGGCCCTTGCGGAGGTCATGGAGCGCTCGGCGGCGGAGGCGGCCGACGGAGACGCGATCTCCCGGCGCGACCATGCCGTGCTGGAGCTGTTGTACGGGTCCGGGATCAGGGTGTCCGAGCTCTGCGGCATCGATATCGACGACATCGATCAGCAGCGCGGGGTCGTGCGCGTCGTCGGCAAGGGGGACAGGGAACGGGTGGTGCCGTTCGGAGCGCCCGCCCGGCGCGCCCTCCAAGCCTATCTGCCGGTGCGACCGGCCCTGCTCACCGGCACGGCCCCCGACGCGCACGGCGCCCTCTTCCTCGGCGCCCGCGGCGGCAGGCTCTCGCCTCGGGTCGTCCACCGACTCGTCTCCCGCCGGATCGGGCCGGTCATGGGCGCGGAGAACGTGGGTGCGCACGCGCTCCGGCACGCCGCGGCGACGCACCTGCTCGACGGTGGCGCAGACCTCCGCAGCGTTCAGGAGCTACTGGGGCATGCCAGCCTCGGCACGACGCAGATCTACACCCACGTCTCGAGCGAGCGTCTCGCGGCCGCGTACCGGCTCGCGCACCCCCGCGCCTGACCGCCCCCGCTCATCGGCCGAGATCGCCCGCGCCCGGTGCGGCAGGCGCGGATCCGAGCGGCAGGAGCACGGCGCGCGGCAGGTCGCCCAGAAGTGCCAGGGGGTTCAGGTATCGGCCGTGACGCCGTGCCCCGAGATGAAGATTGCCGGGCGTCGTGTGACCCCCGACGGAGAGGTGCGCGATCGGCTCGCCCGCGCGTACGGCGGTGCCCGCGGGCCACAGCGGCTCGACGGGCTCCACGGTCGAGACCAGCCCGTCGCCGTGGTCGATCGTCACGACGGAGCGATCGACCACCCGACCCGCGAATGCGATGACTCCGTCGGCGGGAGCGGTGACGACGCGTCCGCCCGCGTCATCACCGAGCGGCTGGATGTCGATCCCCCGGTGCCCCGCGGCATAGTCGTGCACCGGTGCGACGTAGGGACGGGCGATCCGTCGAGGGGGTGGCAGCGGCCACTGCCACACGGCCTCCGTGCGCGCTTCGATGATCCCGTCGTGAGGGCCCGCCCGGTGGGACGGCGCCGCGGCCGCCGAGAGGCCGTGCGCCTCCGTGCACAGGACGGCGACCACCATCGTGAGCGCGAGCGCCCGGCGCCGCGGTCGATCGAATCGTCGTCCGAGTGCGCGGTCCATGGTGACAGGGTCGCGCGCATCGCCCGCACCGCCGCCGGAGAGGCTCGGAAACCCGGGGAAGCGAGCCGCCGACCACGATGGGGAGGAGGTCCGCTGCTGATACACTGGGCGGGCACCTCGGAAACGGGGTGACTTCGCGTGCCCACAGCGGAGCGGCCTCGCCGCCCGCGGCACACCTCCCTTCGGTCCCGATGCATTCGGGTGGGAGCGTGTCGGGCACCAGGGAACCGCATCGTCCGATCCGGTTCGTCAAACCGCAGAACCGGCGCCTCGCGCCGAAGAAAAGGAGAGCGGCCATGGCCGTCGTCACCATTCGTCAGCTGCTCGATTCGGGCGTCCACTTCGGTCACCAGACCCGCCGGTGGAACCCGAAGGTGAAGCGATTCATCCTCACCGAGCGCAGCGGCATCCACATCATCGACCTGCAGCAGTCGCTGTCGTACATCGACAAGGCCTACGAGTTCGTCAAGGAGACGGTCGCCCACGGCGGCACCATCCTCTTCGTCGGCACCAAGAAGCAGGCCCAGGAGGTCATCGCGGAACAGGCGACGCGCGTGGGCCAGCCCTACGTCAACCAGCGCTGGCTCGGTGGTCTCCTCACCAACTTCCAGACCGTGAGCAAGCGCCTCGCCCGTATGAAGGAGCTCGAAGAGCTCGACTACGACAACCCGGCGGACAGCGGCTTCACCAAGAAGGAACTGCTGATCAAGAAGCGCGAGCTCGACAAGCTCCACAAGTCGCTCGGCGGTATCCGCAACCTCACCAAGACGCCCTCGGCGATCTGGGTCGTGGATGCCAAGCGCGAGCACCTCGCCGTCGACGAGGCGAAGAAGCTCGGCATCCCCGTGATCGGCATCCTCGACACCAACGCCGACCCCGACGAGTTCCAGTTCCCCATCCCGGGCAACGACGACGCGATCCGCTCCGTGAGCCTGCTGACGCGCATCGTCGCCGACGCCGCCGCGGAGGGCCTGATCCAGCGTCACCAGCCCAGCGACGAGTCGGCCGAGGCCGAGCCGCTCGCTGACTGGGAGCGTGAGCTCCTCGAGCAGCCGGAGACCGCGAGCGGCGATGCCGACGTCTCCACCGCGTCGACGGAGACCGCCGCCGACGAGGCCGGCGAGGAGGCCCACGCCGCCGCCGAGGAGCCCGCCGCCGAGGCCGAGGGTCCCGCCGCGGACGAGGCCGCCGAGGCCGAGGCCAAGTAACCCTCTGCCGGGTGAGAAGCCCGGCATCCGAGTACCCACCAGAACCACAGAGGGAGAGCCACCACCCATGGCAAACTTCACGATCGCCGACATCAAGGCGCTGCGCGAGCAGCTCGGCACCGGCATGGTCGACACCAAGAAGGCACTCGAAGAGGCCGACGGCGACGTCGAGAAGGCCGTCGAGATCCTCCGCCTCAAGGGAGCGAAGGGCAACGCGAAGCGTGCCGACCGCTCCACGAGCGAGGGGCTCGTCGTGGCCCGCGAGCAGGACGGCAAGGTCACCCTCGTCGAACTCGCCTGCGAGACCGACTTCGTGGCCAAGAACGACCGCTTCATCGCGCTGGCCGACAAGGTCGCGGATGCCGCGGCCGCCGCAGCGGCCGATTCGGTCGACGCTGCTCTCGCCGCGCCCGCCGGCTCGGGGACGGTCGATCAGCTGATCTCCGACGAGGCCGCCATCATCGGAGAGAAGGTCGAGCTGCGCCGCGTCCGCACGCTCTCCGGCGACGCGTTCGAGATCTACCTGCACAAGACGAGCAAGGATCTGCCCCCGCAGATCGGCGTCGTCGTGGCCTACAGCGGCTCCGACGCGGAGACCGCTCGCAGCATCGCGCAGCACATCTCCTTCGCGAACCCGAGCTACCTCAGCCGCGACGACGTGCCCGAGGCCGACGTCGAGAAGGAGCGGGAGATCGTCACCGAGATCTCGCGCAACGAGGGCAAGCCCGAAGCGGCGCTGCCGAAGATCGTCGAGGGGCGCGTCAACGCGTTCTTCAAGCAGGTCGCGCTGCTCGATCAGGACTACGCGAAGGACAACAAGCTCTCCGTCGCCAAGGTCGCGCAGGAGGCGGGGATCACCGTCACCGACTTCGCGCGATTCAAGGTCGGCGCGTAGCGCAGGGACGAGCCCGCATCGCCATCAGGCGGTGCGGGCTTTTCTCATGCCGGGCCACCGGCGATAGGTTGGAGACGACGAGAGGAAGTCGCCGTGATCGATGAGACCAGCGGGACGCGAAGGGTTTTGCTCAAGCTCTCCGGGGAGGCGTTCGGCGGGGGCGCGCTGGGTGTCAACCCCGACGTCGTGGGCCAGATGGCACGCGAGATCGCGGAGGCGGTGGACCGCGTCGAGATCGCGGTCGTCGTCGGCGGCGGGAACTTCTTCCGTGGGGCCGAGCTCAGCCAGCGGGGGATGGACAGGGGGCGCGCCGACTACATGGGCATGCTCGGCACGGTGATGAACGCGCTTGCGCTGCAGGACTTCCTCGAGCAGGCGGGCGCCGCCACGCGTGTCCAGTCGGCGATCTCGATGACCCAGGTCGCCGAGCCCTACATCCCGCGCCGTGCCGAGAGGCACATGGAGAAGGGCCGCGTCGTGATCTTCGGCGCTGGTGCCGGCCTGCCGTACTTCAGCACCGACACGGTGGCGGCCCAGCGGGCACTCGAGATCAAGGCCACGGAGGTGCTCGTGGCCAAGAACGGCGTGGACGGCGTCTACACCGCCGATCCGCGTCTCGACCCGACGGCGAGCCGCATCGACCGCCTCACATACAGCGACGCCCTGCAGCAGGGACTCAAGGTCGTCGACTCGACGGCGTTCAGCCTGTGCATGGACAACCGCATGGACATGCGGGTCTTCGGCATGGAGCCCGCCGGCAACGTGACCCGTGCCCTGCTCGGAGAGACCATCGGCACGCTGGTCACGGCGTGACGCGCGTCGCTGACTAGACTGGACCGACGCTTCACCCCCTGTTAGGAGTCACCGTGATCACGGACGTCTTGGCGGATGCCGCCACCCGCATGGATCGAGCCGTCGAGGCGGCGAAGGACGACTTCTCGACGGTGCGGACGGGACGCGCGAACCCGCAGTTGTTCCAGAAGGTGCTGGTCGACTACTACGGGTCGCCGACCCCCCTCGCCCAGCTCGCCTCGCTGAACACCCCGGAGGCGCGCACCATCGTTGTCACTCCTTACGACAAGTCCGCTCTCAAGGCCATCGAGCAGGCCATCCGGGACATGCCGAACCTCGGTGCGAACCCCACGAACGACGGCAACCTCATCCGCGTGACGATGCCCGAGCTGACGGCGGAACGTCGCAAGGAGTTCGTCAAGCTCGTGCGCTCGAAGGGCGAGGACGCCAAGGTCCATGTTCGCGGCATCCGACGCAAGGCGAAGGACGACCTGGACGCGCTCAAGAGCGACATCGGCGAGGACGAGATCGCACGGGCCGAGAAGGAGCTCGACGCCCTGACCCGCACGCACGTCGATCTGATCGACGAGGCCCTCAAGCGCAAAGAAGTCGAGCTCCTCGAGGTCTGACGCCAGCGATGACCGACGCACCCGGCGAGGGACCGGCAGAACCCGAGGCGACGCGGCAGACGCGGCGGGGGAGTTCTGCGGAGTCCGCTGCGTTCCAGGCGCACGTCCGCGCGGCGCGCGAGGAGTTCGAGACGCAGGTCGCCCACGCACGGGACCAGTTCGGCGAGGCGAACGAGCGCATCAAGCAGCGGACGGGGCGAGATCTCATCGTCGCCACCGTGATCGGGCTGGCCGCCGGTGCCGTCGTGATCGCCTCCCTCATCTTCCTCAAGTGGGTCTTCGCGATCTTCGCGGCGGGAGTCGCGCTGCTCGGTGTCTTCGAGCTCGGCCGGGCCCTGCAGGGGGCGGGACGCAAGATAGACCTCGTTCCGCAGCTGCTGTTCGCGGTCGTGCTCGTGGCCGCCGGCTTCTTCGCCGAGGTCTGGCTGCTCTGGGTGCTGCTCTTCGTCGATGTGGCGGTCATCGTCGTCTGGCGTCTGCTGGTGCAGATGTCCGCGCGCGACGGCCGCACGTACGGCGAGGTGCTGGATGACGTCCTCGCGGCCGTGCTCGTGCAGATCTACGTGGCCTTCATGGCGAGCCTGGCGATGCTGCTGCTGCGGGAGGACAACGGCGAGTGGTGGGTGCTCGCATTCCTCATCATCGCGGTCGCCTCGGACACGGGCGCGTACGCGACGGGTCTGGCGCTGGGCAGGACACCGATGGCGCCTCGCATCAGTCCCAAGAAGACGTGGGAGGGCTTCGCGGGCGCCGTCGTCGCCGCGCTGGGCGCGGGTGTGCTGCTCGCCCTCTTCATGCTGGGGCTGCCCTGGTGGGTGGGCCTCGTCATCGGCGCCGTCATCCTCGCGACCGCGACGGCGGGCGATCTCGGCGAGTCGATGCTCAAGCGAGACCTGGGGATCAAGGACATGAGCTCCTGGCTGCCCGGGCACGGTGGCGTGCTCGACCGTCTGGACTCGATCCTCCCCTCGGCTCCGGCCGCCCTCGCCCTGTTCCTCCTGCTCTCCCCTCTGGCGGCCCTGTGAGCGAAACGCACCCCGTTTCGGGCTTCCCCGATGCGCCCGGGAGAACCCGCGGTTACGACAAGCGTGCCGTCGATGAGTTCCTCGAGCGTGCTCGTGCCGCGTTCGAGGTCGACCCCTCCACGGAGGGGGTGTCCGGCGCCGACCTGGACGCCGCTGCCGTTCGCACGGCATCCTTCCCGCTCGTGCGGGGGGGCTACGCGATCGGCCCCGTCGATGCGGCGCTCAGCCGGGTGGAAGACGCCTTCGCGGCCCGCGAGCGGGACAGCGCCGTCAGCGAGCACGGTGCGCACGAATGGGTGGAGCGTGCGCGCGGCGAGGCGCAGGTGCTGCTCGACCGCCTCTCGCGCCCCGCGACGCGCAAGTTCGCCCGCACCGGGCTGCTGGGGTTCGGCTACCGCGTCGACGAGGTGGACCTCGTTGCGGGGCGTCTCGTCGCCTACTTCGAACGGGGTGCTCCCGTCAGCGTCGAGCAGGTGCGATCCGTGGCCTTCCGGATGCAGCGCCGGGGATACCGTGAAGAACAGGTGGATGCCGTTCTGGACGCCGTGATCGAGGTCATGCTCGCGGTTCGATGACGCGTTGCGACCCGTCGACCGAAAGCGTGCGGCGGATGCCGGGTGGCGGCTAGACTCGTGAAACTGTGAGCCTGGGCAACGAGATCACTCCCGCGCCGACGCGCGGTGTCTCTCGTGCGCACGCGTCCGGCCCCGCCCTGCGCCCCGCCGCCGTCCGCTGGTCGAGGCGTCGCAGCGTGACGGGCGTCTTCGCGGCCGTGGCCGCCTCCGCCTTCCTCGCAGCGTACGTGCTCGCCCCCACGGGGACCGCGATCGCCGAGCAGAACGGCGATGCCCCCGTGTCCGCGCTGACCTCCTTCGCCGCGGCGCAGGAGGACGCGCAGTCGCTCGTGGTGGAGGCGGCATCCGACGCCGCGACCGATGGCTTCGGCCGCAGCGGGTACGAGGTGTACGTCACCCCCAAGCCCACTCCGACGCCCGAGCCGGTCGCGCCGCGCTCCAGCGGCGGGGGATCCGCGAGCGGCTGGGCCCCGCCCGCGGTGTCGCCCGACCCCGGCTCCGCCAAGGCGATCGCCTACGACATGGTCATGGCCCGCGGCTGGAGCTCCGCGGACTACGACTGCCTCGTCGCGCTGTGGCAGAAGGAGTCCGGATGGCGGGTCAATGCACACAACCGCTCCAGCGGCGCCTACGGCATCCCGCAGTCCCTCCCCGGGTCGAAGATGGCGAGCGCGGGAGCGGACTGGGAGACCAGCGCCGCCACGCAGATCACGTGGGGCCTCGGGTACATCGGCGGACGCTACGGCACCCCGTGCGGCGCGTGGGGACACTCGCAGGCGCGCGGCTGGTACTGACCCGTGCCGCGCTCGAACCGGCGCCGGCCCGAGCAGCCCAGGGGTGACGGGTTCGAACGGATGCTGGCGGGATGGAAACGCACGGAGACCCGTCGGGGGTCTTCGTGGACCGTCCAGCCGATCAGCGCCGCGCAGGCCGTCAAGGACTACACGTGCCCCGGGTGCGGGCGCACGGTCGCGGCCGGCACCGCCCACGTCGTGGCGTGGCGTGCGGATGGCGTGATGGGCGACGCGGCGGACCTCGCCGCGCGCCGACACTGGCACACGGCATGCTGGAGGATCGCATGACGACCGAGATCCGAGGTCCGCTTCAGCTGCCGGCGCGGCGTGAGGACATCGAACTGGAGACGATCGACGGGCTGACCCTGGTCGGCGAGCTGGCCACCCCGGCGGATAAGGAGCCGGTCGCCACCCTCGTGACGCTGCACCCCCTGCCCACGGCTGGCGGGTTCATGGACTCCCACGTCCTGCGCAAGGCCGCGGCGCGCCTGCCGGCTCTTGCCGACCTCGCCGTCCTGCGTTTCAACACGCGCGGCACCGAGTCGCCCCGGGGACGCAGCGAGGGCACCTTCGACGGCGGGCACGCGGAGGCCTTCGACGTGGCCGCGGCCATGGCGTTCGTCACGGCGCGCGGCTTGCCTCGCCCCTGGCTCGTGGGGTGGTCGTTCGGCACCGAGCTCGCTCTGAAGTACGGGCGCGATCACGATATCGAGGGCGCGATCCTCCTCTCTCCGCCCCTTCACCGCGCGACCGATGACGACGTGGCGGCCTGGGCGGGGGAGAGCCGGCGGCTCATCGCCCTCATCCCGGAGTTCGACGACTATCTCCGCCCGGACGAGGCGGCGAAGCGCTTCCGTTCGGTGCCGCAGATGACGCTGGTGCCGGTCGAGGGCGGCAAGCACCTGTGGGTCGGCGAGACGCAGACGCGGCGGGTGCTCACGGAGATCGTCGCCGCGGTCAACCCCGGTGCTCTTCCGCTGCCGACGGAGTGGGAAGGCCCGCTGCCCTCGGCGTGACCCGTCAGGGGGAGTGGTCCGTCAGCGTTCGTTCTGGCGCGGGATGATCACCTGACGATAGATGATCAGGATGCTCGCCGCGATCGGGATCGCCACGAGAGCTCCCAGCAGCCCGAGGAGCGACCCGCCCGCGAGCGCCGCGATCACCACGACCGCGCCGGGAACCGATACGGCGCGGCTCATGATCCGGGGGGCGAGCACGTAGGCCTCGATCTGCATGTAGATGAGGTAGTAGATCGCCGCGGCGAGGGCCGTGCCGGGGGAACCGACCCCGGGCAGGAGGCACGTCAGGACGATGATCGCGGAACCCGTCAGCGTTCCCACGAGGGGGATGATCGAGAAGAACAGTGCGATCACCGCGAGCACCGCGGTGAAGGGCGCGCCGATGATCGACAGGAAGATGAAGCTCAGGACGCCGTTGGTGAGCCCGAGGCTGAGCTGGCCCATGACGAAGTAGCCCACCGAGTCGGTGATCTGCTCGGCGAGGTCGATGAAGCGCGCGCGCTTGCTCGCGGGGACGAGCTGGTACACCGCGGCCTTGAGGTTCGGCGTGGACGCCGTGAAGTAGATCGTGAGGATGAGAACGATGAATCCGCCGGCGAGTCCGGCCACGACGGTCGCCCCGAAGACGATGACGCTCTCGCCGATCGCGGCGAAGTCGAGGGAGTTCACCCAGTCCGTGACGTACTGGAAGACCTGATCGACGTCGAGGTAGGGGAAGACGCCGCCGACCCACTCCCGGATGTCCGCGAGGAACGGCTCGACCCCCTGGTCGAGCGCTTCGGAGATGACGACGACCAGCTGGCTGATCTGATCGACGATGATCGGCACGATCATGAGCACGATGCCGGTGAAGGCGGCAAGGATGACGAGGACCGTGATCAGAACGGCGAGCCACCGCTTCATCCGCCGCCGCTCGAGGAAGGAGATGGCGGGCTCGAGACCGAGCGAGAGGAACAGGGCGGTGCCGATGTAGAGCAGGATCGTCGAGAGGGTCTGCACGCTCTGGATCAGGACGATGCCCAGTCCGACGCCGAGCGTCGCGACGAACGCCACGCGGAAAGGGTTCTGCACCTTCATCCGACACTTCTCTCCGCCGCGGTCCGTCACGGCTCCGTCAGAATACGGCTCGGCGGGGCCGCGTCCGTGCGACACCCGCTCGTGGCGGACATTCAGGTCGTCTTGGATAGGCTGGGACGTCCGATTCCGCGCCGAGACCACCCACGGCGTGACGAGGAGGGGTTCTTCTTTGCGATTCGTCTGGGCCGTGCTGGCCTTCGTCATTGCTGCCGTGCTGATCGGTGCGGGCATCGCTCAGCGCACCGTGTTCCTCGGGCCGACCACCGAGGTCGCCGAGATCACCGGGCTCGACGAGCACGCCTACACGCTGGTGGACGGCTCGGTGCTCACCAGCCTGCCAGGCTCGCAGACCCTGCGTGCAGAGGGCGAAGACGTGGTCTTCGCCGCGTACGGCCGCACCACCGACATGACCGCCTGGCTCGCCGACACGACCTATACCCGGGTCGCGATCGACGAGGGCACGATCGCGACGGAGACCGTGGAGCCCGTGGCCGAGGAGCCCGACGCGGAAGACGCGTCCCCGGCGCCCGAGGAAGCCGCTCCCGAGGACGGCAGCGCCGCGGACGAGGGCGCCGCTGCGGATGCCCCGGGGCGCAACCCGGCCGGTTCCGATCTGTGGCTCGACGAGTTCAGCGACTCGGGCACGCTCACCGTCCGGCTCCAGCTTCCCGAGGACATGAGCGTCCTCGTCGCCTCGGATGGCACGCAGCCCGCGCCCGCGCGGATGACCGTCACGTGGCCGATCCAGAACGCCACCCCGTGGGCGGGACCCCTCATCGTGCTCGGCGGTATCGTGATGGCCGCCGGCGTCGTGCTGTACTTCCTCGGCATCCGCCACGCCCGGCGTTCGCGTGGGCCGCGACGCAAGGGTCCGCCGCCGCTGCCCGAGACGCAGCCGATCGACACGCTTCCCCCCTCGGACGGCAAGGGCTTCGTCGGTTCCACTCCGCCTCGCAGGGCCCTGCAGCGCCGTGCGCTGCACGCCCTGCCCGCCCTCGTGGTGGCCGGGCTCGTCGTCAGCGGCTGCTCCGCCGAGGCTTGGCCGCAGCTCGGTCCCACGCCGACCCCGAGTCCCACGGCGACGGTCCTCACGACCGAGGACCAGCAGCAGCCCGTCGTCACCGAGACGCAGGCGCAGCGCATCCTCGCCCGCGTCGCCGAGACGGTGGCGGAGGCGGATGCCGCGGGCGACGCCGACCTGGCAGCGACGCGCCTGGACGGCGCCGTCCTCGCCGAGCGCCAGACGAACTACCAGATCCGCAGCAGCGTCAGCGATCACCCCGCGCTCCCCGCGATTCCGAGCGAGCCGGTGGAGATCGTGCTGCCCGAGGCGAAGAACGGCTGGCCGCGCACGTTCATGACCGTCGTGGCGCCGGCCGAGGGCGAGAGCGCCGCCCCCTCCATCGCCGTGCTCACGCAGGACGACCCGTGGAGCGAGTACCGCCTGACGTACCTGGCGAGCCTCGCGGCATCCGCCGAGTTCCCTGGCGGCGTCGCGCCCGCGACGATCGGCGCAGCGCAGGTGCCGCCGGACTCCTCGTTCCTCGTCATCGAGCCGCAGGAGATCGCCGCGGCCTACGCGGACGTGCTCAACAACGGCGCGGAGAGCGCGTACGCCGACCTGTTCCAGGAGGACGGGGATCAGTTCCGCGTGAAGGTCGCGGAGGACCGTCGCACCCGTCTGGAGCAGTTCAACCAGACCGGCGCCGAGACCGGGAGCCTCACGTTCTCGTCCGCCGCCGGGGCCTACGAACCCATCGCGCTGGCCACCCTCGAGTCGGGGGCGATCGTCGCGGTGAGCGTGACCGAGACCGACACGGTGCGCCCCACGAACGAGGACGCGGTCATCCGCCTCGACGGCAATCCCACGGTCCAGGCGCTGGCCGGCACCTCGACGTCGGCCTCGGGCTTCGAGACGACGTTCTCCGACCAGCTCTTCTTCTACGTCCCCAACCAGGCCGACGGCGGGCAGATCCAGCTGCTCGGCTACGCCTCCAACATCCTCAGCGCGGGAGTGATCCAGTGAGCCAGAACGTGACCCCCGGCGCCGTCATGCGCGGTGCCGTCGACCTTTCCTCCCTGCGGAACCGCCCCTCGGGGTCGGGACCCGCCGCGGAGGCCCCCGGATCGGCCGCCGCGTCTGCCGCGGGCGGTGCGGCATCCGTGCCCTCGCTCGTGATGGACGCGACGGATGAGACCTTCGCCGCGGTCTTGGAGCTCTCGCGCACCGTTCCCGTGGTCATCGACCTGTGGGCGGAGTGGTGCGGGCCCTGCAAGCAGCTGAGCCCCGCGCTGGAGCGCGTCGTCACCGAGCTCGGCGGCCGTATCGTGCTCGTCAAGGTCGACGTCGATGCCAATCCCCAGCTGGCACAGGCCTTCCGCGCCCAGTCGATCCCCATGGTGGTCGGTCTCGTCGCCGGTCAGCCCGTGCCCCTGTTCACGGGCGCCGTGCCCGAGGCGCAGATCCGCGAGGTCTTCGCCCAGCTGCTGCAGCTCGCCGCCCAGAACGGCGTCACCGGAACGGCGCAGCCCGCCGGTGCCCCCGGGGACGCGGGGGCACCGGGGGAGCCGGAGGAACCGCCGCTGCCTCCGCTGCACGCCGAGGCGTTCGAGGCGATCGAGGCGGGGGACTACCCGCGGGCGATCTCGGCGTACGAGCGCGCGATCGCGGAGAACCCCGGCGACGCGGACGCCCGCACGGGTCTGGCTCAGGTGCGCCTGCTCGAGCGGGTGCAGGACGCCGACCTGCAGGCGGCGCGGGATGCCGCGGCCGCCGAACCGACGGGGATCGACGCACAGCTGCGGGTCGCCGACCTCGACATCGCCGGCGGGCACGTCGATGACGCGTTCGGGCGCCTCCTCGACCTGTTCGCCCAGCTGGATCCCGAGTCGCGCGCGCCCGTCCGCGAGCGCCTGCTGGAGCTGTTCGGGCTCGTGGGCGACACCGACCCCCGCGTCATCCGTGCGCGCGGGCGTCTCGCCTCGCTGATGTTCTGACCGGGTCGTGCCGCTCCGTCCCGACACGGAGCGGCACGGAGGCATTCACTCCGCCGTGGGGTCCGGTGCATCGCCCCGGTGGGCGAGCCACAGCACGCCGAGCGGCGGAAGCACGAGACTCGCGCGTGCGGGTTCTCCCTCACCACGGTCCTCGGCATACACGACGCCCAAGTTCCCGACGCCGGAGCCGCCGTACTCCGCGGCATCCGAGTTGAGGATCTCCTCCCACACGCCGGGCTCCGGCATGTCGAGCTCGAAGCCGTGGATCGGCACACCGGAGAAGTTGCACACGACGCCGACGATGTTGCCGTGCCAGTCTCGGCGCGCGAAGGCCACGACGCTCGGGTTGTGGTGCGGCCCCCAGATCCGGCTGAATGCGGCGCCGTCGTGGTCGCGCGCCCAGAGGGCGGACCTTTCCACGTAGACGCGGTTGAGCGTCCCGACGAACGACTGCAGCTGCGCGTGCGCCGGCTGGTCGAGGATCCACCAGTCGAGCGCCCGCGACTCCGACCACTCGGAGAGCTGGCCGAACTCCTGCCCCATGAACAGCAGCTGCTTGCCCGGATGCGACCACTGGTACGCCAGCAGCAGCCGGGTGTTGGCGAGCTTCTGCCAGTGGTCTCCCGGCATGCGTGACATGAGCGTGCCCTTGCCGTGCACGACCTCGTCGTGGCTGATGGGGAGCACGTAGTTCTCGCTGAAGGAGTACACGAAGGTGAAGGTGATCTCTCCCTCGTGGTGAGCCCGGTACATGGGGTCGCGCCCGAGGTACTGCAGGGTGTCGTTCATCCACCCCATGTTCCATTTGAAGCCGAAACCGAGTCCGCCCTGGTCGGTCGGCGCCGTCACCCCCGGGAAGCTCGTGGACTCCTCGGCGATCATCGCGATGCCGGGGTAGCGCTTGTAGGCGGTGGCGTTGACCTCCTGCAGGAACGAGATCGCCTCGAGGTTCTCGCGGCCGCCGTGGATGTTCGGCTCCCAGTCGCCTTCCTCCCGGGAGTAGTCGAGATAGAGGATCGACGCGACGGCGTCCACCCGCAGCCCGTCGACGTGGAACTCCTCCAGCCAGTACAGGGCGTTGGCGACGAGGAAGTTGCGCACTTCCCGGCGTCCGTAGTCGAAGATGTACGTCCCCCAGTCGCGGTGCTCGCCGCGGCGCGGATCGGGATGCTCGTAGAGCGCCTCGCCGTCGAAGCGGGCCAGTGCGAAGGCGTCCTTCGGGAAGTGGCCTGGGACCCAGTCCATGATGACGCCGATGCCGGCCTGGTGGATGCGGTCGATGAGGTACCGCAGATCGTCCGGCGTGCCGAAGCGGCTGGTCGGCGCGAAGTAGCCCGAGACCTGGTAGCCCCAGGATCCGCCGAACGGGTGCTCGGCGAGGGGCATGAACTCCACGTGTGTGAACCCGAGGTTCAGGACGTAGTCGATGAGCTCGTCGGCCGCGTCGCGGTAGGACAGGCCGGGACGCCATGACCCGAGGTGCACCTCGTAGATCGACATCGGCCGATCGGTGGGGCTGGTCTTCGCGCGACGCGCCATCCAGTCGGCGTCCTGCCACCGGTGACGGGCCTTCGTCACCACCGACGCCGTTGCGGGCGGCACCTCCGCCGCGCGCGCCATCGGGTCGGCCTTCATGATCCAGTGCCCCGACCGCGTGAGGATCTCGTACTTGTACGTCGAGCCTTCCCCGACCCCGGGCACGAAGAGCTCCCACACGCCCGTCGATCCGAGCGACCGCATGGGGTGGCCCTGGCCATCCCAGCCGTTGACGTCGCCCACCAGGCGCACCGCCTGGGCGTTCGGGGCCCACACCGCGAAAGCGGTTCCGTCGACGCCGTCGATCGTGCGCACGTGCGATCCGAGAACGCGCCACAGCTCCTCGTGGCGGCCCTCGGATATGAGGTGCAGATCGAGCTCGCCCACCGTGGGGAGGAAGCGATACGGGTCATCCGCGATCCAGTCGGGGCCCTCGTCGTAGGTCGCCTCGATGCGGTACGGCTGCGGATCGCGCCGGTGCAGGCCCGCCCACACGCCGTGGCGCTCGTGTTCCAGATCCACGCGGGTGCCGTCCGCGAGGAGGGCGGTGACCGTTCTCGCGAGCGGCCGGCGGACGCGGATGCGCGTGGCCGGCGAGCCGGACGCATCCGTCGCGGGGTGATGACCCAGCACGGAGTGGGGGGAGTAGTGCGACCCCGTCGCGACCCGGTCGAGGTCCTCGGTCGAGATGGTGCTCATCGGGTGCTCCTCACGTGCAGGATGTGGACCGGCTCGGAGAATGCGTCGAGCCGGACGTAGTTGTGGTCGCGCCAGTGCCATACGGCACCCGTGATGAGATCCTCGACCTCGAACTCCTCCCCGGGGTCGACACCCCAGATCCGGGTGTCGAGATGGACGGTGGTCTCACGGGCCGAGTGCGCATCGACATTGGCGACGACGATGATCGTGTCGTCGGCGCCGGTGGGCGAGAGCGCCGCGTCGAGATGCTTGGAGAACACCAGGATCGCGTCGTCGTCGCTCCAGTGGATGTCGATGTTGCGCAGCTGGCCGAGGGCGGGGTGTTCGCGGCGGATGCGGTTGAGCTGCGCGAGATAGGGTGCCAGCGAGTCGCCGCGCTCCTCGGCGCCCTCCCAATCGCGGAACTTGTACTCGTACTTCTCGTTGTCGATGTTCTCCTCTGAGCCGGGGCGTGCGACGCTCTCGTAGAGCTCGTAGCCCGCGTAGACGCCGTAGGTGGGCGCGGCGGTCGCGGCGATCGCGACGCGGATCTTGTAGGCCGCGCGCCCGCCGTACTGCAGGTACTCCGTCAGGATGTCGGGCGTGTTGACGAAGAGGTTCGGGCGCAGGTAGTCCGCCGTCTCGTGGGCGAGCCCGTCGAGGAACTCCTCGAGCTGACCCTTCGTGTTGCGCCACGTGAAGTAGGTGTAGCTCTGCTGGAAGCCGGCCTTCGCGAGTGCCTGCATGATGGCGGGCCGTGCGAATGCCTCGGCCAGGAAGACGACCCCGGGATGCTCCGCGGTGACCTCCCGGATCAGCCACTCCCAGAACTGCAGGGGCTTGGTGTGCGGGTTGTCCACTCGGAAGATCTGCACGCCCTGGGCGATCCAGTGCCGCACGATGCGCAGCACCTCCGCCCGGATGCCGTCCGGGTCGTTGTCGAAGTTGATCGGGTAGATGTCCTGATACTTCTTGGGCGGGTTCTCCGCGTAGGCGATCGTCCCGTCGGGAAGCGTCGTGAACCATTCCGGGTGCTCGGCGACCCACGGATGGTCGGGCGCCGCCTGCAGGGCGAGATCGAGGGCGACCTCGATCCCCGCCTCGCGGGCGGCGTCGACGAAGGCCCGGAAGTCCTCGAGCGTGCCCAGATCGGGGTGGACGGTGTCGTGGCCTCCGTCGGCGGAGCCGATGGCCCACGGCGAGCCGGGGTCGCCGGGGAGGGCCTCCAGGGTGTTGTTGCGGCCCTTTCGGTGAACGGTTCCGATCGGGTGGATGGGCGGCAGGTAGAGCACGTCGAAGCCCATCGCGGCGACCGCGGGCAGCCGCAGGGCGGCCGTTTCGAACGTTCCGCTGACGACGGCGCCGTCGGCCCCGCGCGTCGCGCCCTCGGACCGCGGGAAGAACTCGTACCAGGCGCCGACGCCCGCGCGGGCCCGTTCGACGAGCAGCTCGCGCTCCTCGCCGACCGTCAGAAGGCTGCGGACGGGCCGGGCCGCGAACGACGCCGCGATCCGGTGGTCCTCGACGATGTCGAGGGCGGCCGCGGCATCCGTGCCCTCCTCGCGGAGTCGCCTCGCGGCATCCGAGAGGAGGCGGCGCTCGGCCGCGGGCCGTGACTTCTCGGCCGCGGCGCGCTCGAACAGTGCGGCGCCGATCTCGCACATGAGCTCGACGTCGACGCCCGCCGCGATCTTGATGCCCGCGGCGTGGTGCCAGGTCGCGTACTCGTCGCCGAACACCTCGAAGCGGAACCGCCACACACCCTGTTCGAGGGGAGCCACGAGCACGCTCCAGCGGTCGGTGCCGTCGTCGAGGGGGCTCAGCCGGTGCAGCGACTCATCCCCGGACGGTGCCAGGAGCCGCACGTGCGCGCCGATGCGGTCGTGGCCCTCGCGGAAGGTGGTGACGCCGAACGGGACCGCCTCTCCGACGAACGCCTTGGGGCGGTAGAGCCCGCCGGGAACCGACGGTCGCTGGTCGAAGAGGGGCAGGCGCGGGGCGATCGTGTCGCGGTCGCCCTGCCACGGGGCGGCAGGACGGACCGGGACGGCGGCGCCGCTGCGCCATGCCCGAGAGCTGGTTTTCTGACGAGACGCGGTAGCCACAACCCGAACCTACCGCGCTCAAATGAAGGGCGATACGTGTCGCGTTCCGGGCCTCGATGCGCTATGGGCGACGATCACTCGGCGCGGAAAAGGCGCATGGATGTGGGGGCCAGCTGCACCACGTCGCCCGGCGCGAAGGCGGTTTCGGGCGCCTCGGGGCGCTCGTCGGACGAGCACCACAGCGACACGTAGCGGGACACGCCCGCGATCTCGGGAAGCGTGACCCGGGCGGGCTGCTCCGTGCCATGGACCATCAGCAGGATGCGGTTGAACGCCTCGGTCTCGGGGGTCGACGCCGCGACGTACTGCAGCGTGCGGTGGGCGGGGCTCGTCCACCGCTCGGCCGACATCGTCTCGCCGTTCTCGTCGAACCAGTCCATGACCGAGGCGGAGGGAGTGACCCGATCCTGCCGGGCGAAGTGGACCGGTCGTAGCGCGGGATTCTCCCGCCGCACCCGGGTGAGATGGCGCACGTGCTCCACCAGGTCGTCCTGCCACGGCTTGTGATCCCAGCGCAGCCAGGTGAGCGGGCTGTCGTGGCAGTATGCGTTGTTGTTGCCGCGCTGGGTGCGACCGAACTCGTCGCCCGCGGTGAGCATCGGAACCCCCGCGGACAGCAGCAGCGTGCCGAGCAGGTTGCGCATCGCCCGCCGTCGCGTGGCGAGGATCGCCTCGTCGTCGGTCGGCCCCTCGGCCCCGTGGTTGAAGGATCGGTTCGTGTCCGCGCCGTCGCGGTTCTGCTCGCCGTTGGCGAGGTTGTGCTTGACGTCGTAAGAGACGAGGTCGTGCAGGGTGAAGCCGTCGTGCGCCGTGACGAAGTTGACGCTCGCGAGGGGACCGCGCTCCTGATCGAAGGTGTTCGAGGAACCGGCAAGGCGGGTGGCGAAACCCCCGATGCCGACCGGGGAGGTCGAGGCGCGACGGGCGTAGTCGATGTCGCTCAGCCAGAAGTTGCGGACGCGGTCGCGGTAGCGGTCGTTCCACTCGCTCCAGCCCGACCCGAAGTTGCCGGTCTGCCAGCCGCCCATTCCCACATCCCAGGGCTCGGCGATCTTCTTGACCCCCGCGAGCGCGGGATCGTCGACGATGGCCCGCAGCAGCGGATGCTCGGGGGTGAAGTGGTGCTTCTCGTCGCGGCCCAGGGTGGCCGCGAGATCGAGGCGGAATCCGTCGACCTGGACGTCGTTCGCCCAATAGCGCATCGAGTCGAGCACGAGCCGCGCCGCGGCATCCGTCGACGTGTCGATCGCGTTGCCGCACCCCGTCTCGTCGACGTACGTGCCGTCGTCGAGCTGCCGGTAGTACGCACGGTTGTCGATGCCGCGAAGGCTCGTGCGCGGGCCGCCGAAGCCCTCCTCGGCGGTGTGGTTGTAGACGACGTCGAGGATGACCTCCAGGCCCGCCTCATGCAGGAGCTTCACCATGCCCTTGAACTCGCGCAGCACCGCTTCCGGTCCCTCCCGCCGGTTCGCCTCGGTCGCGTAGGGCGCGTGCGGGGTGAAGAAGTTGAGCGAGTTGTAGCCCCAGTAGTTCGACAGGCCGAGCTGGTGCAGGCGGGGCTCGCTCGCGAACGCGTGGACGGGAAGGAGCTCGACGGCCGTGACCCCGAGGCGGAGGAGATGATCGATCATCGCCGGATGGGCGAGGCCCGCGTACGTGCCGTGCAGGGCGGGCGGGATGCCGGGGTGCCGCTTCGTGAGGCCCTTCACGTGACCTTCGTAGATCACGGTGCGATCCAGCGGCGTCTTGGGTTTGGCGACACCGCCCCAATCGAAGGAGCGGTCCACGACGACGGAGCGCCAGTCACCGCCGCCCGCGGCCCACCCTCCCGAGACCAGACCGCGGGAATACGGCTCGACGAGGAGGGTGCGCGGGTTGAACGCGTTGCCGGGACCGCTGGGACCGGAAACGCGGATGGCGTAGCGGGCGCCCGGACGAAGACGGGGGGATCGCACCTCCCACACCCCGTGGCCGACGGGAGCCAGCGGCGCGGTGTCGGTGATCCAGTCCAGATCGGTGTCGTCGAAGAGGACGAGCTCGATCGAGTCCGCCGCCCCCGACCACACGCGCAGTCGGCCGCCCTCGGCGTCGAGGGTGACCCCGAGATCGTCGAAGGCGGCATCGAGCAGCCCCGGCACGGCGGGCGCAGCGCTCGGACTCGGGCTGACCATGGCGACTACCCTAATCAGCGCAGGGGTCCAGCACGTTACAGCGGCCCCACGACCACGACGCCCGGAGGAGGGACGCGATGGCCGTCTACCTCGACCACGCCGCGACGACCCCGCTGCGCGACGAGTCGCGAGAGGCGTGGATCGCGGCATCCGCGACGCTCGGCAACGCGTCGTCGATCCACGGACCCGGCCAGGGGGCACGGCGCCTGCTCGAGGAGGCCCGGGAGCGGGTCGCGGCCGCGGTGGACTGCGATCCCGTCGAGGTCGTCTTCACCTCGGGGGGCACGGAATCGATCAACACGGCCGTGACCGGACTGCTGCGGGCGCGTCGCGCGGCCTCCTCCTCGCGGAACGCGATCCTCGTGCCTCGTGCCGAGCACCACGCGACGCTCGACGCGGTCGACTGGCTCGAGCGCGCCGGCGAGGCCCGCGTCAGCCGGGTCGAAGTGGATGGCGACTCCGTCGTGGATCTCGCGCAGTGGCGCGCCGCCCTCGAGGCGCCCGACGCCGCGGTGGCGACGATGCTCGCCGCGAACAACGAGACCGGGGCGATGCAGCCGGTCGCCGCGGCATCCGCCCTCGCCGCCGCGGCCGGAGTGCCACTGCACGTCGACGCGGTCGGGGCCTTCGGGCATGCGCCGCTGTCCTTCGCGGGGCTCCGCGCGGAGTCGGGCGCCCGTGCCGCCGGTCTCGTGGCGATGAGCCTGTCCGCCCACAAGTTCGGCGGACCGGTGGGCGTGGGCGCGCTCGTGGTCTCCCGCGATGCGGCCCCCGTGCCGCTGCTGCACGGCGGCGGGCAGCAGCGCGGGCTGCGGGCGGGCACGCAGGATGTCGCGGGGGCCGCCGCACTGGCGGTGGCCGCGGAGCTGGCCGTGGCCGAGCTGGCGCGGGAGGCGGAGCGGCTGGCGAGGCTGCGGGACCGCCTGCAGGCGGGTCTCGTGGCGGCGATCCCCGAACTGCAGGTCTCCGCGGGCGGCGTCGATCGGCTGCCGGGGCATCTCCACGTGCGGCTCCCGGGCGCTCAGGGCGACTCGCTGCTGCTGCTGCTGGATGCCGCGGGCGTCGCCGTGTCGACGGGGTCCGCGTGCCAGGCGGGGGTGCCGGAGCCCTCTCACGTGCTGCGCGCGATGGGCGTCGAGGACGCGGACGCCCGCGGCGCACTGCGGATCACGCTGGGGCGAACGAGCACGCCCGATGACGTCGCGGCGGTGCTCGGTGCCCTGCCCGGCGCGTACGAGCGGGCGCGCCGGGCGGGGCTGTCTTCGCGGGCTGTCTCCGGGCGCTGATGCCGCGCGCTGCGGGCGAGCCGGCCCCGGAGCCGCCCGCGCGGGCCCCTCGTAGACTGGGGCGATGCGTGTTCTGGCGGCGATGAGCGGGGGAGTGGACTCCGCGGTGGCGGCCGCGCGCGCGGTCGACGCCGGGCACGACGTGACGGGCGTGCACCTGGCGCTCTCGCGCGCGGGCGGCACGCTGCGCGCGGGCAGTCGCGGGTGCTGCACGGTGGAGGACGCGCTCGACGCGCGCCGGGCAGCCGATCGCCTCGGCATCCCGTTCTACGTGTGGGACTTCTCGGAGCGCTTCCGCGACGACGTCGTAGAGGACTTCGTCTCGGAGTACCGCGCCGGTCGCACCCCGAACCCCTGTATGCGCTGCAACGAGCGGATCAAGTTCGCCGCCGTGCTCGAGAAGGCCCTCGATCTCGGCTTCGACGCGGTGTGCACGGGGCACTACGCGCTCGTGCGAGAGGGGCGCGACGGGCTCGAGCTCCACCGTGCCCACGACGCGGCGAAGGACCAGTCCTACGTTCTCGGCGTGCTCACGGCCGGTCAGCTCGCGCACACGCTCTTCCCGCTGGGCGAGACGCCGTCCAAGGCGCTGGTGCGAGCCGAGGCCGAGGCGCGGGGCCTGAGCGTTGCCAGCAAGCCCGACAGCCACGACATCTGCTTCATCCCCGACGGCGACACGCGGGGGTGGCTCGCCGAGCGCGTGGGCGCCGAGCGCGGCCAGATCCTCGACCAGAGCGGCGAGGTCGTCGGCGACCACGACGGCGCGCACGCGTTCACCGTCGGTCAGCGGCGCGGACTGCGGCTGGGTGTTCCCGCCGCCGACGGCAAGCCCCGGTTCGTCCTCGAGGTCAGGCCCGTCTCCAACACGGTCGTGGTCGGGCCGAAGGAGGCCCTCGCCACCTCCGAGATCGCCGGCGCGCGGTTCAGCTGGGCCGGGGCCCCTGCCCTCGCGGCGGGGGAGGAGTCCGCGTGCGACGTGCAGATCCGCGCGCACGCCGATCCGGTGCCCGCACGGGCCCGGCTGGTCGACGAACACGACGGCGCGCGCGTCGTCGTACGACCCGACATCCCTCTCGACGGCGTCGCCCCGGGCCAGACGGCCGTGCTGTATCGCGGCACGCGGGTGCTGGGCCAGTTCACGATCGATCGCACCGTCTCGGCGGCGCCCGTGGGCGTCTGACGGCTTCGCGCAGGCTTCGCGCGGCATCCGCTCGCGCGCCGGCCGTGCGCCGAGCGCGTCGGAGCCCGAACCTAGACTGATGCGGTGGCAGCCGACGACCAGCACTCCCTCCCCGATCTGACTCTCGAGCAGGCACGCGACGAGGCGCGCGAGCTCACGGAGAAGATCGTCGGTGCGCGTGACGCCTACTACGGGCGAGACGCCGAGCTCGTCGACGACGCCACCTATGACGGGTGGATGCTGCAGCTGGAGGCCATCGAGCGCCTGTACCCCGAGCTGCAGGGGCAGGACTCGCCCACGAGGTCGGTCGGGGCCGCGCAGGGCACGCAGCTCGCCCCCGTCGAGCACGCGGAGCGGATGCTGAGCCTCGACAACGTCTTCTCGATCGAGGAGCTGCGCGAGTGGTGCACGAAGGCGCAGGCCGGCGCGGGTCGACACGTGCGGTGGCTCACGGAACTGAAGATCGACGGCCTCGCGATCAGCCTTCGCTACGAGCACGGCGTGCTCGTCTCGGCCGCAACGCGCGGCGACGGGCGCATCGGCGAGGACGTCACGGTCAACGCGGTGCGGGTCCCCGGCATCCCGCAGCGGCTGTCGGGCTCGGGGCATCCGCCGCTCGTCGAGGTGCGCGGCGAGGTGTTCATCCCGGTCGCGTCGTTCGCCGCGCTCAACGCGCTGCAGGCGCAGATGCGGGATCGCGCCATCGAGCAGTCGCGTGCGCGCTCGCGGGCGTTCGATCCGGAGCGGGCGCGCGTGAGCGCGGAACGCCGGTTCCCCGCCTTCGCCAACCCCCGCAATGCGGCCAGCGGCGGGCTCCGTCAGCAGCTAGACAAGAAGGAGGGCCTCGAGCTGGAAGCGGGGCAGGCACGTCTGGACTCGCTGCGCCTCTTCGTCCACGGCATCGGCGCGTGGGAGCAGCCCCCCGTGGCGTCGCAGAGCGAGATCTACGGCCTTCTCGCGGAATGGGGTCTCCCCACCAGCCCCTACTTCGCCACGAAGGACTCGATCGACGGGGTCGCCGAGTTCGTCGAGCACTACGGCGACCACCGTCACGATGTCGAGCACGAGATCGACGGCATCGTCGTCAAGGTCGACGAGCTCGCCCTGCACGACGAGCTGGGTGCAACCAGCCGCGCTCCGCGATGGGCGATCGCGTACAAGTACCCTCCCGAGCAGGTCAACACGAAACTGCTCGACATCGTCGTGTCGGTGGGTCGCACCGGGCGCGCCACGCCCTTCGCGATCATGGCGCCCGCCCGCGTCGCCGGGTCCGTGGTGCGGCAGGCGACGCTGCACAACCAGGACGTGGTGCGCGCGAAGGGCGTGCTGATCGGCGACACCGTCGTGCTCCGCAAGGCGGGAGATGTCATCCCCGAGGTGCTGGGGCCCGTCGTCGAGCTCCGGGACGGCACCGAGCGGGAGTTCGTGATGCCGAGCGAGTGCCCGGAGTGCGGCTGGACCCTGGCCCCGGCGAAGGAGGGCGACATCGACCTGCGCTGCCCCAACACGCGGGCGTGCCCGGCGCAGGTGCGGGGCCGGGTCGAGCACATCGGCTCGCGGGGCGCGCTCGACATCGAGGCGCTCGGCGAGGTGACGGCGGCGGCTCTCACGCAGCCGTCCACCCCCTCCCAGCCGCCCCTCGAGACCGAGGCGGGGCTGTTCGACCTGACGATCGAGCAGCTCGTGCCGATCGAGGTGATCGTGCGGGATGCCGAGACGGGTGAGCCCCGCGTGGACGCCGCGACGGGGGAGCGCGTGCTGAGGGCGCCGTTCCGCCGCAACCCCTCCGCCGCCGAGAAGAAGCAGGGCGCGACGGGGCCGCAGCCCTCCGCGCAGGCGCTCACGCTGCTCGAAGAGCTCGAGAAGGCCAAGACCAAGGAGCTCTGGCGCTTCCTGGTCGCGTTCAACATCCGTCACGTGGGTCCGGTCGCCGCGCGGGCGCTCGCGCAATGGTTCGGCTCGGTCGCTGCGATCCGCGCCGCGTCGCGGGAAGAGCTCGCGACCGTCGAGGGAGTCGGGGGCATCATCGCCGATGCCGTCATCGACTGGTTCGAGGTCGATTGGCACCGCGAGATCGTCGAACGATGGGAGGCGGCCGGTGCCCAGTTCTCGACACCGGGCCATCCGGGGCCGGGGGCCGCGGGGGGCGGCGGCGTGCTCGAGGGGCTCACCGTCGTCGCGACGGGCTCGCTCGAGGGCTACACCCGCGAGGGTGCCCAGGAGGCGATCATGGCGGCGGGCGGCAAGGCCGCGTCGAGCGTGTCGAAGAAGACGGACTTCGTGGCCGCGGGGCCGGGAGCGGGCTCCAAGCTCGCGAAGGCGGAGGCGCTGGGTGTGCGCATCATCGACGCGGCCCAGTTCCGCCTGCTGGTGACGGAGGGCCCGGGAGCGCTGGCGGCGCTCGACACCGAGGATCGCTGAACCGACGGCGTCCGCCGTCGGCGCGGCACGGCTCCCAGGGCCGCCCCGTCAGCGGCCGGTGGTCAGCTGCAGCAGGGACTCGCGCACCTGGCGGCGCAGTACCTTGCCGATCAGGGACTTCGGCAGCTCGTCGACCACGAATATGCGCCGCGGCACCTTGTAGGGCGTGAGGATGCCGCGCGCGAACTCCCGCACGGACTCCTCGTCGAGCGATACGCCGGGCGCCGGGACGATCGCGGCGACGACCTCCTCGCCCGAGTGCACGCTCGGCAGGCCGACGACCGCGGCATCCTCGACCTGGGGATGCTGGCGCAGCGCGATCTCGACCTCGGTGGGAGCGACGTTGAATCCACCCGTGATGATCAGCTCCTTTATGCGGTCGACGATGCGCACGAATCCCGACTCGTCGATCGTCACGATGTCGCCGGTGCGGAACCAGCCGTCCACGAACACGTGCTGCGTCTCCTCGGGCTTTCCGTAATAGCCCCCGAAGACCTGCGGACCGCGCACGAGCAGCTCGCCGGCTTCCCCGGCGTCCACGTCGCGGGTGGGGTCGTCGGGATCGACGACGCGGCACTCCGTCCCGGGGAGCGGAAGCCCCACCGTGCCCGGGACACGGTTCTCGGCGACGGGGTTCGCCATCAGCACGGGGGAGCACTCGCTCAGGCCGTATCCCTCGACGAGGTAGCCGCCCGTTGCCGCCTCGAACGGCACGACCAGCTCATGGGGCAGCGCCATCGCGCCGGAGATCGCGACCTCGGTTCCCTCGAGCGAGACGCCCCGCTCCCGCGCCGCCGTCAGCAGCCGGTCGGCGATCGGGGGGACGAGGGGAAGGAAGGTCGCGGGGTGCTTCTTCGTCACCGCGAGCACCATGTCGGGGTCGAAGCGGGGGAAGAGCACCAGACGCGCCCCCATCGACATCGCGAAGGTGAGACACAGCGTCAGGCCGTAGGCGTGGAACATCGGGAGCACGGCGTAGACGACGCATCCCTCACCGCGGCGGATCGAGGGCACCCACGCCCGCGCCTGTGCGGCGTTGGAGATGAGGTTGCGGTGCGTGAGGGCGGCGCCCTTGGGGGTGCCGGTCGTGCCGCTGGTGTATTGGATGATCGCCAGGTCGTCGGTGCCGGGGGCAGGCACGCTCGCGGGGAGCGGGTCGCTCCGCAGGAGCGTCTCCCACGGGATCGCACCGCTCACACGAGCGGTGAGTGCCTCGCGCGCCTTACGGGCCCTGGCGACGGGCAGACGGAGGGCGGCGCGGGTGCGCAGGGGCATCGCACGCGTCACATCGACGGAGACGAGGGTGCGCACCGCGACGTCGGACGGGAACGCCTGCACCGATGCGGCGACCTTGCTCCAGACGATCGCGTGCACGGCGCCGTGGTCCTCGAACTGCTTGCGCAGTTCGCGCGGCGTGTAGAGCGGGTTGTGCTCGACGACGACGGCGCCGAGCCTCAACACGGCGTAGAACGCCACGATGTGCTGAGGACAGTTGGGCAGGACGATGGCGACGGGGTCGCCGGATCGGACCCCCCGCTCGCGAAGTCCGGCCGCGGCCCGCTCGATCTGGTCCTGCAGCTCGCGGTATGACATCGTGCGCCCGAAGAACTGCAGGGCGGGAGCGTCCGGGTAGTCCCGGGCGGATGCCGTGACGATGTCGACCAGCGAGCCCGAGACGGGCTCGAGATCGGCGGGAACGCCCTCGGCGTAGCTTCGGATCCAGGGGCGCGGGGGATCGTACGTCGTCACGCCGCCAGCCTAATGGGGGTGCATCGCGTGGCCCGGGGGGCCAGTGTGGTGTCCGAGTCCACCAGCGAGTGAGCACTCCTCCAGCCTGACGCCGTCATGAGGTCTAGGCCTAGATCGTGCCCTCGCTGGTTGGTGAGGAGGCCGTGATGGCTGCTGGGATGACGTGCTTCGAGCACTGAACCATTAGGACGCTGCGAGCTTTCTCCGGGACGAGCAATGATCAGGTTCGCGAAGGGAGCGGGGACGATGTTGTTCCTCGGTGATGACTGGGCGGAAGCCCACCACGACATCGAACTGCAGGACGAGCAGGGCGCAGTGCTGGTTCGGCGTCGACTGCCGGAGGGGGTGACGGGGTTGGCGCGGTTGCACGCGCTGATCGCGGATCATCTCGACGACGCCGACGATCCGAGCGTGGTGTTCGTGGGGATCGAGACGGATCGGGGCGGGTGGGTGCAGGCTCTGATCGCGGCCGGGTACTCGGTGTATCCGATCAACCCGCAGCAGTCGGCCCGGTACCGTCAGCGGCACTCGACGTCGGGCGCGAAGAGCGACCCCGGGGATGCGCACGTGCTCGCGGAGATCGTCCGCACCGACCGTGATCATCACCGGCCCGCGACCGGCGACAGCGACCTCGCCGAGGCCGTGAAGGTGCTGGCGCGGACCCATCAGACGATGATCTGGTCGAAGCAGCGGCAGGCCAATCAGCTGCGGTCGATGCTGCGAGAGTTCTACCCTGCCGCGTTGACCGCGTTCAGCGACGACCTCGCCGGACGAGACGCCCTCGCCGTCCTCGCCGCCGCGCCGACCCCGGCCGCCGGACGGGCACTGACCCGGACCCGGCTGGTCTCAGTGCTGCGCCGGGCGGGACGGCGACGCAACCTCGAACACCGCGCGATCGAGATCCTCACCGCTCTCCGGTCCGAGCAGCTCGAACTGTCCGGACCAGTCGCGGCCGCCTACGGCGCCGGGGTCACCGCGATCGCGACAGTGCTGACCGCGATGACCGGTCAGATCGCTGCGCTGGAAGCCGAGGTCGAGTCGTGTTTTGGCCGGCACCCGGACGCTGAGATCATCACCAGCCAACCCGGCCTGGGGAAGGTCCTCGGCGCGAGGGTGCTCGCCGAGTTCGGAGACGACCCCGACCGCTTCGCCGACGCGAAAGCACGCCGGAACTACGCCGGCACCAGCCCCATCACCCGCGCGTCCGGCACCCGACGGGTCGTGCTCGCCCGCTACGCCCGCAACAGACGCCTCGCAGACACCATGCACCAACAGGCGTTCTGCGCACTCAGCACGTCACCCGGCGCTCGAGCGTTCTACGACGCCCACCGCGCCGCGGGAAACACCCACCACGCTGCGCTACGAGCCCTCTCGAACCGGCTCGTCGGGATCCTCGACGGCTGCCTCCGCCACCACACCCGCTACGACGAAACCATCGCCTGGGCACACCGCCACACCCTCGCCGCTTGACAACCTACGACCCTGGGATATCTAGGTGCCGCCACCCGGGGCCGGAGCGGCGCGGGGGTGCCGCCTAGAATGGGGCGGTGTCTGAAATCACCCCCGAACTCGTGCGCCATCTGGGCGTGCTCGCACGGATACAGCTGACCGACGACGAGGTGCAGACCCTGACGGGCCAGCTCGATGTGATCGTCGACAACATCGCGAAGGTGTCGCAGGTGGCCACGCCCGACGTGCCCGCCACGAGCCACCCCGTGCCGCTCGAGAACGTCTTCCGCCCCGACGAGGTCGCCGACACGCTCACGCGCGACCAGGTCCTGCAGAACGCCCCCGATTCCGCCGACGGCCGCTTCCGGGTCACGGCGATCCTGGGGGAGGAGCAGTGAGCGACATCACCCGCCTCACCGCCGCGGACCTCTCCGACAAGCTCGCCGCCGGTGAGCTCTCGAGCGTCGAGGTGACGCGCGCCCACCTGGCGCGCATCCTGGACGTCGATGCCGACGTCCACGCGTTCCTGCACGTGAACGAGCGGGCCGAGCAGATCGCCGCCGAGATCGATCGGCGGCGGGCCTCGGGGGAGACGATGCACGCGCTCGCGGGCGTTCCGCTCGCCATCAAGGACGTGCTCGTCACGACCGACATGCCCTCCACGAGCGGCTCACGCATCCTCGAGGGGTACATGTCGCCCTTCGACGCGACCGTCGTGTCGCGGGCTCGCGCCGCGGGGATGGTTCCCCTCGGCAAGACGAACATGGACGAGTTCGCGATGGGCTCCTCGACGGAGCACTCCGCCTACGGCCCGACGCGCAACCCCTGGGATCTCGACCGCATCCCCGGCGGCTCCGGCGGCGGCTCCGCCGCGGCGGTCGCCGCATTCGAGGCGCCGCTGGCCCTCGGCAGCGACACCGGCGGGTCGATCCGGCAGCCCGCCCACGTGACCGGCACGGTCGGCATGAAGCCGACCTACGGGGGCGTCAGCCGCTACGGCGCGATCGCGCTGGCCTCCAGCCTCGATCAGGTCGGTCCCGTCACGCGCACGGTCCGCGACGCGGGCCTGTTGCACGATGTCATCGGCGGGCACGATCCGCACGATTCGACGTCGCTGCGTCACGACTGGCCGTCGTTCGCCGAGGCCGCCCTCGAGGGCGCCCGCGGGGACGTGCTCAAGGGTCTGCGACTCGGCGTGATCCGTGAGCTGCCCGACAGCGGATTCCAGGCCGGCGTCGCCGCCTCTTTCCACGGCGCGCTGGACGCGCTCGCCGCGCACGGTGCCGAGATCGTCGAGATCAGCGCCCCCCACTTCGAGTACGGGGTCGCCGCCTACTACCTGATCCTTCCCGCGGAGGCCTCGAGCAACCTCGCGAAGTTCGACTCGGTGCGCTTCGGCATGCGGGTGACCCCGCACGCGGGCGCCACGGTCGAGGAGGTCATGGCGGCCACGCGCGAGGCCGGCTTCGGACCCGAGGTGAAGCGCCGCATCATCCTCGGCACCTATGCCCTCTCGGCCGGCTACTACGACGCGTACTACGGCAGCGCGCAGAAGGTGCGCACGCTCATCCAGCGCGACTTCGACGCCGCGTTCGGCCAGGTGGATGTCATCGCGACGCCCTCCGCGCCGACGACGGCCTTCCGCCTCGGCGAGCGCATCGACGACCCGCTGCAGATGTACCTCAACGACGTCACGACGATCCCGGCCAACCTCGCGGGCGTGCCGGGGATCTCGATCCCGACGGGCCTCGCCGAAGAGGACGGCCTGCCCGTCGGCATCCAGTTCCTCGCCCCCGTCCGCGAGGACGCCCGCCTGTACCGTGTCGGCGCCGCCCTCGAGTCGCTGCTCGAATCGTCGTGGGGCGCACCGCTGCTGGACCGCGCCCCTGCTCTGACTCCCGGAGGAACCCGCTGATGGCCGCCGCGAAGCTGATGGACTTCGACCGTGCGCTCGAGCTCTTCGAGCCCGTGCTCGGGTTCGAGGTGCATGTAGAGCTGAACACCGCGACGAAGATGTTCTCGTCGGCGGGCAACCCCGCCCACGACGCGAACCACGGCGCCGCCCCGAACACGCTCGTGGCCCCCGTGGACATGGGCTTGCCGGGTGCCCTGCCGGTCGTCAACGAGGAGGCCGTGCGGTCCTCCATCAGTCTCGGTCTGGCGCTCGGCTGCCAGATCGCGCCGTCGAGCCGATTCGCGCGGAAGAACTACTTCTACCCCGACCTCGGTAAGAACTACCAGATCAGCCAGTACGACGAGCCCATCGCCTTCGAGGGGCGCGTCGTGGTCGAGCTCGAGGACGGCACCGAGGTCGGCATCGACATCGAGCGCGCCCACATGGAGGAGGATGCCGGAAAGCTGACCCACGTCGGCGGGTCGACCGGCCGCATCCAGGGGGCGGAGTATTCGCTCGTCGACTACAACCGCGCCGGCGTGCCGCTGGTGGAGATCGTGACGAAGCCGATCGTGGGCGCAGAGCACCGTGCGCCCGAGATCGCGAAGGCCTATGTCCAGACGATCCGCGACATCGTCCGGGCGCTCGGCATCTCCGAGGCGCGCATGGAGCGCGGCAACCTGCGCTGCGACGCGAACGTGTCGCTGCGTCCTCGCGGGCAGGAGAAGTTCGGCACGCGCACCGAGACGAAGAACGTCAACTCGATGCGGTCGGTCGAGCGGGCCGTGCGATACGAGATCCAGCGTCAGGCCGCCATCCTCGAGGCGGGCGGCACCATCACGCAGGAGACGCGGCACTGGCACGAGGACACCGGGCGCACCTCGCCCGGTCGCCCGAAGTCGGACGCGGATGACTACCGGTACTTCCCCGAGCCCGACCTGCTCCCCGTCGTGCCGGCACCCGAGCTCGTCGAGCAGCTGCGAGCAGCGCTGCCGGAGGCGCCCGCGGCCCGTCGTCGCCGTCTGAAGAGCGAATGGGGCTTCACCGATCTCGAGTTCCAGGACGTCGCCAACGGCGGAATCCTCCCCGAGGTGGAGGCGACGATCGCGGCCGGTGCATCTCCCGCCGCGGCCCGCAAGTGGTGGACGGGTGAGATCGCCCGCATCGCGAACGCGCAGGACCGCGAGGCGGGCGAGCTCGTCTCGCCGGCGGATGTCGCGGCGCTGCAGGGGCTCGTGGATGCCGGAACCCTCACCGACAAGCTCGCCCGCCAGGTGCTGGAGGGCGTCATCGCGGGGGAAGGGACGCCGCAGGAGGTCGTGGACGCGCGCGGTCTCGCGGTCGTCTCCGACGACGGCGCGCTCATCGCCGCGATCGACGAGGCATTGACGGCGCAGCCCGACGTGCTCGCGAAGATCCGCGACGGCAAGGTGCAGGCCGCCGGCGCGATCATCGGCGCGGTCATGAAGGCCATGAAGGGTCAGGCGGACGCCGCGCGCGTGCGCGAGCTCATCCTGGAACGCGCCGCGCAGGCGTGATGCGGCGGCCTCGCCCGCCGTGTCGGAAGCCGCGGGGAGAATGGGCCCATGGGACGGGGTGACGGCAGCGGGCGCATCGTGTCGCCGGAGGGCGCGGACGACACCGGAACCGGCATCCTGCACGTCGACATGGACGCCTTCTACGCGGCCGTCGCGGTGCTGGATGACCCGAGCCTCGCGGGCAAGCCGCTGATCATCGGATCCCCGGAGGGCCGCTCGGTCGTCTCGAGCGCGTCGTACGAGGCTCGTCGGTTCGGTGTGCGCAGCGCCATGCCCGTCAGCCAGGCGCTCCGGCTGTGTCCGTGGGCGATCGTCGTCGCGCCGCGCTTCGAGCGCTACCTCGAGCTGTCGGCTCGGGTCATGGCCGTCTTCGAGGAGTTCACCCCGCTCGTCGAACCGCTCTCGATCGACGAGGCCTTCCTCGACGTGCGGGGGGCGCGCCGGCTGTGGGGGAGCCCCGGGCAGATCGGCGCCGCACTGCGCCGCCGCGTGCTCGAGCGCACCGGGCTGACCTGCAGCGTCGGGGTCGCCGCCACCAAGCACGTGGCGAAGATGGCCTCCACGCGCGCCAAGCCCGACGGCCTTCTCATCGTGCCCGAGGCGCAGACGCAGGCGTTTCTGGAGCCTCAATCGGTCCGCGCGATGTGGGGTGTGGGGCCGAAGACCGCCGAGGCGCTCGAAGGCCGAGGCATCCGCACCATCGGCGACATCGTGCGCACGCCGCGGGAGGTCCTCGACCGCGTCGTCGGCCGCGCGGGGGGAGAGCGGCTGTGGCACCTCGCGCGCGGGATCGATCAGCGTCGCGTCGACACCGAACGCATCGAGAAGAGCGTCGGCCATGAGGAGACGTTCTCCGACGACGTCGCGGACCCGGAGTTCCTGGGGGCCGAGCTGCTGCGGCTCTCCGATCGGGTCGCTCGGCGGCTGCGGCGGTCGGGGTGGGAAGCGGCGACGGTGGCGATTAAGGTGCGCTACGCCGACTTCTCGACCCTCACCCGGTCCCGCACGCTGACCGAGCCCACCGACGTGGGGCAGCGGATCGGCGACACCGCCAGGGAGCTCTTCGGTTCGCTCGAGGAGGGCCGGCCGGTACGGCTACTCGGCGTGCGCGGCGAGAACCTGCGCGGGGCCGCACACGGCATGTCCCTCTGGGACGACGACGAGGAGCGCCGCCGGCTCGAGGGCGCGCTGGATGACGCGACCAGCCGCTTCGGCGGAAACGCGGTGATGCGCGCGTCACTCGTGGGCCGTACGGGCGGGCCCCGCAGCCTGCCCTCCCACCCGAAACCCCCGCACGACCCCCGCCCCTGACGGGGGTCGTCAGCGGACCCCCGGAGCGATAGCGTGGCATCATGCCCAACATCGCTTTGGAACTCGGCAAGCAGTCCGCGCACTTCGGCGTCGAAAGCGCCTATGGCGAGCAGCAGGATGTGGACGGCGTGCGCTTCATCCCGGTCGCCGCGACATGGCACGGTTTCGGCGGCGGATCCGATGAGTCCGGCAACGGCGGGGGAGGGGGCGGCGGCTATTCGGTCCCCTTCGGCGCGTACGTGCGGCGCGGCGACGACCTCCGGTTCGAGCCCAACCTCGTCGCACTCCTGGCGGTCGCCATCCCGTTCGTGTGGGTGGCCGGTCGCGCCCTCAGCCGTGTCATCCGCGCGCTCAAGAAGTAGCACGCCGGCGCAGGACCCTTTCGGGCTTGCCGTGGCGGATGCCGCGGCCGCCGTACTCCGCGCCGTCGAGGGCATCGAGGCGCTCAACCCCGTCATCCTCATCGACGGTCGCAGCGGCGCCGGCAAGTCCACGCTCGCGCGTGCCCTGGTGTCGGCCTGGCCCGCCGCGGGCCGGGTGCAGCTCGTCGCCCTCGATTCGATCTACCCCGGGTGGGACGGCCTGGCCGCGGGCGTGGAGATCGCGCGGCAGGACATCCTGGTGCCCCACGCACGCGGCCTCGTCGGGGTGTGGCGCCGATACGACTGGGATGCCGGGGCCCCCGCGGAGGCGCATGCCGTCGATCCGTCGCTCCCTCTCATCGTCGAGGGTGCCGGCATCCTGACTCCGCAGACCGCGCGGGTGGCCGACGTCGCGGTATGGCTCGATTCCCCGGAACGCTCGCGCCGCCACCGGGCGCTGGCGCGGGACGGAGACGCCTACGAGCCCCACTGGGAGCGGTGGGCGCTCCAGGAGGCCGAGCACATCCGCGAGCATCGCCCGCACGCCCTCGCCCACGTGAACGCGGTCATGCCGTAGGCGGCAGCGCCGCCTGGCCGCTACGCCAGCGCGTTGACGATCCCGTCGAGGCGGAAGCCGATCCAGTCGTACACGGCGTACCGCTCGTCGTCGTCCTGTCGATCGTCGTCGTCGGCGATCCCGAGGCGTGTGGCGATGACGAGGCGGATGGCGGTCAGCGTGCGCATCCAGGCCCATCCCGCGTCGGCGTCGAGCTCGATGGGCAGCGTGTCGTCGGGGTCGGCGGTGTCGTCGCCCTCCGCGAAGGCGGGAGCGAGGTCTGCCAGGACACGCAGCGCGTCGGAGGACCGGCGGCCCAGGAGGTCGCCGGACGTGGCCGAGCGGAAATCGGCCGCCGCCTCGTCGTCGTCGGGGTAGGGAGTGGGGGTGAGCCGCGCGACGGCCGGATCGTCGGCGGCCTCCGCGGCATCCGCCGCCGACGTGGCGTTCTCCAGCAGCTCGGAGAACTGCGCGACGAGATCGGCGAGGTGCCGCGCCTCGAGTCGGCTGATGGTCAACACGGTGGTGGTCACAGGGGTGCCTTCCGGACGGTGGCCCACAAGCCGTAGTCGTGCATCGCCGCGGCGTGCAGTTCCATCTGCTCGCGCGGTCCCTCGGACACGACCGCATGCCCGCGCTCGTGCACGTCGAGCATGAGGGCGGTCGCGCGGGCAGTGGAGTACCCGAAGTAGTCGCGGAACACGCGCACGACGTAGCTCATCAGGTTGACCGGGTCGTTCCACACCACGGTCTGCCACGGGCCCGGCGCGGACGCACGCAGATCCGCATCCTCCCGGATGTCCGGCAGCGTCGTGGTGCTCATGCCCAGCCCAGCTCGTGCAGTCGGTCGTCGTCGATCCCGTAGTAGTGGGCGATCTCGTGGACGAGGGTCGTGTGCACCTCGTCGCGCAGCTCGGCCTCGTCGGCGCACGCGTGCAGGTGGGGCTCGCGGTAGACGATGATGCGGTCGGGGAGCTCACCGACGCCGTAACGGTCGCGCTCGGTCACGGCCACGCCGTCGTAGAGGCCGAAGAGATCGAGGCTGCCGTCCTCCGGCCGGGCCTCGACGACGAAGACGACGTTGTCGAGCCCGTCGACCATGTCGTCGGGCAGCAGGTCGAGTTCGGACACGACAAGGTCCTCGAACGTCGCGGCATCCATGTCGATCATTGGGGTGAGTAACGGGACTTGAACCCGCGACCCCCTGGACCACAACCAGGTGCTCTACCAACTGAGCTATACCCACCATGTGCCTGCGTGAGCGGGCAACCAGCCAAGTCTATTACACGCCGGAGGGGAACGCCGACACCGCGGCGGCGGCGGCGGAGCGCGCACCGTCGCTGGTGGGTCCGGGCTGGGAGACGAACACGGACTGGCGGTAGTACGCCAGCTCGCGGATCGACTCGCGGATGTCGGCGAGGGCGCGGTGACCGCCCTGCTTGGCGGGGGCATGGATGTAGGCGCGGGGGTACCAGCGGCGCGCGAGCTCCTTGATGCTGGAGACGTCGACGTTGCGGTAGTGCAGGTAGCCGTCCAGGCGCGGCATGTACTTCGCCAGGAACATCCGGTCGGTGCTGATCGTGTTGCCGGCCAGGGGCGCCTTCCCGTGCTGGGGCACGAAGCGCTGGATGTACTCGAGGGCCTGGAACTCCGCCTCGGCGACGTTCACGCCGTGGGGGATCTGCTCGAGCAGACCGGAGGAGCGGTGCATGTCGGTCACGAAGTCGTTCATGTTCGCCAGCGCCGACTCGTCGGGCTTGATGACCACGTCGAATCCGTCGTCCAGGATGCGCAGCTCGAAATCCGTCACCACGACCGCGATCTCGACCAGTTCGTCGACCCCGAGGTCCAGACCGGTCATCTCGCAGTCGATCCAGACCAGACGGTCGTTTTCGCTCGCAGCCATAGCCGACATCCTATCTTCGCGGGCTCTTGGGGCCCCGTTCACTCCCGCGACGACGCGCTAGCCTTGGTGGCACGCCTCCGTAGCTCAGTGGATAGAGCAGCGGCCTTCTAATCCGTTTGTCGCAGGTTCGAATCCTGCCGGGGGCACCGGGTTCGAGACGTCAGTGACCGACCGTTCGCCAGTGCGTACCCGTGCTCGCCGAGCGTGTCCGGGACGAACTCGCTGCGCCGTGCCGCGTGACGCGGGAGCGGGAGGGCTTCCGCTCGGCCACGCCGCGGCGTAGCGTCGAGTGGGTCGAAAGGAGTTCGCCGATGAGCACGACGACACGCCCCACGATCTGGGTTGCCTACGGGCCCACGGGAGTGGTCGGCACGGTCCGCAAGGACGACGACGGGTACACCGTGATGATGGCGGGGGCGGCGGCATCCGCGGGTACCTATCCGACAATGGAGATCGCCAAGCGCGCGCTGCATGCGCGGATGCGTCCCGGCAGCGATTGGCCGCAGTTCCGGGAGCACTGAGCGATCAGGGCGCGGATGCCGCGCCCGCCGCCGGCGTCACCGCGGGGGAGGCGTGCGGCGCAGCGGTCCCTGCCCCGCCGGGGGCGGTGTCGAAGGCGCGCACTGCGGCGTGCGCGAGCGGGCCGATGAGCACGGCGAACGCGACCGTGCCAATTCCGACCGTTCCGCCCAGCAGCCACCCGGCCGTCAGGACGACCGCTTCGACCAGTGTTCTCGATACCCAGAGGGGCCACCCGAGGCGGTGGGAGAGCCCGGTCATGAGCCCGTCGCGCGGGCCCGGACCGAAGCGTGCGCCGATGTAGAGGCCGCTTCCGAGGCCGACGATCGCAATGCCGGCGGCGAACATGACGCAGCCGAGCGCGAACGACGGCGCGGTCGGGATGACGTCGAGGGCGAGCTGCATCGCTGTGCCGACCATCAGGATGTTCAGCACCGTGCCGAGCCCGGGACGCTGGCGAAGCGGTATCCACAGGAGAAGCACCCCGAGCCCGATGAGGCTGGTGACCCAGCCGATCCCCATGCCGGTGGCCTTCGAAACTCCCTGGGCGAAGACCGTCCACGGGTCGAGTCCGATGCCGGCGGCGATCATGACCGCGCAGCCGACGCCGTACAGGACCAGCCCGATCGGCAGCTGCAGGGAACGGCGGAGCATGCTGCAATCCAATCTCGGAAGTGGCTTGCTTGCCAGAGGCCAATCCTCTTACGGTGGATGCATGCCGGATTCCCGCCTCTCGTCCCGGTCGTTCGCCGTGATGCTCGGACGGTGGCGCGGCGCCGGTCCCGCATATCGAGACCTGGCCGACGCCGTCCGCGTGCTGAGCCTCGACGGCCGGATCGTGCCGGGCACGGCCCTGCCGGCGGAACGCGACCTGGCCGCACGCCTGGAGCTGAGCCGGACCACTGTTGCCGCCGCATACCGCGATCTCCGGGAGAGCGGGCACCTGCGCAGCCTGCGGGGGTCGGGCAGCGTCGTCCAGGCGGTGGGGCGGATGGCCGCGGCCCCGGAGCCCGGGGGCGCGGACACGATCGACCTCAGTCAGGCCAGTCCCTCTGCGTGGCCGGGTCTGCCGGAGCTCTTCGCGGAGGCCGCCAGTCAGGCATCCCGATGGGTCAGCCGCCCCGGGTACGACGTGCGGGGCGACGCCGAGCTGCGCCAGGCGATCGCCGAGCGGTACACCGCTCGCGGACTGCCGACCGACGCGACGCAGATCATCGTCACGACCGGGGCCCAGGCGGCGATCTCGCTGCTCGCCGATGTGCTGGTGCGCCCGGGGGATCGGGTCGCGATCGAGACGCCGACGTATCCGCACGCGGCGGATGCGTTCTCGCGGGCGGGTGGCCGCCTCACGGCGATACCGGTGCACCTCGACAGCGGGTGGGACCTCGAGCGCGCCGAGCACGTGCTTCGCCGCGCCGCGCCCAGCGTCCTCTACACGATGCCCGACTTCCAGAACCCGACGGGCGCGTCGATGGCTCGGGCGGCGCGCGAGGAGTTCGTGGGCCTGGCTGCGGATGCCGGCGCCGTCCTCGTCGCGGATGAGACGACGGCGGACCTGCGGATCGATCCCGGCGCCGCCTCGGCTCCGCTCGGCGCGGGGATGGATCCCCTCCTCCAGCGTCGCGTCGTGACCCTCGGCTCCCTCGGCAAGTCGGTCTGGGGAGGATTGCGCGTGGGGTGGATCCGTGCCGATGTCGATCTCGTGCAGCGACTGGTGTCGGCTCGTCCTCGACGCGAGCTGGGAACCCCCGAGATGGAACAGCAGGTGGCTCTTCTGGCGCTGGCCCGGATGCCCGAGATCCTCGAGCAGCGCGCGCGACTTCTCGGCGCCGGCCGCGATGCCCTGTGCGCGGCGCTGGCATCGCGGCTTCCGCACTGGCAGGTGCCCTGCCCGCCCGGCGGCGTGGCCCTGTGGGTGGGGCTCGGCGAGCCCGTGAGCTCTCCGCTGTCATGGGAGGCGCGCACACGGGGGCTCGTCATCTCGTCCGGTCCGCGCTTCGGAGTGGAGGGCGGGCACGAACGGCACCTGCGGATCCCCTTCACCGCCGCCCCCGCGATCCTCGAGCGCAGCGTGGAGATCCTGGCCGAGGCGTGGGACAGCGCGCTGAGCCGAGCACGCGCCGGCCAGCCGCATGAGCCCCTTCTGGCGTCGGTCGTCTGACCGCGCCGCGCCCGCTCAGCGATCGAGCAGGACCCGGATCGCCTCGTCGGCGGACCAGAACTCGCCGAGCGAACGGAACGCGCGCGACGGCGCGTGGAAGCGCTTTGCGCTGTAGCGGACACCGCGTGCATCTGCGCACGATTCGATGTGGCCGACGATGAGGCCGGTCCTGTCTCGCACCCGCCACAGGGAAGGCCCGGCGGGAACGAGGTCTGCCCCGTGCGGAGCCCGGGGCCGTCCGAGAATCGCTGTCGTTGTCATGTCTCCTCCTCCGCCACGACCGTAGGCCGGGCCTCCGACATCGCCGTTCGCGTTCCAGGGTGCTCCTCCCCAGCTCCGCCGCGGCGCGCGGAATCCCCGACGACGAGGATCGACGCGCCGCCGCTCGCGCCCCCCGCGCATCCTGGGTCGAGTGGCGCGATGCCGCACGGCCGGAGGGGCCGGCCGGGAAGGACAGACGCAAATGAGCGATCACATCACCGTCGTGGGAAACGTCGTCGGAGACATCCGCCACGTCATGACCCCCGCAGGACTCCCGATCACGTCGTTCTCGCTGGCCAGTTCCCAGCGACGGCTCGACCGCGCCAGCGGCGCCTGGGTCGAGACGGCGACGAACTGGTACACGGTGTCCGCGTTCCGGGCATTGGCCCTGAACGCCCGGGACTCGCTCTCGACCGGTCAGCGGGTCATCGTGTCGGGGCGCCTCAGGCTCCGGCGCTGGGAGAACGGAGATCGACGGGGAACGGCCCCGGAGATCGACGCGGAGGCGCTCGGTCCCGACCTGCTGTGGGGCACCGCGGCGTTCCACCCGTCGACGCAGCGTGCGTCGACGGCGGATGCCGGGGCGTCGGGCGTGGATGGATGGGGCGGCACCGATCCGGCGGCGCCGCCTGCCGGCGCGCCGGAGACGTGGGCGACGGGCGGTGACGACGGCGCGGCGGTTCCGCGGGCCACGGGGGGCGACGCCGCCGAGGAATCGGACGCCACGCCGCCCGCGCGCGACTGGGCGAGCGCCCCCGTGCCGTTCTGAGACGCTGCCCGCGCGGCGGGCGCGCATAGACTCGCAGGGTGACTGTCTCCCCGCTCTCCCCGATGGGGCGCGCGGGGCGCACATTCGCGGCTCTCGCGCTCGCGACGGTCGCGCTCGCGGCATGTGCGGGGGAGCCCACGCCGACGCCGACGCCTTCGGTGTCCACGCCCGCGGCGCCGCAGCCGACGCCCACGCCGGAGGCGCCCGCACTGCAGCCCGACGGCGACGCCGCCGCGAACCTGCCGTTCTTCGCCCAGACCGTGCAGGGAGTGTGGGATTCGGGTGCCGGAGTGGCGGGTCGCGCGTACGTCGACGCGCTCGCCGCGGCCGGGTTCGACAAGGCCGCCATGCAGGTGACCGACGACGAGACGACGCTGGGCAACCCCGTGGAGAGTCTGCAGTTCTCCGTGCGATGGAACGAGGAGTGCCTGATCGGCCAGGTCGGTCCGGAGACCGGCGACCCCGTTGCGGTGGTCCTCCCGGTCATCGAGGGCGATCGGTGCCTCGTGGGCGATACCCGCACCATCGACTGGTGAGCACCGCGGCGGGTCCGGCCGTCGCACGCCCGTAGACTGGAGCGGTTATGGCTGAGTACATCTATCAGATGGTCCGTGCCCGCAAAGCTGTGGGCGAGAAGCTGATCCTCGACGACGTCACGATGTCGTTCCTTCCCGGGGCGAAGATCGGCATGGTCGGGCCCAACGGCGCCGGCAAGTCGACGATCCTGAAGATCATGGCGGGCATCGACCAGCCTTCGAACGGCGAGGCGAAGCTCAGCCCGGGGTTCACCGTCGGCATCCTCATGCAGGAGCCCGAGCTCGATGAGAGCAAGACGGTGCTGGAGAACATCCAGGAGGGCGTCGCGATCAAGGCGAAGCTCGACCGCTTCAACGAGATCTCCGCGCTCATGAGCGATCCGGACGCCGACTTCGACACCCTGCTCGCCGAGATGGGCGCGCTCCAGGAGGAGATCGACGCGGCCGACGCGTGGGACCTGGACTCGCAGCTCGAGCAGGCGATGAACGCGCTGCGCACCCCGCCCGCCGACGCCGAGGTCGCCCCGCTCTCCGGTGGAGAGAAGCGCCGCGTCGCGCTCACGAAGCTCCTCCTGCAGAAGCCCGACCTGCTCCTCCTGGATGAGCCCACGAACCACCTCGACGCCGAGAGCGTGCTCTGGCTCGAGCAGCACCTGCAGAAGTACGCCGGTGCCGTCATCGCGATCACTCACGACCGGTACTTCCTCGACAACGTCGCGGAGTGGATCGCCGAGGTCGACAGGGGGCGCCTCATCGGCTACGAGGGCAACTACTCCACCTACCTGGAGAAGAAGGCCGAGCGGCTCGACGTTCAGGGAAAGAAGGACGCAAAGCTCGCCAAGCGCCTCAAGGACGAGCTCGAGTGGGTGCGCTCCAACACGAAGGGCCGCCAGGCGAAGTCGAAGGCCCGCCTCGCGCGATACGAGGAGATGGCCGCCGAGGCCGAGCGCACCCGCAAGCTCGACTTCGAAGAGATCCAGATTCCGCCCGGCCCGCGCCTGGGCAGCATCGTGATCGAGGCGAAGAACCTGCAGAAGGGCTTCGGCGACCGCTCGCTCATCAACGGCCTGAGCTTCAGCCTGCCGCCCAACGGCATCGTCGGGGTCATCGGTCCCAACGGCGTCGGAAAGACGACGCTGTTCAAGTCGATCGTCGGCCTGGAGCCGCTCGATGGCGGCGACCTGAAGATCGGCGAGACGGTGCAGATCAGCTACGTCGACCAGAGCCGCTCGAACATCGACCCCAACAAGTCGCTGTGGGAGGTCGTCTCCGACGGGCTCGACATCATCACGGTGGGCAAGACCGAGATCCCCTCGCGCGCCTACGTGTCGAAGTTCGGCTTCAAAGGCCCCGATCAGCAGAAGAAGGCGGGTGTGCTCTCCGGCGGTGAGCGCAACCGGCTGAACCTGGCGCTCACGCTCAAGGAGGGCGGCAACCTGCTGCTGCTCGACGAGCCCACCAACGACCTGGACGTCGAGACGCTGCAGTCGCTCGAGAACGCCCTGTTGGAGTTCCCGGGCTGTGCGGTGGTCATCACGCACGACCGGTGGTTCCTCGACCGCATCGCGACCCACATCCTCGCCTACGAGGGAACCGACGAGACCCCCGACGCCTGGTACTGGTTCGAGGGGAACTTCGAGGCCTATGAGGAGAACAAGATCGAGCGGCTCGGACCCGATGCCCTGAATCGCTCCAGCTCGACGTATCGCAAGCTCACGCGTGACTGAGAGCGCGAGCGGCGTGCGGCTGCACGTTCCGATCCACCTCCGATGGGGCGATCTCGACGCGTTCAATCACGTCAACAACACCTCGATGCTCAAGCTGCTCGAGGAGGCGCGGGTGCGCGCGTTCTGGCGCCCCGGCCCGGGGGAGGACTGCCCGCCGACGGCTGTCCTGGATTCGGGCGTGGAGCACGGCGTGCTCACCCTCATCGCGCGGCAGGAGATCGAATACCTTCGGCCGGTTCCCTATCAGCGCCTGCCGCTCGACGTGCAGATGTGGTTCGGATCCCTCGGCGGCTCGAGCATGGAGGTCTGCTACGAGGTCTTCAGCCCCGCCGCCGACGCGAAGCAGGAGCTCTACGCCCGCTCGACCGCGATCGTCGTGATGGTGGATGCCGCGACCGGTCGTCCGCGCCGCATCGACGACGAGCAGCGGGCCGCGTGGGGGCCCTACGTGGGCGAGCCGATCGTCTACGGCCGCCGTCGCTGAGGCTGCCGTCGCCGCGCGCCGGCTCAGTCGCCGCTCGGCACCCGCACCATGATCTCTTGCGCGACGCTCGCGACGAGCACGCCGTCACGCGTGTAGATGCGGCCCGTGGCGAGCCCTCGGCCGCCGCGGGCGTTCGGCGAGTGCTGCACGTAGAGGAGCCACTCGTCCACACGGGCGGGGCGGTGCCACCACATCGCGTGATCGAGGCTCGCCACCCTCAGGCCCGGCGTGACCCAGGCGATGCCGTGCGCGCGGAGGATCGACTCCTGGATCGTCATGTCGCTGAGGTAGGCCATCACCGCCCGGTGCAGGCCCGCGTCGTCGCCGATCGGCCGTCGCGTGCGCATCCACACCGCCTGGCGCGGCTGCCGCTCCTCGCCCGCCGACACGTAGATCGGCGAGGGGATGTGGCGCAGCTCGATCGGTTGCTCCGAGAACATCCGCCGCGAGATCGGGTTCACGTCGCCCGTCATCTCGTTGACGTCGGGGATGTCCTCCGGAGCGGGAAGACCGTCGGGCATGGGCTCCTGGTGCTCGACGCCGGGGTCCTCGTCCTGGAACGAGGCGATCATCGAGAAGATGGGAACGCCGTCCTGGAATGCCTGGGTGCGGCGGGTGGCGAAGGACCGCCCGTCGTGGATGCGGTCGACCGAGAATGTGATGCCCTTGCTCGCATCGCCGGGCCGGAGGAAGTAGCCGTGCATCGAGTGCACCGTGCGCTCGGGCGAAATGGTGCGTTGCGCCGCGACGACCGACTGGGCGAGGACCTGCCCTCCGTACACCCGTCCGAGCGGCATGTGCTGCGAACGGCCGGTGAAGATGTCCTCCGTGGTCCGTGCGACACTGGTCGAAAGGTCGAGAACCCCGAGCATGGCACCCACCGGGTCCTCGTGGACGTGATCGGTCTCGGCGTTCTCGGCATCCGGCATCGTTTAACCTCCATCGCCGGAGCCCCGGCGTCGCTGGAATAGTCTAGGTCGGATGCCCCCCCGCCTGATCTTCCCCGAGCGCGCCGCGGCCGCCGACGTGCTCACCTTCGCGGGCCGCGCGGCGAGGCTGGGCGACGGCGCCGTCCGCCTCCGCGCCACCGACGGAACCCTTGTGGTGACCTCCGCGCCGCTCGCGCCGCGCGGGCTCTTCGACACCACCCCGACCGTCCTGGCGATGCGGGTGTCGCCGGTCGATCCCGAGCTGCAGTGCGATCTGGTCGTGGAGGCGAGCAGCCTCCGAGCGGACGAGGGCGATGCGTCTGCCCTCCTTCTCCCCGACACCGCCCTCGCACCCTCGTGGGCGGGGGTCTCGCCGCCCCGTGGGGGATGGGAATCGCGGGAACCCGTCGCGGCGGCGACGCTCGCGGCGCGTGCGCAGTGGGGCATCCAGGCCGTCGCGGAGGCGATGCCGGCCGACCCGGGGGAGGACATCGTGCGCACCGTGCGTGCTTCCGTCTGGGGTGCGCCCGACGACGCGCTCGGCGGGCTCCCGCTCGGCGCGGCCTTCGCGGCGTTCGCGATGGGATTCATCGCCGGCGAGGAGGAGGCGCAGTCGCGCGTCGCCGCGGCCTGGTCGCGGCTGACGCTGTCGCGCGGTCACATCCTCGTGCGGGGCCCCGCCCGCTCGGGGCTCACGGCGGTGCGCAGGACGGGCGACGCGCGCGACTGACGCTCAATCGGCGCGCGGCAGCTCGCCTGCTGCGGGCCGGGGGCCGGGGGCAGCTGTCGCGCCCAGCTCCGTGCGACCCGTCGCCGACGGCCCGATGGGCGTCGACTCGAAGGTGTTCACCATCGCCAGGGCAGCGCGGTGCAGGTAATCCCAGAGGGTCGCCTCATGCAGCGGCGGCAGCTCCAGCGAATCCACCGCGCGCCGCATGTGCGCGAGCCAGCGGTCGCGCGCGTCGGGGTTGACATGGAAGGGGGCGTGCCGCATCCGCAGCCGTGGGTGGCCGCGCCGCTGGCCGTACGTCGTGGGCCCGCCCCAGTACTGCTCGAGGAACAGGGTGAGCCGCTCCGCGGCGGGACCGAGGTCCTCCTCCGGATACATCGGACGGAGGACCTCGTCCTCGGCGACCCCCCGATAGAACTCGTCGACGAGACGCACGAAGGTGTCGTGCCCGCCGATCTCGTCGTAGAAGGCGAGCGGTGCATCGGGCGTATCTGTCACGGCTTCTCCTCGGTGTCGGTGCTGCCGGTGTCGTCGCGCACGGCGTCGTCCGACGGCGCCGGTCCTGCGTCGCCGTCGCGCGGGCGGGGGGTGCGCTTGGGTCGCCAGACCGGCCGCTGTTCGGCGACGGCAACCGGAGTCGGCTTCGTCTTGGGCGGATTGGCGCCTCTCACCCGCTGCGCGCCTTCGAGGCCCGTCAGCACGATGGAGTTGAGCTGGGGGAGCGTGAGTCCCATCGCGTCGATCGCGCGCTTGAGCCGAACGCGCAGCTCGCGGGCGACGTCGTCCTTCGCGTTCGCCCGGGTCTTGATGACGAGGCGGATGACGAGCGCGTCGCCGGAAACGGACTCCAGGCCCCACACCTCCGGCTGCTCGATGACCCGCGTCCGCCACTTCGGATCCTTCGCGAGGGCCTTCGCGGCATCCAGCATGGCCGATTCAACCTGATCGATATCGGCGTCGACGGGCACGGCCAGGTCGATGATCACGCGCGACCACCCCTGGGACATGTTGCCGATGCGGGTGATCTCGCCGTTTCGCACATACCAGAGCGTGCCGTTGACGTCGCGCACGTGCGTGATGCGCACGCTCACGTATTCCACGACCCCGGTGGCCAGCCCCAGGTCGACGACGTCGCCGATGCCCACCTGGTCCTCGGCGACGATGAAGATGCCGTTGAGCACATCCTTCACGATGTTCTGGGCGCCGAAGCCGAGCCCCGCGCCGATGGCCGCCGTCAGGAGGGCGAGCGAGCCGAGCGCGTTGGGGGCGATCGCGTTGATGACCAGGACGATCGCGACGATCCCGACGGCGACGTTGACGATGTTCTGCAGGATCGAGCCGAGCGTGCGGGTGCGTTGCACGAGGCGCACCGCCGCGAGCGGCGACCTCTCGAGGGCACGGGTGTCATCGACGTTGGCCTTGCTCTTGGCCCCGTTCACGACTCGGTCGACGAGACGTCGGATGACGATGCGGAGGATCCACGACAGCAGCAGGGCGCCGATGACGATGAGGACGGCGTTGATGATGCGGAAGCCCGCGACACCGAGGCGCGCGAGGAATTCCGTCCACCACTCGGGGTCCGTGACGCCCTCGGCGGCGGCCAGCATCTCGATCATCGTCCCGATCCTAGACACGGATGCCTCGGCGCCCGCTGTGCGGGGCCGAGGCACCCGCGGCGATCACTGGGCGTCGCGCTCCTGCACCGAGAGGGCGCGCTCGACCCCGGCGAGGTTCTCGTTCACCAGCCGCCGCAGCGCGGCGGGTGCGTCGGGGTGATCCGCAAGCCACGCGCGGGTCGCGTCGCGGAGAGCAACATCGGCGAGGGGAGCGGGATACAGACCGACAATCAGGTACTGCGCGATCTGATAGCTGCGGGACTCCCACACGGGCAGCAGCATGTCGAAGTACGCCGGCACGAACTCCTCGAGCAGGTGCGACGTGGCGGGGTGCACGAAGCCCGCCGCCGCCGAGCGGACGATCGTGTTCGGCAGGTCGGCCTTGTCGACCAAGCCGTCCCACGCCACGCGCTTGGTCTCGCGGTAGGGCAGGGCGGCCTTCGCCTGCGCCGCGAACTCGCCGCCCTTCGCGGTGTTGTCGGCGGCGAGGGCCTCGTCGATCTGCGCGGCCGTCGCGACGCCGCCGGCGGCGAGCGAGATGAGCAGCTGCCAAGAGAGGTCGGTGTCGATCTCGAGGCCCGGCAGCACGTTCTCGCCGTCGCGGATCGCGCGCACACGCTCCCACTGCTCGGCCGTCGCGGCGGACTGCGCGAACGCCGTGACGAACTGCAGCTGGTTGTCGCTGCCGGCCTCGGCCTCCTGGGCGAGCGACCACAGCCCCTCGGCCACGTGGATCCGGGACTGTTCGCGGCGCTCGGGCGCGACGTAGGCGTTGGCGGCGAGCTGCAGCTGGGCCAGCGTCGTCCGCACAGTGGTCGACTCGGTCTCGGCACCGATGTTGCGCAGGACGAGATCGATGTAGTCGGTGGCGGATGCCTCGGCATCCCGCGTCTGGTCCCACGCGGCGCCCCACACGAGCGAGCGCGCCAGCGGGTCGCTGATCTCGGCGAGGTGGGCGATGGCGGTGGCGAGGGAGCGGTCGTCGAGACGGATCTTCGCGTAGGCGAGGTCGTCGTCGTTGAGCAGCACGAGGTCGGGGCGCGCGAGGCCCTTGAGGTCGGGCACGTCGGTGCGGTCGCCGTCGACGTCCAGCTCGAGGTGGTGGACCCGCGTGAGCGCGCCGTCGCGAACGCTGTAGAAGCCGATCCCGAGGCGGTGCGGGCGGATCGTCGGGTAGTCGGCGGGCGCGGTCTGCACCACGGCGAAGCGCGAGATGGTGCCGTCGGCGGATTCCTCGATGAGCGGCGACAGCGTGTTCACACCGGCGGTCTCGAGCCACTTCTTGGACCACTGCGACAGGTCGCGGCCGCTCGTGGCCTCGAGCTCGCGCAGGAGGTCGGGCAGCTCGGTGTTGCTCCACTCGTGCCGGGCGAAGTAGGCCGCGACACCGGCGAAGAACTGCTCGATGCCGACCCAGGCGGCGAGCTGCTTGAGCACGGATCCGCCCTTGGCGTAGGTGATGCCGTCGAAGTTGACCTGCACGTCCTCGAGGTCGTTGATCTCGGCCACGACGGGGTGGGTGGAGGGCAGCTGGTCCTGACGGTAGGCCCAGGTCTTCTCCATCGCGTTGAAGGTCGTCCAGGCGGCCGTCCACTCGGTAGCCTCCGCCGTCGCGATGGTCGAGGCCCACTCGGCGAACGACTCGTTCAGCCACAGGTCGTTCCACCACTTCATGGTGACGAGGTCGCCGAACCACATGTGGGCCAGCTCGTGCAGGATCGTCACGACGCGGCGCTCCTTGACCGCGTCGGTGACCTTGCTGCGGAAGACGTAGGTCTCGGTGAATGTGACCGCGCCCGCGTTCTCCATGGCTCCCGCGTTGAACTCGGGCACGAAGAGCTGGTCGTACTTGGCGAACGGGTACGGGTAGTCGAACTTCTCCTCGTAGTAGGCGAAGCCCTGGCGCGTCTTGTCGAAGATGTAGTCGGCGTCCAGGTGCTGCCACAGGCTCTTGCGGCCGTACACGCCCAGCGGGATGACGCGACCCGACGCGCTCGTGAGCTCGGAGAACGTCGACTCGTAGGGGCCGGCGATGAGCGCCGTGATGTAGGAGGAGATGCGGGGCGTGGGCTCGAAGGCCCAGACGGCCGATCCGTCGCCGCGGGGCGAGGGCTCCGGCGTGGGGGAGTTGGAGACGACCTTCCATGCCTCGGGCGCGCGCACCGTGAAGCGGAACTCCGCCTTCAGATCGGGCTGCTCGAAGACCGCGTACATGCGTCGCGAGTCGGGCACCTCGAACTGGGAGTAGAGGTAGACCTCGCCGTCGGCGGGGTCTACGAAGCGGTGCAGACCCTCGCCGGTGTTGGTGTAGACGCAGTCCGCGTCGACGACCAGTTCGTTCTCGACCTCCAGCCCGTCGAGTGCGATCCGCGAATCGGCGAACGCCGTCGACGGGTCGATGCTGCGGCCGTTCAAGGTGATCTCCCGCACGTCGCGCGCGATGAGGTCGATGAAGGTCGACGCTCCGGCGGTGCCGCCGAACCGCACCAAAGTCCGGGATCCGAAGACCTCGGCGCCCCGTGTCAGGTCGAGCTCGACCTCGTACGAGTGCGTCTCGACGACGGCGCGGCGCTCCTGCGCCTCGATGCGGGTCAGATTCTCTCCAGGCACTGCGATGCTCCCGTGGGGTGTGGGGTTGAGGCGCCATGGCGCCGAGCGGATGCCGTGCCACGGCGCTGCTGGCGCCGGCGGCAACCGCTTCAGCCTACGCCCGCCCGCGCGGATCCGCGGGCCCGGCCGAATGGCAGGATTGAGCCGTGCACACCGAGCCTGCTCCCTCCGAGCCCGTCGTCCTCCACGCCTCTCCGGAAGCGGCGTCGGGTCGTCCCCATGTCGAGACCCCCGTCGCCTACGACGCGATCCTGCTCGCCAGTTTCGGCGGCCCCGAAGGGCAGGACGACGTCATCCCCTTCCTGCGCAACGTCACCCGCGGTCGCGGCATCCCCGACGAGCGCCTGGAAGAGGTGGCACACCACTACCGTCACTTCGGCGGGATCAGCCCGATCAACGCCCAGAACCGCGAGCTGAAGGCAGCCCTCGAGGTGGAGATCGCCCGGCGCGACCTGGGCCTGCCGGTCTACTGGGGCAACCGCAACTGGGGTCCCTACCTCGACGAGGCCGTGCGCGGCGCCGCCGACGCGGGTCACACCCGGCTCCTCGCGGTGGCCACGAGCGCGTACAGCTCCTTCTCGAGCTGCCGCCAGTACCGGGAGGATTTCGCGCGCGTGCTCGATGAGACGCAGCTCGGCGGCATCGTCACGATCGACAAGGTGCGTCAGTTCTTCGACCACCCCGGTTTCGTCGAGCCGTTCTTCGCGGGCGTGCGCGATGCGGTGGCGGGCTTCCTCGACGACGGCGTGCCCGCCGACGCCATCCGGGTGCTGTTCTCCACCCACAGCGTGCCCATCGACGACGCCCGTCGGTCGGGGCCCCGCGATGTCGACTGGGGCGAGGGAGGCGCGTATGCGGCGCAGCATCTCGCGGTCGGCGCGCGCGTGATGGAGCGCGTCGCCGCGGAGATTCCCGCCGCGGCGACGCTCGGCTGGGAGCTCGTCTACCAGTCGCGTTCGGGCCCGCCCAGCCAGCCGTGGCTCGAGCCCGACGTGTGCGACGTGATCGAGGAGCTGCCCTCGCGCGGGGTGGAGGCGGTGGTGATCGTCCCTCTCGGGTTCGTCAGCGACCACATGGAGGTCAAGTGGGACCTCGACACCGAGGCGATCGAGGCGGCGGAGGAGGCGGGGCTGCGCGCCGTGCGCACGCCGACGCCCGGCGTGGACCCCGCATACGTCTCGGGGCTCGTCGATCTCATCGAGGAGCGCCTCCGGGGGACGCGGGCAGCCGACCGGCCGCACGAGACGCCCCTCGGGCCCTGGTTCGACGTGTGCCGTCCCGGATGCTGCGAGAACGTCCGCGCGGGATTCAAGCCCGCCGCGGCCGGCATCGCGCCCTGACGCCCGATCCCTAGGATGAGAGCCATGCGCATCCACATCGCCACCGATCACGCGGGCTTGGAGTTCTCCACGCGCCTGCAGCAACACCTGAGCGACCAGGGCCACGACGTCATCGACCACGGTCCGCTCGAGTACGACCCCGTCGACGACTACCCCGCGTTCTGCATCCGCGCGGCGCAGGCCGTCGTGCGCGACCGTGCGGACGGGGTCGAGGCCCTCGGCGTCGTGTTCGGTGGCTCCGGCAACGGTGAGCAGATCGCGGCCAACAAGGTGCAGGGAGTGCGCGCCGCGCTGGCGTGGAGCATCGCGACCGCCGAGCTGGCGCGCGAGCACAACGATGCGAACGTCATCGCCATCGGCGCTCGCCAGCACACGTTCGAGGAGGCGGCCTCGTTCATCGACACGTTCATCGCGACGCCCTTCTCGAACGAAGAGCGCCACGCCCGGCGCATCGCCCAGGTGGCGGCGTACGAGGTGGACGGCTCGCTGCTTCCCGACCCTCGCGCCGGGGTGCCGGTCGGCGGTGAGTCGTCCGACCGGCTCGACCCCGAGGCAGGCTGATGCCGGAAGGACATTCCGTCCACCGGATCGCGCGCCAGTTCGACCGCAACTACGTCGGTCGCCGGGTGATGGCATCGAGCCCGCAGGGCCGCTTCGTCGAGGGCGCTTCGCTGATCGACGGCCGCGCCGCGGCATCCGTGCGGGCCGTCGGCAAGCAGATGTTCCTCGAGTTCGAGGGCGACCTGTGGCTCCGCGTGCATCTGGGCATGTACGGGGCGTGGGATTTCGCAGGCGAGATCCTCGTCGATCCCACGATCGGCTCCGCCAACGGGCGCATGGGGCAGACGAACCAGCGCGGCACCGACCTCGAGGGCGACCCGGTGTTCGATGCGGCAGGGGAGAACTCGCTGACGTCGATCGGTGCCCCCCGGCGGACCCGTGTGCACGTGCGGATGTCGGAGCAGACGACGGGACTGGCCGACGAGGACGACCAGTGGCCGCCGCCGGTCGTGGGGCAGGTGCGCCTGCGGCTCATGACGGATATCACGTGCGCCGACCTGCGCGGGCCGACGGCGTGCCAGATCCAGGATCCCGACGAGGTCGCCGCGACGATCGCGAAGCTCGGCCCGGACCCGCTCGTCGACGACGTGGCCGAGGGCGAGGAGCGCTTCGTCGCCGCGGTGCGGAAGAAGGCCACCCCCATCGGTCTCCTCCTCATGGATCAGGCGGTCGTGAGCGGCATCGGCAACGTCTACCGTGCCGAGATGCTCTACCGGGCGAACCTCGATCCGCACACCCCGGGTCGTGACGTGCCCGAGGAGCTCGTGCGGGGCCTGTGGCGCGACTGGGTGCGGCTGCTGTCCATCGGCGTCGAGACCGGTCAGATGATGACGATGGACGATCTCGACCCCGACGCCTATCGGCGTGCGATGGCGCACCGCGACGACCGGCACTGGGTGTACCACCGCGCCGGCCTGCCGTGCCGCGTCTGCGGCACCGAGATCGTGCTCGAGGAGATGGGCGCACGCAAGCTCTACTGGTGTCCCGTCTGTCAGCGATGACGGCGCGAAGCGCCGGCGCGGGCCTCGTAGGCTGACACGGTGCGCCAGAACCCCTCCTTCGCGCTGACCGACATCGGTGAGCTGCGCCGTCTCGTCGACCTCAATCCCTGGGCCAGCCTCGTCAGCCACACCGACGAGGGGCTCGTCGCATCGCACTACGCCGTGCTGTTGGACGATCAGAGGGACGACCTCACGATCGTCGGTCATGTCGGGAGGCCCGACGACCTCATCCACGGGCTGGGGGAGCGGGAGCTGATGGTGATCGTCCAGGGCCCGCACGGGTACATCTCTCCCGGGTGGTACGGAGACGTGCCGGCCGTGCCGACCTGGAACTTCGTCTCGGCGCACCTCTCGGGTGTGCCCGAGCTGCTCAGCACGGCCGAGAACCTCGCGGTGCTCGACAGGCTCGTCGATCGATTCGAGAGCAGGATGCCGCGGCCGCGTCCGATGTGGCAGGCGCCGAACGACGAGGCCTTCGTGGAGCGCCTCGAGCGCGGCACCACCGGATTCCGCCTCACCCCCTCGCGCGTCGTGGCCAAGCGCAAGCTCAGCCAGAACCGCTCGAGCGAGGTCGTCGAGACGATCATCGCCGAGCTCTCGGGCGACGGTCCCGCGGCGCAGCCCGCCCTGGCCGCCGAGATGCGCCGAGCGCTCGATGCGCGCCGGATGCGGGGGGCACCGTGAACCGGGGCGAGGTCGTCTCGGCGATCAGGAACGCGCGCATCGTGTCGTCGGGCGTGCCCCTGCCCGGCGGCGACGACGAGCCGCACGACGTCGTGATCGCGGGAGGCCGGATCGCCGACATCGCCCCCGCGGGTGCGCTGCGCCTCGGCGGTGCGGTGCTCGACGCTGCCGGTCGCTGGCTCCTGCCGGGTCTGTGGGACCACCACGTCCACACCGTCCAGTGGGCGCTCGCCGCCCAGCGCGTCGACCTCGGCGGCGCGGCCACGGCCGCGGAGGCCGCGGCGATCATGGGAGCGGCGCTCGTCGTCCGCGGTGTCGCCGACGACGGCCGCCGGATCGGCACCGGCTACCGCGATGCCCTCTGGCCCGACCGCCCCGACCTCGAGCTCCTCGACGCCGCGACGGGCGAGGTGCCCACGTATCTCATCAACGCCGACGTGCACAGCGTGTGGCTCAACTCCGCGGCGCTGCGCCGAGAGGGGTTCGAGCACGCTCGCGACGGGGTCCTTCGCGAGCAGCCCGCCTTCGAGATCTCCCGGCGGCTGAACGCCGTCGATCCCGGCGTCGCCGACGCGTTCGTCGCGCGCGCGGCGGATGCCGCGGCATCCCGCGGCGTCGTCGGCATCGTCGACCTCGACATGGCCTGGAACGAGGAGGCATGGGCGCGCCGCCTCGCGAACGGCTTCGACGCGCTGCGGGTGGAGTTCGGCACCTACCCCGACCACCTCGAACGCGCCGTCGCCGAGGGCCTCTCCACCGGAGACACCGTGCGGGGGCAGCGCAGCGACCTCGTCCGGGTCGGGCCGTTCAAGGTGATCACCGACGGTTCGCTCGGCACGCGCACGGCGGCGTGCTCGCATCCCTATCCGGGCGAGCCGCACAACACGGGAGTCCTGACCGTTCCCCCGGACGAACTCGTCGAGCTCATGACCGTCGCCACCGGCGCGGGTCTGCGCTGCGCCGTGCACGCGATCGGCGACGTCGCGAACTCCCGCGCCCTCGACGCCTTCGCCCTCACGGGCGCGACGGGCAGCATCGAGCACGCGCAGCTCGTCGCCCACGCCGACCTGCCGAGATTCGCACGGCTGGGCGTCGCGGCGAGCGTGCAGCCGGAGCACGCCCTCGACGACCGCGACATCACCGAGCGGGAATGGGCTGCGCAGACGGCCCTCGCGTATCCGCTCCGCTCCCTCGCCGCAGCGGGAGCGTCGCTGCGCTTCGGCTCGGACGCGCCCGTCTCGCCGCTGGACCCGTGGGCGGCGATCGCCGGAGCGGTGTACCGCACGAGAGACGGTCGCGAGCCGTGGCATCCTCACGAGGCGGTGTCGCCGCAGACGGCGCTCGACGCCTCGACGCACGGTGGCAGCGGCGACGCCGCCGCGCGGATCGAACCGGGCGCCGCCGCCGACCTCGTGCTGTGCGGCGCGGATCCGCGCACGGCCGACGAGTCGGTGCTGCGGTCGATGTCCGTCTCGGCGACCCTGGTCGCGGGCCGCCTCACGCATCTGGCGTGAAGGACGAAGCCCCCGGACCGCGGAGCGGTGTCGGGGGCCTCGAGGTCGCGGGCGGCTACGCGCTGACGTGGGCGAACAGGAACCAGCGGTCCTTCTCGAGACCGCGCTTGATCTCGATGGCCACGTCCTGGCTGGTGAGGTCGACCTCGTCGAGGCCCTCGATGGCCGCCTCCAGGTCGGCGAGCACAGCGTCGATGTCGGCGATCACGGCGAGGACGATTTCGTCGGACCGGGTGAAGCCGGCGGGAACCGCGGTGGGTGCGACCTTCGACGCGATGGTGGCGACGCGGGCGTCGATCGGTAGGCCCAGTGCCACGATCCGCTCGGCGGCGGTGTCGGCCCAGTCTCCCGCGTGCTCGACGAGCACATCGAGGAACTCGTGGACACCGATGAAGTTGGCTCCCCGCACGTGCCAGTGGGCCTGCTTGCCGTTCACGACGAGGGCCTGCAGGCCGAGGGCCACGGGGGAGAGGAACTGGGCGGAGGCGGCGGCGACCGAAGGGTCGACGGCGGTGGTGGAAACGGTCTCTGCGTTGCTCATGACATCCCCTTTCGCCGCGGGTCTCGCGGCTCAGTGAATCCAACGGTACTCAGTCCGAGACATTCCGCAAGCAAGTGAAGGCTCGGCTAACCGGCGCAGAAACACGGGCAAATGCGAGGGTCCGCGGGCGCAGCCGGTAGCGTCGTCTGGTGCCCTCCGCTGATCATGAACTCGGCCCCCAGAACCTGCGCTCACCGTCTCGCACGGTGACCCGCGAGCCGAGCGGAAGGTCCCCCGAGCACGCCGAGCCGTCGCGGTTCCTCCCTCACGTTCAGGGCCTGCGCGCCATCGCCGTCCTCCTCGTCGTGCTCTACCACTTCTGGCCCGGCCGCCTCTCGGGCGGATACGTCGGCGTCGACGTCTTCTTCGTCATCTCCGGATTCCTGATCACAGGGCACCTGATGCGGGAGCTGGAGGCCACCGGCGGCGTGCGACTCGCGCAGTTCTGGGCGCGACGTGCGCGCCGGCTGCTGCCGGCATCCCTTTTGGTGCTGCTGTTCTGCGCCCTGGTCGTGGGCACCCCCTATCTGTTCCCGCTGTCGTCGCTGCCCACCGAGATCCGCGAGATCCTCGCCTCCACGTTCTACGTCGAGAACTGGTTCCTCGCGCTGAACTCCGCCGACTACCTCGCCGACACCGGCGAGCCCACGACCGTGCAGCACTACTGGTCGCTCTCGCTGGAAGAGCAGTTCTACGTGCTGTGGCCCCTCATCCTGCTGGCGGCTGCGTGGATCGGCGTGACGAGGTTCCGCGGGGCGCGCCGCAGGGCGGTGCTCGTGGCGATCGTCGCCGTGACCGCGGCATCCTTCGTCTTCAACGTCATCTTCACCATCACCGACCCCGCGCCGGCCTACTTCGTCACGTTCGGTCGCATGTGGCAGTTCGGCGTCGGCGCCCTCATCGCACTGGTCCCGATGCTGCAGATCCGTCACGCGGTGGGCAGTTTCCTCCTCGGGTGGGCGGGGATAGCCGCGCTGGTGTTCACCGCGTTCACCTTCGACGCCCAGACGCCCTTCCCCGGATACATGGCGGCGATCCCGACGCTCGGGGCGGCGGCCGTCATCGCCGCGTCCAACGCCGATCGGTGGTGGTACCCCACCCGGGTGCTCTCCCTCCGTCCCGCGCGGTTCGTCGGCGACATCTCCTACAGCCTCTACCTCTGGCACTGGCCGCTCATCGTCATCGCTCCCTCGGTGCCGTTCTGGGGGCTCTCCATCTACCACCGCGTCGCCCTGCTGGCGCTCTGCTTCGTCCTCGCCTGGCTCACCAAGCGCTTCGTCGAGGACCCGGCACGCTCCTGGAAGGTGCTCACGTCGCGTCGTCCGCGGGTGACGCTCTGGTCGTCGCTCGTCGCGATGGTCGTCGTGGCGGCGGTGGCGGCGGGCGCCTGGGCCGTGAACGCCCCCGCCTATCGGACGGGCGTGCAGGCGATCGAGCAGACCCGGGAGAACCCGCCGGAGTGCTTCGGCGCGGCGAGCGTGCTCGACCCCGCGTGCGCGACGGTCGACTTCGGCGACCAGGTCCTCCCCGCGCCGGGGTTCGCCGCCGCCGATCGCCCCTCGGACGAGCAGTGCTTCGTGCAGCTCAACGACACCCGGCCGGTGACGTGCGAGTTCGGCGTCGACGACCCCGAGGCGCCCGAGGTGGTGCTGATCGGCGACAGCCACGCCTTCCAGCTGCTGTCGACGTTCGAGAGCATCGCCGTCGAGAACGGGTGGCGCCTGACCACGCTGTTCAAGGGGGCGTGCCCGTGGTCGACGACGTCTCTCGTGACGCCCGGCGCCTTCGGAGCCGCGTGCGACCGGTGGCGGCAGAACGCCGCCGAGGTGCTCGAGGAGCGCGATCCCGACGTCATCTTCACCGCGGCGCTGTCGACGACCCCGTATTCGTCCGCCGGTTTCGACAGCGCGCACGACGCCGCGGTGGCCGGGTACCGCGATGCCTGGCGGGGAGCGATCGACCGCGGCATCCCCGTCGTGACCGTCGTGGACAACCCCGTGTGGGAGAACGACCCCAACAAGTGCCTGCGCACGCGCGGGATCGACGCCTGCGCAGGCGCGCGGGATGCCGTGCTGTCCGAGAACGACCCGGTGCGGGATGCCGCGGAGGGAATGTCCGGGGTGACCCTGCTGGATTTCACGGACGTGTACTGCGACGACGCGCAGTGCTCGCCCGTCGTGGGCGGCGCGAACGTCTACCGGGACGAGGACCACCTCACGGTGACCTTCGCCGACACGCTCGCGCCCTCGTACGCGGCCGCGCTGCGCGGGGCGATGGGACGCGACGGCAGCCTCACGCAATAGGGTCGGGGGCATGACCATCGCCCCGGACGCCACGATCCTCGCCCTGCCCGGAGGCGCCGCGCCGGCGCTCGATCCCGCCGCCTTCGTCGCCCCCGGCGCCCGCATCGTCGGCGCGGTGGAGATGTCGGAGGGATCCAGCGCCTGGTACAACGCCGTCCTGCGCGCCGACTCCGCCGCCATCACGATCGGGGCGGGCAGCAACCTGCAGGACAACGTCTCGGTGCACGTGGATGCCGCGCATCCCGTCGTGATCGGCGAGAACGTGTCGGTCGGCCACAACGCGGTCGTGCACGGCTGCACGATCGGCGACGGTTCGCTGATCGGGATGGGCAGCGTCGTGCTGTCGGGCGCCGTCGTGGGCGAGGGCTGCCTCATCGCCGGGGGAGCGGTGGTGCTCGAGGGCTCCGTCATCCCGTCGGGCTCGCTCGTCGCGGGCGTGCCCGCGAAGGTGCGCCGCGAGCTGACGGGCGAGGAGCGGGCGAGCATCCTGCGCAACGCCGAGATCTACCGCGCCCATTCCGCCACGCACGCCGCCGCGCTCGGCTGAGGGCGGCCGTGGCGAAGTCGGCAGGCAGTGAAAAGACGGAGGGGCTGACGGGAATCGAACCCGCATCATTAGTTTGGAAGACTAAGGCTTTACCACTAAGCTACAGCCCCGCATTCGGCGGGTGTCCGCCGGATGTGAGTGTTCAGTTGTGTGGATCCGCGTGTGTGGATCCGCGCGCGGAAGCCGCGGCACCCATCAGTCTAACGGAGTCTGGGGCATGCCCTCGACGAGGGCCGGATCGTCGGCGTCGGACGCCGCCCGGTCGTGCATACGTCGCCGAATGGGGCGAACGGCGCCCGTCGGCTAGACTTCACGGGGCCGTTTCGTGCCCGTGCTCACGCACGGCGCCGCCCGGGGCGTAGCTCAGCTTGGTAGAGCGCCCGCTTTGGGAGCGGGAGGCCGCAGGTTCAAATCCTGTCGCCCCGACGCACGGATCCCCAACAGACCTCACGCACAGACCTTCACCCGCCGCGCGTTCGCGCGCGCGATCATCACGAGGAGAACAACCAGCATGGTGAACAGCACCGTCGAGCAGCTCAGCCCCACGCGCGTGAAGCTGCGCATCACGGTCTCGCCCGACGAGCTCAAGCCCAGCATCACGCACGCCTACGAGCACATCGCGCAGGACGTCCAGGTGCCCGGCTTCCGCAAGGGCAAGGTCCCCGCTCCGATCATCGACCAGCGCATCGGGCGCGGTGCCGTCATCGAGCACGCCGTGAACGAGGGCCTCGACGCCTTCTACCGCGAGGCCGTGACCGAGCACAACGTGCGCGTCGTGGGCCGCCCGGCCGCCGAGATCATCGAGTGGCCGAACGAGAAGGACTTCTCGGGCGACCTGCTGGTGGACGTCGAGGTGGACGTGCGCCCCGAGATCACGGTTCCCGAGCTCGAGGGGATCACCCTCACCGTCGACGCGATCGAGGTCGACGAGGCCGCCGTCGAGGAGGAGCTCGAGCGCCTGCGCGGCCGCTTCGGCACCCTCGTGACCGTCGAGCGTCCCGCGAAGACGGGCGACTTCGTCGAGCTCGACCTCGTCGCCACGATCGACGGCTCCGAGATCGACCGCGCCGGCGGCGTGTCGTACGAGATCGGCTCCGGCGAGCTGCTCGAGGGCATCGACGAGGCGCTCGAGTCGCTCACGGCGGGCGAGGAGACCACCTTCCGCTCCAAGCTCGTCGGCGGCGACCACGCCGGCGAGGAGGCCGAGGTGACCGTCACCGTCAAGGCCGTCAAGGAGCGCGAGCTGCCCGAGGCCGACGACGACTTCGCGCAGATCGCGAGCGAGTTCGACACGATCGCCGAACTCCGCGAGAGCCTCGTCGAGCGCGTCAGCCAGCAGTCCGTCTTCACGCAGGGCTCCGCCGCGCGCGACAAGCTCATCGAGACGCTGCTCGAGCAGCTCGACATCCCCGTGCCGCCGAAGCTCGTCGAGGACGAGGTGCACAGCCACCTCGAGGGCGAGGGCCGGCTCGAGGACGACGAGCACCGCGCCGAGGTGACCGAGGCGAGCGAGAAGCAGTTCCGCACGCAGGTGCTGCTCGACGCGATCGCCGAAGAAGCCGATGTCCAGGTCTCGCAGGACGAGCTGACGCAGTACATCATCCAGTCGGCCGCGCAGTACGGCATGGCCCCGCAGGAGTTCATGCAGGCGATCCAGCAGGGCGGCCAACTGCCCGCGCTCGTCGGCGAGGTCGCCCGCAACAAGGCCCTCGCCGTGGCGCTCGGCAAGGTCACGGTCGTCGACACGAACGGCAAGGCGGTCGACCTGGCCGGCTTCGTCGCCGTCGACGACGAGCCCGAGGCCGAGGAAGAGGTCGCCGAGGAGGCGCAGGAGATCGCGGACTCGGCGACCGACGCCGAGGCAGACGCCGCTCCCGCCGAGTCGGAGGCCGCCGCCGAGGAGAAGCCGAAGACCCGCAAGGCCGCGAAGAAGAAGGCTGACACCGCCGAGTGAGGCGCACGACGACGGGGGCGGATGCCGCGGCATCCGCCCCCGTCATCGTTCCCGGGCGCACCGCCGATCTGCCCACGGCGAACACGACCGATCGGCGCAAATGCCGCCGGTAGGGTCATAACGACGCACCACCGGAATGGAGTGAGAATGGCCGCGGAACCCCTGGTCGCCACGAGTGTTTTCGACCGACTGCTGAGAGATCGCATCATCTGGCTGGGCTCGGAGGTGCGCGACGAGAACGCGAACGAGATCTGCGCCAAGATCCTGCTTCTCGCCGCCGAGGACTCTCAGAAGGACATCTACCTGTACATCAACTCGCCCGGCGGGTCGATCACGGCCGGCATGGCGATCTACGACACGATGCAGTTCGTGCCGAACGACATCGTCACCGTCGGCATCGGCATGGCGGCGTCGATGGGCCAGCTGCTGCTGACCAGCGGCACGAAGGGCAAGCGCTACATCACGCCCAACGCCCGTGTGCTGCTGCACCAGCCCCACGGAGGCTTCGGTGGCACCTCCAGCGACATCCAGACGCAGGCTCAGCTCATCGTCTCGATGAAGAACCGCCTCGCCGAGATCACGGCGGCCCAGACGGGCAAGACCGTGGAGCAGATCAACGAGGACGGCGACCGCGACCGCTGGTTCACCGCCGACGAGGCGCTGGCCTACGGCTTCGTCGACCACATCCGCGAGCACGCCGTCGACGTCACCGGCGGCGGCGGAACGGCCGCGTGAGGTTCGAGGCGAGAGACAAGGACGACAAAGCGATGCACACCCCCACCTTCGGAACCCCTTCGCCGCAGGCCCTGCAGATGCCTGGATCGCGCTACATCCTGCCCCAGTTCGAAGAGCGCACCGCGTACGGCTACAAGCGTCAGGACCCGTACAACAAGCTCTTCGAGGACCGGGTCATCTTCCTGGGCGTCCAGGTCGACGACGCATCGGCCGACGACGTCATGGCGCAGCTGCTCGTGCTCGAGAGCCAGGACCCCGACCGCGACATCGTGATGTACATCAACTCGCCGGGTGGCTCGTTCACCGCGATGACGGCGATCTACGACACGATGCAGTACGTCTCGCCGCAGATCCAGACCGTCGTGCTCGGCCAGGCCGCCTCGGCCGCGGCGGTGCTCCTCGCGGCCGGTGCGCCCGGCAAGCGGCTCGCGCTGCCTAACGCCCGCATCCTGATCCATCAGCCGGCCATGGGCCAGGCCGGTCACGGGCAGGCGTCGGACATCGAGATCCAGGCCCAGGAGATCCTGCGCATGCGCACGTGGCTCGAGGAGACGCTGGCGAAGCATTCCAACCGCTCGCAGGAGCAGGTCAACAAGGACATCGACCGCGACAAGATCCTCGGCGCGTCCGAGGCTCTCGAGTACGGCCTCGTCGACCAGGTCCTCACGACCCGCAAGCGCACGCCCGCGGCGATCACGAAGTAGTCCTCTCCACAGGTTCGCCCCGGCATCCGTCAATGCGACCGGATGCCGGGGCTTCCTATTAGGCTCGACACACAGCATCATCCAGGCGGCAACGCACGAGGAGGGCCGGATGGCACGCATCGGAGAGAGCGCCGATCTGTTCAAATGCTCGTTCTGCGGAAAGAGCCAGAAGCAGGTCGTGCAGCTGATCGCCGGCCCCGGCGTCTACATCTGCGACGAGTGCGTCGAGCTGTGCAACGAGATCATCGAGGAGCGCATGGCCGAGTCCGGCTCGGGCGTCGTCTCCGATTTCGATCTACCCAAGCCCCGCGAGATCTTCTCCTTCCTCGACGAGTACGTCGTGGGCCAGGAAGACGCCAAGCGCGCGCTGTCGGTGGCCGTCTACAACCACTACAAGCGCGTCCGGGCCCACGGCGAGATCAAGCCCGCCGAGCAGCGCGCCGAAGAGGTCGAGGTCGCCAAGAGCAACATCCTGCTGCTCGGCCCCACCGGCTGCGGCAAGACCTACCTGGCGCAGACGCTCGCGAAGCGCCTCAACGTGCCGTTCGCGGTCGCGGACGCCACGGCGCTGACCGAGGCGGGCTATGTCGGCGAAGACGTGGAGAACATCCTTCTCAAGCTGCTGCAGGCCGCAGACTTCGACACGAAGCGCGCCGAGACCGGCATCATCTACATCGACGAGGTCGACAAGATCGCCCGCAAGGCGGAGAACCCCTCGATCACGCGCGACGTCTCGGGCGAGGGTGTCCAGCAGGCGCTGCTGAAGATCCTCGAGGGCACCGTCGCGTCCGTGCCACCGCAGGGAGGGCGCAAGCACCCCCATCAGGAGTTCATCCAGATCGACACGACGAACGTGCTGTTCATCGTGGCGGGCGCGTTCGCAGGGCTCGAGGAGATCATCTCCTCGCGGGTCGGCAAGCACGGCGTGGGCTTCGGGGCGCCGTTGCAGGACAAGGACAACGTGCAGAACCTCTTCAGCGAGGTGCTGCCGGAGGACCTGCACAAGTTCGGGCTCATCCCCGAGTTCATCGGGCGTCTGCCGATCGTCGCCTCGGTCGCGCCGCTCGACCGGGAGGCCCTCATCGAGATCCTCACCGAACCGCGCAACGCGCTCATCAAGCAATACCAGCGCATGTTCGAGCTCGACGACGTCGATCTGGAGTTCGACCGGGAGGCGCTCGAGGCCATCGCGGAGCTCGCCGTGGCGCGCAAGACCGGCGCCCGTGGTCTCCGGGCCATCCTCGAGGACGTGCTCGGCCCGATCATGTTCGAGATCCCGTCCGCCGAGAACATCGCGAAGGTCGTCGTCACCCGCGCCGCGGTCGAGGACGGCGCGGCGCCCACCTTCGTCCTCAAGCAGGCGAAGAAGAGCGCCTGACCCGCGACCGGATGCGAGCGGCCGCCGGCCGGTGCATCCCGCCGCGTGCGCCGTTCAGCCGGTGAGGCCGCGCCGCTGGAGCAGGGGCTCGATGCGGGCGTCGCGGCCCCGGAAATCGCGGTACGCCTCGAGGGGGTCCTTCGAGCCCCCGACCGCGAGGAGCCGGGTGCGGAAGCGAGCGCCGGCCGTGCGGGTGAGCCCGCCGTTCTCACGGAACCACTCGACTGCGTCCGCATCGAGCACCTCGCTCCAGATGTAGGAGTAGTACCCGGCGCTGTAACCGCCCGAGAAGATGTGGGCGAAGTACGTGGAGGAGTAGCGGGGCGGGACGGCCGGGTCGTCGAGCCCGATATCGGCGAGGGCGCGGGCTTCGAACTCCTCCACGGAGGTGACGGCGGCGGCATCCGCCTCGCTGAGGGAGTGCCAGGCCTGATCGAGCCAGGCCGCCGCGAGGTACTCGCTCGTCGCGAAGCCCTGGTTGAAGCTCCCGGTCGCGCGGAGCCGCTCCACGAGGTCCTCGGGCAAGGGCTCGTTCGTCTCGACGTGACGGGCGTAAGAGGCGAGGATCTCGGGCCACAGGATCCACATCTCGTTCACCTGGCTCGGGAACTCCACGAAGTCCCGGCACACGCTGGTACCGGCGAAGTGCGGGTAGGTGACGGTCGCGAAGAGGCCGTGCAGGGCGTGCCCGAACTCGTGGAACAGCGTCGTGACCTGATCGAGCGTCAGCAGAGTGGGCAGGCCCCCGGCGGGCTTGGCGACGTTGAGGTTGTTGACGACGACGGGAGCGTCGCCGCGCAGGCCCGACTGCGCGACGATCGAGTTCATCCAGGCCCCGCCGCGCTTGGTGTCGCGGGTGTAGCGGTCGAGCACGAAGAGGCCGAGCGGCGTGCCGTCGGCCTCATCGACCTGGTAGACGCGGGCGTCGGGGTGGTACGCGTGCAGGTCGTGACGCTCGGCGAAGCGAAGACCGTACAGCTCGGATGCCGCGCGGAACACCCCGTCCTGAAGCACCCGTTCGGCCTCGAACCACGGCCGCATGGCGCTCGTGTCGATGTCGTACTCGGCGATCCGGACCTGCTCGGTGTAGAACGCCCAGTCGTGTGCGGCGAGCTCGAAGCGGTCGTCGCCCTCGTCGATGATCCGCTGCAGCTTCTCGGCTTCACGGCGGGCGTTGCGGGCGGCGGGCGCCGCGAGCCGGCGAAGGAGGTCGTGCACGGCCTCCGGGCTGCCTGCCGTCTCGTCGGCGGTGACGTAAGCGGCGTGGCTGGGAAAGCCGAGGATCGCCGCGCGCCGAGCGCGCAGGCGCACGATCTCGAGCAGCACCTCTCGGTTGTCGCCCGCCCCGCCGCGGATGCCGCGTGCGCGGGACGCGGCCATGAGGCGTCGACGGCTCTCGCGATCGGTCAGCACGGCAAGGTAGGGATGCCCCGTGAAGAGCGTCAACGTGACGGCGAAGCGTCCCGGCTGTCCGCGGTCGGCCGCGGCCTGGCCCGCCGCGGACAGCTCGGCGTCGGAGAGGCCGTCGAGTTCGCGCGCGTCGTCGAAGAAGACCGCGAGATCGTTGGTGTCTGCGAGCAGGTTCTTCTCGAACGTCGTCTTCAGCGATGAGAGTCGCTGGTTGATGGCAGTGAGCCGTTCCTTGCTCGCCGGGTCCAGGGCGGCTCCCGCGAGCGTCATCTCGCGGTGGTGGCGCTCGATGAGGTAACGCTGCTCGGGCGTGAGGTCGAGGGTGTCGGCGTGCTCGGCGAGGGCTCGCACCCGCGCGTACAACTCGGCATCCAGCTGCACGGAGTCCCGATGCGCGGACATGAGGGGAGCGAGCTCCCCGTCGATCGCCTGTATCTCGGGAGTCGCATCGGCGGAGCTGACGGTGTAGAACGTGCGAGCGACACGGTCCAGCGCCTCGCCCGACCGCTCGAGCGCTTCCATCGTGTTCTCGAAGGTCGGGGCGGCGGCGTTGCCGGTGATCGTCGCGATCTCATCGCGATGAGCGGCGAACGCCGCGCGGAATGCCGGGAGGTAGTGCTCGGGCAGGATCGCGTCGTAGTCGGGCAGCCCGAAGGGAAGGGCGGATCTCGCGAGCAGGGGGTTGCTGTTCTCGGCCACCCGGTCAGCGTATCGCCGGGCGTTGGGGCCACGGCGTGCCGGCCTTCCGCCCAGGGCTGCCGCGGCCCGGCGAGCGGCCGCCGCGATCAGGCGAAGTCGTCCTCGGGGTCGTGCTGCACGACGGCGGCGCCGCTCGCGTCCGTCGTCACGATGACGCCCGTGTCGAGCTCGGCGATCGGGCGCCCCTCGAGCCAGGTGAGCGTCCAGCGCGGCGGCGGGTCGCCCGCGTTCAGGCTGAGCGTCTCGACCTGCGCGATCGTGTCCCACAGCGTGCGCGGCACGGCCGCGGGCGGCTGAGCACCGGCGGTCCAGCGGGTTCCGAGCTGCATGTCAGTCCTCCCTCTCCGCGAACTCGATCGCGGCGACGTGGGTGCTCTCGGCCTCTGCGAGCTCGAGCCGCTCGATGCGGCCGACCGCGCGGAGGTCGCCCTCGACCTGACGCAGGGCGTCGAGGGTCGCCGCGGGTGCGGCGAGGGTCAAGGCATCCACCGGCGTCTTCTGGGAGAGCTTCGCCTCCGTCTTGGCGCGCCGGATCGCGATGAGCGCCTCGCTCGCCGCCGTCAGGATCGCGGGGTCTCCCGGCGCCCCGCCCGGGGTGGGCCAGGGCGCGCCGTGCACGGAGCCGTCATGGAACCACGACCACGCCTCCTCGGTCGCGAAGACGAGCACGGGGGAGAGCAGGCGCAGCAGCGTGTCGAGCGCCGTCCGCAGCGCGAGCGCGGCGGATGCCTGACCCGCGTCGGAGGGGTCGTAGGCGCGCTCCTTCACGAGCTCCAGGTAGTCGTCGCAGAACGTCCAGAAGAAGGACTCGGTGACCTCGAGCGCCCGGGCGTGGTCGTACGCGTCGAGGGCCTTCGTGGCCTGCGCCACGACGTCGTCGAGGGTGGCGAGCATCGCGGCATCCAGGGCGTCGGTGATCTGCGCGTCGGCCGGTACGGGGAAGGTCAGCACGAACTTCGCCGCGTTCAGCACCTTGATCGCGAGGCGCCGGCCGATCTTGATCTGGGTCGGGTTCTGCGGATCGAAGGCCGCGTCGGTGCCCAGGCGACTGGATGCCGCCCAGTACCGGACCGCGTCGGACCCGTGCTGCGCGAGGATGTCGGCGGGCGTCACGACATTGCCCTTGGACTTGGACATCTTCTTGCGGTCGGGATCGACGATGAAGCCGCTGATGGCGGCATCCGTCCACGGCGCCCGGTCGTCCTCGAGGGCGCTGCGCAGGAGCGTCGAGAACAGCCACGTGCGGATGATGTCCTGCCCCTGCGGGCGCAGGTCGAACGGCGCCACGAGGTTCCAGAGCTCCTCGTCGCGCTGCCAGCCGCCCGCCAGCTGGGGCGTGAGGCTCGATGTCGCCCACGTGTCGAAGACGTCGGTCTCGGCGTCGAACCCGCCGGGCACGCCGCGCTGGTCCTCGGTGTAGCCCGAGGGGACGTGCGTCGTCGGGTCGATCGGCAGCGCCGAGGCATCCGGGGTCAGCACACGGGAGTAGTCCCGCTCGCCGTCGTCGTCGAGCGCGTACCAGACCGGGATCGGCACGCCGAAGAAGCGCTGACGGGAGACGAGCCAGTCGCCCGTGAGGCCGCCGACCCAGTTCTCGTACCGCACCCGCATGAAGTCGGGGTGCCACGAGACCTCGCGGCCGAGCGCGATCAGGCGCTCGCGCAGCTGCTCGTCGCGCGCGCCGTTGCGGATGTACCACTGCCGCGTCGAGACGATCTCCAGCGGGCGGTCGCCCTTCTCGAAGAACTTCACGGCGTGCGTGAACGGCTTGGGATCACCGATCATCTCGCCCGACTCGGCCAGCAGCTCCACGATGCGCTTCTTGGCGCTGAAGACCGTCTTGCCCACCAGCTCGGCGTAGGCGGCCTTCGCGGCATCCGTCGCCAGCACGTCGGGGGCTTCGGCGATGACCCGGCCGTCCTGTCCGATGATCGTGCGGTTGGGGAGATCGAGCTCGCGCCACCAGATGATGTCGGTGACGTCGCCGAACGTGCAGATCATGGCGATGCCGGAGCCCTTGTCCTGCTGCGCGAGGGGGTGCGCGAGCACGGGGACCTCGACGTCGAAGAGCGGTGTGCGCACGGTCGTGCCGAACAGGGGCTGGTAGCGCTCGTCGTCGGGGTGCGCGACGAGGGCGACGCACGCGGCCAGCAGCTCGGGACGCGTCGTCTCGATGTGCACGTCGCCGGCGCCGTCCGCCCTGTGGAACGCCAGGCGGTGGTAGGCGGCGGGCTGGTCGCGGTCCTCGAGCTCGGCCTGCGCGATCGCGGAGCGGAAATCGATGTCCCACAGCGTCGGCGCGAGGGCCTGGTAGGCCTCGCCGCGCTCGATGTTGCGCAGGAAGGCGAGCTGGCTCGTGCGGATCGTGTCGTCGCTGATGGTGCGGTACGTCTGGGTCCAGTCGACGCTCAGGCCGAGATCGCGCCACAGCGCCTCGAAGTGCTTCTCGTCCTCGACCGTGAGCTTCTCGCACAGTTCGATGAAGTTGCGGCGGCTGATGGGTCGTTGGTCGGCGGCCTTCGTGCTCTTGTTGTCGCCGCCCTCGAACGGGGGAGCGAAGTCGGGGTCGTAGGGCAGCGTCGGGTCGCAGCGCACGCCGTAGTAGTTCTGCACGCGGCGCTCGGTGGGCAGGCCGTTGTCGTCCCACCCCATGGGGTAGAACACGGTCTTGCCGCGCATGCGCTCGAAGCGAACTTTGACATCGGTGTGCGTGTAGCTGAACACGTGCCCGATGTGAAGGCTTCCGCTCGCGGTGGGCGGGGGAGTGTCGACGCTGAAGACGCCCTGACGCCCGGATGCCGCGGCGCTCGCGCGATCGAAGAGGTACGTGCCCCTCGCGCTCCACGCGGCATCCCACTTCTTCTCGAGTCCCTCGAGGGCGGGCTTGTCGGGGATTTCGGCCATAGGGGACTCCTTGCGCGCTATGTGCGGCACGGTGTGTGCGTGCCTGAGTGTGGGATTCGCGGGCCAGTTTACCGGGCGGCGCGGCATCCGCTGCCCGGTGCGGCTTGCGGAGGGCGTGGTCCTCTGCCCGGCCGAGGGTGATTGCCGAGCAGAGGGCGGGATGCCGTGATTCGGCCCTCTGCCGAGCAGATCCCCTCTGCCGAGCAGAGGAGACTGTGCGGGCTCGAGGGGGAGATGGATGCCGGATGCGTATCCTGTGGATAGTCGGCTGTCCACCGTTGCGCCTCCGAAGGCGTCGCCCCCGATGGGTCTCGGCCACCATCGGTGCATGACGGAAGCGCGTGAGCGGGCGGCGGCAGCGGCGGCGGCGAAGGTGCGGGCGCAGGGCGGCATCGTGCGCAGCGCGCGACTGATCGAGGCGGGCACGCCCAAATGGGCGGTGGCGGATGCCGTGACGCTCGGGCTGCTGGTCCGTGTTCGCAGGGTCTGGGTGGCCTCGATCGACGCGGACGAACAGCTCGTGACCGCTGCGCGCGAGGGCGTCGTGCTCACGTGCGTGACGGCGGCCGCGCGCCTCGGTCTGTGGGTTCTCGGCTCCGACCGGATGCATGTGGCCGCACCCGCGCACGCCGGATCCGTGGACGTCGCCCAGGCGATGGTGCACTGGAACGGTCCCGTCGTGCCCAGGCCGCCCGGGCAGCTCGAGGATCCCATCGAGAACGTCCTGGCCCTCGTCGCCCAGTGCCAGCCCCGTGAGGCCGCGCTCGCCGTGTGGGAGTCGGCGCTGCGACGGCAACTCGTCGATCCGCTCGCACTCGGGCGGATGCCGCTGCCCGCTGCCGCCCGGGAGGTGCTGGCATCGGCATCCCCGTGGTCCGATTCCGGCGTCGAGACCTTCGTCGTGCCCCGCCTGCGCTGGATGCGGCTTCCTCTGCGACGCCAGACCTGGATTGCGGGGCACCGGGTCGACCTGTTGATCGGCGACCGCCTGGTCCTGCAGATCGACGGGGGACACCATGTCGGCGCCCAGCGCGAGATCGACAACGCCCACGATGCCGCGTTGAGGCTGCTCGGGTACCACGTCATCCGCGTCGGGTACTGGCAGGTGCTCGAGCACTGGCACGAGGTGCAGGACGTCCTCATGCGCGCAGTGGCGCAGGGGCTGCACCGGGCGTAGACGCACCGGGGCACGACCCCGCGAACAGAGGTGTCCGTCGCCGAGCAGAGGGGCATTGCCGAGCAGAGGGCCGCAGACGGGCGGGGGCTCCTCTGCTCGGCAGTGAACCTCTCCCGGGCAGAGGAGCCGGGCGCGCGACCGCCGCGGCATCCGGTCCCGCGCCGGGCAGCTACAATCGTCGCAGCAGCACAGATCCGGCCATCACCGGGGAGCTTCCGGAAGAACGGCCCCACGGCCCAGTAGAACCGGACGGGTCAGGCCCGTCACAGCCGCAGCAGAGGGGGATCCGCATGCCGGATCCAAGCGGGGTGGTACCGCGGTCCAGGAGGATCGTCCCCGCAGGAGCCACCATCGAGCACCTGCGAGTGAACATGACATACCCCCGCCCCTCGGCCTTCGGGCCCGCCGCCGACAGCCAGGCGGATGCCGCGGCATCCGTGGTGCCCTCGCCCCGGTTCCCCGAGATCGAGCAGCAGGTGCTCGAGTTCTGGCGCGAGGACGACACGTTCCGCGAGAGCATCGCCCAGCGCGAGGGCAGCGAGGAGTGGGTCTTCTACGACGGTCCGCCCTTCGCCAACGGCCTGCCGCACTACGGGCACCTGCTCACGGGGTACGCGAAGGACCTCTTCCCGCGCTTCCAGACGATGCGCGGCAAGAAGGTCGACCGCGTCTTCGGGTGGGACACGCACGGCCTGCCCGCCGAGCTCGAGGCGATGAAGCAGCTGGGCATCACGGAGAAGGCCGAGATCGAGGCCATGGGCATCGACACCTTCAACGCCAAGGCGCGCGAGTCCGTGCTGGCGTACACGCGGGAGTGGGAGGACTACGTCACCCGCCAGGCGCGATGGGTCGACTTCGAGCGCGGGTACAAGACGCTCGACACCTCCTACATGGAGAGCGTGCTCTGGGCGTTCAAGACCCTGTACGACAAGGGCCTCGCCTACGAGGGCTACCGCGTGCTGCCATACTGCTGGCGCGACGAGACGCCACTGTCCACCCACGAGCTGCGCATGGACGACGACGTCTACAAGACGCGCCAGGACCCCTCCGTCACGGTCACCTTCCCGCTCGTGGGGGCCAAGGCGGAAGCGCTCGGCCTGACCGGCGTGCGGGCGCTCGCATGGACGACGACCCCGTGGACGCTCCCGACCAACATGGCGCTCGCCGTGGGCCCGGCGATCCGCTACGCCGTCCTGCCCGCGGGCCCGAACGGGGCCGCCGACGTGCACCACACGCCCGAGGGTGCGGCCGACGACCTGCTCGAGGCGAGCGCGCACCGGTACCTCCTGGCCGAGGATCTGCTCGGCGGCTACGCGAAGGACCTCGGCTACGACTCCGCCGAGGCCGCGCGCGAGGCCATCGAGCGCACAGTCGAGGGACGCGAGCTCGAGGGCGTGTCCTACGACCGGCTGTTCGACTACTACGCGGATGCCGAGGCGTACGGCACCGGGAACGCCTGGCAGGTGCTCGTCGACGACTACGTCACGACGACCGACGGCACGGGAGTCGTGCACCAGGCCCCCGCATACGGCGAGGACGACCAGCGGGTGACCGAGGCCGCCGGCATCCCGACGATCCTGAGCCTCGACGACGGCGGGCGCTTCCTGCCCGCCGTGACGGATGTCGCGGGCCAGCTGTGGATGGAGGCGAACACCCCCCTCATCCGGCTGCTGCGCCAGAGCGGCCGCCTCGTGCGCGAGGCCAGCTACGAGCACGCCTACCCGCACTGCTGGCGCTGCCGCAATCCGCTCATCTACAAGGCGGTGTCGAGCTGGTTCGTGCGCGTCACGGACTTCCGCGACCGCCTGGTCGAGCTCAACGAGGACATCACCTGGGTGCCCGACAACGTCAAGCACGGCCAGTTCGGCAAGTGGCTCGCCGGCGCGCGCGACTGGTCGATCAGCCGCAACCGCTACTGGGGCTCGCCGATCCCGATCTGGAAGAGCGATGACCCCGAGCACCCCCGGGTGGACGCGTACGGATCGCTCGAAGAGATCGAGCGCGACTTCGGCCGACTGCCCCGGAACGACGCCGGCGAGGTCGACCTGCACCGGCCGTACATCGACGAGCTGACGCGTCCGAACCCCGACGACCCGACCGGGCAGAGCACGATGCGCCGCATCGAGGACGTGCTCGACGTCTGGTTCGACTCGGGCTCCATGCCGTTCGCGCAGGTGCACTACCCGTTCGAGAACCGCGAGTGGTTCGACACGCATGCGCCCGCCGACTTCATCGTCGAGTACATCGGCCAGACCCGGGGCTGGTTCTACGTCATGCACGTGCTCTCGGGCGCGCTCTTCGACCGCCCCGCGTACAAGGCGGTCTCGGCCCACGGCATCGTGCTCGGCAACGACGGGCAGAAGATGTCCAAGTCGCTGCGCAACTATCCGGACGTGAACGAGGTGTTCGACCGCGACGGCTCCGACGCGATGCGGTGGTTCCTGATGTCGAGCCCGGTGCTGCGGGGCGGAAACCTCGTCGTGACAGAGGAGGGCATCCGCGCGGGGGTGCGGGAGTTCCTGCTTCCCCTGTGGAACTCCTGGTACTTCTTTGCGACGTATGCCAACGCCGCGCGCGCAGGGCGGGACGGGGTGGATGCCGGGGGCTACGAGGCATCCTGGCGCACCGACTCGACCGACGTGCTCGACCGCTACATCCTCGCGCTCACGGGCGATCTCGTCCGCGGCGTGGCGAGCGACCTCGAGGGCCTGGATTCGACGATGGCCGCGGCGAAGCTGCGCGATTTCGCCGAGGCCCTCACCAACTGGTACATCCGTCGCTCGCGCGACCGGTTCTGGGAGGGCGTCGGCGACGACCCCCGCAGCCGCGAGGCCTTCGACACGCTGTACACCGTGCTCGAGACGCTCACGCGGGTCGCGGCGCCGCTGATCCCCCTCGTGGGCGAGCGGGTGTGGCAGGGCCTCACCGGTGGGCGCAGCGTGCACCTGCAGGACTGGCCCGACGCGGGCGCGTTCCCTGCGGCCACCGACATCCGCACGGCGATGGACGCCGTCCGCGAGGTCTCGAGCGTCGCGAACGCGCTGCGCAAGCGCGAGGGCAAGCGCGTGCGGCTGCCGTTGGCGCGCCTGACGGTCGTCGTGCCGGATGCCGCGGCGCTCGCCCAGTTCGACGACATCCTGCGCGAGGAGCTCAACGTCAAGAGCGTCGACCTCGTCGAGCTGGAGGAGGGCACCGCGGCGCAGTACGGCGTGACGCACCGCCTCTCCGTCAACGCCCGCGCCGCGGGTCCGCGCCTGGGCAAGCAGGTGCAGCAGGTCATCCGCGCTGCGAAGGAGGGGGACTGGTCGCTGAACGGCGAGGTCGTCACCGCCGGCGGCGTCGATCTCATGCCGGGGGAGTACGAGCTCGTGCTCGAGACATCCGGCCGACCCGAGGGCGAGGCGCTCGCCCTTCTCCCCGAAGGAGGATTCGTGCTTCTGGACACCGTCACCACCCCCGAGCTCGAGGCGGAGGGGCTGGCCCGCGACGTCATCCGCGCCGTGCAGGACACTCGCAAGGCCGCCGGCTTCGACGTGAGCGACCGCATCGAGCTCTCGCTGCTGTTCGACGACGCCGAGGATGCCGCGGCCGTCGGCGACGCGTTCGACATCGCCGACGTGGCGCGGGAGACCCTGGCGGTGGAGTACCGCCTCGGCACGGCCGACGAGACGCTGCGCGCCTCGTCCCGCTCGCACATGTCATCGCCGGCGAAGGCGGAGCACACCGCGACGTTCGCGGCAGCCGCGTTCGCCAATCGCGGCCCGTTCACGGTCGCCGTCGCCCGAGTGGAGGGCTCATGAGCGGCGACGATCGGGCGCGCGCCGACGCCGTCTACGAGGCCCTGCTGCAACGGCAAGGCGAGCAGTGGGTGCAGCCGCGGGTCGAGCGCACGCGTCGCGTGCTCGACCTGCTGGGCGACCCGCAGCGTTCGTACCGCGTCGTGCACGTCACGGGGACCAACGGGAAGACGTCGACCAGCCGCATCATCGAGAGCCTGCTGCGGGCGTTCGGCCTCCGCACCGGCCTGTTCACGAGCCCGCACCTCGTGCGCTTCACCGAGCGGATCCTGATCGACGGCGCCCCCGTCGGGGACACCGAGGTGGCGGACGCCTGGGACTCCGTCGCGCCGATCGTCGAGATCGTCGACGCCGAGCTCGCCGCGGCGGGCGATGCGCCGCTGACGTTCTTCGAGCTGCTGACGGTCTTGGCCTTCGTCGTGGCCGCCGACGCACCGATCGACGTCCTCGTGCTCGAGGTCGGCATGGGCGGGGCGTGGGATTCCACGAACACGGCGGACGGCGACGTGGCGGTCTTCGCGCCGATCGACATCGACCACGCCGACCGGCTCGGATCGACGATCTCCGAGATCGCCACCGTCAAGGGCGGCATCATCAAGGACGGGGCGGCGGTCGTCTCGGCGGCGCAGCACCCCGACGCCGAGCGAGTGCTGCGGAAGATGGCATCCGACCGCGGGGCGCGCATCACCTTCGAGGGTGCCGAGTTCGCCCTCACCGACGACCGCCTCGCGGTGGGCGGGCAGCTCATCTCCGTGCGCGGGCTCGCGAGCACCTACGACGAGGAGTACCTGCCGCTCTACGGCGCGCACCAGGGGCGCAACGCGGCGCTCGCGATCGCGGCCGTGGAGTCCCTCATCGGCGGCGCGGAGCAGCCGATCGCCGGCGACGTGCTCGCCGAAGGCCTCGGTCAGGTCGTCTCGCCCGGACGCCTGCAGCTCGTGGGCACAGAGCCGACGGTGCTCGTCGACGCCGCGCACAATCCCCACGGCGCACAGGCCCTCGCGGAGGCGCTGCGTACGTCGTTCGACTTCGACGAATGGGGCGTCGTGCTGGGCGTCCTCGCCGACAAGGATGCCGCGGGCATCGTCGCGGCCCTCGCCCCGGTCGCCGCGGAGGTGTTCGTCACGGCGCCGGACTCCGAGCGCGCCGACGACCCGGACGCGCTGGCCGACCTCGTGGAGGAGGCGGGGCTGCGTGCGAGCGTGCACCGCGACCTCGAGGATGCGGCCGCCTCGGCACGGGAGTGGGCCTCGGCATCCGCCCGCAGGGCCGTCGTGATCGCCGGATCCGTCGTTCTGGCGGGGGAGGCCCTCGCGGTCGCGGCCCGCGAGGACTGGAAGGGCGGGCCCTCGTGAGCGAGGCCGCACCGCGTCCCCGTTCGCGCCGCAGTCTCACGACGCAGCTGGCGACGGTCGTGCTCGGCTTCGAGGCGATCGTGGTCTTCCTCGGCGGGCTCACGATCTACGGTCTCCGCGCGCTGCCCGCGGGAGTCGAACCGTGGTGGGGCATCGTCGGCGGCGTCGTCGTGGCGGTCGTGATGCTCCTGACGTGCGGATTCGTCAGCCGCCCCGCCGGTATCGTCGTGGGGTGGGCGCTGCAGGTGATCATCGCCCTCGCGGCGTTCCTCGTGCCCGGCATGCTGCTGGTCGCCCTCGTCTTCGGCGGCATGTGGGCTTTCGCGACCATCCAGGGTCCCCGAATCGAAAGGCGCGCGCAGGGCGCGACGCCGGAAGGAGAATGACATGGCCACCGAAGAGACGCTCGTCCTCGTCAAGCCCGACGGAGTCGCCCGCGGCCTGACCGGGGAGATCCTCGCCCGCATCGAGCGCAAGGGCTATGCGCTCGTCGATATGCGCCTCGTCGAACCCGACCGGGAGCGCCTCGAGCGCCACTACGCCGAGCACGAGGGGAAGCCGTTCTACGAGCCCCTCCTGGACTTCATGATGTCGGGACCGTCGGTCGCGATCCGGCTCGCCGGCAACCGCGTCATCGAGGGCTTCCGCTCCCTCGCGGGAACCACCGACCCCACCGGTGCCGCCCCCGGCACGATCCGCGGGGACTTCGGCCGCGACTGGGGCCTCGCCGTCCAGCAGAACCTCGTGCACGGGTCGGACAGCACCGAGTCGGCGGCGCGCGAGCTGGGGATCTGGTTCGACTAGAAGAGCGTTGCCAGCACGTCGAGGCGCACCTGCGCGATGACCGCCACGATCGCGTAGCTGACGACCGTCAGCACAGGCAGCCAGCTCGTGAGGGCGGATGCCGCGCGCCGCACTCCTCGCGGCGCCGGGAGCAGGCCGGTGCGCAGCACGTGCAGCAGCACGGCGTAGAAGGTCGGGATCGTCACGGCCCATGTCACCATGCACCACGGGCAGAGCGTTCCGAGCACGAAGATCGACTGAGAGATCAGCCAGATCACGAAGCCGAAGGCGAATGCCATGCCGGCGGTGAAGAGCAGCCAGAACCACCGCGCGAAGCGGGCACCCGCCAGCAGCGCCATCCCGACGACGACCGGCGCGATCCAGCCGGTGAGGCCCAGGATGGGGTTGGGGAAGCCGAAGACGCTGCCCTGCCACGATTCGAGGTTCGCGCGGCACTGCACCAGCACGCTGAAGTCGCACGAGAGGCTCGCGTCGGGATCGACGAGCAGGGCGAAGCGCTCGATCGTCAGCGCGAACGCCGCGTACCAGCCCACGGCTCCCGCGATCACGAGCCAGATCGTCAGGCCGAGCGGACGAGTGCGTGGGTGGGGAGACGACATGCCTCGGATTATGGCACCGCGCGCTGGCAGCGCCCTCGACCGGGCCGTGGCAGACCCGATTCGGGCGGGGCGTCCCGCATCCGGGCCGGGAAGGTGCGATAATGGCATACCAGATGCACACGCGGCCGCGCCGCGACCGCATGGACGAAGACTTCGGGCGATGATCGCCCTCACGCAGCACGAGCCGCTGGCCTGCTGCAGACCGAGTGAGTTCGCGGCACCGCAGGTGCGGCACCGCACGAGAGTTCGCCGGGCGACGCGCGGTGTCGCCCGCAGGGAGTACGCCAGAGATGGCCGATGAGAACAACACCACCGACCGAACCGAACAGACCGAGCCGCCCGTAACGGTGGATGCCGCGGCAGAGGCGGAGGCCTCCGTCGCTGCCGACGGTGCCGACGTCGGCCCGACCGAGGTCCCGGCGGCGGAGGACACGGCCGCCACGGACAGCGCTCCGGCCGCCGAGGACACGCCCGCCGTGGACAGTGCGCCGGCCGCGGACGACACGCCCTCGGAGCCGGACGCCGCCGCCGAGGAGGTCCCCGCCCCCTCGGGCCCCCCGACCGCTGTCTCGCTGGGGCTTCTGCCCGAGACGTTCGTGTCGCAGGTGAGCACGGCTCTGCACTTCTACGCGCCGGAGATCGCCCCGCTCCCTCCACGCCCGACGGCCGTGGATGAGAGCCCCGAGGCCGAGGGCCAGGGGCGCTCGCGTCGGCGCAATCGCCGCCGCTCGGGCGACGAGGGGGGCGAGCAGACGGAGTCCGCCCCGGCCGCGCGGGTGCGCCAGCCGCGCGCCGTGGAGATGATCACCGAGCCGCAGCGGATCAAGGGTTCCACGCGTCTGGAAGCCAAGAAGCAGCGCCGCCGCGACGGCCGGGAGGCCGGACGCCGCCGTGCGGTGGTCACCGAGGCCGAGTTCCTCGCGCGCCGCGAGGCCGTCGATCGGGTCATGGTCGTCCGCTCCAAGAACGGGCGCATCCAGATCGCCGTGCTCGAGGACAACGTCCTCGTCGAGCACTACGTGGCACGCAACCAGGACGCGTCGCTGATCGGCAACGTCTACGTCGGCCGCGTGCAGAACGTGCTCCCGAGCATGGAAGCCGCCTTCGTCGACATCGGGCGCGGCCGCAACGCCGTGCTGTACTCGGGCGAGGTGGACTGGGACTCGGTCGAGACGGGCAACCAGCCGCGCCGCATCGAGCTCGCCCTCAAGTCCGGCGACAAGGTGCTCGTGCAGGTCACGAAGGACCCCGTCGGCCACAAGGGCGCGCGCCTGACGAGCCAGATCTCGCTGCCCGGCCGGTACCTCGTCTACGTGCCCGGCGGTGCGATGAACGGCATCTCGCGCAAGCTCCCCGACACCGAACGCGCGCGACTGAAGAAGATCCTCAAGGAGGTCCTTCCCGAGTCCTCCGGCGTCATCGTGCGCACGGCGGCCGAGGGGGCCACGGAGGAGCAGCTCACGCGCGACGTGAGCCGCCTCACGACGCAGTGGGAGCACATCTCGGCGCAGGTGCAGAACGTGCAGGGACCGACCCTGCTGCACTCCGAGCCCGACCTGCTGGTCAAGATCGTGCGCGACGTCTTCAACGAGGACTTCTCGAAGATGCTCATCCAGGGCGACGAGGCGCACCGCACGATCAAGGGCTACCTCGAGGCCGTCGCGCCCGATCTCCTCGAGCGCGTCGAGCGCTTCGAGGGCGAGCACGATCCGTTCGACGAGTTCCGCATCACCGAGCAGATCGAGAAGGCGCTGGACCGCAAGGTGTGGCTGCCCTCGGGCGGATCGCTCGTGATCGACCGCACCGAGGCGATGACGGTCGTCGACGTCAACACGGGCAAGTTCGTGGGCTCGGGCGGCAATCTCGAGGAGACCGTCACCAAGAACAACCTCGAAGCCGCCGAGGAGATCGTCCGTCAGCTGCGTCTGCGCGACATCGGCGGCATCATCGTCGTCGACTTCATCGACATGGTGCTCGAGTCCAACCGCGACCTCGTGCTCCGGCGCCTCATCGAGTGCCTCAGCCGCGACCGTACGAAGCACCAGGTCGCGGAGGTCACCTCGCTCGGTCTCGTGCAGATGACCCGCAAGAAGCTCGGGCTGGGGCTCCTGGAGACCTTCAGCGAGGCGTGCCAGGTGTGCGCGGGGCGCGGCGTCATCGTGCACCACGACCCGGTCGTCAAGCATCGCCCCGCGTCGTCCGGAAATGGATCCGGTTCCTCCCGTCGCGGACGCGGCGGCGGATCGAACCCGCCCGCCACGCAGAACGGCGGCACCGCGCCGGTCGGCGGAACCCACGTCATCACCGAGGGGGTCAAGTCGGCGCTCGCGCAGATCGCCGCCTCGACGCTCGCCGCGCATCAGGAGACAGAGCAGGTGGATGCCGCGGCATCCCTGCCCGCGGCATCCGTCGACGACGTGATCGTGCTCCCCGAGGGCCCGGCCGCGAACGGGTCGGGGGAGGGCGCCTCCGAGCGCCCCAAGAAGCGGCGCAAGCGCCAGGAGCGCCCCGCGGCGCCCAAGTCCGAGAAGGAGCAGCTGCTCGACTCGGTGCTGAGCGCCCTTCCGGAGCCCAAGGCGCCCGGTCAGGGGCGCGGCGCGCGACGCCGTGTGTCCACGGGTGTGCTCACCGGCACGCCCGTGGCGATGCCCACCAACGGCTCCGACGACGACTGATCACGCGTCGTGGCGGCGCTCGCGCGCCGTCACGCGCAGCCCCGACGCCCGCAGCGCCTCCACGATCTGTCTCATGCCGACGTGGCGCGCGCCCGCGGCGATCAGTCGGGGGACGGCGTCCTCGGGGACGTCGTAGTGGTCGCGATCGAAGCTCCGCGCCGGCACACCGTTCGCGCGGGCGAAGGCGTGGAGCTCGTCGAGGTTGTCGTCGCTGATCAGATGCGCCCACAGGCGGCCGTGGGCGGGCCAGCGCGCGGTGTCGATCAGGAGGGCCATGGTCAGCGATCCTAGGGCGCTGACGCCGCCGCGGGGCGACACGCGGCGGCCGCTTTTGCCAGGGCGCTCCGGCATCGGGTAGACTCGACCCTTGGTGCGTACCGTGCCGCCCGTGTGGCGCGAGGATCGCGAAGCGTCCGCACCGATCCCTCCGGACCCCGTGTCATGGAGGCGACGTCTTCCCGTGACATCCGGAGCCGTGGGGCTCCCCAGAGAAAACAGGTGTGAAGTGGTTTACGCAGTAGTGCGCGCCGGTGGCCGCCAGGAGAAGGTGGAGGTCGGCTCCGTCGTCGTCCTCGACCGCCTGAAGGCGCAGACCGGTGAGAAGGTCCAGCTGCCCGCCGTGCTGCTCGTCGACGGCGAGACCGTGACGACCGATGCCGACAAGCTCGCCAAGGTCACCGTCACCGCCGAGGTGCTGGGCAACGAGCGCGGCCCGAAGATCGTCATCCAGAAGTTCAAGAACAAGACCGGTTACAAGAAGCGCCAGGGGCACCGTCAGGACCTCACGCGCGTCAAGGTCACCGGCATCAAGTAAGCGCCACGGAGGAACGAGATGGCACACAAAAAGGGCGCAAGCTCCACCCGTAACGGTCGCGACTCCAACGCCCAGCGACTGGGCGTGAAGCGCTTCGGCGGCCAGGTTGTGGGCGCGGGCGAGATCATCGTCCGCCAGCGCGGCACGCACTTCCACCCCGGCGCCGGCGTCGGCCGCGGGGGCGACGACACGCTGTTCGCGCTTCAGGCCGGAGCTGTCGAGTTCGGCAACAAGGGCGGCCGCAAGGTCGTCAACATCGTCGCGACCGCCGAGTAATTCGCCGGTCCGCAGCGCGGATCACCACGTCAGGAGGGGGCGGGCTTCGGCTCGCCCCCTTCGGCCATTCCAGGAGGACCGTATGGTCACGTTCGTCGATCGGGTGACGCTTCACCTGCGCGCCGGCAAGGGCGGCAACGGATGCGTGTCCGTGCGCCGCGAGAAGTTCAAGCCGCTCGCGGGCCCCGACGGCGGCAACGGGGGAAACGGCGGGGAGATCGTGCTGGTCGCCGACCCGCAGGTGACGACGCTGCTGTCGTACCACCACTCCCCGCACCGCACCGCCGGCAACGGCGGCTTCGGAATGGGTGACCTGCGCCAGGGCGCGGCCGGGGAGGACATCGAACTGCCCGTTCCCCTCGGCACCGTCGTGAAGGACCCCGACGGCTCCGTGATCGCCGACCTCGTGGAGCCCGGCATGCGGCTCGTCGTGGCGCCCGGCGGTCAGGGCGGTCTCGGCAACGCGGCGCTGTCCTCGCCCAAGCGGAAGGCCCCCGGCTTCGCGCTGCTGGGCACGCCCGGCTGGGAGGGCGATGTCGTCCTCGAGCTCAAGACCGTCGCCGACGTCGCGCTCGTCGGCTTCCCCTCCGCGGGGAAGTCGAGCCTCATCGCCGCCGTCTCGGCCGCGCGCCCCAAGATCGCCGACTACCCGTTCACGACCCTGCATCCGAACCTCGGCGTCGTGGAGGCGGGGGACATCCGTTTCACGATCGCCGACGTGCCGGGCCTCATCGAGGGTGCGAGCGAGGGAAGGGGCCTGGGCCTCGAGTTCCTCCGCCACGTGGAGCGCTGCACCGCCCTTGTGCACGTGCTCGACTGCGCGACGCTCGATCCCGGGCGCGATCCGCTGAGCGATCTCGACGTGATCCTCGCGGAGCTCGCCGCGTACCCCGTGCCCGAGGGTCAGGTCCCGCTCGTCGATCGCCCGCAGCTCATCGCCCTCAACAAGGTCGACGTGCCGGAGGCGCGCGAGCTGGCCGACCTGGTCCGCCCCGACCTCGAGGCCCGCGGCTTCCGCGTCTTCGAGATCTCGGCCGTCGCGCGCGACGGACTGCGCGAGCTCACCTTCGCCCTCGGCGGCATCATCGCGGAGCACCGCGCCGAGATCGCCGCCCGTCCGCCGGCCGAACGCATCGTCATCCGCCCCCAGGGCTCGGAGCGCGACTTCGTCGTCAAGGTCGAGGGCGGCACGTACGGCAACATCTACCGGATCATCGGCGCCAAGCCCGAGCGCTGGGTCGCGCAGACCGATTTCCAGAACGACGAAGCCGTGGGCTTCCTCGCCGACCGCCTGGAGCGCCTCGGCGTCGAGGACGAGCTGTACCGGTCGGGTGCGCAGCCGGGATCGACCGTCGTCATCGGGGCCGGTGACGGCGTCGTGTTCGACTGGCAGCCGTCGCTGACCTCCGCCGCGGAGCTGATGGCCGCCCCGCGCGGCACCGATCCGCGGCTGGACCAGGGCGGCCGTCGCACCACCTCCCAGCGCCGCGAGCGCTATCACGAGCGGATGGATGCCAAGGCCGCCGCCCGGGCCGAGCTCGAGACCGAGCGCCTCGCACGCACGGCGGATGACGAGGTCGACGGAGGGGGCCGATGACGGCGCAGCGGCGCGAGGAGCTCAGGGGCGCCACCCGGCTCGTCGTGAAGGTGGGTTCCTCGTCGATCAGCGGTGAGAACGCGGCGCGCATCGAGACGATCGTCGACGCCCTCGCGGGCGCCCATTCGCGCGGCACCGAGGTGGTCCTGGTCTCCTCGGGCGCGATCGCGACGGCGCTGCCGCTGCTGAGCCTCGACGGACGGCCTAACGATCTCGCCACCCAGCAGGCCGCCGCGGCGGTGGGTCAGAACGTGCTGATGTGGCGCTACCAGACGAGCCTCGACCGATACGGCCTGCTCGCAGGTCAAGTGCTCCTCACCGCCGGGGATCTCGACAACCCCACGCACCGCTCGAACGCCCGCCGCGCGATGGAGCGCCTGCTGGGGCTTCGCATCCTGCCGATCGTCAACGAGAACGACACCGTCGCCACCCACGAGATCCGCTTCGGCGACAACGACCGACTCGCGGCCCTCGTGGCCCGGCTGATCGGCGCCGACGCGCTGGTGCTCCTGAGCGACATCGAGTGCCTCTACACCCGCCCGCCCGACGAGCACGGGGCCGAGGCGATCCCGCACGTGGCGTGGGGCGACGATCTCGCCGGTTACGAGTTCGGCTCGGTCGTCGTCAACAGCGTCGGAACGGGTGGCGCGGCCACGAAGGTTTCCGCCGCCCGCCTGGCGGCCGCCGGCGGAGTGGGCGTGCTGGTAACGAGCGCCGAGCGCGTCGTCGATGCGCTCGAGGGCGGCGAGATCGGCACGTGGTTCGAACCGGATCCCGACGGGGCCGCACGCGCTCTGACGGGTCCGGTGCGCACGGTGCACGAGGATGCCGCCTCGATACACTGATCGGATGATCACGACCGAGCTGACCGCCCGCGACCTGATGACCGCGGCCAAGGGTGCTGCGCGGGGCGTAGCGCTGCTCTCCGATCAGGAGAAGTCTTCGGCGCTGCGCGCCATCGCCGACGCGCTCGAGGGCGCGACCTCCGCGATCGTCGAGGCCAACGCGCAAGACCTCGAGCGCGGACGCGGCAACGGGCTGTCCGACGCGATGCAGGACCGGCTGCGCCTGGACGCGACCCGCGTGGCCGCGCTCGCGTCCGCCGTACGCGACGTCGCCGATCTGCCCGACCCCGTCGGGCGGGTGCTCGACGAGCGCACGCTCGCGAACGGGCTGCAGCTGACGCAGGTGAGCGTTCCATTCGGGGTCGTCGGCGCGATCTACGAGGCACGTCCGAACGTCACGGTCGACATCGCCGCGCTCGCCCTACGGGCCGGCAACGCCGTGGTGCTCCGCGGCGGCACGGCCGCGGAACGGACGAACGCGGCCCTCGTGGTGGCGATGCGCGGAGCCCTCGAGGCCCACGGCGTGGACCCCGAGGCGATCCAGACCCTCGACGCCTTCGGGCGTGAGGGCGCACGCGAGCTCATGCAGGCGCGCGGCCTGGTCGATGTGCTCGTACCTCGGGGGAGTGCGCAGCTCATCCAGACGGTCGTGACGGAGTCCGCCGTGCCCGTCATCGAGACCGGCGCGGGCGTCGTCCACATCGTGCTCGACGACACCGCGCGGGAGGACTGGGCCCGCGACATCGTCACCAACGCCAAGGTGCAGCGTCCGAGCGTGTGCAACGCGGTGGAGACGGTGCTCGTTACCCGTGCGGCCGCCGAGCGGCTCGTGCCGAGCGTCGCCGCCGCGCTCACCGAGGCGGGAGTCACGATCCATGCCGACGAGGGCGTCCGGTCGCTCGTGCCGGGCGCGGTCGCGGCGACCGAGGCGGACTGGAGCACCGAATACCTCAGTCTGGACGTGTCGATGCGCATCGTGGAGGACCTGGACGACGCGCTCGAGCACATCCGCCGGTACTCGACCGGCCACACGGAGTCGATCATCACCGACGACCAGGCGCACGCCGATCGCTTCCTCGCCGAGGTCGACTCCGCGGTCGTCATGGTCAACGCCTCGACGCGATTCACCGACGGGGGTGAGTTCGGGTTCGGGGCCGAGGTGGGCATCTCGACCCAGAAGCTGCACGCGCGGGGCCCGATGGGGCTGCCCGCTCTCACGAGCACCAAGTGGCTCGCGCGCGGCGTCGGGCAGACCCGCGGATAACTGCCTAGACTGGGACGGCGCCACCCACCTGAGAAACGGAGCCCTCGATGACTCTTGCCACGACCCTCCTGGCCGCCGCCGAGGAGGCGCACCACGGAAACGTCGCGATGGAGACGATCATCTTCGGCATCGTCGCCGTCGCCATTTTCGCCGCTCTCGGGCTGGTGACCTTCTCCTACCGCGATGTCGCCAACCGCCACGCGGGCAAGGCGCAGGCCTTCGCCGAGTCCCGCTCGACCGACCTGGACCACCGGGCGGGGCACGGCCACTGATCGCGTATGGCGGAGGCAGGGGGACGTCCCCGGATCGGCGTGATGGGCGGCACGTTCGACCCGATTCACCACGGTCACCTCGTCGCCGCCAGTGAGGTCGCCCAGCACTTCGACCTCGACGAGGTCATCTTCGTCCCCACCGGTCAGCCATGGCAGAAAGCCCACGTCACCGACAGCGAGCATCGCTACCTGATGACGGTGATCGCCACGGCATCCAACCCGCGGTTCACGGTGAGTCGGGTCGACATCGATCGTGCCGGCCCGACCTACACGATCGACACCCTGCGTGATCTGCGGGCGCAGCGGCCGGACGCGACGCTCATCTTCATCACGGGCGCCGACGCCGTGGCGCAGATTCTCAGTTGGAGGGACCATGATGAACTCTGGAGCCTGGCGCATTTCGTCGCCGTGAGTAGGCCCGGGCACGTGCTCGACACGACCGGTCTGCCCAGTTCCGATGTGAGTCAACTCGAGATACCCGCGCTGTCGATCTCCTCCACCGATTGCCGCGATCGTGTGGAGCGAGGACACCCCGTCTGGTACCTCGTGCCCGATGGAGTGGTCCAGTACATCAACAAGCATCACCTCTACCGGAGCCCCGAATGAGCACACCAGAGCAGCCGCTAACGCGCAAGCAGCTCCGTGAACTGCAGCGCACCGGTTCCGTCCCGGTGCAGGACGACGCCCACGAAGAGGATGACGTTGCGCCGGCGCCCACGCCGGCGGTGCCGCTTCCCCGGGCCGCCGTGCCCGCAGCTGCGCCCCCCGCGCCGCGCGCCGACGCCGAGGTGGACCTCGGCGTCGCCCCGCTGACCCGTCGCCAGGCCCGTGAGCAGGAGCGGATACGCACGGCATCCATTCCCGTGATCACGCCGGAACAGGCCGCATCCCGCCCCGCGCACGAAGCCCCCGTCGAAGACGCCGCTGTCGAGGATGCCGCTGTCGAGGATGCTGCTGTCGAGGACGCCGCTGTCGAGGACGCCGAGGAAACTGCCGCCGAGGAAACGGCCGCCGACGAAACGGCCGCCGACGAAACGGCTGACGATCAGTCCGTCGAAGAGCTCCCGGGCGAGACGGACGCGCAGGCCGACGCCGACGACGACTCGTCCGAGACAGGCGATCGCGTGGCTGAGGACGAGGAACGAGAGTCGGACGACGCCGAGTCGGCCGTGGAAGCCTCGCCCATCAGCGCCGCCGAGGCCGCCTCTGTGGGGACCGAGACCTCGGAGCCGGTGCCCGCAACGACCGCCGGCGGGGAGCGGACCGCGACCGACGAGGCATCCGCGGACACGTCGGCGGAGACCGAGGGCGAGCACCGGGAGACGCCCACCGTCGGACCCCAGTTCGGGGCCGAGCTGCTCGCCGCCGAGGAGAGCTCCATCACGCTGCCGCCGTCGTTCGATGAGGTGGTCGCGCGATCGTCCTCGACGGGTGCCCTGGCGACGCCGAGCGCGCTCATCCTCTCGCAGACGCCCGCCGCGCCTTCCCTGTCAGGGCCCGTCAACGCGACCGGTGAGGTCATCATCACCGGGTCGTACCACCTGCCGGAGGGCCTCGGTTCGCGAGGTAGCGATCCGCGCTCGACCGACGGCAAAGACGTCGACGCCGTGCTTGTCGATGGTGAGCTGCCGGCATCCTCGTCCCCCACCCCCATTGCCGCCAGCGCCGCCGTCAGCACGGTGCGCGGTACCGGCGAGATCATCCGTCCCCCCGCCCCCGAGAAGGGGAGCAAGCTGCTCTTCGCGCTGGCGATCACCGCCGGCGTGCTGGCGCTCGCGCTGGTGGGCGTGCTGATCGTCGCCGTCGTGAACGGAGTCTTCTGATGGTCACCACCGATGCCACCCGCGAACTCGTGGCGATCGCCGCGGCTGCCGCCGATGCGAAGGGCGGCGACGACCTCGTCGCTCTCGATGTGTCGGGTCCGCTGCCCCTGGTCGATGCCTTCCTCCTCGTGACGGGGCGCAACGAGCGCAACGTCGGGGCCATCTCCGACGACATCGAGGAGAAGCTGCTCGAGCGCGGCGTCAAGCGCATCCGACGCGAGGGTCGGGAGGAGGGGCGCTGGGTTCTCATCGACTTCGGCGACCTCGTCGTGCACGTCTTCCACGAGGAGGAGCGCGTGTTCTACGGCCTCGAGCGGCTCTGGAAGGACTGCCCGGTCATCCCGATCGACCTTCCTGCCCACTCCGCGGCGGACTGACGCCGATTCGAAGCACGTCTGAGCATGTAGTAGTCTTGTGGGGTTGCCTCGCGAGAGCGGGGCCGCCCATCACGGGCCTGTGGCGCAGCTGGTAGCGCACCTGCATGGCATGCAGGGGGTCAGGGGTTCGAGTCCCCTCAGGTCCACCCTGTGATGAGTCGCGACATAGGAGACATCTGAGTCGCGTCATAGGCGACATTTACGAGAGAGAGTCCGGCCATCGGCCGGGCTCTCTCTCGTTGTTTCGCCAGTAGGTCCGGGCGGGGTCGATGGTGTTGGTCGCGATGATTTCGCCGGTGTCGAGGTGGATGACGGTGACGGTGTGTTCGTCGGCGATGAGGATGCAGCGTTTCCCGCGGTGGTTGGCGCCGATGCCGAGGTGGTGCATGCGGGCCGCGCGGCGGAAGCTGATTTTCCCGTTGCTGTCGACGTGGTCGTGTCGGATCCGGTAGTGGGTGCGGTCGCTGTGGCCGGCGGGGGTGGCTTTCGGGGTGGCGGCGTAGGCGAGGTCGGGTGTGGTTGCGTGGGCGCGGTGGGGTCGGGTGGTGTTGTAGTAGTCCCGGAACTGGTCGAGCTGGGTCTGGAGCTCCGTGATGGTTGCCGCGCGGGGTCGGGCGGTGAGCCAGCGTTTGAGGGTCTGGTGGAAGCGTTCGATCTTCCCTTGGGTTTGCGGGTGGTTCGGGGTGCCGTTCTTCTGTCGGATGTTCAGCGCGGCGAGGACGTATTCGAACTCGTTGCGTCCCCCTCCGTGGCGGGCGGTGTAGACGCGTCCGTTGTCGGTGAGGGTCGATGCGGGCGGTCCGAACTCGTCGACGCAGTGTAGGAAGGTGTCCACGACGGTTTTGCCGGTGACGGGGTGGTGGACGGTGCAGGAGAGCAGTTTGCGGGAGTGGTCGTCGAGCCAGTTCAGGATCTCGACGTCGGTGCCCTCGCCAGGCGCCAGTGGGTGAAGTCGGATTGCCAGGTCTCGTTGGGCCTGTCTGCTTCGAACCGGATGTAGGAGGAGCGGGGGCGTTTGCGGGGTTCGGGGGCGATCAGCCCGGCAGTGTGCAGGATGCGGCGGATGGTGGAGGTCGACGGGGCCTGTAGCCCTTCCTGGGTCAGGTGCCAGGCGATCGTGACCGGGCCAGCGTCGGTTCCGGCCGCGGTCAGCGCGGCCCGCAGCTGCACGATCCGGTCACGGACCCGGTCGGTGACCGCCTGCGGGCTGGTCAACGGGGCACGGGATCGGGGCTTCAGCCCGTCCAGACCCTCGTCGCGGTAACGGGCGAGGAGCTTGTGTAAGTACTGCCGAGACATCCCGTACTCGGCCGCTGCTGCCGTGACCGACAGCTCCCCGGCGACGATCTTCAACACCACGACCCGATGCTTCGACGACATGCACGAGTGTCGCCTATGACGCGACTCACGTGTCGCCGATCACCTGTCGCCTATGTCGTGAACTCAGACACCCTCAGGTCCACCCCACGCACAAGGCTCGAACCCTTGCCAACGGAAACGTTGGTTGAGGTTCGGGTCTTGTTGGTGTCTGCGGCCCAGGTCAGGGCGTTGGCGTTGACCTGTGGATCGAGGAGCATCTCGAAGGGCCGGTTGTGCTCGACGCGCAGCTCGTTGTCCTCGTCGATGTAGACCTTCGTGAAGAACGCCTGGTTGCACAGCCGCCGGTTGGTGTCGTCGCAGCGGGCGTAGATGTCAGCGCAGTTGGCGAGCAGGCCGAGCGCGTCGTCGAGGTGGGCGCGAGCGTCGGCGTAGTCACCGAAGTGGGCGTCGATACGGCGGGTCACCTGGTCGAGTTCGGCGACGATGCGGTCTTGCTCGCGCTTGAGCACGGAGAGCGGGATCGCGTCGGCGTAGTGCGCCTGCATGAGGCGGTCCTGCTCGCCTTCGAGCCGGTCGCGGTTGGCGGTGAGGCGTTCCAGTTCCTCGGTTTCGGCGGCCATGAGCCGGTCGAACTCGTGGTGGAGCATCCCCGCGAGCGCGTCCTGCTGAGCCGGCGTGATCTGGACGCGCGTGTAGTAGTCCTCGACGAGCTTCGCGACGTCCTCGATGAGCATCGCCTGGCGCGTGCAGTCGGTGCGCTTGGAATGCCGACCGGAGCACACGAAGTAGCAGTAGACGTTGCCGTGGCGGTTCTTCGCGTTGGAGACGATGAGCCGGGACCCGCACTGGCCGCAGTGGATGGTGCCTTTGAGGTAGTGGCCGTGGACTTGGGTTGCCTCGACGGCGCACTGGTGCGCGGTGAGCACGGACTGGACCTGGTACCAGACCTCGGCGGGCACGAGCGCCGGGTGGTTGCCCTTGTAGCGGGTGCCTCGGTAGACGACATCGCCTTTGTAGTACGGGTTGGTCAGGAGCCGGTGGATGGTGGACACGGCCAGCGGCTTCGCCGGCCGCTTCGGGGTGGGCAGACTGCGCAGCCCGCGCGAGGTGAGTTCGTCATGGAGCTGGCTGACGCTCCAGTTGAATCGCCCTGGGTTTCGTTCCGTTCTTCAAGCAAGGATGGAACCGATGAATCAGAAGTACTCGCCCGAGATGCGGGAGAAGGCGTTGCGGACGACCGGCCCTGACCGACATGATCCGCTTCATCGACGAGCATCGGGATCAGTTCGGGGTCGAGTTCCTCTGCCGTGTCCTCCGGGACACGGTGCCAGGGTTCCTCACCTCCCGCGGGTATCGCGCCGCGAAGACCCGCGTGCCCTCGGCCCGGCAGCTGCGTGACGAGCTGCTCGTGCCGGAGGTCCGCCTTCTCCACGAGGAGAACTACGGCGTCTACGGCGTGCGGAAGATGCATGCGCTGTTGCGACGACAGGGGTGGGATGTCGGCCGTGATCAGACCGCCCGCCTCATGGGCCTCGCGGGAGTGCGCGGGGTGGCGCGGTCGAAGAAGGTGTTCACGACGAAGTCCGATCCGACGATCCCGCAACCGCAGGACCTCGTCAAACGCGACTTCACTGCTCTCGCGCCGCGGCGGCTGTGGGTCGCGGACATCACCTATGTCGCGACGTGGGCGGGGTTTGCGTATGTCGCGTTCGTAATCGACGTGTTCTCCCGCATGATCGTCGGCTGGAACGTCGCGTCGACGTTGAAGGCCGACGTGCGGCCGCTGCAAGCGTTGAACATGGCCGCGTTCAACGCTGCGGGGCCGCTCGATGAGCTCGTCCATCACGCGGACCACGGGTCGAACTATCTCTCTGTGGTCTACACGGATCGGATCGTCGAGATCGGCGCGAAACCCTCCACGGGAACCGTGGGCGACAGTTATGACAACGCCCTCGCCGAGGCGGTCAATGGGCTCTACAAGACCGAGCTGATCCGCCGCCGGGGCCCGTGGCGGACGGTCGAGCAGGTCGAGCTCGCGACCCTCGAGTACGTGTGGTGGTGGAACAACTCCCGCCTCCACGGAGAGCTCGGCTACCGCACCCCCGCCGAGATCGAAGCCGCGTACTACGCTGACCAAGAATCACCCCAGTCGGCAACCGCCGGACAGGGAACCCCATAGGAACGAAACCCAGGATGCTTCTATGTCCTGTCAAGTCCGTTCTGGGTGGTGAGGTGCCGGTAGAGCTGTCGGGCGATGTATCGCTTGAGTGATCGGCGGATCTCCTTGGTCGTGCGTCCCTGAGCGCGTCGACGTTCGACGTAGGCGCGGGTCGCGGGATGGTGAGACATCCGGGTCAGCGCGATTGAGGAGAGCGCCCGGTTCAGCCGTCTGTCGCCGCCGCGGTTCAGGCGGTGTCGGGTGGTGTTCCCGCTCGATGCCGGGACCGGGCTCACTCCGGCGAGCACGGCGAACGCTGCCTCGGAGCGGACGCGTCCGGGGTGTGACCAGGCAACGATAATCGCCGCGGCGTTAATCGCTCCGATGCCGGGTTGCTCGAGCAGCCCGGATGCGTCGCTCGCCCTGACGAGCGCGGTGATCTCGTGGCGATTGTCCGCGAGGTCTTGATCGCACGCGGTGATGCGTCTGGCGAGGCGGATCGCTTCGCGACGAGCAGTCACGGCCGCGAGGTCTTCCTGCCGGTGCCGCCACGACGCGATCGTCACGAGCTGCGCTTTCGTTAACGGGCGCCGCGCGTCGATGCCGAGGTCGACGGTTCGCAGCAGCGCGGTGAGCGCGTTGATCGACCGGGTGCGGTCGCTGTTGAGCAGCTCGCGCCCTGCGACGAGGACCCGCAGCGCGGCGCGTATTCCCGCGTCCTGACGCGGATCGCGGAGCTTGTCCGCATCGACACTGAGCACGGAGCGGGCGATCAGTTCCGCGTCGATCTCATCGCTCTTACCGAGGCCGCGGCGTTGCCGGGCCGGGGTCGGGAACGACTCCACGACCCGGTAGCCAGCGTCCTGGCATGCCCGCGCGAGTCGAGCGCCATAGGACCCGACGCCTTCGATGGCGACGAGCACGTCCACCAGTCCGCCGGTGCGGCTGGCGATCCACGCGACCGCGCGGGAGAGTCCTGCAGGGGTCGTCGGGAACGTCGAGGTATCGACTCTCGCGCCGGTGCGCACGTCGATGACGGCGAGGGTGTGCGTTCGGGAGTGCGTGTCCGCGCCGATGACATACGCGAATGTGTTTGCAACGATGGTCATGGTGACCGTGATCCTTTCCACGAGGTTGACGTCACTGCTGGCGTCGGCCCGGGAATGGTCACTGCGAGGCAGGCCTGTAATGGGCCACGACCGCCGCTAACGGTCGGACAAGCTTCTGATCAAGCCATCGAAGTGGGCAGGGTCGGCGCCGGCGCCCGCCCGGGCGGACAGATCCTGAGAAAGGCACCCCAGCCCGAAGGGCGAAGGGCCAACCGATTCAAGAGTCACGACCATGCGGAGCGCCAGCACCCACCCTGCCAGCCGACCCCAGGCCAGCAACTCAGAGACTTACAGGCGATTCAGCGCAGCATCGAGGAGATGCTCACCGCCATCCACAAGCGCGAGTATCTGATGCCAGCTATCCATCGTGAATTTGTCTGAAGCACGGATACCCTGTCGGCTCCTTCCTGCTCTGGAACTTCAAGCCCGAGACCGCGCAGTCGTACACGTTCTACGAGTTCCTGACGAACTACCACGAGCGCGACAACCTTACGCGGACAAGACAACGGTTCCCTCCGGGCAGCAAGACCCTTCAGCCGATTGGTCAGAGGTACCGGCAGATCGACTCGGGTGTGCAGGCCTCCGGCGACGTCTGTGCTGCGTTCGCGCGGAGCTCGGCGACGCTGGTACGGAGCAGGCGGAGATGCTCAAGCTGCTCGTCGATCTCGACCAGTCGCCGGTCGAGGAGGTCTCGAACATGACCGCACGGCGACCCGCCCGCGTCACGTACTTCGAGGATCTCGGCGGTTTGCGCGAGGGTGAGCCCTGCTGCGCGGGCCCGGTCGATGAACTCGAGCCGCTGCACCGCCTCGTCGCCGTAGTTGCGGTACCCGGCCGGGGTACGCTCCGGAGGTTGGAGCAGCCCGCGCTCCTCGTAATACCGCAGCGTGGACGCCCTCGTCTTCGCCTTCCCCGCGAGTTCTCCGATCCGCATCGTCACCTCCGCCACCGACTTGACCTTCAAGCATACTTTAAGGTCCATTCTTTCAGGAGTGGCCGCATGAGTGGCCGGTTCGAACTTGAGGAGGCATCGTGACACAGCACACAGAGGTTGATCTCGTGGTGATCGGGACGGGCGGGGCGGCGATGTCCGCAGCGATCCACGCGCGCCTCGAGGGGGCCAGCGTGGTCGCCATCGAATCGGGAACCCTCGGCGGTACCTGCGTGAACGTGGGTTGTGTGCCGTCCAAGACGCTTCTCGCGGCCGCGCACACCCGGCACTCCGCCCTCACGAACCCGTTCTCAGGCGCCCCCAGCTCTGCTGGGATGGTCGATCTCAGCGCGCTCATCGAGCAGAAGGATGATCTGGTTGGGATGCTCCGCCAGACCAAGTACGCCGACATCGCCGCTGCCTACGGGTTTGACATCCTCCCGGGCACTGCAACGTTCACAGACGCGGGAACCCTGCTCGTGGATGGACGACCGGTGCGCGCGAAGTCGTATCTCGTCGCCACCGGCGCCGAGCCGCACGTGCCGGCAATCCCTGGGCTTGAGCAGGTTGATTACCTCACGTCGACCACAGCGATGGAACTGACGGAACTGCCCGCGTCGCTCGTGGTGATCGGCGGTGGCTTCGTCGGCCTGGAACAGGCGCAGCTGTTCGCCCGGCTCGGAGTAGAGGTCACCGTCATCGGTCGGCTCGCCCCGCACGCCGAACCGGAACTGTCATCCGAGCTCCGCAAGGCCTTCCTGGCCGAGGGGATCAGCGTCATCGGCGACCGCGCAGCCACGATCACCCAGCACGAGGGCCTGGTCCAGGTGACGACCCGCAACGGGAAGGACGCGACCGGTGAACGTGTCCTCGTTGCCACCGGTCGCACCCCGCGCACCGAAGGGCTCAACCTTCCTGCTGCGGGTATCGCGACCGACGAGCGCGGCTTCGTCATCGTAGACGAGCAGCAGCGGACCACGAACCCGGCTGTGTTCGCCGCCGGTGACGTCACTGACGTGCCCCAGTACGTGTACGTCGCCGCGAGGACTGGGAAGATCGCCGCGCACAACGCCCTGGGTCACGACGAGCGAGTCGACTACACCGGGTTGCCGTCTGTGCTGTTCACCTCACCCCAACTGGCCTCCGCCGGGATCACCGAAGCCAGCGCCATCGCCGCCGGATACCGGTGCGCCTGCCGATTCCTACGACTTTCCGACGTGCCCAGGGCCATCGCCAACCACGACACACGCGGCGGCATCAAGGTCGTCGCCGACGCCGACACCGGCAAAGTCCTCGGTATCCACGCCCTCGCCGACACCGCTGGGGAGATGATGCTCGCCGCAACCTACGCCATCACCGCCGGATTCACCGTCACCCAACTCGCCGACACCTGGGCCCCCTACCTCACCATGGCCGAAGGCATCCGCCTCACCGCGAACCTCTTCCGCAACGAACTCCCCACCTCCTGCTGCGCCTGACACAAGAGCCGGGCCCAGCGATGTGGTGATCCAAGTGATATCCGCGACGCCTTCAACACCGGCACCGACCGCGTGATCGACGCCTACGCGGTCAGCGTGGGCTCAGTTGAGGCAGCGGCGCCGAGCACGTCGTCTGGGCCGCTCACACGCGGAGCGCACCGGGACACTCAGCCGCCAGGTAGCAACCACAGCACGCTGCCATCTACGCAGTCGGCTACGAGTTCAGAGGCCGAAGGCACCACCACTGACGAGGATGAAGATGCCCAGGCCGATGAGCACGATCGGGAACAGGATGTGTTCCCAGCGTTCCAGGAGTTCGGCGATCGGTCGGCGGGTGGCGACGAACTTGCCCAGGCCGACGAGGGCGGCGACCAGGGCGAGGAACACGATGCAGTACGCCACCACGGCCGCTGGGCCCACGCTGAGGAAGACCGGGACGTAGACGCCGATGTTGTCCCCGCCGTTGGCGAAGGTCACCCCGGCCACCGTCCACACCCCAACCTTCTTGCCCTCGACCTTTGCCTCATCGTCATCGTCGGCACCGCGGTTGCGCCAGGCTTGCCACGCAGCCCAAAGTCCCAACCCCAGCGGAATGAGTCCGAAGTAGGGGATGACCTCCGGCGGCAGGAACGCTCCCGCCCCGAGCGTCACCAGCACGGAAGCGCCCAGGATGCCAGCGAACCCGAGGTACTGTCCGACCAGGATTCGGGCGGTGGTCCCGCGCCGGCCCGCGCCTCGGGCGAAGAACAAGGAGAGCACGATGATGTCATCGATGTTCGTGGCGATGAATAGGCCGATCGCCTGCAGGACGGAGGACAGGATCATGCGCCCACCGCCGCGTTACAGCCGCCTGGCGACCCAGCGGTTCCGGCAGCCGCGTGCCGTTGATACTCTGCGACCATCATTGTCCGTTCCTGGTGTGGTTTGGGCCTCGGAGGTAAAGCAGTACGCCCAGGGCGACGCCGAAACCGAGGATGACGTCGGCAAGGTTGCCGATGAACAGGTTGCCGTAGGCGAGGAAGTCGGTGACATGACCGCGGCCGAATCCGGGAGGGGCGAACAGCCGGTCCAGGAGGTTGCCGACCGCGCCGCCCCACACCAGGCCGATCGCGACCGCCCACCCGGCCGATGGAGCGCGCGCGGCGGCGATGAGCAGGGCGATGGACGCCGCGGTCGCGATGACGGTGAGCAGCCACGTTGAATCGGACCCTAAGGACATGACGGTGCCGGGGTTGAACGCGAGCTGTAAGCCGAGCCAGTCTCCCAAGAGCGGGATTGCGGTCATCCTCGCTGAGCTGAGCTGAGCGAGGGCGAGTGCCTTGCTGCCTTGGTCGATCAGCACCGCGCCGGCGGCGACGGCGCACGCGAGCAGGAACCAGCGGAGCCGGACGCGCGCCGCCGCCGGGCCGGCAGAACTCGCTTCCACGGCATCCGCTTTTCCCGGGGAGGGAGCGGAGCCGTCAAGGGGATCGGTCATGCCTTCGTGCGCCGCGCCGCGCGGAGCCCGTTGAGGATGACGACGACTTCAGCGACCTCGTGTACAAGCACGACCGCGGCGAGCCCGAGGACTCCGGTGATCGCGAGCGGCAGCAGCGCCACGATGATCGCGATCGACAACACGACGTTCTGGTTGATGATGTTGCGGCCGCGGCGGGCGTGGGCGAGGGCCTGTGGGATGAGGCGCAGGTCGTGGCCGGTGAACGCGACGTCGGCGGACTCGATCGCAGCATCGGCGCCCTTGGCTCCCATAGCGATCCCCACATCCGCGGCCGCCAGCGCGGGAGCGTCGTTGATGCCGTCCCCGATCATGGCAGTGGGCTGAGACTTCGACAACTTCGCGACGGCGGTGGCCTTGTCCTCGGGGCGCAGCTCGGCGCGCACGTCCCTGATGCCGGCCTGGTCGGCCAGCGCTGCGGCGGTGCGGGCGTTGTCGCCGGTGAGCATCGTCACCCCGATCCCGCGGCGGTTCAGCGTGGCGATGACCTCGGGAACCTCTGGGCGCAGTTCGTCACGCACCCCGATCGCCCCGGCCGGCTGGTCGCCTCGGTGCACGATGACGACGGTCATCCCCTCGGACTCCATCGCCCGCACCTGGTCGGCCAGTGATCCGGCATCCAGCCAGCGGGGGCTACCGACGGCGAGACGGGCACTACCGAGCGTGCCGGTGATGCCGCGCCCGGCGGTCTCGGTGACGTCGTGCGCGGTCGGGGCGTCGGGGACGGCCTTCGTGATCGCGGCGGCCAGCGGGTGCGTGCTGTGACCTTCCAGGCTCGCTGCCCACGCCAGCACCTCATTCTCGGTCGCGCCGGTGGTGACGACGCGGGTCACCGTGGGCTCGTTGCGGGTCAGCGTGCCGGTCTTGTCGACGGCGAGGTGGCGGATGCCGCCGAACCGCTCGAACGCGGCCCCGGACTTCACGACCACACCGAACTTCGACGCCGCGCCGATCGCGGATACGACGGTGACCGGGACGGCGATCGCCAGCGCGCACGGCGAGGCTGCGACCAGCACGACCAGGGCGCGGGTGATCCACAGCTCGGGGTCGCCGCTCAGCAGCGACCCGAGCACGCCGACCAGCACGGCGAGGATCATCACGCCGGGCACGAGGGGTCGGGCGATCCGGTCGGCCAGGCGGGCACGGTCGCCCTTCTCGGCCTGCGCCTGCTCGACCAGCTCCACGATGGTGGTGAGGGAGTTGTCGGTTCCGGCGGCGGTGGCCTCGACCTCGAGCACGCCGGTGGTGTTGATTGACCCGGCCGATACGTCGGTGCCGGGTTCGACCTCGACCGGGATCGATTCACCCGTGATCGCGGACGTGTCCAGGCTGCTTCGCCCGGCCCGCACGGTGCCGTCGGTGGCGATCCGTTCACCCGGCCGGACCACGAGCACGTCACCGACGCGCAGCTCCTTCGCCTCTACCTCGGCGGTGGCATCGCCGCGCTTGACGAGCGCGGTGTCGGGCACCAGCTTTAATAGCGCCCGCAACCCCGCGCGGGCGCGGTCCATCGCCTTGTCTTCCAGCGCCTCCGCGATCGAGTACAGGAACGCCAGCGCGGCGGCCTCCTCGACGTAGCCGAGAATCACCGCGCCGGTAGCGCTGATCGTCATGAGCAGGCCGATGCCGAGCTTGCCCTTGGTGAACAGCTTGCGCAGCGCGCCCGGCACGAACGTGTAAGCGCCCAGCAGCAGGCCGATCCAGAACAGCACCAGGCCCGCGGTCTCCGCGCCGGTCCACTCGCACACCAGGCCGGCGGCGAACGCGACGCCGGAGGCGATCGGGATCAGAACGCTCGGGCTCCGATACCACGGCCGGTCATCGTCATCATCGTGGTCGTCGAGGTCGACGTGCTCGACTTGCGAACCTGTGACCGCGCTCACGCCCGCACCTCCCCCGCCACGCAGCCCTCGACCCCGCAGTCCGGGTCCATGCACGGCACGCTCTCGTCGACCGCGAGCGTCACATCCACCAGCGCCGTCAGGGCGCGGGCAAGATGCGGGTCTGCGACCTCGTAGCGGGTCTGCCGGCCCTCCGGCTCGGCCACCACGATCCCGCACCCACGCAAACACGTCAGATGGTTCGACACATTCGAGCGGGACAACCCCAACTCGCGAGACAGCACCGCCGGGTAACTCGGGCCGGCCAAGAGAGTCAGGAGAATGCGAGAGCGGGTCGGGTCCGCCATAGCTCGGCCGAGCCGGTTCATCACGTCGAGTCGATCGGAAATAGTCAGCATACGATGACTATACACTGTACGATGTATATTCGGCGCCAGGTGTCCTCACGAGCGGCGAGTCAGTTGACAGCTCCCTACCAGCGAGCGTGGCGAAGTGCTCGAAGATCCGTCGTGGAGAATATGTCCCGTTCCTCGGTGCCGGCGTCCCGCTCGATTAAGGTCGACGACTACTTGGCCGCCGCATGCCTGCTGCCGAACCTTCAGTTGCTGGGTGGGGCCGTCAACATCGAGAAGCAGGATGGACTGCCTGCGGAGTGGATGGACACCGCCTTCCCGAGCGAGAACAAGCGAGCTACGTACCTTGCCGAGGACGACCTCGACGGCCTTCCGCTCGACTTGGCCGACTTCACCTCGTTCTTCGAGCAGCGCAAGCAGCGAGTCCGGGTCCGCCTGCTCGCCGCTCTGGGAACGACACCGGGAGCACCGGAGGACGCCGCTCTCGCGTAGCCCACGTTCACGCGGCGAGCAGTGACAGCGCGGACACAGCCTGGAGGGGTAGCACTCCGTTGCCGAGGGCGGTGATCTGTTGATTCTGCGTCAGGTCGCCGCTATCGGTGACCCATCCAGTCGGCAGGCCCATGAGCCATTCGACGAATGCCGGTGCTGGGCGGGGGCCGTCGGCGTCGTTCAGGAGGGCTGGCGCTTGCGCGGGTCGCCCGGTGATGTGTTCCCAACGAGTGATGGCGTCGGCGTAGCGTCCCCATCGCTGAACAGTCCGTCGATCAGCGACCACAGCGTCTCCGATTCGGCTCTCCTGTTCGATGAGCCACCCGGTCCGTGGAGGGCGAAGTCGATGATCTGGTGCGACAGCGCAATCGTCCCTCGTCTCGCTCGCACCTGGTCGAGAGTCTCTCCACCGCGCGATGAGTCCGTCGCCAGCGGGGTGCGGAACAGTGCGCCGGGCGAGGGCGAAGATGCGGAAGCGTTGGTGAGGAGCGCCGACAAGGGAAGCCGGTAAGCCGATCCATCCTGCATCCAGCCGCAAGTCGGCCAGATCGCCGAGAACGGCGCCGAGAGCCCGAAGAGGTCGAGTTGCGTAGTCTCCCAGATGCCACGGGTCGGGTTCCACGTTGCGAAGGGTTGCGCCGTCGGGGGATGCATCGCCTGGGTTGCGTCGGTCATGGTTATTGAATCGGCCTGACTTTCGTTCCGTTCTTCAAGCAAGGATGGAACTCGATGAACAGGAAGTATTCGCCGGAGATGCGTGAGCGGGCATTGCGGATGCTCGCGGAGACGCGGCCGTCGCACCCGACGATGATGAGCGCGGTCCGGCATGTGGCCGGTCTGCTCGGGATGAGCCCCGAGACGCTGCGGCTCTGGCAGCGGCGTTACGAGGTCGACGCCGGCGTGAAGCCCGGGTTGACCACGGACGCGGCGGCGGAGATCAAGCGGCTACAGAAGGAGGTCTCGGAGTTGCGGAAGGCGAACGAGATGGCGGATTCAACCGGTGGTCGCAACGAGTTCCGCGAACTTCTCCGATGGTGTCAGATAGCCGAGTGTCTTGCGTGGTCGACCGTTGAGCGAGTCCTGGATCGCGGTCAGCTCAGCGCGGGTGACGATGCTCAGATCGGTGCTCTTCGGCAGGTACTGGCGTAACAGCCCGTTGGTGTTCTCGTTGCTTCCGCGCTGCCACGGGGAATGCGGGTCGCAGAAGTAGATCGGGATGCCGGTTACTGTCGTGAACTCGGCGTGCTTGGCCATCTCCGCGCCCTGGTCCCAGGTGATCGTCCGCGCCAGCGACGACGGTAGCGCCGTGATCGCTTCGCGCATCGCGGCCTCCACCTTTTCGGCGCTCTTCCCGTCGGGCAGGTGCAGCAGGAGAGCGAGCCGAGTGCTGCGTTCGACGAGGGTTCCCACGGCACTGCGACTGTTCTCACCGAGAATCAAGTCGCCTTCCCAATGCCCCGGCACGGCACGGCCCTCGATCTCTGCGGGACGCTCGCTGATCATCACCATCCCCGGCAGCCGGCCCCGCCCGTCCGTCGCGGTCCGCGACTTCCGTGCCGCACGCCCCGACCGCAGGCAGCGGGCGAGCTCGCGGCGCAACTGCCCGCGTCCCTGCACGAACAGGGACTGGTAGATCGTCTCGTGGCTCACGTGCATCTCCGGGTCATCGGGATGCTCCAAACGTAAGCGTGCGGCGATCTCCTGCGGCGACCACAGTTGCTCCAGCTGCGTCGTGACGACCTCGAGCAGCCGTCCACTGTCGAGCTTGAACGGCTTCGGTCGGCGGGCCTGCTCCCGCGCGTCCTCGTGCGCCCGCCACGCCGAGTACTCCTCCCGTCCGCCCCCGCGCTTGACCTCGCGGCTGACCGTCGACACCGCGCGTCCCAGGGCACGCGCGATCGCAGTAAGCGTGTCACCGCGGGCGAGGCCGACCAGGATCTCCTCACGGTCGAAGACCGTCAGATGCCCCTCGCGCGGCTCCCAGCCGAACGGCTTCCCGTCGAGGTGACGGCCCTCCCGCGCCATGCGGCCGACCATCGGCGCCGTACAGCCGATCTCGCGGGCGATATCGATGAGCCGCCACCCCTTCGAGTGGAGACGGAGCGCGAGCTGCTTCTGCTCACGACTGAGATGACCATGTTTGCCCTGCAATCGATGCCTCCCGAGATCAGCGCCTGCTTCATCTCACAGCACCCGTTGCGTTGACCGGTTGAATCCGCCGAACCAGAAAGTGGGGCGGTGCTCCCGGAACAGCCGCGCGATGTCCTTCACGAGCACCACGTAGCTACGGAAGAAGCCGACGCTCTGGCCGGGTGCCGACGGAGGGGGCTCGGGAACGTTGCGGAACAGCGGGATGGAGAACAGGATCGTCCACAGGCCGCATCCGACCGCGATGAGCCGGTAGGCAAGTCCGTCAGAGGTGTCCATGCCGAACCAATCGGCGAAGGTGAGCGCGACGACGATCACGAGGGCGACGATCCCGCCGATATACCCCATGCCCCAGCCGAGGCCGCTGACCTTGCCGACGGTCTTCGGCGTCGAAACCTGCACGAGCAACGCGTTGTAGTTGACGCCGGCGATCTCGGAGATGACGGCGCCGACAGCCAGTACTGCCGCGCCGTACCAGAAGAAGACGGGCTGGGCGTAGACGAAGAACAGCGCGAACTGCGCGAGTGCCAGAAGCATCGTGAACACGAAGAGCCAGCGCTTCTTGCTGCCCCGGCGATCGGCCTGTTGGCCGAGGACCGGCGCGAGAAACAGGATCAGCAGCCCCGCGATGGTGGTGACCAAGCCATACCCGCTGGTGAGGTCGGCAAGCGCCGCCTCTTTGACCGGGGAATCATCCGGAAGCGAGGCGACATCAGCGGGCAGGAAGCTGTCGGAAACGAGGTATAGCGCCGCGAAGACGAAGGTGAGGATGACGGAGTTGAACGGCTGCGTCGCCCAGTCCCAGAACGCCCACGAGACCACCTGTTTGCGGGGGATCTCGCGCTCCTCGGTGGAGTCCTGGAAGAGTACCGCCAGGCTCTCGAGCGCATCGGTGTCGGTGGTCGGTGGGGGAGTCGGCACAGCGGCCCCGCCGGATGCCGGGGTCGGGGCCTTGCGGAGTTCGGGCTCGCTATCGCTCACTCGCCATACGCTAGGGGTCCAGAGTGAACATTGGGTAGCCCTCTTGGTGGGAAGATGGGCGCATGCCCGTTCACGTGGAGCGCGCCGAACTGCCCGGTATCGGCATCCGTCACGACATCCTGACCGATGATGGTCGGCGTCTGTCGGTGGTGAACTTCCGCGACGGTGGCCGCGAGATCGCGATCTCGGATGAGGATGACCCCGACCGCTGTGGCGACACTCTTGCGTTGACGGATGACGAGGCCACGGCCCTCTCGGAGGTGCTCGGCGGCTCGGTCATCCTGACCCAGCTCGCGGGTCTGCAGGAAGCCTTCGCCGGCCTGCAGATGGAGAAGATCCCGGTGCGGGCCGACTCGCCGTACGTGGGTCGCCCTCTCGGCGACACCAAAGCACGCACCCTGACGCGCTGTTCGATCGTCGCCGTCGTGCGGGAGTCGGGAGTCATCCCGGCGCCCGAGCCCTCCGACGTGCTGCGCGCCGGTGACACCCTGGTCGTCGTCGGTACGCGCGAGGGCCTTGAGCACCTGGTCCGGATTCTGAACGGCGCCTGATCGATGCATGACGGCGCGCTGCTCTTTCTCGAGATCGGCGCGCTGTTATTCGGCATCGCGCTGCTGGGTCGCCTGGCGGGCCGCATCGGGATCTCCCCCATCCCGCTGATCCTCCTGGGCGGTCTCGCGTTCGGTGAGGGCGGCATTCTGCCGATTTCGCAGGGCGAGGAGTTCATCGAGGTCGGCGCTGAGATCGGCGTCATCCTGCTGCTGGTGATGCTGGGCCTGGAGTACAACGCGAAAGAGCTGATGGGCAGCCTCAACCGGTCACGCATGGCCGGAGGGATCGACATGGCCCTGAACGCCGTCCCCGGTGCCATCGCCGGGTTCGTCCTCGGCTGGGGGCCGATCGGTGCCCTGGTGCTCGCCGGGATCACGTGGATCTCATCATCGGGTGTCGTTGCGAAGTTGCTGCAGGATCTCGGGCGTCTCCCCAACCGTGAGACGCCGACGATCCTCTCGATCCTCGTGATCGAAGATCTGGCGATGGCGTTCTACCTTCCGATCCTGACGGCTGTTCTGGTCGGTATGGACCTCGCCGGCGGGACGATAAGCGTCACGATCGCGCTTGCCGCCGTGCTCGTCATCTTGTGGGTGGCACTGCGACACGGGCCGCTTGTCTCCAAGCTCGTCTGGTCTAAGCGCGCCGATGTGCTGCTGCTGTCGGTGTTGGGACTCACCCTGATCGTTGCGGGTCTTGCCGCAGAGGCTAACGTGTCTGCCGCGGTGGGCGCCTTCCTCGTGGGCATCGCCATCTCCGGCCCCGCCGCCGAGCACGCGACGCAGGTTCTCACTCCGCTCCGCGACCTGTTCGCGGCGGTCTTTTTCCTCTTCTTCGGTCTCTCGACCGACCCCGCCGATCTCCCTCCCGTTCTCATCCCCGCGCTCATCCTGGCGGTCGTCACCATGGGCACGAAGGTGCTGACCGGCTATCTTGCCGCCCGCAAGGCCGGAATCGCCGAACCGGGGCGCTGGCGTGCCGGCTTCGCTCTCACGCCCCGCGGGGAGTTCTCGATCGTCATCGCGGGGCTTGCGGTATCGGCTGGCGCCGATCGATCACTTGCCGCCCTAGCGACGGCCTATGTACTCATCACCATCGTGGTCGGGCCGCTCCTTGCCCGCATCCCCGACACCGCGCGCTTCGACGCCTGGGCCAAGGCGCGTCAAAAGGCACGGCGGATGCGACAGCGGGCGGCGGCCGAGAGCCGAGGAGAGACATCATGACTCCCGCATCTGCCGACGAAACCGCCGACGGTGCCCGCCCGAAGGACGCGCACGACCGGCCGGCAGCCCCCGAGGGCGGCTCCTCGATGCAGCGGCGCTATGACCGCCTCTTCAACACCGGCGGCAGCCGGGCAGTCGGCGCCTATCTTCGCGAGCGGATCTACGCCACCTTCACAGGACTTGCCATCATCCTCGTGATCGCGGGTTCCGATCACGAGGATGCCGACCACGCCCTGCTTGCCCTGCTGTTCGGTGTGATCGGCATCACGATCGCGGGTCTGGTGTCAGACGTGGTTTCGCACCTCGCGGTGGAGGGGGAGTTTCCCCATGGCCGGGACTGGATCGTCCTGACCCGCGTCGCCGGCGGTGGCCTGTCGACGGTTGCCGTGCCGGGCGGACTACTGTTTCTCGGATGGCTCGAGATCATCGACCTGTCCACGGCGATAAGCGCTGCCGCCATCGTCTACGTCGTCACCCTCGCGCTGATCGGCTGGCTCGCCGTTCGCCGTTCGCACGCGAGGTGGTGGGAGAGGGTGCTCGCTCTCGGCATCCTCATCGGGCTCGGCCTTCTCGTGATTGCGCTGCAAACCCTCGCGAAGCTCGTGTGAATCACTCGCGGCACTCAGGCTCGAATGCGTCGATAGTCCTGCTCGAGGATCGCGTAGATCGCGGTGTCGACCCACTCGCCCTTCAGCCACATGTTCTCGCGCAGATGGGCCTCGTGACGCATTCCGAGCCGCGCACAGACTGCGGCTGACGCTTCGTTGCGGGGATCGAGTTCGGCGTAGATGCGGTGCAGCCCGAGCTCCTCGAATCCGACCCGCAGGAAGATGTCAGCGGACTCGGTCGCGTAGCCCTTGCCCCGCGCGGATGCCGACAGGAGCCATCCGATCTCTGCGGTGCGGTCATCAGTGCTGGCGAGCTTGAAATACAGCGTTCCCACCAGCTGGCCATCGGCATCCCGGATCGCCGGCTGAACGTAGTCACCGGCCTTCTCGAGGGAGTTGTGGGCGCTGTCGCGCTCGATGGCGGCGACGACCTGCTCTCGCGACCGCGCCTCGTAGAGCATGTAGCGCACGATCGCCGGGTCGCCCTGAATCGCGCTCAGCGCCTCCACGTCGTCCGTGCTGACGAGGTCGAGTGTCACACGCTCGCCGCGCAGCGGAGCGAAGTGCCACGGAAGATTCACGCGATCATTATCGCCCGCACAAAATTGATACGAGTGGACTCAACTCCAGTTGACACCGAGAGGGTGGGTGGCTACGCTTGAGTCATCGCGACTCAACCTCGTGCCTCAACCGTGCAAGGAGCCGCGAGTCGACTTTTCAACCGGAACATCGCTTCCACGCAAAACAAGGAGAATCAGATGCCACGTGCAGTGGGAATCGACCTCGGAACCACCAACTCCGTCGTCAGCGTCCTCGAGGGCGGCGAGCCCAAGGTCATCGCCAACGCCGAGGGCTTCCGTACCACCCCCTCGGTGGTTGCCTTCACGAAGGATGGCGAGGTGCTCGTCGGTGAGACCGCGAAGCGCCAGGCCGTCACCAACGTCGACCGCACCGTCTCGTCGGTCAAGCGCCACATGGGCACCGACTGGACCTTCGATGTCGACGGCAAGAAGTACACGCCGCAGGAGATCTCGGCCCGTATCCTCGCCAAGCTCAAGCACGACGCCGAGCAGTACCTCGGCGACTCGGTGACGGATGCCGTCATCACCGTTCCGGCGTACTTCAACGACGCCGAGCGTCAGGCCACGAAGGAAGCCGGCGAGATCGCAGGCCTCAACGTCCTGCGCATCATCAACGAGCCGACCGCTGCCGCGCTGGCCTATGGCCTCGACCGCGGCAAGGAGGATGAGCTCATCCTCGTCTTCGACCTCGGTGGTGGAACCTTCGATGTCTCCCTGCTCGAGGTGGGCAAGGACGATGACTTCTCCACGATCCAGGTGCGTTCGACCGCCGGTGACAACCGCCTCGGTGGCGACGACTGGGACCAGCGCGTCGTCGACTACCTGATCAAGCAGTTCAAGGACACGACAGGCGTGGATGTCTCGGGCGACAAGATCGCCCTGCAGCGTCTCAAGGAGGCTGCGGAACAGGCCAAGAAGGAGCTGTCGAGCTCGGCATCGACGAGCGTGAACCTGCCCTACCTGTCGCTGACCGAGAACGGCCCGGTGTCGCTGTCCGAGACGATCACCCGCGCGAAGTTCGAGGACCTCACCAAGGACCTGCTCGACCGCACCAAGAAGCCGTTCGAGGACGTCATCCGCGAAGCCGGCATCAAGGTTGACGACATCGACCACGTCGTGCTCGTCGGCGGATCGACCCGTATGCCCGCCGTGGGCGACCTGGTCAAGAAGGAGACCGGCGGCAAGGAGCCCAACAAGGGCGTCAACCCGGATGAGGTCGTCGCCGTCGGCGCCGCCCTGCAGGCCGGCGTCCTCAAGGGCGAGCGCAAGGATGTGCTGCTGATCGATGTCACCCCGCTGAGCCTCGGTATCGAGACCAAGGGCGGCATCATGACCAAGCTCATCGAGCGCAACACGGCGATCCCGACCAAGCGCAGCGAGACCTTCACGACCGCCGACGACAACCAGCCGTCCGTCGCGATCCAGGTCTTCCAGGGTGAGCGCGAGTTCACCCGCGACAACAAGCCGCTGGGAACCTTCGAGCTCACCGGCATCGCGCCGGCCCCTCGCGGCATCCCGCAGGTCGAGGTGACCTTCGACATCGACGCGAACGGCATCGTGCACGTGTCCGCCAAGGACAAGGGCACCGGCAAGGAGCAGTCGATGACGATCACCGGTGGATCGTCGCTGCCCAAGGAAGACATCGAGCGCATGGTGCGCGAGGCCGAGGAACACGCCGCCGAAGACAAGAAGCGTCGTGAGTCGGCTGAGACCCGCAACCAGGCCGAGACCCTGTCGTACTCGATCGAGAAGCTGATCAAAGACAACGAGGACAAGCTGCCCGACGAGGTCAAGACCTCGGTGCAGGCTGATGTCGACGCCCTCAAGACCGCTCTTGCCGGCGAGGATGACGACGCGGTGAAGGCTGCGTTCGACAAGCTGAACCAGAGCCAGTCGCAGCTCGGTGAAGCCATCTACCAGGCAGGGCAGGCCGCCGGCGAGAACCCCGACCCGGCGGCGAGCGAGCCCGGCTCGGGTGAGGTCCCCAACCCCGACGAGGACGTCATCGACGCCGAGGTCGTCGAGGACGAAGACGACAAGAAGTAAACGGAAGAGATCATGGCACGCAAGGACGACGAAGAGCCCACACCTTCGGAGAAGGACTCCGGAGTCGGACCTGACGGCGCCCCTGACAGCGCGAGCGCTGACAACGGTGACGCGGCAGCGTCGGAGGACACCTCCTCCGGCGCCGCCGGCGCCGGGCAGGATGACCTCACGGTGGATGACATCCTCGGGGCCGCGCAGTCGGCCGATGCCGCTGCGGCCGAGGATGTCGTGCTGGCCGACCTGGAATCGGCACTGTTGACCGACCTCAAGCGCCTGCAGGCGGAGTACGCCAACTACCGCCGCCGCACAGAGGAGCAGCGCGAGATCGAGATCGAACGCGCCAAGGGAGCCGTCGCAAAGGGCTTCATTCCGGTGCTCGACGACCTCGACCGAGCCGAGAAGCACGGCGACCTCGAGGAGGGCACGCCCTTCTCGGCGATCGCGGACAAGATCCGTTCCGTGGCCGAACGGCTCGGCGTCACCTCCTACGGCGAAGCCGGCGAGGTCTTCGACCCGCAACAGCACGAGGCGATCTTCCAGCAGCCCACTCCCGGGGCTACCGAGACCACGATCCTCGAGGTCGTGGAGGTCGGCTATCGGCTCGGATCGATCGAGCTTCGCCCCGCGAAGGTCGTCGTCGCCGTGCCGGCTGAGTAGCACGGAGGACAACCGATGGCCAGTCAAGACTGGTTCGATAAGGACTTCTACAAGGTCCTGGGCGTCTCGAAGGATGTCTCCGCTGCGGACCTGAAGAAGACGTACCGCAAACTCGCACGCCAGTACCACCCCGACTCGAACGCGGGCGATGCCAAGGCCGAGGCCCGCTTCAAGGAGATCAGCGAGGCGTATGCCGTGCTCTCGGACCCCGAGCAGCGCGAGGAGTACGACCAGATCCGTGCCATGGGCTCGGGTGCGCGCTTCACGGCAGGCGGCCAGGGCGCTGGCGGATTCGAAGACGTCTTCAGCCGGTTCGGTCAGAGCCGCGGCGGCTACAGCTACGAGAGCGCCGACTTCGACGACATCTTCTCGATGTTCGGTCAGGGCGGCGGCAGCTCATTCGGCTCGGGACGGTTCGGACAGGCATCCGGTGGCTACCGCGGGTACGGCGGTCCCACGCGCGGCGCCGACGTCACGGCGCGGACGACGATCGACTTCGTCACCGCGACCAAGGGTGAGACGATCACGCTGCAGTCCGAGGACGGTCAGCCGTTCAAGGTCAAGATCCCTGCTGGCGTCGCGGATGGTCAGAAGATCCGGCTTCGCGGACGCGGTCGGCCCTCGCCGGATGGCGGAGAGAGCGGCGACATCGTCGTGCAGGTCTCCGTGCGCCCGCATCCGGTGTTCACCCGAGACGGACTCAACCTGCGGGTCGTCGTCCCGGTGACCTACACCGAGGCGGTCTTCGGAGCCACGATCGAGGTCCCGACCCTCGGTGGCGACCCCGTGAAGCTGCGCGTAGCCCCGGGAACGCCCTCGGGGCGGGTCCTGCGGGTGAAGGGCCGCGGCGTGCAGACTCAGAAGGGCACCGGAGACCTCCTCGCCGAGGTGCAGATCGCGGTGCCGACACACGTCGACGGAGCGGCACGGGAAGCGTTGGAGAAGTACCGCGAGGCCGAACCGAAAGAGAACCCGCGAGCCGAACTGATCGCTCGCGCCGCTAGCTGACCCGCCATCGAGGACATCCGGATGCACGAAGACGAGATTGACGACGAGGCCCCGATCCTGGCGATCGCGGCAGCGGCCGAGCTCGCCGGCATGCATCCGCAGACCCTGCGTCAGTACGACCGGCTCGGCCTGGTCGTGCCGGCGCGCACGCCGGGCGGTTCTCGGCGCTACTCGCTACGCCACGTCGAACAGTTGCGTGAGATCGCCCGGCTCTCGGGTGAGGGAATGAGCCTGCCGGGAATCGCGCGGATCCTTGAGCTCGAAAACCGGGTGCGCGAACTCCACACTCGAGTTCGCGACCTCGAGGCCCGCGTCGAAGCGGAACTTGCCAACAGGCCCGGGGCTCGTGTGTTCGCTGCAGGGCCAGGTGGTTCGGTGATCACTCTCCGGCACGGCCGGCGCGTGCGGCGCGCCACCGAGATCGTGCTGTGGCGCCCGCGCCACGCGCTGCCACCGGCATCCGACACCCCGGCCGGCGACGACTGAGTCGTGCCCCTGCGGCGCCTGTACGAGCCGCTGAAACCGATTGCATCGGGATACAGTGGAGCATGGCAACAATCTATGAGGTGGCCAAGCTCGCGGGTGTCTCCACGGCGACGGTTTCCCGCTATTTCAACGGCGCGACAGTCGCTCCTGTCACTGCCGCACGCGTGAAGGAGGCCGCAGAGGCGCTGCGTTTCGTCCCGAATCGGACGGCGCGGCGGCTGCGCCGCCAGACGTCGGAGCTCATTGCGCTGCTCATTCCTGACATCGAGAACCCCTTCTTCACCGCCCTCGCGCGCGGCGTCGAGGACCGGGCGCAGCGCGCCGGGTACTCGGTTGTTCTCTGCAACACCGATGACGATGGCGGATTCAACCGGTCAACGCAACGGGTGCTGTGAGATGAAGCAGGCGCTGATCTCGGGAGGCATCGATTGCAGGGCAAACATGGTCATCTCAGTCGTGAGCAGAAGCAGCTCGCGCTCCGTCTCCACTCGAAGGGGTGGCGGCTCATCGATATCGCCCGCGAGATCGGCTGTACGGCGCCGATGGTCGGCCGCATGGCGCGGGAGGGCCGTCACCTCGACGGGAAGCCGTTCGGCTGGGAGCCGCGCGAGGGGCATCTGACGGTCTTCGACCGTGAGGAGATCCTGGTCGGCCTCGCCCGCGGTGACACGCTTACTGCGATCGCGCGTGCCCTGGGACGCGCGGTGTCGACGGTCAGCCGCGAGGTCAAGCGCGGGGGCGGACGGGAGGAGTACTCGGCGTGGCGGGCGCACGAGGACGCGCGGGAGCAGGCCCGCCGACCGAAGCCGTTCAAGCTCGACAGTGGACGGCTGCTCGAGGTCGTCACGACGCAGCTGGAGCAACTGTGGTCGCCGCAGGAGATCGCCGCACGCTTACGTTTGGAGCATCCCGATGACCCGGAGATGCACGTGAGCCACGAGACGATCTACCAGTCCCTGTTCGTGCAGGGACGCGGGCAGTTGCGCCGCGAGCTCGCCCGCTGCCTGCGGTCGGGGCGTGCGGCACGGAAGTCGCGGACCGCGACGGACGGGCGGGGCCGGCTGCCGGGGATGGTGATGATCAGCGAGCGTCCCGCAGAGATCGAGGGCCGTGCCGTGCCGGGGCATTGGGAAGGCGACTTGATTCTCGGTGAGAACAGTCGCAGTGCCGTGGGAACCCTCGTCGAACGCAGCACTCGGCTCGCTCTCCTGCTGCACCTGCCCGACGGGAAGAGCGCCGAAAAGGTGGAGGCCGCGATGCGCGAAGCGATCACGGCGCTACCGTCGTCGCTGGCGCGGACGATCACCTGGGACCAGGGCGCGGAGATGGCCAAGCACGCCGAGTTCACGACAGTAACCGGCATCCCGATCTACTTCTGCGACCCGCATTCCCCGTGGCAGCGCGGAAGCAACGAGAACACCAACGGGCTGTTACGCCAGTACCTGCCGAAGAGCACCGATCTGAGCATCGTCACCCGCGCTGAGCTGACCGCGATCCAGGACTCGCTCAACGGTCGACCACGCAAGACACTCGGCTATCTGACACCATCGGAGAAGTTCGCGGAACTCGTTGCGACCACCGGTTGAATCCGCCGATCCTGCGAAGGAGACGCGGTATCTCGACATCGCCAACTCGGAGGACATGGCGGGCGTGATCCTGGCGCCTTCGTCCGTCGACGGCGAGATCTCGCATCTGACCGATAGCGGACGACCCGTCGTGGCCGTCGATCGGCGCACGGGACTAGATATCGATGCGGTCATGATCGACAACAGAAGATTGGGCGCCGAAGTGACGGCACGTCTCCAGGCGCGTGGGTACCATCGCATCGCGTGCATCGCGGGTCCGAGCGATCTCGAGGCGACCGAGGGGCGCGCGCTCGGCTGGAGGGACGTCGTCGGTCCCGGCGATGCGGCGCGTCTACTCGTCCACGCGGACTACCGCGTCGCGGGCGGCGCATTGGCCATGACGGAGCTGCTCGCGCGCGGGGAGCGGCCGGATGCCGTGATGACCACGAACAATCTGATGGGCGTCGGAGCCGTGCAGGTTCTGGCCGCGCACGGGCTCCTGGCCGAGATCGGCGTCGCGGTAATCGGCGAGCTTCCGTATCCGCCTGCGATCGCCCGGATCGTCACTCAGGTGCGCCTTCCCGCCCGGCACTTGGGAAATACTGCCGCTTCACTGCTCCTGGATCGGATCAACGGCGATGACCAGCCTCCGCGGACGGTGGAGTTGCGCGGCGAGGTACTCGAAGTCGACGCCGGTCATGTGAGCTCGGATGTAATCGATTCATCGTTGTCTCGTATGTGAACAGGGGGCCTGCGGTGCAGATGTAATCGATACTTGACGAAATCGATTACATGCGGTCTACTGAGGTGAGCCGATTCTCGATGGAGAGGACATCAGAATGAAGCGCGCCAGGAGTGCACTTGCAGTTCTTGCGGTAACAGCGACCGCGTCGGCGGCCATCTTGACCGGCTGCACGCCAGCCGAAGACGGCGGTGACGATGCGGCAGGAACACTCGACGTCGTGTTCTGGAACTACGGGCCCCTCGCAGAGGGGCAGTATCAGGGAGCCGCCGACGCTTTCATGGCGGCGAACGAAGGCGTTGAGGTGAGCCTTACCCCGGTCGCGGGAGAGAACTGGGGCACGTACTACGCCAACGTCGCCACGATGATCGCGAGCGGCGAACGCCCCGACCTGATGCTCATCTCGACAGAGGGCGCCCAGTTCGTCCACGCGAACGGTCTCGTGCAGCCGATCAACGGATATCTCGAGAGCGACCCGGGCGCGCAGGAACTGCGCGCCGACGTCGCGGACGGTCTCATCGAATTCTTCACCGTGGACGGCGATGTCATCGCGCTCGCAGACGCGTGGAACGACATGGTCATCTGGTACAACACCGATGTGTTCGCTGCGGCCGGCGTTGAGCCGCCCAGCGCGGACTGGACGTGGGATGAGTTCGTCGACGTCGCCGCGCGGCTTTCCAGCGACACCGATGGTGACGGAGCGAACGACACGTACGGGTTCACCTGGGCGAGCAACGAGATTTTCCCCGGGATCCTCCCGTGGGTCGCCAATGCCGGTGGGAATCTCGTGTCCGATGACGTCTGCGCCCCGACGGTGGACTCGCCCGAGGTCATCGAGGCCGTGAGCTTCTTGAACGACCTCATCGCCGAAGGCATCGCTCCGGCACCCATGCCGATGAGCGATGTCTTCACACGCTTCCAGAACGGAACCATCGCCATGTTCGGTGCCGGGCGCTGGCCGAACGGGTCTTTCGGTGCGGCAGGGTTCACAGCGGGTGATATCCAGCTCTATCCGACCGGAGCAACCTACAAGACGGTCGCCGGGGGCGGGGCGTACGCCATTCTGTCGTCGTCCGAGGATCCGGACCTCGCGTGGGAGTTCCAGAAGTTCACGCTGAGCGACGAGATCCAGGAACTCTACGTCGGAACACCCGACGCCCCTGGTGACCTGATCCCCTCACGGCGATCCATTGCCGCGCAGATGAGCGAGCAGGGTGTGCCGCCTGCCAACTCCGAGCTCTTCTACGCGATCATCGACGACTACCCGCCGTTGGTGCCGTTTCCCGCCCCGCCGGAGTACAGCGAGTTCGAGGCCACCGTGCTGCGCAACCTCCAGCTGATCTTCGCAGGTGACGTGTCGGTCGAAGCCGGCCTGGCGGCGATGCAGTCCGAGCTCGAGCCGATCGTGACCTGTGAGTGATGACGGTCGCCTCTGTTGAGCGCGCCGGGGGCGAGGGCCGTGAAGTCCTCGCCCCCGGCGGCGAACCCCCACTGAGGGCGCGTCGCCGGCGGCGAGACACGCGCGCAGCTCTCGTCTTCCTCCTCCCGTCGATGCTCGCCTTCGCGTTGTTCGTGCTTGCCCCCGCGCTGGGAGTCTTCGGACTGAGCTTCTACGACTGGAACCTTTTCACCGACGGCACCTTCATCGGCCTGGACAACTACGCGCAGCTCATGCAGGACTCGCGACTGCTCGCCGTGTACGGATCGACGACCTACATGGCGGTGTCGATCCTGGCGGTCAACGTGATCATCGGGCTGTTGCTCGCTGTGCTGCTGGAGACCCGGATGCCCCGTTGGCTGCGCGGCTTCTTCCGGCTCTCGTTCCTCTTCCCGTTCGTCGTCTCGTCGACCGCGGTAGCCCTGATCTGGCGATTCCTGCTCAACAAGGACCTGGGACTCGTGAACTACTGGCTCGGCCAGATCGGTATCGACCGGATCGACTGGCTGGGCTCCAGCACCTGGGCGCCCATCTCGATCATCATCGTGTCGTCGTGGAAGACGCTGGGGTTCTCGATCCTGATCTACATCGCGGGGCTGCAGTCGATTCCGAACGAGATCCGCGAGGCGGCGATCGTCGACGGCGCCAACCCCTGGCAGCGCTTCTTCCGGGTGACTCTTCCCCTGCTCTCGCCCACCGTGTTCTTCCTGATCGTGATCAACACGATCAACGCGTTTCAACTCTTCGCCGAGCCGGAGGTGCTCACGGGAGGCGGACCGGGCGATGCGAGCCGCACGATCGTGCAGTACATCTACGACCTCGCGTTCGGACGCTTCGATCTGGGGTACGCCTCCACTGTCGGCATCACTCTTCTTGTGAGCCTGGTCGTTCTCACCGGATTGCAGTTCCGCATTTCGCGCCGCTGGACGTTCTACGAATGAGCACTCGAACCCGCACCCGAGACGTGCTCGCGCGCGTCGTCGTCTTTCTCATCCTGGGCGTGGCAGCGCTCGCGATCATCGCCCCGTTCGCGTGGATCTTCCGGGGTGCCATCTCCCCCACGGATGCCGAGCTGTACCAACTGCCACCCACTCTGCTGCCGGCGCAACCGACGCTGGAGAACTTCGTCAAGGTGTTCCAGCAGGTGCCCTACGGCAGATTCATCCTCAACTCCCTCGTCGTGGCGGGCTCGATCACGATCGCACAGATCATCACCTGCTCCACAGCTGCCTACGCGTTCGCACGCCTGGACTTCCCGGGCCGTGGGTTCGGCTTTGCACTGGTCGTCGGATCGCTGATGATTCCGATCCAGGTCACGATCGTTCCGCTGTTCCTGGTGCTCTCGAAGGTGGGACTCACCAATACGCTGTGGGCCCTCATCCTCCCAGCAGTGTTCAGCGCGTTCGGCATCTTCCTCCTCCGGCAGCACTTCCTTAGCCTGCCCAGGGAGCTCGAGGAGGCTGCCCGTATCGACGGCGCCGGTCACGCGCGCACCTTCCTGCAGGTGATCCTCCCCCTCTCGGGTCCGGCCCTCGCAACGCTGTCGATCCTCACCTTCACGTACTGGTGGAACGACCTGCTCATGCCGCTCGTGATGATCCGTGACGCGGAGCTGCAGACGTTGCCCGTCGGCCTCATCCTGCTCGCCGGCCGCTTCGACACCGGCTCGCTGGGCACCATCGCCGCGGGCATCACGCTCGCCGTGATTCCTGTGCTGATCGTGTTCATCGTTGCCCAACGCTGGATCGTGCAGTCGATCGCGTCGAGCGGATTGAAACTGTGAGCGTCGTCGAGCGCCCGGGGACCGGGCTCGCGCCGGCGCAGGCACTCTGGGAGGCGACGAAGGCGGTGTGGGCGGAGTTGCCACGCGTGATCTTCCTCTCCGTGATCGTGCTGTGCGCCTGGCTGCCTTTCGTCGCAGCCACAGTGTTCGAGGCGCTGGCATTCCTGCCGCTGTGCGCGGTGCCTGCGTTGGCCGCGACATCCACGATGTACTCCGCGCTCGCGTCGGCCGTGTCCGGTGGTCGAGTGACGCTGCGACGGATGCCCCGTCCTGACGCGGTGTGGGTAGCCCTCGGCGTCCTCGTCGTCACCGCGGCGGTGTGGGTGGTAGTCGCTCCCACCGGCCCGATCGCCGTCGCTCTCTGGGCAGGTGTGGCTATCGGAGCCCTCATCCTCCCCGTCGCTGCGGCCTACGGCGCGCATCGGGCACTGCGAGGATTGCCGGCCCTCGCCGGGGCGCTCGTCATCGTGGCAGTCCGTCCCGCGGTGGCACTGTGCATCCTCGCGGTGGGGGTGATCGCAGGGTTCGGCGTGGCAGCGACGGCCGGGGCGCTGGTCCTGGTGGTCCCCGCCGTGCACGCGGCCTATTCGATCCTGCTGTGCGAGCGCGTGGTCGCTGTCGTCAACGCGGGAGAAGTCCGATGACCGGGCGTGACATCGTCCGGTCGCTGGCGCCGGCTCCTCATCGGACCGTCCGGATGCGGAAAATCGACCTTCCTGCGGATCCTCAACCGCATGCACGAACTCGTGCCCTCGGCATCCCTCGCGGGTGAGGTTCTGCTTGACGGAGATGACATCTACGACGCGAGCAAGAAGCTCGTCGACGCCCGCAAGTCGATCGGGATGGTCTTCCAGAAGCCCAACCCGTTCCCCGCGATGTCGATCTACGACAACGTCATCGCCGGCCTCAAGCTCACCGGTCTGAAAGCGGGTCGCGACGAGAAGGACGAGCTCGTCGAGACGTCTCTCATCAAGGCCGGGCTGTGGAAAGAGGTCAAGGACCGTCTTCGTGCACCCGGCGGCGGTCTGTCGGGCGGTCAGCAGCAGCGACTGTGCATTGCCCGTTCGCTTGCGGTCAAGCCCCGCGTCCTGCTGATGGATGAGCCGTGCTCGGCTCTGGACCCTACCTCGACTCGCGTGATCGAAGAGACCATGGTCGAGCTCAAGGAAGAAGTCACGATCGTCATCGTGACCCACAATATGCAGCAGGCCCAGCGGGTCTCGCAGCAGTGCGCATTCTTCCTAGCATCCCAGGGGACCCCGGGTGTCATCGTTGAGCACGGCGACACCGAGGCTATGTTCTCCGACCCGATCGACCCGCGCACCTACGACTATGTCAACGGCCGGTTCGGATGACCCGACCTGCTCCCTGACGCCTACAACGGTTCGGTCGCGCCGTGTTGCGGGTTGAGCTGAGCCGAACCCGCAACATGACGCGACCGAAGTGGGTGTGTGAGGCCAGGTCGCCTCAGCTCGCGGCGGACTCGCGACCGCGCGCGAAGCCGGCGTCGAACCCGCGCTCGTAGGCGTGCTCGCCGTGGCGGTGCTTGCCGTGACGGTGCTTGCCGTGACGGTGACCGTTCCGGTGCGAGCCGTGGTCACGACCGTCGTCGCAGTGGCGCGCATCGTCGTCGGCATCGAATGCTGGACCGAACCCGGGACGGAATCCGGGGCCGAAGGCGCGTCCGAATCCGGGGCGGAATCCGGGCCCGAATCCGGGTCCGAAGGGGCGGCCGTGCCGCCCGCGCCCGAATCGGCCGAAGCCGAGGCCCGAGTACAGGTCGTCCTTCTGATCCCCGCCGAGTTCGCGGGCCATCGCCTGAAGCGTGGCGATGGTCGTGGCGTAGTCCTCGGGTGAGACGGCGCCTGACACGCGCTCACGGATGCCGGACACAGCCTCGGCGAGGCGGGCCTTCATCTCGCGGCCGGCGTCGGTCAGCGTCCAGTCGCCGGATCCGTTCTGCTCGATCCAGCCGCGGTCCTCGAGGCGACGCATCCGCTTACCTCGAGGTGCTCGGGCCCAGGCGTGGGTGCCGTCGATGATGTTGAGCAGCATCCAGTCTCGGCGGTCCGCGCCGGGCTCGGCGAGGCGGGTGTCGAACTCTCGGCTGATCAGGGCGTCGACCAGGCGCAGCCAGTAGCCGAGCGGACGGTCGCTCCCAGCGGTAGCTTCTCCGTGGTGTTCTTCGTGGGTGTTCATGGTGAATCCTCTCTGGCGGGCCAAGCCCGCGTCAGTTCCGGTGGGCGTTGTCGCAGCCTCCTCGGAAATGCATGTGATGATGCATGTAGTTGTATGGTGACATGTAATCCGAGTCCATGTCAACTCGCATGTAAATTGGAAGGATGCCGAGCTCGCCGTCCGACCCCATCGATCAGATCGCGGCAGCACTCGTTCGCCTGCGAGGTCGGCGCGGCCCCCGGCCGTGGATGCCTCACGAGCCCTCCGAGTCCCACGACCACGGTTCCGACGAAGAACGTGACCACCGCAGGCGCGGGCATCACCGAGGAGGACCGGGCTTCGCGCCGGGCGGCGGCTGGGGTCCGTGGGCGGGACCGATGGGTCCGAGGGAACAGCGGGGAGATGCCCGCATCTCGGGCCCGGCACGGATGCGGGTGCTCGAGGTGCTGGCATCCAGCGACCACCCGCTGACCGTGAGCGAGCTCGGCGAAGCCATCGGCGTCGATCAGCCTCGCGCATCACGCCTCGTCCAGCAGGGGGTCGAGTTCGGACTCGTGCGTCGCGAAGCCGACCCCGACGATGCCCGCCGAACCCGGATCGTCCTCACCGACAAAGGCGAGGCCTTCGTTCGCGGCTTTCGCGATCAGCGCCGGGATGCGATCACGACGGCGCTGACATCCTTCACGGATGCCGAACGCGCCGACCTCGCCCGCCTGCTGACCAAGCTCGCCGACTCCTGGCCAAGCTGACCCGCCCCCGCCGAATCGCGCAGGTCGGAGACATCACCGACGTAGGAAGGATGCTGGGCACGTCGTCCTACCTCCGAGAGATTGCCGACCTCCGCGATTCAGGTGCCACGCCCGGGCGACGCCTGTGCCGTCAGCACGGAGGTAGGAGAAATCACCGAGGTAGGACGGATGCTGCCGCCACCCTCCTACCTTGCGGATTTTGCCTACCTCGAGGATGCCGGAGCCGCGCTCAGGCCGCCGAACGCTTCGGCAACCGCACGAACAGCAGCAGGATGAGGCCGAGCAGCAGCACCAGTCCGATGCCGAGGACGCCGAAGATGGTCGAACCGAAGGCGGCGATAAAGACCGTCCACATCGCCGGGGACAGGAAGCTCGCTACGCGGCCGGTGGTGGCGTAGAGACCGAAGATCTCACCCTGCATCCCCGTCGGGGTGACCCGGGCGAGCAGCGACCGCGACGCGGCCTGGGCCGGACCAACCATCGCGGAGAGGATGAGCCCGCCGATCCAGAAGATGACGGCGCCGAGGTCGTGGAAGGCGAAGACGACGAAAGCGACGAGCACGAGTGTCGTCAGGGCGAAAACGATGACGGCCTTCGCTCCGAATCGGTCGTCGAAGCGACCCGCGATGATCGTCGACAGGCCGGCCACCACGTTTGCGGCGATCGCGAACAGGATGACGTCAGTCGGCCCGAACCCGAAGGCGACGGCGGCAAGCACCCCGCCGAAGGCGAAGACCCCGGCGAGCCCGTCGCGGTACACGGCGCTGGCGATAAGGAAGGCGGATTCAACCGGTGGTCGCAACGAGTTCCGCGAACTTCTCCGATGGTGTCAGATAGCCGAGTGTCTTGCGTGGTCGACCGTTGAGCGAGTCCTGGATCGCGGTCAGCTCAGCGCGGGTGCGATGCTCAGATCGTGCTCTTCGGCATGTACTGGCGTAACAGCCCGTTGGTGTTCTCGTCTCCTCTTCCGCGCTGCCACGGGAATGCGGGGCGCAGAAGTAGATCGGATGCCGTTACTGTCGTGAACGGCGCTTGGCCATCTCCGCGCCTGGTCCCAGGTGATCGTCCGCGCCACGACGACGGTAGCGCCGTGATCGCTTCGCGCATCGCGGCCCCACCTTTTCGGCGCTCTTCCCGTCGGGCAGGTGCAGCAGAGAGCGAGCCGAGTGCTGCGTTCGACGAGGGTTCCCACGGCACTGCGACTGTTCTCACCGAGAATCAAGTCGCCTTCCCAATGCCCCGGCACGGCACGGCCCTCGATCTCTGCGGGACGCTCGCTGATCATCACCATCCCCGGCAGCCGGCCCCGCCCGTCCGTCGCGGTCCGCGACTTCCGTGCCGCACGCCCCGACCGCAGGCAGCGGGCGAGCTCGCGGCGCAACTGCCCGCGTCCCTGCACGAACAGGGACTGGTAGATCGTCTCGTGGCTCACGTGCATCTCCGGGTCATCGGGATGCTCCAAACGTAAGCGTGCGGCGATCTCCTGCGGCGACCACAGTTGCTCCAGCTGCGTCGTGACGACCTCGAGCAGCCGTCCACTGTCGAGCTTGAACGGCTTCGGTCGGCGGGCCTGCTCCCGCGCGTCCTCGTGCGCCCGCCACGCCGAGTACTCCTCCCGTCCGCCCCCGCGCTTGACCTCGCGGCTGACCGTCGACACCGCGCGTCCCAGGGCACGCGCGATCGCAGTAAGCGTGTCACCGCGGGCGAGGCCGACCAGGATCTCCTCACGGTCGAAGACCGTCAGATGCCCCTCGCGCGGCTCCCAGCCGAACGGCTTCCCGTCGAGGTGACGGCCCTCCCGCGCCATGCGGCCGACCATCGGCGCCGTACAGCCGATCTCGCGGGCGATATCGATGAGCCGCCACCCCTTCGAGTGGAGACGGAGCGCGAGCTGCTTCTGCTCACGACTGAGATGACCATGTTTGCCCTGCAATCGATGCCTCCCGAGATCAGCGCCTGCTTCATCTCACAGCACCCGTTGCGTTGACCGGTTGAATCCGCCGATCCTCAAGGCTGCGAGCGTGTTTTTCGCGAAGGAGCTCGACCGCCCCTGACCGAGATGATCCGGTTCATCACCGAGTACCGGGATCGTTTCGGGGTCGAGCTCATCTGCCGGGTGTTGCGCCCGGCAGTTCAAGGGTTCCTCACCTCCCGCGGCTACCGCGCCGCCATCGGCCGTGTGCCGTCCGCCCGGCAGCTGCAGGACGAGCTGCTCGTCCCGGAGGTCGCCAGGCTGCATGCGGAGAACTACGGCGTCTACGGCCGCCGGAAGATGCATGCATTAATGCGTCGGCAAGGGTGGGACATCGGCCGCGACCAGACCGAACGCCTCATGCGCCTGGCCGGAGTCCGAGGCGTCCGGAAGTCGAAGCGTGTGTTCACTACCCGCTCGGACAAGACGACCGTGCTGCCGAGTGATCTCGTCAACCGCCGCTTCACGGCGCCGGCGCCGCGGCGGCTCTGGGTTTGTGACGTGACCTACGTCGCAACGTGGTCGGGGTTCGCTTACGTCGCGTTCGTTACCGACGTCTACTCGCGACGCATCGTGGGCTGGAACGTCGCGTCGACGCTGCGGTCGGAGATCCTTCCGATGCAGGCGCTCGATATGGCCGCCTGGAACGTCGGCGGCCGACTCGATGGGCTGATCCACCACGCCGATCACGGGTCGAACTACACCGCGATGGTCTACACCGAGCGGATCGTCGAACTCGGCGCTGTCCCCTCCACCGGAACCGTCGGCGACTCGTTCGATAACGCGATGGCAGAGGCGGTCAACAACCTCTACAAGACCGAGCTGATCCGTCAACGCGGCCCCTGGCGGACCGTCGAGCAAGTCGAGCTCGCGACGCTCGAATGGGTGTGGTGGTGGAACAACCAGCGCCTCCACGGCGAGCTCGACATGCGCACCCCCGTCGAGGTCGAGGACGCGCACTACGCTGACCAAGAATCAGGCCAGCCGGCACCTGCCGGACAAGGCTCCCGATAGGAACGAAAGTCAGGCCGATTCACGTGAGCGCGGGAATCTACGGATGGCCAGTCGATGACGCGGTCGACGTAGCGTTCGAGTCGATCTGGTCGGCGCCCACTGCGGTTGCCGCAGTCACACTCGTCGCTTTCGATCGCGAGATCTATGAACGGATGCTTACCAAGCAGGGTGAGGTCACTCCGCGCCGGATCCTCGAAGGCGTCAGGCAACTCCACGAGCGGGGATACGAATAATTCCGCATCCTTCCGTACATGAGCCCCTCAGGGATGCACTGGCGTGTTGAGATCGCAGAGGCGGCGGCCATGGACGACTCCGAAGGCTACGTCGCTTACCGAAACGAGAACGTGGTGCTCAGATACAGCACCGGAAGCGGTCCCGAGTTCGCGGAGACGATCGTCGACCGATCCACCAAGCCCGACGAGGTCGCCGACCTGATCCTCGCTTCTATGCCCTAGGTACAAGAACACGTGCCCGACTCCGCCTATGCGGACTGGTATGCCCGGCTCATGCGGCTGATCACCGCGCAGGATGCCGTGCCCATCGCCTTCGCGGACTACTACGACACCCGGCAGGGGTGGGAAATCGGCTGGGGGAGTGGCGTATTCGTGGAAGCGCCACCACTACTTCCTCGCTGAGGCAAATGGCCCCGCGATGTCGAAAGTGGTTCTGCCTAACCGTCGCACGGCACACCCTCTGCCGACTCTGATGCAAGTCCACCGGGAGCGTCGGAGGGGCACGATAGCCTCAGCGTGACGGACGATGGCGAACATCGTTCCGCACGGGGAGGGGTTCAAGGGCGATGGTGGAACAACGGCGACTCGATTTCGGCCGGCTTAAGGATGTAGCCGACACGGCTGGTCGCAAGGTCGCGGACGTGGCGAACTCCGGCTGGGCGAAAACCGTTGAGGTCGCAGACGGCGTCGGGCAGGGAGTGAAGAAGTCTGCCGATCAGACAGCCGCGACGCTCACTGCCGTCGGGCAGAGCGTTGCAGGTCGTCTCCAGGGCAAGCACAAGAACGGCGTCGACCTATCAGCGCTAAGTACCGAGGCCAAGCTCGCTTACTGCCGCATTCTCGCGCGCCTCACTCTGGCGGACGCCGCAATTGACCCCCGCGAGATCGCGAACCTGTATCTGTTCGCCACAACGATTCAGCTTGAGCCCGACGCGCGCTCAGTTCTGCGCGGTGAGTTGACGGCGCACAGTCTTGGTAGCGATACCGAGGCGCTCGAGGAATCGGCCGTCGGATATGCGGTTGCCCTGAAGGGGGAACTCCTCGACGAGGACGTCGAAGCCGTGTTCGCTGCGCTCGTTAGGGATCTTCTCCGCATAGCTCGCGCCGACAAGCATCAGTCCGAGGAAGAGGACCGGCTAATCGCGAAGATCGCGGAGGTGCAATTCGGCGAGGCTACTGACGATGTGGTCGCAACCACCAGAACCCTGGTCACAGCTGAGGAAGATTACCTTGCGGGGAAGATCTCAACCAGCCAGCTCGAGACCGTCACGAAGGATGTGCTCGCCAAGGCTGCGGCCTTTAGCGCACCGATCGCCGCTGTCAGCCTCGCCGGAAGCGTCAGCGGACTTGGCGCCGCGGGGATCACGTCGGGGCTCGCGGCACTCGGATTCGGTGGCCTTCTCGGCCTGAACCCCATGACGACCGGCATCGGTGTCGCAGTGCTCCTCGGTGTGGGCGTGTACGCAGGAACCCGATGGGTGCTCGGCATCAACGAGCGCGAACGAGAGCATCGTCGCGAACACCTGATCCAGCAGGTTCTCAAGAACCACCAGCAGGCAATCGGTGACCTCACTCAAGACATCGCCGGGCTGGCAAGCCGCATGGAGGACTACCTCGCACAAACGACACAGAATGAACACCGACTCGCCGCGTTGCGCGCCGACCTTGCAGCGTTCAAACTCGCACTCGCAAGCCTGCAGGCCAACCGCGACGCGTTCGAGCAGGGTGAGTCTGTCAGTGCCTGACTCACTCGCCGCAGTTTCGACCGTTGCGGCATACCAGGACGTGACGTTGACCGAACTCCGTGGCGTCTTCGATCGTGTCGACTTCGACCTGCGCGAGGCACTTGAGCGGGAGGCTCGAGTAAGCGACTCGGTATCGAGCATTGAGGACGAGATCGGCGCCGTCAGACACCAGTTGGCGGCGCTAGGCATCGAAGTTCCGGACTTCCCACACGACACAGCACAGGCGAGCGAGGTGCCCGCGAACGGCGCAGTTCACCAGCCCGGCTATGGACTCCCCGTCGCGCCGTCAGGACTCGACTTCTCCGACCTCACCGCGCTGGCAGAAGCCCGCCTCGCCATGCTCGACGTTGATCTGAGCCGCGACCCGCTTCTCCAGGTACTACCAGAGGGGCAGATCAAGGCGAGCCTCCAACAGTACGACGCTCAGTTTGGAGACGTGAGCTGGACCAAGACGGACTGGGCTGTAGTCCTCGGTGCCGGCGTCGTCGCGACGATCCTCGACGTTGTGCTGGTGCGAATCCCCGCCGACCGCAACTTCATGGGCAAGAAGTACGAGGGCTCACCGCTGACGGATTGGCTCAACGAAAACAGCAAGTCCCTCCACGAGCGATTCGGCAAGCCGTTCGAAGGTTTCGCCAAGGTCCCCTTCGACGCGCCCACCACGAAGGCCACCAACGATGCCGTGCGAGGCATGTTCCCGAAGGTGCACAGGCTGATGAGTCCGGGACACGACCCGATTCTCGGCTTCCTGGTGGGCATTGCCGACCTCATGCGCGGGACCGGGACATACATCGATCACCTCGGCAATCTCGTGCAGGTGACTACCAACATGGCGCCGGTGGACCTTACGACCGCGTTGCTCAAACAGGTAGCTCACCTTCTCTCTGACGTCTTCACGCCGGCCGGTTTGCCCGCCCCGTTGTTCAGCCTTCTCCAACTCGTCAAGACGGAGTCCCCGTTCGCGCTGTGGAAGGACGGGCCAAAGGTGCCCTGGACGGACATCGCCCGCGACATGTACAGAAACGGCTACGACCTCCGATACTTTCTGACGATGGGCATCGTTCCCGCGGCTGTCGAAGTGATCATCCGGGCGTACTGGATGCTCGACGCTCTCTCTACTGGGAAGACCGCCGACCAGCGAAAGCTCGAAGTCGCCAAGCTCCGCTCGATGCTCCTGCTGGGCCACACTGTCGCGACGTCCGGAACGCTGGTCAAGACGGGTCTTGTCTTCGGAATGAATCCGGCCGCGCTCAACTACCCACAGCTGCTCGCGATGGTGCCCGCCACGATCGCCTGGCTCAAAGAGTCGATTGCTCGAGAGCAACGCATTGGCAGCGCGCTTGAAGCCGAGTGGGTAGCCCTCACAGCCGAAGACAGCAGATCCGAATCACAAGCCGAGTAGTCGCTCGGATCGGAAGGAGCCCCGACGTGATCGCCGAGCAGGTTGACGAAGCGCTCCATGACGCGCGGGCAGGGCTCGCGCGCGCCCGAGACATGCGTTCAGTGCTCACCGATCTCCCGGATTGGGCTCGCTCCGCCTGGGTAGGGCGAAAGCTGCTCGACGTAGGAAAGAACGAGGAAGCCCTCCGCGCGCTGTGGACAGAGATCGAAATGGGTTGCCCGTGGTATCTGATGCAGGCGAGATTCCTCGCTGAGGCGAGTCTGGAGGGCTTCCTCGAGCATCCGGAAGCGGCGCTTGATCGCCTCTGCATGGCCGCGCAGCCCCCGGCAAATGACCACTGGGACCCGGAGCTGTACTTGCAGGCGCTCTTTGAGCTCGCCACCTTCGAAACCCAGGATCCGCAGGTCGACGCAGTTCTGAGGCGCGCCGAGTGGGCGAACCTCGCATTCGAGCTCGTGGAGAGCGTGACCTGGTGGTCCTTCGTGCCCTGGTGGGATGAGTCGAAGCAACAGAGACTCCGCGCAATCATCGACGCTGCCGATCCGGCTTCCTCGCTCTTTGATCACAATCCGACGGCATCCTGGCAGCACTACATCGCAGACCCTGATCACGAGATCCGCAACCTCGAGGATTGGCAGGACGAGCTCATGGGGCTTGAGGAGTCGCTCCTCGCAGCTGTCACCATGTCCGAGTTCAACGATTCCGCGCTTCGCCGTCCCTACACCGACGAGATCGCAGCACTATGGTCCGCAGGCGACCCAGTTCGCACAGCCGCGGAGGTGAGCGACATCCTTCTGGACGCCTACCGACCGCAGGAGCTGGACGATAGCGAACTGCAGGGCAGTGACACCGAGAGGCCCTACTGGCGTGATCCGCTTGCCCAGACGGAACTTGAGGCTCTCCTCGCACGTGCCTATGCGGCGATGGGAAGACCCGACGCAGCCGATGCCGCCTATGCTCGCGCTTTCGCCGGGTTCAAGGAGGCGTCCGGCTGGGTCCTCCAACTCGACGCGCTCACGGATGGCCGCATTCTGGCAGCGTTGGGCGATGTCGATGGGGCCTTCGACAAGCTCTGGGAATCCGTCCGACGGTTCAATTCGTCGCGCGGAGACATCGATCTGGCGCTCGAGGCGCTATGCGAGCTCGCCATCCTCGAACGGCCGTCGCCGCGGCATCCGTCGCCGCGGGACTGGGCAACCGTTGCGACGGCAATGGCTGCGGCTGAGGGATCATGGTCACCGGGACCGTGGTACAACTCATTCAGCGGTCGAGTGGATCGCATTGCTCGATAGCAGTCTCCCCCGCGATCGCGGAGTCTCGCCCAGGGGTTGGCGTTGCTCTCGAGAACTTGAGATGTAGACACTTACTCGACTGTTCAGATACCTCGAGATCTCTCCAGGAGCGTCCAGATCCATCGAAGCCCGGTCGCGTATGCTGGCAAACTCAACCACCGGAGTGAAGCCGAAGCGCAAGATTCCGGGGATTTTGGGCATCCGCGAGACCATCCGGGCCTGTGGCGCAGCTGGTAGCGCACCTGCATGGCATGCAGGGGGTCAGGGGTTCGAGTCCCCTCAGGTCCACCCTGTGATGAGTCGCGACATAGGAGACATCTGAGTCGCGTCATAGGCGACATTTACGAGAGAGAGTCCGGCCATCGGCCGGGCTCTCTCTCGTTGTTTCGCCAGTAGGTCCGGGCGGGGTCGATGGTGTTGGTCGCGATGATTTCGCCGGTGTCGAGGTGGATGACGGTGACGGTGTGTTCGTCGGCGATGAGGATGCAGCGTTTCCCGCGGTGGTTGGCGCCGATGCCGAGGTGGTGCATGCGGGCCGCGCGGCGGAAGCTGATTTTCCCGTTGCTGTCGACGTGGTCGTGTCGGATCCGGTAGTGGGTGCGGTCGCTGTGGCCGGCGGGGGTGGCTTTCGGGGTGGCGGCGTAGGCGAGGTCGGGTGTGGTTGCGTGGGCGCGGTGGGGTCGGGTGGTGTTGTAGTAGTCCCGGAACTGGTCGAGCTGGGTCTGGAGCTCCGTGATGGTTGCCGCGCGGGGTCGGGCGGTGAGCCAGCGTTTGAGGGTCTGGTGGAAGCGTTCGATCTTCCCTTGGGTTTGCGGGTGGTTCGGGGTGCCGTTCTTCTGTCGGATGTTCAGCGCGGCGAGGACGTATTCGAACTCGTTGCGTCCCCCTCCGTGGCGGGCGGTGTAGACGCGTCCGTTGAGTTCCTAAGGGATGTCAAGCGGTGGTGTGCTGGGTAGCCTTGGGCTGGGACGGGCCGGTTGATGGAGCGCGTTGCGACTCCTTGCTTCGCCGGCTCGTTCTTGTCGTGGTGCGAGTTCGCCGGAGCGAGTCCGGGACGGTGTATCGAGCTCGGATGAGCGCTCGCGCGTTCTCGGTAGTGACGGGTGTGCCGTCGACGTCGCGGAGTTCGTAGGGGGCCCCGGCATTCCAGCACGCTGCGATCCTGGTGAGTAGGGTTGCGGCGATGTGGCAGATCGCGGTGTTGGGGACTGCTGCACGAGTAGGTGACATCTGATCTGGCTTGCCCGGGAGGGCGGCCTGGAAGGATGGCATCGTGCCAAAGCCTTATCCCACCGAGTTCCGTGACGACGTGGTCCGCGTCGCGAGGAGCCGTGAGCCCGGAGTGACGATCGAGCAGATCGCGAAAGACTTCGGGGTCCACCCGATGACGCTGCAGAAGTGGATGCGTCGCGCCGATATCGACGAGGGCGCCAAGCCTGGCCAGACCCGCACCGAGGCGGCTGAGATCCGTGAGCTGAGGAAGCGGAACCGGCTGCTCGAGCAGGAGAACGAGGTGCTCCGGCGGGCCGCGGCGTATCTGTCGCAGGCGAACCTGCCGGGAAAAGGTTCTACCCGCTCGTGACGGAGCTCGCCGCCGCGGGGATCCCTGTGACGGTGACGTGTCGGGTGCTCAAGCTCTCCCGCCAGCCCTACTACCGGTGGCTCGCGGACCCCATCGCTACCAGCGAGGTGGTGGAGGCGTATCGCGCGAACGCGCTGTTCGACGCGCATAGGGACGATCCCGAGTTCGGGCACCGGCTCCTTGCCGACGAAGCCGCCGAAGCGGGCGAATCCATGTCGGATCGGACGGCGTGGCGGATCGCGTCCAGCAACGGCTGGTTCAGCGCGTTCGGGAAGCCCAAGCGCAGCAAAGGACGCCGACCGGGTCCGCCGGTGCACGACGATCTCTGCGCGGTGGTCGACGAGGACGGACGGACGCGGCACGTGTTCGCGGCCGACGCGCCGAACGAACTCTGGCTCGTCGACATCACGGAGCACAAGACCGCGGAAGGCAAGCTCTACTGCTGCGCGATCAAAGACGCGTTCTCCGGCCGGATCGTCGGGTACTCGATCGACTCCAGGATGAAGTCGCGGCTGGCCGTTCAGGCTCTCGAGAACGCGGTCGCAATGCGCGGCGACGTCGCCGGCTGCATCGTGCATAGCGATAGGGGCAGTCAATTTCGCAGTCGGAAGTTCCTGCGTGCTCTGGCCCGCCATCGCATGGTCGGGAGCATGGGAAGAGTTGGATCGAGCGGGGACAACGCGGCGATGGAATCGTTCTTCGCCTTGCTGCAGAAGAACGTCCTCGACCGCCGCACTTGGACCACCCGTGAGCAGTTGCGGATCGCGATTGTCACCTGGATCGAACGGACCTATCACCGCCGACGCAGACAGCGTCGGCTCGGGCGTTTGACGCCCATCGAGTTCGAGAACATCATGAACACGACCGTCGCACTGGCGGCGTGACTACAACCTGTCACCTATCCGTGCAGCAGTCCCTTGTGGTGCTTGCCGGATACGACCATGAGCCGGTGATACTTCGCGGCGAGACTCGGGTCTTGTCTGCGGGCTTGGTCTGCGCTGATGAACAGTGCTTCGCGGAGCAGGGCATCGCCGTGCTTGGTGGGTCCGCCGTGGTGACCGGAGATTCCTGAGGAGTCGAGCGAAGGGACCAGGCCGCTGAAGGAGCGCACGGCGGCGAGGGATCGGAATCGTCCGGGGTCGCCGAGCCTGCCGAGGATGACCGCGCCGTTGACCGGGCCGACCCCCGGTGCTGAGGTGATGATGCCGCGCGGGTCGCGCTCACGGACCAACGCGTCGATGCGGTCGTCGAGTTCCTTGAGCTCTTCCGTGATCCGCAGTGCGAGTCGTGCTTCGACGGCGATGTCCTCGGCGAGATCGGTGAACTCCAGGTCTTCGCCCCAGAGTTCTCGTGACGCTGCCGCGGCGGCGAGGATCGTGTCCGCGACGGCTTCGCCCCAGGCTCCACGGGAGTGTCTCCCGAGGAACCTGATCAGCCGGGTTCGTCCCAGCCGTCGCACCGCGATTGGGTCAGCGTAACCTGCGGCAAGAAACCGGAGCGGGGTCAGATTCGACAGGTCGCCGCTGAACGCGGCGTGCCAGTCGGGGCCGAGGATCTCCAGCAGCGCGTCGAGCCTGGCGATGCTCGTCGTGCGGCGCTTGACCAGCGTGGAATGCATTTTCGTCGCCCGACGTAACGGGTCGCCCGGACCCAGCCCCCGTTCGGAGTAGAGGCCTTCCGGGTGCAGCAGTGGCAGCCTCGCCAGGAGCACCGAGTCGAGCCGGTCGCTCTTGGTGTGCTTCGCGTAGTACGCGCGCAGGTCCGCGGATCTCTCCGCGGGAACGAGAACGACATGCGCGCCGCGGCGACGGAACCATGCCGCTAACGGCACCCAGGCGTTGCGGGTCGGCTCCATCACCACCGTCACGCCATCTGCTGCGGCCCCGCTGGGAAGTCTCGACCACAGCTGCTCGAGATCGGCGGGGCTGGTGCGGAACCGATACCCAGACCACAGCAGTTCGCCGCGCTCGTCGGCGACGCTGGCTTGATGCGGGGCGCGGACGGCGATATCCACGCCGATTCGAACGATCATCCAAGACTCCTTCGCGTTGTTCATCCGGTGACCGGCGGCCGTGCTGCGCGAGGGAGTCGATCCGCACCAGACATTCGCTAACAGGGATCCTCGACCGTCGGTGGCGAGGTCACCGGGTTCCTAACAGGGCATCTCGAGCTCCGGCAGTGGCCCCACCCGTCAACGCGATCAACAGGCAAGAAGTCGCGACGCGCTCCACTCGGTCAAGCAACGACGACGGGCGGGTGCCGGACAACACCGATCCTGCCCGCCGGCCGACGAACCTGCTCGAGTGCTGCCCACCCAGCTTGAATGTCGGTGAGGGTCGATGCGGGCGGTCCGAACTCGTCGACGCAGTGTAGGAAGGTGTCCACGACGGTTTTGCCGGTGACGGGGTGGTGGACGGTGCAGGAGAGCAGTTTGCGGGAGTGGTCGTCGAGCCAGTTCAGGATCTCGACGTCGGTGCCCTCGGCCAGGCGCCAGTGGGTGAAGTCGGATTGCCAGGTCTCGTTGGGCCTGTCTGCTTCGAACCGGATGTAGGAGGAGCGGGGGCGTTTGCGGGGTTCGGGGGCGATCAGCCCGGCAGTGTGCAGGATGCGGCGGATGGTGGAGGTCGACGGGGCCTGTAGCCCTTCCTGGGTCAGGTGCCAGGCGATCGTGACCGGGCCAGCGTCGGTTCCGGCCGCGGTCAGCGCGGCCCGCAGCTGCACGATCCGGTCACGGACCCGGTCGGTGACCGCCTGCGGGCTGGTCAACGGGGCACGGGATCGGGGCTTCAGCCCGTCCAGACCCTCGTCGCGGTAACGGGCGAGGAGCTTGTGTAAGTACTGCCGAGACATCCCGTACTCGGCCGCTGCTGCCGTGACCGACAGCTCCCCGGCGACGATCTTCAACACCACGACCCGATGCTTCGACGACATGCACGAGTGTCGCCTATGACGCGACTCACGTGTCGCCGATCACCTGTCGCCTATGTCGTGAACTCAGACACCCTCAGGTCCACCATGATGCTCTTACTCGAACCCTCGACAAGAGCAATGAGATTATCGGACAGCACGTCCAGGGAGAGCCCGCCGGTTTCGGCGGGCTCTTTCGTTTGCCCCGTGCCGTCGGGGATGACGGTGGACTGTGCATGTCGTGCCTCGTGGACGAGCGCTCGGCTGTCTGGGCCGTAGATGACGTCGAACGGTGTCTGGTAGGTCGCATCGACGTGGTGCCTGCCGTCGTCGTCGGTAGTGACGAGGAGCTTGTCGAAGAGGAGCTGGTTGAGCATGCGGCGGATGTGCTCGGGGGCTTGCCGGTAGGTGTTGCCTGCGTGCTGGGCGATGTCGAGCGCGATCCGGATGAGCTCGTCGGCCTCGGTGAGGTCGGCATTGAGGGCGTTGAGGCTGCGGGTTGTGGCGGCTGAATATTCGCTTCTCTGAGCGCCACGAGTATTGCGGTTGAGCGCCAACCTGCTCGTGGGCGCGTTCGCGTCGTTGAGCGCCACCGAGTATTCGGGTTCGGCGCCACCTTCCTAGGCTCCTTCTGCCGCGTGGCTGATCACGCGGCAGAAGGAGTAGTTCGGATGGTACGCAGGATCAAGGCGAAGCTGGTGTTGAGGCTTCGCGCGGAGGGGCTCACGGGTCGGCAGATCGCGGCGCTGGGCATGTCTCGGCACTCGGTGTCGGCGGTGCTCAACGCCGCCGACCGGGAGGGCGTCGGCTGGGACGACGTCGCGGAGCTCGACGAGGCGGACGTGTATGCGCGGCTGTTCCCCGGGCGTGGTGAGCACGAGAGTGTTCACGCGCAGCCGGACTGGGACAAGGTGCATCGGGAACTCGCGAGGGTCGGGGTGACGTTGAAGCTGCTGCATGGCGAGTACGTCGATGCCTGCCGTGCCAAGGGCGAGACGGCGATGGGCTACGACCGGTTCTGCAAGACCTACCAGCGTCACGTGCTGGTGATCGGGGCGGCGTCGCGGGTCGGTCACAAGGCCGGGCAGACGGTCGAGGTCGACTGGTCGGGCAAGACTATGCAGCTCAGCGACCCGGTCACCGGGCAGGCGACGAGGGTCTACCTGTTCGTCGCGACGCTGCCGTTCTCCCGCTACTCGTTCGTCGAGCCGACGCTGGATATGAAGCAGGACACCTGGCTGCGCGCGAACACGGCGATGTTCGACTGGTTCGGCGGGTCCGTCCCGCGGATCGTTCCGGACAACCTGAAGGCGGGTGTGATCAAGCACCCTGCCGAGGGCGAGGTGGTGCTGAACGACGCGTATCGGGAGCTCGCGGCGCACTATTCGGCGGCGGTGCTGCCGGGACGGGTGAAGAAGCCGAAGGACAAGCCGAGTGTCGAGGGCACGGTCGGGAACGTTGCGACGGTGGTGATCGCGGCTCTGCGCAACCAGCGGTTCGCGACGCTGCCGGAGTTGCGGGCCGCGGTCTACGAACGCGTCGCCGCTTACAACGCGAAGCCGTTTCAGAAACGTGCCGGGTCGAGGCTTTCGGTGTTCGAGGGTGAGGAGAAGCCGCTGCTGCGGCCGCTGCCGCAGGTTCCGTTCGAGATCTCGCAGTGGCTCTACGGCCGCAAGGTTCAGAAGAACGGGCATGTGGTGTTCGAGCGGAACTTCTACTCCGTCCCTTACGAGAACATCGGTCGGTCTGTCGACCTGCCCATCACCGACACCATGTTGGAGGTGTTCGCCGGGGATCAGCGGCTCACCAGTCATCTGCTCGCCCCGGCCGGGGTGGTCAACGAGTACCGGACGCATGACAGCGATCTGCCCGATGGGCCCCGCTACCAGCAGATGGACCCGCAACGGGCGCGGGAGTGGGCCGCTCGGGTCGGGGAGCACACCACGACGATCGTGAACCGGATCTTCGAGTCCGTCCCGGTCGATGAGCAGGGGCTCGGGGCTGCGCTGGCAGTGCTCAGGTTGACCCGACGCTACTCCGCCGCCCGTGTCGAAGCCGCCGCTGGCATCGCGCTCGAGTCCCGCGTCCGATCACCGCGGTATGCGCATCTGCGGCCGATCCTGGAGTCCCACCAGGACCAGACCGGCAGACGCCAGCCGAGGTTCGAACCGTCGGCCCCAGAGGAACCGGCCGGGTATGTCCGCGGCGCCGACTACTACGCAGGAGACGCCCGATGAGCCGGCTCGATGCGGAGACGAAGCGGAAGCTGCGGGAGATGGGCGTCCCCGCCCTCGTCGACGCGCTCGACATCCAGGACGAGGGCCTCACGATGGGGCTGGTGTTCGAGGAGAGGATCAAGCTCGCCGTCGACGACGCCCACGCCGCGTTCACCCACTCCAAAGTCGAAGGCCTCATCCGATGAGCGGGCCTGCGCTACCCGAACGCGGACCTCCGCTGCGTCGACATGCTCGAACAACGCGGCCTGGACCGGGGTGTGATCGCGCAGCTCGGGACCTGCCAGTTCATCACGAGGCACATGAACGTCGTGTTCCAAGGCTTCACCGGCTCCGGGAAGTCCTACCTCGGCTCGGCGTTGGCGAAGCAGGCCTGTCAGCACCGCTACCGGGCGCACTACATCCGCATGCCCGACCTCGAAGAGACCTGGACCGCGGCGAAAGACAAGCCCGCCGGTCGGGAGAAGTGGTTGCGGAAGTACTCCACGTTCACGCTCCTCGTGATCGACGAATGGCTGCTCGACCCGCCCACCGACGACGTCCGGTCCATGCTGCTCGAGCTCCTCGAACGCCGTTACGACGCGACCTCGACGGTGTTCTGCACCCAGTACGCGAAGAAGGACTGGCACCAGCGCCTCGGCGGAGGGGTCCACGCCGACGCGATCATGGACCGCATCGTCCACAACACCCTCTGGATCGAGACCGGCGACGTCAACATGCGGGAGCACACCGCCGCCGCGGCCGGCTGAACCCGGGCCGGTGAGCGTCGCGCCGACCGGGGTGGCGCTCACCGGCAATACCGGTGGCCCTGAGAGTGAATATCGAGTGGCGCTCAACCGCAATAATCAGTGGCGCTCACGACTCCAAATACTCAGCGGCGAGTTCGCGCGAGTGGTACCGTTTTTCGTACAACTTTTGGGAGGGGCGTGACGGTGTCGGCTATAACGGCGTCCGAGGCTCGGAAGAGCCTGTTCGGACTCATCCAACAGGTCAATGATGATCACATCGCGGTGGAGGTCGTGTCCCGGCGCGGCAACGCGGTCATCCTCTCGAAGGACGACTATGACGCGCTCACCGAAACGGCCTACCTGCTGCGCAACCCCGCCAATGCCGAGCGACTTCTCGGTGCGATCGAGCGTGCACGTCGTGGTGAGTTCGAGAATCACGATCTGCTCGACGCGTGACGCGCGCCCTCTCCTTCGACCGGAACGGGTGGGAGGACTACGTGTACTGGCAGACGCAGGACCGTAGGACGCTCAAACGCATCAACGCGCTCCTCGCTGATATCGCCCGCGACCCGTTCGCCGGCATCGGCAAGCCCGAGCCGCTCCGCCACGTGTTGTCTGGCGCGTGGTCCCGGCGCATCGACGACAAGAACCGACTCGTCTACTACGTGACCGACGACCACGTGGTGATCCTGCAGGCTCGCGATCACTACTGACACGACGGACGCGGTTCTCTGCTCGCCAGCCGATCCCGACCTCGTCCCACCACTCCGGACCCCCGTATCATGGGGGGCATCGTGGAGGTCGACGATGTCCTCAGAGCCGCACGCACCCGGTGAAACGCTGATCACGTCGGTCCAGCGCGCCCTGCGGCTGGTGGACGTCGTGGCCAACTCCTCCCGGCCGGTGACGGCGAAGACGCTCGCCCATGCGTCGGGGCTGACGCTCGGAACGACCTACAACCTGGTGCGCACTCTGATCCGCGAAGGCTACTTGGCGACGGAGCCGGACGGACTCGTGCTCGGTGCCAAGTTTCCCGGGCTGCGCGACAGGGATGATTCGGGGGTGTTCCTTGCACGGGTGCGCGAGTCGCTCCACGAGGTGGCGGACGGCCTGGGCGCGACGGCGTATCTCTCCCGCTATGCCGACGGCGAGGTGCACCTCATCGACATCGTCGACGCCAAGTCGAGCCCGCGGGTCGAACTGTGGGTGGGGCTGCACTCAAGCGCTCACGCGACCGCGCTCGGCAAGCAGATCCTCGCCGAGCTCTCGCCGGATGAGCGGCGCGACTACCTCTCGCGTCATCCGCTGGACGAGCTGACGCCCCACACGATCAGGGACCGCCGGCTCCTGCTGGAGCAACTGGAGCGGGCGGGGCCCGTCGTCCTCGACCGGGAGGAGTATGCGATCGGGTACATGTGCCTCGCGGTGCCGGTGCAGACACCGGTGGTGACGGCATCCCTCGCGGTGTCGATTCCGGCGCACGCCGAGGGAATCGACACGGACGCGCTCGCGCTCCGTCTGCGCAGGATCGCGAACCGGCTGTCGATGCGCCTGGCGGCGGACCGTTTCGGACAGTTCGCGCGCTGATCACCCGCCCGCGGATGACGGATGCCGCGGACGGACGCTCCCACTTCACCATCTGAAATCCGGCACCTGTCGCCGGACCGGCCGACCTGTCTATCGTGGCCCCGACGGCGGCATACCCGCCCGCCGCCCCGACAGTGCTGTCACCACCAAGGAGGGTTGCAATGACGCCATCCCCACGGCTCGATGACGCGACGCGTCGCGAGCTGCTGAACACGATGCTCCTCATCCGCACATACGAAGAGGCCATCCTGCGCGAGTATCACGCCGGCAAGTCGCCGGTGTTCGACATCGGTGCCGGCCTGGTGCCGGGCGAGATGCATCTGTCTGCGGGCCAGGAGCCCGTCGCCGCAGGTGTCTGCGCTCATCTCACCCCCGACGATGCGCTCACCGGCACGCATCGACCGCACCACATCGCGATCGCGCACGGCGTGGACCTCCGGGCGATGACGGCGGAGATCTTCGGCCGGGAGACCGGTCTCGGGCGCGGCCGGGGCGGACACATGCACCTGTTCGACCCGGCGACGCACTTCTCGTGCTCGGGCATCATCGCCGAGGGGCTGCCGCCGGCTCTCGGCCAGGCGTTCGCGTTCCAGCGACGGGGCACCGACCGCGTCGCCGTCGCGGTGACGGGCGAGGGGGCCGCGAACCAGGGCGCCTTCCACGAATCACTCAACCTCGCCGCGGTCTGGAACCTGCCGGTCGTCTTCGTCGTGGAGGACAACGACTGGGGCATCTCGGTGCCGCGCGCCGCCGCGACCGCGGTCGCCTCGAACGCCGACCGCGCGGCCGCCTACGGCATCCCCGGCGTCCGCGTCGAAGACAACGACGTCGAGGGCGTCTACCGTGCCGCGGGCGAGGCGGTCGCGCGAGCGCGGGCCGGCGAGGGGCCCTCCCTCATCGAGGTGCACACGCTTCGACTGTGGGGTCACTTCGAGGGAGACGCGCAGGGGTACCGAGCCGACATCGAGGGCGTTCCCGGGCGCGACCCGATCCCCACCTACGTGGCGAAGCTCGTCGCCGACGGTGTCATCGAGGAGGCGGATGCCGCGGTCATGCGCGCCAGCGCCTCCGAAAGGGTCGAGGACGCCGTCGCCTACGCGAAATCCTCGCCCATCCCCGACCCCACCCACGCACTGGACTACGTGTTCGCGGAAGGAGCACGCTCATGAGCACGACAGCGGATGCCGCATCGAAGGCGGTCGCGGTCGAACCCGCCCCCGGCAGCCGCAAGCTGTCGACGGCGAAGGCGCTTCAGGAGGCGATCGCACAGCAGATGCGCGCCGACCCCTCGGTGTTCGTCATGGGCGAGGACGTCGGCCCGTACGGCGGCATCTTCTCCTCCACGACGGGGCTCATCGACGAGTTCGGCCCCGAGCGGGTGCTCGACACGCCGATCTCCGAGACGGCGTTCATCGGCCTCGGAATCGGCGCGGCGGTCGAGGGCATGCGGCCGGTCGTCGAGCTGATGTTCGCCGACTTCTTCGGTGTGTGCATGGACCAGATCTACAACCACATGGCGAAGATCCACTACGAGTCCGGCGGCAACGTGAAGGTGCCGATGGTGCTGATGACGGCCACCGGCGGCGGGTACTCCGACGGCGCGCAGCACTCCCAGACCCTGTGGGGCACGTTCGCGCACCTGCCGGGAATGAAGGTCGTCGTCCCTTCGACGCCCTACGACGCGAAGGGGCTCATGACCGCCGCCATCCGCAGCGACGACCCGGTCGTGTTCATGTTCCACAAGGGGGTCATGGGACTCGGGTGGATGAAGAAGAACCCCCGCTCGATCGGCGCGGTGCCCGAAGAGGCGTACGAGGTGCCGATCGGCAAGGCCCGCGTCGCGCGGGAGGGGACCGATGTCACGGTCGTGACCGTTTCCCTCTCGGTCCATCACGCGCTCGACGTGGCCGAGAAGCTGGAGGGGGAGGGCATCAGCGTCGAGGTGATCGATCTCCGCTCCCTGGTGCCGCTGGACCGGGAGGCCATCGTCGCGTCGGTGTCGAAGACGGGACGACTCGTCGTCGTCGACGAGGACTACGAGTCGTTCGGCATGACGGGGGAGGTGATCGCCTCCGTCGCCGAACGCGATCCTGCGTTGCTGCGCCACGTGTCGCGCGTGGCGGTGCCCGACGTCCCGATCCCGTACGCGCGGGAGCTCGAATACGCGGTGCTGCCCACGCCCGCCCGCATCGAGGCGGCGATCCGTGAGGCGGTGACGGGGTGACGGATGTGCGATTCCCGTCGATGTCCGATGACGCGAATGCCCTGGGCGTCGTCGCGACGTGGTTCGTCGGTGACGGCGAGGAGGTCGCCGAGGGCGCCCTCATCGCCGAGGTCGCGATGCAGAAGGTCGACCAGGAGCTGTATGCCCCGGCATCCGGCGTCATCTCTCTGCTCGTCCCGGAAGAGCAGGCCGTGTCGCAGGGGGGCGTGATCGCGACCATCGAAGGATGACGCGCTCCAGTCCGCCGGCGCCCGCCGGCACGCTGATGATCCGTGAGTCGCCGTCGACGGGCGGCACGCTTCCCGGCACGCTGGTTGCGGCTGCCGACGCCGAGCTGAAGCGTTCGCTCGAGCTGCTGCGCGCGGTCGCGGCGGGCACGATCCCGCACCGTCGCGTGGTGCGCGTCTCGACACCGCCGCGAATAGTCGCGATGAGTCGGCGCGAGAGCCGCATGCCCGGATTCGAGGATGCTCGTCGGGCGTGCATCGCTCACGGCTTCGTACCCGTCATCCGCCACACCGGCGGCCGGGCGGTCGCATACGACGAGACCTGCGTTGTCTTCGACGTGATCGTGCGAGAAGCAGGGGGGCCGATGGATCAGGCGCTGTTCTTCCGCGACGTCGGCGATCGGCTCGTCGCGGCGCTACGTGCTCTCGGAGTCGACGCGCGGCTCGGCGAGGTGCCGGGCGAGTACTGTCCCGGCCAGTTCAGCGTCAATGCGCGAGGCGCCGTGAAGCTGATCGGCACGTCGCAGCGCGCGGTACGCGGCGCCAGACTGCTGAGCGGAATGCTCCCGCTCGGTCCGGTCGACAGGTTCGTGCAGGTCCTCGTCGCCGTCAACAGGGCGCTGGGGCTGGATTGGGACCCGGTCACCTTCGGCACGCTGGGGCACGAGAACCCGGGCCTCCCGCGCCGGGCCGTGGAGGACGCGCTCGTCGCAGCCCTCGACGAGTGAACCGGCGCCACGCGGCCGGGTGCGCGCACTCGCGGACGGCGACCTCGATGCGTGCATCCGGTCCTGCTTCCCCATTCGTGCGGTGAAATGGGTGGCTGTACCGATCGCGTCCCTCCGGAGGCACCATGGACCCGCTCTCGCACCGCGCCGAGTACGAACTCGACGCCCTCGACGAGGCCGACTTCGCGCCCGAACCGCTCGCACAGTTGGCTCAGTGGCTCGAGCGCGCCTCCGACGCGGGCCTCGTGGAGCCCAACGCGATGGTGATCAGCACGATAGATCCGGGCGAGCAACCCTCCTCGCGAACCGTGCTGCTGCGCGGCATCGACGAGTCGGGTCTTCTCTTCTATACGAATCGCCAGTCCCGGAAGGGCCGGGCGCTCGCGCACCGGGCCGCGGCATCGGCCCTCTTCCCCTGGTACGCGCTGCAGCGCCAGGTGATCGTGGCGGGCCGCGTCGAGCTCGTGGACGACGCAGCATCCGACGCGTACTTCGCCGCGCGCCCCCGGGCATCGCAGATCGCCGCCCGGGCGTCGCATCAGTCCGAGGAGATCGGCAGCCGGGCCGAACTCGAGGCCGCCTTCGCGCGCGAGGCCGCGCGGTGGCAGCACGAAGAGCGGGTGCCCCGGCCCGACTTCTGGGGCGGCTACCGGCTCGTCGTCGACGAGGCGGAGTTCTGGCAGGGCCGCCGCTCGCGGCTGCACGACCGGATCGTCTACCGGCGCGGTGCCGGCGAGCAGACGTGGGAGCTGCACCGCCTACAGCCCTGAGCGGCCACGTCGACGCATACGGCGAGTTCAGCACGGGGGCGGATGCCGGTTCCTGCCACAATCTCGATGTGTTGACCGAGAGTCGCCGTCGTGTGCTCGGCGTCGTCGTGCTCGTGGTGGTGCTGACCGGGATCGTCGGCGTGGCGTGCGTCGTCGTCGTTCCCCAGGTGTGGGCGGCGTCGCTGACAACCGTCTCGGAGGAGCCCCGCACGGTCGAGCTCTCCGCTGGGGATCATCGGGTCGGTGCGCGGGTCCCCTCGGGCTGGGCACTGCGCCCCGTGCCGACCGACGCCTCTCGCCTCGAGTTGTGGTCGCCCGACGGAGTCCTGCACGTCGAGCTACGGCTCACGGATCCGGGCGATCCGGAGGCCCTCCTCGCCGAGACCGCGGCAGGGCACGGGCCCGTGAGCACGGAGACGACCGCGGCGGGCGGCATCTTCGTGCACGCCGAAACGGCGGACGGCTCGGGGATCGCCGGTGTCGTGACGGCGGGCGGGAGCCGAGTCGTCGTCGTCGCCGATGAGACGGAGGGCTACCGCGCGGAGGTCGCGATGCTGGTCGCGGGGATCGGGGCCGCCACATGATCGGGGCACGCCGTCGCGCTCTCGCCGCGTTCGCCGCTGCGGCGCTCGTGCTGACGGCGTGCGCACCGGAGCCCGACCCGCAGTGGCAGCCGCAGGCGTGGCCGGAGTCCGGACGGCTCGTCGAGGCGCTGCCGGCCGGGTCTACGTCGCCCCCGGCAGCGGGGGAGGCCGCCGCGATCGGCCAGCGAATCCGCAACGACGCGACGGGAATCGACGCGCGATGGGCGGCCCTGCCCGGCGGCCACGCCGTGAACGAGGCGATCGAGGAGATCGTCCGGCGCGCCATCGAGGCGCAGTCCTCTCTGTCGGGGCAGGCATACCGGCCGCAGGCGCAGGACCCGGGCGCGGGCTTCGCGAGCCGCGGCTGCGAGGCGGGAGCCTCGACGCGGGCGGCCGGGGCGGTGCTCGGTGCGGGGGACGCCCCGCGCACCGTCGTGGTCTGCGAGATCGTGCACGCCGCGGGGACCCTGTGGGGTCAGAGCGTGCGCATCGTCACGGGCGTGGGCGGTGTCGTGACCTCCGACACGACGACGACGCTCTACGCCGACGTCGCGAGCGGAGACGTCGTCGACGGGTCGGAGATCCTGGGTGATGCCGCCGGGCTCTGGATCGATGTCGTCGGGATGCTCCGCCGACAGGCGGGCTCGCTGAGCACGGCGCCGGTGACCGCGCCGGACGAGGCGCAGCGGGCCCTGCTGCGCCGGGCCGTTGCCGATGCGGTGGTTGCCGACCGCGAGCTCGTGCTGCCGTTGCCGTCGGGCTTCAGCGCGCGGGAGCTGGAGGGCCTCGCGCGGTGGCGGGTGCCCGATGCCGATCACCCCGTCTCGGTGGCGCTTCCCGCGGAGATCTACACGCCGCTCCTCACCCCCTTCGGACGTCGGCTGCTGGCCGATGCCGGGCCCTTCGTCGGCGCCGGATCCCGGGGTGCGGGCTTCGAGCGGGTGCCGTGCGACCTCGTGCCCTGCATGGCGATGACGCTCGACGACGGACCGGGCGGCCTCACGGGGGGAATCCTCGACGCACTGCGGGAACGAGGTATGGCCGCCACCTTCTACATGCTCGGCCAGAACGCCGCGCGGCACCCGGACCTCGTGCGCCGCGTCGCTGCGGAGGGCCACCAGGTCGGAAATCACACCTGGAACCACCCTCGGCTGCCGATGCTGGATGACGCGGGGATCGGTGAGCAGCTCGCCGACACGGCCGCGCTGCTGCGCCAGCTGTCGGGGCAGCCGGTGTCGACCTTCCGGCCGCCGTACGGCGATGTCGACCAGCGCGTGCTGCGGGTCGCGGGGCAGCCCGCGATCATGTGGAGCATCGACACGCGCGACTGGGAGGGTGCGGAGGACGCGACGCTGGCGCAGTACACGGTGTCGGCCCCGCGGCCCGGATCGATCGTCCTCATGCACGACATCCAGGCGGTCACGGCGCGCGTGCTCCCCGGCATCCTCGACGGCCTTCTCGACCGCGGGTTCACGCTCGTGACGGTGGAGCAGCTCTTCGGCGGAGCGGTTCCGGGAGGCATGGTGCGCAGCGCTCGCTGAGCGCGGGCACGAGCCGACGGGTACGGTGTGCAGGTGAGCTCCACCCCGCGCTGTCCCCAACCGCATCAACCGGTCCATGGGCTTCGGGGACCTGTACCCGTTCGACCTCGTCGCGAGGGTGAGGCGCAAACTGGGTTTCGTGCACGACATCGTCACGCACGCCCCGTTGACGCTCGAGGAGCAGATCGCGGCGGCCCGGCCCCAGATCGAGGAACGGACGTGACGACGGCCCCGCGGTGGGTGCCCCGAAACCTGGGGCGGGCAGCCGTCCTCGCCGCGATCGCCGTGCCGTTGGCGGTCGCGGCCCCCGCGGCCGCCGCCCCTCCGCCCGTGCCGACGGCACAGGGCGAGGAGGCACCGCCGATCCGTGTCGAGCCTGCGGCGGCGCAGGACCGATCGGATGCCGCGGCCGCTCTCGTGGCGGCCATGTCGACCCGAGAGCGTGCCGCCGCGATCGTCATGGCGCACACCCCCACGACCGACCCGGGCGCCGCGGCGGACTTCGTCGCGCAGACGGGCATCGCCGGGTTCATCCTCATGGGCGCGAACATCGGTGGCGACGAGGCGGCCGTGCGCGACCTCACGGACGCGCTCACCCTGGACGCCGCCCTGCCTCCGCTCATCGCGGTGGATCAGGAGGGCGGTGATGTGCGCCGCCTGCGATGGGACGATTTCCCCGCCTCCACGACACTCAAGCGGACGGACGCCGAGGCGGCACTCGACGCCTTCGCCGCCCGCGGATCGCTGCTGGGCCGCGTCGGCATCGGCGTCAACTTCGGAGTCGTCGCCGACTACACCGACGACCCGGGATCGTTCATCTACCGCCGGTCACTCGGGACGGATGCCGCAGGGTCGGCCGAGCGCGTCGCGGCCGCGGTGGAGGGTGAGAGCCCCTTCGCCGCCTCGACGCTCAAGCACTTCCCGGGCCACGGCGCGACGCCGGGCGACTCGCACCGCGTCATCCCCGCCACCGACATGAGCCTCGAGGCCTGGAGGTCGGGCGAGGCGGTGCCGTTCCGCGAGGGCGTCGCCGCGGGCGCGGAGCTGGTGATGTTCGGGCACCTGGCCTACACCGCGGTGGATGCCGCTCCGGCGTCGCTCTCCGCCGCGTGGCACGACATCCTGCGCGACGAGCTCGGCTTCACGGGGGTCGCGGTCACCGACGACATGGCGATGCTCGAGGCATCCGGCATCCCCGCGTACTCCGACCCCGTCGAGAACGCGATCGCGGCGGTCGTCGCGGGCAACGACCTGGTTCTGGGCGTCGCCTATACGACACCGGGGCGGGTGACGGCCGTCGTCGACGGGATCGTGCAGGCCACAGAGTCGGGGCGGATCGCGCCCGAGCGCCTGCAGGAGGCGGCGACGCGCGTGACCGCGCTGCGTCTGGCCCGGGGCGGCTCGTCCGGTGCGGTGCCCTGCGGCGAGTGCGCGCCCGTGGGCTGAGCGCGCGTCGGCGCTCGGACGGTCGTCGTCTCGGGCACCCCTCGAGGATGCGCGGGGCTCAGGCGGCCGGCTCGATCAGGGAGGGGTCGTTGTTGCGCACGTTGCCCACGGCTCGGCCGACCACGCGAGCCTCGAGCTCGGCCGCGACGCTCGGCGCCGCGTCGATCGCGGCATCCAGCACATCGCCCACGTTGGCGACCGTGGGGTCGAGCCACGCCTCGGCGTGGTCGAGATCGAGGAAGAGCGGCATGCGATCGTGGATCGAGCCGAGGGAGCCGACGGCGTCCCGCGTGAGGACGGTGAAGCTCAGCATCCAGCGGGCGGGGTCGTCGTCGGGGCGCGCGGGATCGCGCCACCACTCGTAGAGACCCGCCAGCAGCAGCGGTGCGTCGTCGGCGGGGTGGACGAAGTGGGGGGTCTTGCCATCCGGCGTCGTCTGCCACTCGTAATACCCCGAGGTCGGGACGATGGCGCGGCGCTTCTCGAGCGCCGCGCGGAACATCGGCTTGTGCTCGGCATCTTCGGCCCGCGCGTTGAAGGCGCGGGAACCGACGGAGGGATCCTTCGCCCAGCCGGGGACGAGTCCCCACCGCGCCGCTTCGAGGCGCCGGGTCGGCGGCTCGGTCTTGATCGAGTCGAGCACGATCGCGGCGCGATCGGTGGGGGCGACGTTGAACGACGGGGCGGGGAGATCCTCGCCGATCGTGTCGACGTCGAGGAAGTCCACGAGCTCTGTCGATGGCCGGGCCACGACGAAACGTCCGCACATGCACGCCACCCTACGCGGGCGTGCCGACATCGGCGCGGGCCGGGGCCGGGGCGGTCAGCGTCGCGGTGCGTCGGCGGAGCCGCCGGGGCCGACGAGACCCGCCTCGTCGAGGCGTTCGAGAAGCCCCGCACCATCCGACGCCGATACCCACGGAGCGGCGCCGGAGTGATCGTCCACGACGGTGCGGCCTCCGGCCAGCACGGCCTCGGCGGTGGACAGCCTGCGGATGGCGACGCCGGCGACGCGGTCGGGGTGATCACGCGTGAACTGCGTGTAGATCTCGTCGTCGTGCTGTCCGTCGTCGCCGATCAGGATCCACGTGATGTTCGGGAACTCCGCGGCGAGGCGGCGGAGGTTCTCCGCCTTGTGATCGCGCCCGCTCCTGAACCAGCGCTCGTGCGTCGGACCCCAATCCGTCAGCAGCATCGCCCCCGGCGGGAACAGGTGTCGGGTGAGGAAGCGGGTCAGGGTGGGGGCGATGTTCCACGCCCCCGTTGACAGGTAGATCATCGGCGCGCCGGGGTGGCTGCGCACGAGGCGCTCGAGGAGCACCGCCATGCCGGGCACGGGCAGACGCGCGTGCTCGTCGACGACGAAGGAGTTCCAGGCGGCGAGCAGGGGTCGGGGGAGCGCCGTGACCATGACGGTGTCGTCGACGTCCGAGAGCACCCCCACCTCGACATCCGGCGCGACGACGAAGATCCTCGCCTCGACCGGTTCGCACCCCTCGACCGAGAAGGACACCGGCTGCCACCCCGGCTCGAGCGATGCGTCGATCACGGCATCCACGACGCCCCCTCGATCGGCGACGACCTCGTGCCGGCGGCCCGCCACGGTGACCGTGACACGGGCGTTGCCGACGGGGATGCCGAGGAAGCTGCGCCAGCCGCGCACGCTCGCGAGCTCGCCGTTCTCCGTGCGCCGAGGCGGCCGGACGATGAGCACCCGTCCGACGACGCGGATCCAGCCGTCGCCGCCGTAGCCGGGGAACGCCGCGACGGTCGGCCGCATGCCGCGACGCCGCGCCCGGCGTTCCCGCCAGGCGTGGAATCGGCGCTCGAGGCGCGCGAGCCAGAGGATCTTCCGCGGTTCGGCCGGGGGCTGGGTCGACGTGGGCATCGTCCTCAGTCTTCCACGTCGGCCGGTTCGGCGCCGTCCGGGCCTTCGTCGTGGAAGTGGCGGCGCTCCACCCGCTCGATGACCTTCTTGCCGATGTAGGCCAGGAACAGGAAGACGACGATGACGCCGACGAAGACGTAGCCCGCGGTGTGGACGGTGTCGGCGAGCTCGCGATACGTGCCCGCCGCGGCCGCCGCCACGGAGATGTAGAGCGCCGCCCACAGGATGCACGCCGGCGCCGTCCACGCGAGGAACCTGCGGTAGGGGTATCCGCTCATGCCGACCGTGAGCGGCACGAGCGAGTGCAGCACCGGAAGGAACCGGGAGAGGAAGATCGCCGGGCCGCCGCGGCGCCGCAGGTAGCGCTCCGACTTCGCCCAGTTGGCCTCGCCGATGCGCCGGCCCGCCCGCGAGAGCCGGATCTTCGGTCCGAGCCACCGTCCCAGCCAGAAGCCGATGCTCTCGCCCACGAGCGCACCGACCACGACCGCTAGGCCGAGCAGGATGCCTTCGAACGGCGTCGAGACGGCCGTCGAGGCGACGATGACGATCGTGTCGCCGGGCACCACGAGTCCCACGAGAACGCTGGTCTCCAGCATGATCGCGACGCCGGCGATCAGGGTCCGCAGCACCGGGTCCACGCCCTGAACGAGATCGAGCACCGTCGACAGGAAGTCGTTCACCCCTTGAGCCTAGGGCCCGGCGCGGCACCGTAGCCTGGGAGTCATGCCCCACGACATCGTCGCCGTGTCGCTGCCCGCGGGCGCCGACCCGGCGCGCATCTTCGCGGCCATCGAGCCGCGGCATCCCGACGTGTTCTGGCTCGACTCGGGGACGAACGCCCGAGAAGGCTTCAGCTACGTCGGCGTCGGCGACGCCGTGCCGGCCGAGGCGGTGCACGATGTCGCCCTCGGGGGGAGCGACGACGGCGGGGATGCCGGGCGGGCCGTGCCCGGCCGCTTCCGCGGCGGGTGGATCGGCTGGTTCTCCTACGAATCCGGCGCTCACGGCATGGGAGCTCCGGCGGCGGGCCCCGCTGACGACCGATGGATGCGCGTGCGCCGCTGGGTGGCCGTCGAACACGCGACGGGCCGCGCGTGGGCCGTCGCCCCGGCATCCGACGCACCGGAGTGGCACGCGCGGATGACGGATGCCGCGGCATCCCCGGCGCCCGAGCCGCCGGCGCCCACCGGATCGACCGAGGCCCGCGCGCGCCACACGGCCGAGGACTATGCGGTCATGATCGAGCGCTGCCGCGACGCGATCCGCGAGGGCGACGCCTACCAGCTGTGCCTCACGACGCGATTCGAGGCGCCCGCGGCGGATGCCGCCACCGTCTACGCTCGGCTGCGCGCGGGGAGTCCCGCCCACCACGGCGCCTTCGTGCGCATCGGGGACACGGCCCTGCTGAGCGCGAGCCCGGAGGAGTTCCTCGCCGTCGGCGACGGGATCGTGCGCACGCGCCCCATCAAGGGCACGCGGCCGCGCGCGGCGGATGCGGCGACGGATGCCGCGCTGGCGGCCGATCTCGTCGCGAGCGAGAAGGAGCGCGCCGAGAACGTGATGATCGTCGACCTCATGCGCAACGACCTCGCCCGCGTGTGCGAACCGGGAACCGTGCGCGTGGACGCGCTCCTGGCGGTGGAGAGCTACCCGCACGTGCACCAGCTCGTCAGCACCGTGTCCGGGCGGCTGCGGCCCGGGGTGAGGATGAGGGACCTGCTGCGCTTCGCGTTCCCCGCCGGCAGCATGACGGGCGCGCCCAAGCTCTCCGCGATGGGGATCCTGCACCGTCTCGAAGGAGCCCCGCGCGGTGTGTACGCCGGGTGCTTCGGCTGGATCGGGGACGACGGCGGCGCCGATCTGGCGATGGTCATCCGCTCCATCGTGCTGCGCGGCGAGGCCGCCGTGGTGGGTGCCGGCGGCGGCATCACATGGTCCTCCGTCACGGCCGATGAGGTGCGCGAGGTGGGCATCAAGGCGTCCGCACCGCTGCGCGCGCTGGGGGCGAGGCTGCCGTCGGGATGGTGAGCCGTCGCGGACGGTAATCTGGAAAGAGCGCCTCGCGCACACCCGCACCCCCCACGATTGGCCTTTCCGTGTCCCACATGGCTTCCTCCGACAGCGCGCCCGCCGACGAGCAGGTGTACGACGCCGCCTCGATCCAGGCGAAGTGGCAGGCGGTCTGGGCCGAACACGACCCGTTCCGCGCGGGCGGGGACGAGGATCGCCGTCCGCGCAAGTACGTGCTCGGCATGTTCCCCTACCCGTCGGGCGACATGCACATGGGGCACGCCGAGAACTACGCGTACGTCGACGTCGTCGCGCGCTTCTGGCGCCACCGCGGCTACAACGTGCTCAACCCGATCGGGTGGGACTCGTTCGGTCTGCCGGCGGAGAACGCGGCGATCCAGCGCGGCGCCGATCCTCGCGAGTGGACGTACTCCAACATCGAGCAGCAGAAGACCAGCCTGAAGGCGTTCGGCACGTCGTACGACTGGAGCCGGGTGCTCCACACGAGCGATCCCGAGTACTACCACTGGAACCAGTGGCTGTTCCTGCGCCTGCACGAGCGGGGACTGGCGTACCGCAAGGAGAGCCCGGTCAACTGGTGCCCCCACGACCAGACCGTGCTGGCGAACGAGCAGGTCGTCGACGGCCGGTGCGAGCGCTGCGGCCACGAGGTCGTGAAGAAGAAGCTCACGCAGTGGTATCTCCGGATCACCGACTACGCCGACCGCCTGCTCGACGACCTCAACCAGCTCGAGGGCTTCTGGCCGCAGAAGGTCATCCAGATGCAGCGCAACTGGATCGGGCGCTCCGTGGGCGCCGACATCGATTTCGAGATCGAGGGCCACCCCGAGAAGGTCACGGTCTTCTCGACGCGCCCCGACACGTTGCACGGCGCGACCTTCTTCGTCGTCGCGCCCGACTCCGACCTCGCCGCCGAACTGGCGGCAGGGGCGGATGCCGAGGTGCAGGCGCGCTTCGGCGAGTATCTCGAGAACGTGCGTCGCTCCACCGACATCGAACGCCAGAGCACCGACCGCCCGAAGACGGGTGTGTTCCTCGGGCGCTATGCGATCAACCCGGTCAACGGCGCCCGCCTGCCCATCTGGGCCGCCGACTACGTCCTGGCCGACTACGGACACGGCGCCGTCATGGCCGTTCCCGCACATGACCAGCGCGACCTCGACTTCGCTCGGGCGTTCGACCTGCCTGTGACGGTCGTCGTCGACACGACCGCACCGATCACGGGCGCCATCCCCGTGATCGAGCTCGACGACGACGGCGAGCCGATCGAGCCCGAGGGCGAGAGCCTCGACAGCATCGACCCGGCGCGCACCGGCGTCGCGCTCACCGGCGAGGGTCGCATGATCAATTCGGGGTCGCTCGACGGACTGTCCAAGCGCACCGCGATCGCGCGGATGATCGAGCAGCTGGAGGCCGCCGGCACGGGCCGTGCGTCCAAGTCGTACCGCCTGCGCGACTGGCTCATCTCGAGGCAGCGCTTCTGGGGGACGCCGATCCCCATGCTCCACACGGAAGACGGCAGGATCGTGCCCGTCCCCGACGACCAGCTGCCGGTGCGGCTGCCGAGCGTGGAGGGCCTCGACCTCACGCCGAAGGGCACGTCTCCGTTGGGGGCCGCGGCATCCTGGGTCGAGACCGTGGACCCCGAGACCGGCGCGGCGGCACGGCGCGACCCCGACACGATGGACACGTTCGTCGACAGCTCGTGGTACTTCCTGCGCTTCCTCTCACCGGGCGACTCCGGTGAGGCGTTCTCGCCGCAGGAAGCGTCCCGGTGGGCGCCGGTGGACTCCTACATCGGCGGCGTGGAGCACGCCATCCTGCACCTGCTGTACGCGCGTTTCATCACCAAGGTGCTCTTCGACATGGGCCTGGTGGATTTCACCGAGCCCTTCTCCACGCTCATCAACCAGGGCATGGTGCTGCTCGGCGGCTCGAAGATGTCCAAGAGCAAGGGCAACCTCGTCGAGTTCGCCGCGAGCATGCAGTCGCCGGGCGCCGACGCCGTGCGCGTCGCGATCGCGTTCGCCGGCCCCGTCGAGGATGACATCGAGTGGGAGGATGTCTCGACCACGGGGGCGCAGAAGTTCCTCGCTCGGGCGTGGCGCATCGCGAAGGACGTCGACAGCGAGACCGGTGTGATCTGGGCCGAGGGCGACCCCGCCCTGCGCCGCGTCACGCACCGCCTGCTCGCGGATGCGCCGGGCCTGGTGGAGCAGACCAAGTTCAACGTCGTGATCGCGCGGCTCATGGAGCTGGTCAACGCCACCCGCAAGGCCATCGACACGGGAGCCGGCGCGTCCGACCCCGCCGTGCGTGAGGCGGCCGAGGTCATCGCCATGGTCCTGGACCTCTTCGCGCCCCACACCGCGGAGGAGATGTGGGAGATGCTCGGATACCCGCCGTTCGTCGGCCTGGTGCCGTGGCGTCAGCCCGACCCGACGCTGCTCGTGGACGAGTCGGTCACCGCGGTCGTGCAGGTGGACGGCAAGGTCCGGGCCACGATCGAGGTGCCCGCGCGGATCGGCGCCGGTGAACTGGAGGAGCTCGCGCGCGGCGATGCCCGCGTCGTGCGGTCGGTGGGAGAGCGCGAGATCGTGAAGGTGATCGTGCGGGCGCCGAAGGTCGTCTCGATCTCCACGCGACCGGCGGCCTGAGGCTCCTCCCCGACGGGGCACGCGGCGGGGGATCCCCGATGGGGCATCCGGGGGAGAGTGCCGCGTGCGCGGATTCGTAGCGTGGGGCGGTGCCCTCGCCCCCGTCCGCGCCGCTCGACGCCTACGAGCGTGCGCCGCGCCGATGGCGCACGGGCGTCGGGGCGATCGCGCTCGTCATCCTTCTCGCGCTCGCGGTGACGGTCGGGGTCACCGTCGTGCGCTCGGCCGGCGACCCGGGCGAGGTGCTGCCGCTGTCGACGCCGGAACCGGCCGAGCAGGCGACGGCGGCGTCGGTGTACGTGCACGTGTCGGGAGCGGTGCGTGCGCCCGGGCTCTACCGGCTCCCCGCGGACTCGCGCGTCTTCGATGCGGTCGCCGCGGCATCCGGATTCACAGAGGAGGCCGACCGCGGTGCGGTGAATCTGGCGCGCGTGCTCGCGGACGGTGAACAGGTCGTCGTCCCGACGCCCGGAGCGACGGCGGAGGGTGGGGCCGCGGTTCCCGGCGATGGGCGGGTGAGCCTGAACTCCGGCACGCTCGCCGACCTCGACACGCTTCCCCGTGTCGGGCCGGCGATCGCCCAGCGCATCATCGAGTGGCGGGAGGCGAACGGGCCCTTCACGAGCGTCGATGACCTCCTCTCCGTCCCGGGCATCGGGGAGAAGATGCTCGAGGCGATCCGCCCGCTGGTCGTGCTGTGACGGCGCCGGATCGCGCCGCCGTCTGGTCTGCGATCGCGGTGACGGGGGCGGTGTGGGCGGCCGCCTCCCTCGCGATTCACGTCGAGGATGCCGGGGCGGTGCTCGCCGCGGCGTGCCTGCCCGGTGCGGTGCTCGCGCTGGCCGGAGCGTGGTGGTCGTCGTCGAGATCGCGCGCACCGGCGGGCGTCGTGCTGCTGGTCGCCGCGCTGGCCCTGGCCCCCGCCGGAGCCGCGGGGGCATCCGTGGCCATCGGGAAAGGGGTGCGGGGGGCGGCGCAGGAGCTCGTGAACGGCAGCGGCAGAGCCGTGGAGCTGCGCGCGACCGTCACGACGAAGGTCGAGCCGACCGAGCACGGCGGTACCCGGTTCGACGCTCGCGTGTCGCGACTCCGTGTCGGCGATCGCGCGATCTCGGCCCCCCTCGCGGTGCGTGTCATCGCTGGTGCGGATTCGGGCGAGCACTCCGATGCGGTCGCGGGGTGGGGCGCGGTCGTCGATGTCCGCGGGCGGGCGATCCCGGCGGGGCCGGGGGAGCGGGCGGTCGTCATCGTCTTCGCCGACGAGGTCGAGCTCCGTGAGACTCCCGGCGGGCTTCTGGGGACGACGGCCGACCTGCGCGCGGGCCTCCGCGAGGTGGCCACGGCCCTGCCCGGTCCCGGAGGAGGGCTCCTGCCGGGCCTCGCCATCGGCGACACGGCGGGCGTCGATCCGTCGCTGCGCGATCAGATGCAGGGAGCGTCCCTGACGCATCTGACGGCCGTCTCGGGGGCCAACTGCGCCATCGTCGTCGCACTGGTCTACGGAGCTGCTCGAGCGCTGCGGGCTCCCCGCGCGCTGCGGCTGTCCGCCGCGGGATTCGCCCTGGCGGGCTTCGTCGCGCTGGTCACGCCCGAGCCGAGCGTCGTGCGTGCCGCGACGATGGCGGCGATCGCCCTCATCGCGCTCGCGTGGGGGCGTCCGGCGGCGGGGCTGCGGGCGCTCGTGCTCGCCGTGGTGGTCATCCTCGTCCTCGATCCCTGGCTGGCTGCATCCCTCGGATTCGCCCTCTCGGCCGCCGCCACCGCCAGTCTCCTTCTGCTCGCGGCCCCGCTCACCCGCGGACTCGCCAGGTGGATGCCGCGGCCCCTCGCCGCCGCGCTCGCCATACCGCTGTCGGCGCAGCTCGTCTGCGGGCCCCTCGTGCTGCTGGTCGACCCGGTCGTTCCGATCTACGGCGTACCGGCGAACCTGTTGGCGGGCCCCGCGGCGCCCCTCGCGACGATCGTCGGGCTCCTGGCATGTCTCGCGCAGCCCGTTCCGCCCTTGGCCGTCGCCCTGGCGTGGGTCGCCTGGGTGCCGTCGGCGTGGATCGCGGCGGCCGCCGAGGTCTTCTCTACCCTGCCCGGTGCCCGCGCCCCGTGGCCGCTCGGCGCGGCGGGGATGATCCTGCTCGCCGCGATCGGGGTGACGATCGTCGTCGCGATCGGGCCGACCCCCCGGCGCGCACCGCGCATGCGCGCTCTCGCCGGGATCGCGACGGCGATCCTCGTCGGTACGACGGCGGGCTGGGTGCTGCTCGCCCGGCCCCTCGCTCCTCTGACGGTGCCGGAGGACTGGAGCGTCGCCCAGTGCGATGTCGGGCAGGGAGACGCCGTGCTCCTGCGCTCCTCGGATCGGATCGCCCTCATCGACACGGGCCCCGATCCGTCGGCGCTCCGCGGCTGCCTGGACCGGCTGGGCGTCGGGCGCATCGACCTCCTCGTGCTCACCCACTTCGACCTCGATCATGTCGGCGCTGTCGATGCGGTCGAGGTCGGCGCGGCGACCCACGTCCTGCACGCTCCCGCGTCGGAGGACGACGAACGCCGCCTCCTCGCCCGTCTGGCCGCCCGGGGTGCGACGCTGCAGGAGGGACGCAAGGGGGCGCGGGGAGCGCTCGGCGCGGCATCCTGGCATGTGCTGTGGCCCGAGGCCGGCCGCACCCGGTTCGACCCCGGGAACGACACGAGCGTCGTGATCGAGGTCGAGCGCGACGGCGAGGGGATGCCTCGCGGGCTCTATCTCGGGGATCTGTCGGCCGAGCCGCAGCGCGCCCTCGAGCCGTCGTTGCGCGGGGCGTACGACATCGTCAAGGTCGCCCATCACGGCAGCGCCGACCAGCAGCCGAGCCTCTACGAGCGCGCGGGCGCGACGCTCGGGCTGGTCGGCGTCGGTGCCGACAACGACTACGGGCACCCGCGGCAGGAGATCCTCGACATCCTGGCGGCGACGGGAACGACAGTCGCGCGCAGCGACGCGGACGGGCTCGTGCTCGTGGATGTCGAGGCGGACGGGGTGCGGGTGTGGCGGGAGCACGTCGGGGTCGGCGGGGATGAATAGGCTGGAGCCATGGCCACGCGCACCCGTCGACCCGCAGGCGCCCGACCGGCCTCGAAGATCCCCCAGCTGCCGTGGCGGTCCCCGCAGCCCGCGCCGATCGTGCTCGTCTCCGGCCCGGAAGAGGTGTGCGCCGAGCGGGCGATCGCGGGGCTGCGCGACTACCTCCGGGCGGAGGACCCCTCGCTCGAGGTGTCCGACGTGCGCGCAGACGCCTACGCGCCGGGCACGCTGCTCTCGGTCACGTCGCCCTCCCTCTTCGGCGAGCCGCGGCTCGTGCGGGTGGCGGGGGTCGAGAAGTGCACAGACGAGTTCCTCGCGGAGGCGATCTCCTACCTCTCGCATCCCCAGGAGGGGGCGACGGTCGTGCTCCGGCACACCGGTGCGAGCGTGCGCGGCAAGAAGCTGCTCGATGCGATTCGATCGGGAACGGGTGGGGGAGTGGAGATCGCGTGCGCCGCCGTCAAGCGCGACTCCGATCGGTACGACTTCGCAGCCGGGGAGTTCCAGGCGGCGAAGCGCCGCATCGCCCCCGCGGCCCTCCGAGCGCTCACCTCCGCCTTCGCCGACGACCTCACCGAGCTCGCGGCGGCCTGCCAGCAGCTCATCGCCGATGTCGAGGGCGATATCACGGAGGCCGTCGTCCAGCGTTACTACGGCGGTCGCGTCGAGACGTCGTCCTTCGTCGTGGCCGACACCGCGATCGCCGGGCGCTACGGCGAAGCGCTCATCGCACTGCGGCACGCCCTGGCATCCGGCGCGGATCCCGTGCCGATGGTCGCGGCCTTCGCGATGAAGCTGCGCACGATGGCACGCGTCGTCGGCGTGCGTGAGGGATCGGCATCCCTGGCCGCACGGCTCGGCATGAAGGACTGGCAGGTCGATCGTGCCCGCCGCGACCTCGTCGGCTGGACCGAGGCTCAGCTGGGCCTGGCGATCCAGGCGGCTGCGCGTGCCGACGCGGAGGTCAAGGGCGCGTCCCGAGACCCGGTGTTCGCTCTCGAGAGGCTTGTGACGGTGGTGGCGACGCGCTCGCCCTTCGGGTCCTGAGTCGCCGCGGCGACGAGGGGGCCCGGTCGGCCCGCGGCCACGAAAAAGGCCCGCTCCGAAACGGGAGCGGGCCTTTCTCGTGTGCAGGCGGGTCAGAGCGACGCGACCTGCTTGGCGATCGCCGACTTGCGGTTGGCGGCCTGGTTGCTGTGGATGACGCCCTTGCTGACGGCCTTGTCGAGCTTCTTCGTCGCCTTCGCCAGAGCGGCCTCGGCCGTGGCCTTGTCGCCCGAGGCGACGGCCTGGCGGGTGCGGCGCACGGCGGTGCGCAGCTCGCTCTTGACGGCCTTGTTGCGCTCGCGCGCCTTCTCGTTGGTCTTGTTGCGCTTGATCTGCGACTTGATGTTTGCCACGTGTGGGTCTTTCGGTCGAGGTGTCTGCCTGTGGAAGTGCCGGCGACAAGAGAGGGCTGTCGCGCAGCGGTCGTGAGGGTGGGAAACCCACACGCAAGCCAATCAAAGAGTCTAGCAGGTCCGCTCGGGCTGATCCGCTCCGGGCGAGACCGTCGCGATCGCGAGATCGAGGAGCGCGTTGAAGACCCGTGGCCGCATCGCGGTGACCAGGTGGCTCGTGCGCGGGACGACGATCAGCTCGGCGTGCGGAACGAGCCGGCGGAACAGGCGTTCGTTGACGCGGAGCTGGTCGAACTGCCCGTTGATGAACCACGTGGGCACCGAGATTCGGCGGAGGGCGCGGGTGAGGTCGAGCACCGACAGCGAGCGGAGCGCGATGTCCTGTGCGTCGAAGGCGTACCCGCCGGCGCCGAAGTCGTCGCGCGTCTCCTCCGGGAGGGTCCGGGCGAGCACCATCTCCGTGAGGCGCATGCCTCGATCCGGCAGGCTGTCGAAACGCCGCGCGAGTGCCCGGTAGGTGGCGAGACCTGGTCCGCGGGGAACGGCGGTGCAGGATGCCGCGACGAACGCCGCGACGGGCGGGGCCTCCGGTGCGCCGACGTACTCGCAGCTGACGAGCCCGCCCATCGAGTGGGCCGCGAGCACGACAGGGCCGCGGCGGGCCGCCTCGCGCACCGCGGCGTCGATCGTCTCGAACGCGCCGTCGATCGTGAAGTCTTCGCCCATCCGGGTCCCGTGTCCGGGCAGGTCGAGCGCGTGCGCGTCGATGCCGCGTTCGGCGAGATGCGCGATCTGCGCCCGCCACATCGTCGCTGACGTGCGGATCCCGTGGACGAGGACCACCTGCACCGTCATTCCCTCAGCCTAACTTCGCCTCCGTGACGTCGTCCCCGCCCGTTCGCGGGCGGGTAGGCGCGAGCGCGGACCGGCGGGTGCGGGTCCTGGAAGAGCTGGCGTGTCGCCGGAACGTCGTGTTTGATGCACCCCAGATCGGGTGGCGGAGACTGCGTAGAATCGAGCGGACATGTCTCCCCGCGCCGCTACGCCTCCTCAGCCCGCCGCGACTGCCCCCGAGCAGCTCCGCAACTTCTGCATCATCGCCCACATCGATCACGGCAAGTCGACCCTGGCTGACCGCATGCTTCAGATCACGGGAGTCGTCGCCGACCGCGACATGCGCGCGCAGTACCTCGACCGCATGGACATCGAGCGCGAGCGCGGCATCACGATCAAGAGCCAGGCCGTGCGGATGCCGTGGGAGACGGGCGGCGAGACCTTCGCGCTCAACATGATCGACACGCCCGGACACGTCGACTTCAGCTACGAGGTCTCCCGCTCGCTCGCGGCGTGCGAGGGGGCGATCCTCCTGGTGGACGCGGCGCAGGGCATCGAGGCGCAGACGCTCGCCAACCTTTACCTCGCGCTCGAGAACGACCTGCACATCATTCCCGTGCTCAACAAGATCGACCTGCCCGCTGCTGACCCGGAGAAGTTCGCGCTCGAGCTGGCGAACCTCATCGGCGGCGACCCCGACGACGTACTCCGCGTCAGCGGCAAGACCGGCGCGGGCGTCGAGGAGCTGCTCGACCGCATCGTCCGCGACATCCCGGCGCCCCAGGGGGATGCCTCGGCACCCGCTCGCGCGATGATCTTCGACTCGGTCTACGACTCCTACCGCGGCGTCGTCACCTACGTGCGCATGGTCGACGGCAAGCTCGAGCCCCGCGAGCGCATCCAGATGATGTCGACGCGGGCGACCCACGAGCTGCTCGAGATCGGTGTGTCCAGCCCTGAGCCGACTCCGACGAAGGGCCTCGGCGTCGGCGAGGTGGGGTACCTCATCACGGGCGTGAAGGACGTGCGCCAGTCGAAGGTCGGCGACACGGTCACGACCGCACGAAAGCCCGCCGAGGAGGCCCTGCCGGGGTACACCGACCCGAAGCCGATGGTCTTCTCCGGCCTGTATCCGATCGACGGCAGCGACTACCCGGATCTGCGCGAGGCGCTCGACAAGCTCAAGCTCTCGGATGCCGCCCTGGTCTACGAGCCCGAGACCTCCGTCGCTCTCGGCTTCGGATTCCGGTGCGGATTCCTCGGCCTCCTCCACCTCGAGATCGTCACCGAGCGTCTCGCCCGCGAGTTCGACCTCGACCTCATCACGACGGCACCGAGCGTGGTCTATCGCGTCGTCACCGACACCGGAGCCGAGGTGATCGTGACCAATCCGAGCGAGTACCCCGACGGCCGCGTCGCGACGGTGTCCGAGCCGGTGGTCAAGGCGGCCATCCTGACGCCCAAGGACTACGTGGGCACGGTCATGGAGCTGTGCCAGTCGCGCCGCGGGACCCTGCTCGGGATGGACTACCTGAGCGAAGACCGCGTCGAGCTGCGCTACAACGTGCCGCTCGGCGAGATCGTGTTCGACTTCTTCGATCAGCTCAAGTCGCGCACGCAGGGCTATGCGAGCCTCGACTACGAGCCGGCGGGGGAGCAGGAGGCCGACCTCGTCAAGGTCGACATCCTCCTGCAGGGCGAGAAGGTCGACGCGTTCAGCTCGATCGTCCACCGGGACAAGGCGTACGCGTACGGGCTCCTCATGACCGAGCGGCTGAAGAAGCTGATTCCGCGCCAGCAGTTCGAGGTGCCCATCCAGGCCGCGATCGGCGCGCGCATCATCGCCCGCGAGAACATCCGCGCGATCCGCAAGGACGTGCTCGCCAAGTGCTACGGCGGCGACATCACCCGCAAGCGCAAGCTGCTCGAGAAGCAGAAGGAGGGCAAGAAGCGCATGAAGATGGTGGGCCGCGTCGAGGTGCCGCAGGAGGCGTTCATCGCCGCGCTCTCCGGCGACGTCGAGACCGGCGCCAAGTAGGGTTGGGCGCATGCGGCGCGGGACTTTCCGAGACGACACCGTCGATTACGCGGCGGTAGGCGCAACGCACTCACCGGATCTGATGCAGTATCCGCCGGAGCGCAGCATCGCCGCCGAGCGGACGATCCGGATCGGATCGGGTCAGGAGCGCTTCGCCTCCGCGGGCGAGGCCCTGCTGTCGTGGACGGCCCAGAAGGGCGCCGGCCTGCAGCTGGGCGATGTGCGCCCGGCATCCGGCCCCATGTACGCGGGGGTGGGGTTCGACGACGAGGGAAACCCCGTCGCCCCCGCCAGTACGGAGGCCGAGCAGCGCTTCGACGCCGAAGGCACACCGTTCGCCGGCGCGGGCACGACCGTGACGGTGCACGGGCGCGTGGCGGGCCTGCGGGCGGATGCCGAGCTGCGCGTCATCTCCGTGACCGAGGAGCCGCGGCGGATCGCCTTCACGATCGGCACCGTGAGCGGCTCCGTGGTCAGCGGTGAGGAGTGGTTCCTCATCGAGTGGCGGGGCAACGACGAGGTGTGGTTCACGGTGCGCGCGTTCGACGCGCCGGTCGCGCTCGCGTACCGCCTCGTCCGCCCCCTCGTGCGACGCCGTCGGCGGGCGCTCTTCGACGGCTACGTCCGCGCGATCTCGCCGATGTACACGACCGGCTGACCGTGGCCGGACCCCTCCCGCTCGGCGATCCCGCACCGGTCGACGGCGCCCTGCCGGGCGACCTCCCTCTCGACCCGACCCGCGCCCTCGGCGTGTACCTGCACGTCCCCTTCTGCCGGGTGCGGTGCGGCTACTGCGACTTCAACACGTACACCGCCGGCGAGCTGCGCGGTGCCAGCGCCGAGGACTACCCCTCCGAAGCGGGGCGTGAGGTGCGCCTGGCGGCGCGCGTGCTCTCCGACGCCGGCGCGCTGCGTGCGGCATCCACCGTGTTCTTCGGCGGCGGCACGCCGACGCTGCTGCCCGCCGGATCGCTCACGCGGATGCTGGAGGACGTGCGCGCGCACATCGGCGTTCAGCCGAACGCCGAGATCACGGTGGAGGCCAACCCCGACACCGTCACGCAGGTCGTCGCAGACGAGCTGGCCGCCGCGGGGGTCACGAGGCTCTCGATCGGCATGCAGTCGGCCGTGCCGCACGTGCTCGCGGCGCTCGACCGCACGCACGACCCCGCCGCCGTCGCGCGCGCCGTGGGAGCCGCGCGCGGGGCGGGCCTGGCCGTCAGCCTCGACCTCATCTACGGCGCGCCCGGGGAGAGCCTCGCGGACTGGGCGGCGTCGCTGTCGCAGGCGGTGGAGCTCACGCCCGACCACGTGTCGGCGTACGCCCTCATCGTCGAGGACGGGACGGCGCTGGCGCGGCGCATCCGCCGGGGCGAGCTCGCCGCCCCCGACGACGACCTGCAGGCCGACATGTACGAACTGGCCGACCGCGTCCTGGCCGACGCGGGCTTCGGGTGGTACGAGGTGAGCAATTGGGCGCGGGACGACACCCACCGCTCGCGGCACAACCTCGCCTACTGGCGCGGCGATGACTGGTGGGGCGTGGGGCCCGGCGCCCACAGCCACGTGGCAGGACTGCGCTGGTGGAACGTCAAGCATCCCGCGGCCTACGCCCAGCGCCTGCAGTCCGGCGCCTCGCCGGCGGCCGGGCGGGAGAGGCCGGATGCCGCCGCCACACAGCTCGAGCGGGTGCTGCTCACCTCCCGCATCCGTGAGGGACTTCCCCTCGAGATGCTGGATGCCGGCGCGCGTCGCTCCGTCGCGGGGCTCGTCGCCGACGGGCTCGTCTCCGGCGAGGACGCCGTGCGCGGGAGGGTCGTGCTGACCCTGCGCGGGCGGCTGCTGGCGGACGCCGTCGTGCACGCGCTGGCGGGCTGAGCGCCGCCTTCCGGAGCACACGCGCTGCGAACCGGTAGAATTGGCACTCGATCTGCCAGAGTGCCAGGACGGGAGGAGAGGCCATGGTCTCGGAACGGGGGCTCCAGGTCCTGCGCGCCATCGTGCAGGACTACGTCGCCACCCACGAACCGGTCGGCAGCAAGTCGATCGTCGAGCGTCACGCGTTCGGGGTCTCCGCCGCCACGATCCGCAACGACATGGCCCAGCTGGAGGACGAGGAGCTCATCGCGGCGCCTCACACCTCCTCCGGGCGGGTGCCGACGGACAAGGGCTACCGCGTCTTCGTCGACCACCTCGCCGACATCCGGCCGCTCTCTCCCGCGCAGCGCAGCGCCATCACGGACTTCCTCGGCGACCCGGGCGACCTCGACGACCTCCTGGCCCGCACGGTCCGGGTCCTCTCACAGCTCACCGGCCAGGTGGCCATCGTGCAGTATCCGTCCTTCGCACGCGCCAACGTCACCCACGTCGAGCTGGTGGCGATCGCGCCCGCGCGCATGCTCATCGTCCTCGTGACCGACACGGGCCGGGTGTCCCAGCGCATCGCCGCGCTCACGGCGCCCCTTGAGGACGAGGACCTGCCCGCGCTGCGGGCGCGCCTGGCGGCGCTGATCGTGGGTCACTCCGTGCGTGAAGCGGCCGACCGGGTCGAGGCCTTCCGCGCCGCCGGGACGGCCGAGGCCGTCGGAGTGGACGCGGCCCTGCTCTCCCTCTGCCATGTGGTCGCCGAGGAGCTGGACGAGTTCCGCCAGGACCGCCTGCTCATGGCGGGAGCCGCCAACCTCGCTCGCCGCGAATCCGACTTCCGCGGCAGCATCTACCCGCTCCTCGAGGCGATCGAGGAGCAGGTCACCCTCCTCCGGCTCATGGGGGAGATGGTGGCCGACACCCAGGGTCTCGCGGCCAGCATCGGCCGCGAGAACGATCCGTGGGGGCTCGGCGAAGCATCGGTCGTGACGAGCGACTACGAGACATCGGGGGCGGTGGCACGCGTGGGCGTGCTCGGACCGACCCGAATGGACTATCCCAGCAACCTCGCCTCGGCGCGGGCCGTCGCGCGATACCTCTCGCGTCTGCTCGACGAGGACGAGAACCGCCGCTGAGGCGACCCCTGCCCCGCACGACGGGGCGTGAAGAAAGGCGAATGTGGCAGACCATTACGACGTCCTGGGCGTGGCGAGAGACGCGTCACCCGACGAGATCAAGAAGGCGTACCGACGCCTCGCGCGCGAGCTGCACCCGGATGTGAACCCGGGTGAGGAAGCCTCGGAGCGCTTCAAGCTCGTCACCCACGCATACGACGTGCTCAGCGATCCGGAGCAGCGCCAGCGCTACGACTCCGGCGGAGACGCGTTCGGCGGGGCCGGAGCGGGCTTCGGCGGTTTCAGCGACATCTTCGAGACGTTCTTCGGCGGGGGCGGCGGGGGCTCGCGCGCGGCGCGCCCGCGCTCGCGCCGGGAGCGCGGGCAGGACGCCCTCGTCCGAGTGAACCTCGACCTTCGGGATGTCGTCTTCGGCACGCACCGCGACCTCGAGGTCGACACGGCCGTGCTGTGCGAGACCTGCCAGGGCTCGTGCTGCCAGCCCGGCACGCAGCCCGTCACGTGCGACATCTGCCGCGGCGCGGGACACATCCAGCGTCAGGTGCGCAGTCTGCTCGGCAACGTCGTCACGAACGTGCCGTGCCCCACGTGCCAGGGGTACGGCACGACGATCCCGTACCCCTGCTCGAGCTGCCAGGGTCAGGGCCGCGTGCGCTCCCGGCGCACCGTCTCGATCGACATCCCGGCGGGTGTGGAGACGGGGCTGCGCCTGCAGCTGCCTGGTTCCGGCGAGGTCGGCCCCGCGGGAGGGCCCAACGGTGATCTGTACATAGAGGTCAGCGTGGCCGCCGACGACGTCTTCAGCCGGGACGGCGACGACCTGCTCGCGACGCTCGAGGTGTCGATGCCCGATGCGATCCTCGGCACCGAGACGACGATCGAGAGCCTCGACGGCCCGGTCGATCTGGAGATCCGCCCCGGTGTCCAGTCGGGCGACATCCTGACGATCAAGGGGCGCGGCATCACTCCGCTGCGCGGGAGCCAGCGCGGCGATCTGCGCGTCGGCGTGCAGGTCGTGACGCCGTCGCGCCTCGACGCGAAGGAGCGGGCCCTCGTCGAGGAGCTGCGCAAGCGCACCAAGGCGCCCGCGCCGACGCTCTCCCACTTCCACCAGGGCGTCTTCGCGAAGCTGCGCGACAGGTTCCGGAACCACTGATGCCGCTGCACTTCGTCGTCGACGCGGCCTCGACCGCGCATGTCGGCGACGTGGTCGCACTCACGGGCGACGAGGCGCACCACGCGGCGGCTGTCCGCCGCGTGCGGGTGGGGGAGGAGGTCACCCTCGGCGACGGACGCGGAGCGTGGCTGACCGGCGTGTGCGAGGCGGTCGCGCCGCGGGAGGTGCGCGTGCGGGTCCGCGACCGCACCCTCGTGCCGGCCGCGGCACCGCGGATCGTGCTCGTGCAGGCGCTCGCGAAGGGCGACCGCGACGAGCTCGCCGTCCAGGCGGCCACCGAGCTCGGGGTCGATGAGATCGTCCCGTGGCAGGCGTCCCGCAGCGTGTCGCGGTGGCAGGGGCCGAAACTCGTCAAGGGCGTCGCCCGATGGAGCACCATCGCGCGCGAGGCCGCGAAACAGGCCCACCGCGCGTGGATACCGCCCGTCGCCACGCCGCTCGGGACCCCCGGCGTCATCGAGCGCGCCGCCGACGCCCGTGTCCTCCTGCTCGAGCCGACGGCCGAGCGAGCGCTGACGGCGCTTGACTGGCCGCGGGGCGAGGCACGCGACATCCTGCTGGTGGTCGGCCCGGAGGGCGGCATCGACGGCGCCGAAATCGATGCGTTCGAGGCGGCCGGCGCGGAGCCGGTGAGGATGGGGGCGAGCGTGCTACGCACGTCCACGGCCGGACCCGCGGCGATCGCGGTGCTGTCGGCCGCGCTGGGACGCTGGTGAGGGGCCCTCGATACACTGGGACGGTGTCCGACGAACCCTCGATCTTCACCCGTATCCTGCGAGGCGAGATCCCCGCAGAGATCATCGCCGAGACCGAGGGCGCCTTCGCGATCCGCGACATCGCGCCGCAGGCGCCCGTGCACGTGCTCGTCATCCCGAAGTCGCAGGAGTACCGCAACGTCGTCGAGCTCGCAGCGGGCGATCCGCAGCTGCTCGCCGAGATCGTCGGGCTCGCGAACACGCTGGCGGCCGAGCTCACCGGTGGCGACTTCCGTCTGGTCTTCAACACGGGGGCGGATGCCGGGCAGACCGTCTTCCACGTCCACGCCCACCTGCTCGGCGGCGGACTGACGGAGAAGAGCGTCGGTGCCTGACGAAGAGACCCCCGACACCACGACCGAGCGGGTCTACGCCGACGGTGTCGCGATGGTGCAGCTGCTCGGTCCGCAGGACCGCCTCCTCCGCGTGCTCGAGACGGAGCACCCGGAGGTCGACGTGCACGTGCGCGGCAACGAGATCACGCTCTCGGGCGCGTCCCGGGCCGTCGAGGCCGCACGAGACCTCGTCGACGAGCTTCTGGCCATGACGAAGGCCGGGCACGCCCTCGCGCCCGGAGACGTCTCCTCGTCGGCGCGCATCCTCGAGGGGGACGCCGGTCGACGTCCGTCGGAGGTGCTGGGTGAGGCGATCCTCTCCACCCGCGGCCGCGTGATCCGACCCAAGACGCTGGGCCAGAAGGAGTACGTCGACGCGATCGAGGAGCACACGATCGTGTTCGGAATCGGTCCCGCCGGAACGGGGAAGACGTATCTCGCGATGGCAAAGGCCGTGCAGGCTCTCCAGCGCAAGGAGGTCTCGCGGATCATCCTGACCCGGCCCGCCGTCGAGGCCGGCGAGCGCCTGGGGTTCCTGCCCGGCACGCTGAACGACAAGATCGACCCGTACCTGCGACCGCTCTACGACGCGCTCAACGAGATGATGGACCCCGAGCTCGTGCCCAAGCTCATGGCGACCGGGACGATCGAGGTCGCGCCCCTGGCGTACATGCGGGGCCGCACGCTCAACGACTCGTTCGTCGTGCTCGATGAGGCGCAGAACACGACGCCCGAGCAGATGAAGATGTTCCTCACGCGGCTCGGGTTCAACACCAGGATGGTCGTGACGGGCGACATCACGCAGGTCGACCTCCCGGGCGGCAGCTCGGGGCTGCGCCTCGTGACCCGCATCCTGAACGACGTCGAGGACATCCACTTCGCGCGTCTGACCAGCGACGACGTCGTGCGTCACAGCCTCGTGGGGAAGATCGTCGACGCCTACAGCGCGTACGACGAGCGCCGTACCGCCGCGCGCCACGAACGCGAGCAGGCGAGCGAGTTCGCCAATCGCGCCGAGCGCCACTCGTCGACCCGACCGCTCGGTCCCCGCGACCGCCAGCCGAAGCGAGGCAGCCGATGACGATCGAGATCACGAACGAGTCGGGCGTCGCGGCCGACGAGACGAAGCTGCTGCGCCTGATGGAGCACCACCTGGCCGAGCTGCACGTCAGCCCCGAGGCCGACGTCGCGATCATCCTCGTCGACGAGGGGGCGATGGAGGCCCTCCACGTGCAGTGGATGGACGAGCCCGGTCCGACCGACGTGCTGAGCTTCCCGATGGACGAGCTGCGCCCCGGGACCGAGGAGTCGCCCACCCCGCCGGGGCTCCTCGGTGACATCGTGCTCTGCCCGCAGGTGGCCGAGACGCAGGCCCGCGACAACGGCGTGTCGACCGAGGACGAGATGCTCATGCTGACCACGCACGGCCTTCTGCACCTGCTCGGGTTCGACCACGCCGAGCCCGAGGAAGAGCGGGAGATGTTCGGCCTGCAGAGGGAGCTGCTCACGTCGTTCGCTCTGCGCGAGCGCCGACGGCGCCGTCCATGACCGCCGTCCTGCTCCTGATCGGCGGCGGGGCGCTCGTCGCCTTCGCCGGCCTGATGGCGGCACTCGAAGCCGCGCTGGGGGTCACCTCCCGCGGTGATCTGCTGGACTGGTCGCTCACCGCCCGGGCCAAGAGGTCGCTGCGCGCCATCGCCGACGAGCCCGAGGCGCACACCAACGCCGTCGTCTTCGTCCGCATCCTCGCCGAGACCTCCGCCGCCGTGCTCGTCACGGTCGCCCTGACGATCCTTCTCGACTCGATCTGGTGGGCGATGCTCGCCGCCGCCGTGCTCATGACGGGGGTGTCGTTCGCCCTGGTGGGCGCGAGCCCCCGCACGGTCGGCCGTCAGCACGCGACCGGCCTGCTGCGGGCGTGCGCGCCGATCATCCGGTTCGTCCGCGTCCTCCTGGGGCCGTTCGCGAGCGCCCTCGTGCGCGCCGCCGCGCGTGCGACACCCGGGGGCGGCCGCGCGGCGCCGTTCGCGACAGAGGATCAGCTGCTGTCCATGGTCGACGAGGCCGTGGAGGCCGACCTGATCGAGGACGAGGACCGCGAGCTCATCCACTCCGTGTTCGACTTCACCGACACGTACGTGCGCGCGGTCATGGTGCCGCGCACCGACATGGTCACGATCGAGGCCGGGGCGACGACGGATGCCGCGATGGAGCTCTTCCTGCGCACCGGCGTATCCCGCGCTCCGGTCGTGGAGGGCGACGACGACGAGATCGTCGGGATGCTGTACCTCAAGGACCTCGCGCAGTTCGCGTTCGGTGCGCCCGAGGGCTGGCGCCAGGCCGGTGTCCGCGGCATCCTGCGCCCCGTCGTGTACGTGCCGGAGTCGATGATGGCGTCGGCGCTGCTGCAGCAGATGAAGGTCGACGCCGTGCACGTGTGCATCGTGGTCGACGAATACGGCGGCGTCGCGGGCCTGGTCACCCTCGAGGACCTCATCGAGGAGCTCGTCGGCGACATCGCCGACGAGTACGACCTGCCTCAGTCGGAGGTCTCCGAGCTCGAGCCCGGGCGTTTCCGGGTCAGCGCGCGGCTCTCGCTCGACGACCTCGGCGACCTCTTCGGCATCGAGATCGAGGACGACGACGTCGACACCGTGGGCGGCCTGTTCGGCAAGGCGCTCGGCCGCGTGCCACAGCCCGGTGCGCACGCGGAGGTGTCCGGGATCGTCATGACCGGCGGCGCGTCGCGGGGCCGGGGCCGCGGTCTTGCGACCGTGTTCGTCGAGGCGAGCGAGGAGCTGCGCGCGGTGCAGGAGTCCTACGCCGCCGAGACGGGCGAGATCCCGGTCCAGGGCGAAGGCCGACGACGGAGAGTGGAGTCCTCATGAGTGACAGCGGGTTCCGGTGCGGGTTCGCGACGTTCGTCGGCCGCCCGAACGTGGGCAAGTCGACGCTCACCAACGCCCTCGTCGGCGAGAAGGTCGCGATCACGAGCGACAAGCCGCAGACCACGCGTCGCGCGATCCGGGGGATCGTCAACCAGCCGGACGGGCAGCTGATCATCGTCGACACCCCCGGCATCCACCGCCCCCGAACGCTCCTCGGCCAGCGGCTCAACGACCTCGTCGAGCAGGTGCTCGGCGACGTGGACGTCATCGCGTTCTGCGTCCCGGCGACGGAGAAGGTGGGCCCCGGCGACCGCCGCATCGCCGAATCCCTCGACGGCTACCCGCGCGCCGCGAAGGTGGCGCTCGTGACCAAGACGGATGCCGCGAGCCGCGACCAGATCACGGAGCGCCTCATCGAGGTCGACTCGCTCCGTGAGGACTGGGCCGCCGTCATCCCGCTGTCCTCGCTCGCGGGGGATCAGCTCGACGTGCTCGCCGCGGAGCTGCTCGCCCTCATGCCCGAGGGTCCGGCGCTCTACGACAGCGACATCTCCACCGACGAGTCGGTCGAGGACCGCGTGGCCGAGATCATCCGCGAGGCCGCCCTCGAGGGCGTGCGCGACGAGCTTCCCCACTCGATCGCCGTGACGATCGCCGACATCGCCCCGCGTGAGGGCTCCGACCTGACCGACGTGTACGCCGACATCGTCGTCGAGCGCGACAGCCAGAAGGCCATCATCATCGGGCACCGCGGCTCCCGCCTGCGGGACGTGGGCGCCCGCGCCCGCGCCCAGATCGAACCGCTCCTGGGCACCCGGGTCTTCCTCGGGCTGCACGTGCGGGTGGCGAAGGAATGGCAGCGCGACGCCAAGAAGCTCGGCCGGCTCGGGTTCTGACCCCGCGCGTATCCGCCAGCTCGCGTTCGAGGCCGCCGGAGCCGCGCCGGGGCGCCGCACCGGCGGACCCTGCTAGCATGGCGGCATGCGTCTGGGTGGATTCCTTCTCCTTATCCGCCGCGACGAGGCCTCGATCTAGGGCCTTCCTCGTCGCGGAGCTGATGGCGTGCCCGCCCCTCACGACGAGAGAAGCATTCATCATGGAGAACACCCAGAAGACCTCGGGAATGCCGGTGCACAAGTACCGCCCGTACCACGATCAGATCCGCGTCGACCTGCCCGACCGCACCTGGCCCGACGCCCGCATCACGGCCGCGCCGCGTTGGTGCGCCGTCGATCTGCGCGATGGCAACCAGGCGCTCATCGACCCCATGAGCCCCGAGCGCAAGCGCATCATGTTCGACCTGCTCGTGCGGATGGGCTACAAGGAGATCGAGGTCGGCTTCCCCTCGGCGAGCCAGACGGACTTCGACTTCGTGCGCCACCTCATCGAGAACGACGTCATTCCCGACGACGTCACGATCCAGGTGCTGACCCAGTCGCGCGAGCATCTCATCGCCCGCACGTACGAGGCGATCGCGGGTGCGAAGCGCGCCATCGTGCACCTCTACAACTCCACGAGCGTGCTCCAGCGCGAGGTCGTCTTCCGCACCGACAAGCAAGGCATCATCGACATCGCCCTGGAGGGCGCGCGGCTCTGCCGGGAGTTCGAGAAGCGCGTGCCCGAGACGCGGGTCTTCTACGAGTACTCGCCCGAGAGCTACACCGGCACCGAGCTGGAGTTCGCGGTCGACGTCTGCAACCAGGTGCTCGAGGTGCTCGAGCCCACGCCGGAGCGCAAGGTCATCATCAACCTGCCCGCGACGGTCGAGATGGCCACGCCCAACGTGTACGCCGACTCGATCGAGTGGATGAGCCGGCACCTGAACCACCGCGAGAACGTCATCCTGTCGCTGCACCCGCACAACGACCGCGGCACCGCCGTCGCGGCGGCCGAGCTCGGCTACATGGCGGGGGCGGACCGCATCGAGGGGTGCCTCTTCGGCAACGGCGAGCGCACGGGCAATGTCGACCTCGTGGCCCTCGGCATCAACCTGCTGACGCAGGGCATCGACCCGCAGATCGACTTCGGCGACATCGATCAGATCAAGCGCACGGCCGAGTACTGCAACCAGCTGCCGGTGCCCGAGCGCAGTCCGTGGGCCGGCGACCTCGTGTACACCGCGTTCAGCGGATCGCACCAGGACGCGATCAAGAAGGGCTTCGAGGCCATGGAGGCGCGCGCCGCCGCCGAGGGGGTCTCGATCGACGAGCTCGAGTGGGCGGTGCCGTACCTGCCGATCGACCCGAAGGACCTGGGCCGCTCGTACGAGGCCGTCATCCGCGTCAACTCCCAGTCCGGCAAGGGGGGAGTGGCCTACCTGCTGAAGACCGACCACTCGCTCGACCTGCCGCGACGCCTGCAGATCGAGTTCTCGGCGGTGGTTCAGGCCAAGACCGACGAGGACGGCGGGGAGGTCACCAGCGAGCAGATCTGGTCGGTGTTCCGCGACGAGTACCTGCCCTCCGACGTCGACGACGAGCGCTGGGGTCGGTTCGAGCTGCTCGGCACCCGCACGGCGAGCGACATGACCGGCGACGTCGAGCTCCACGTGCGCCTGCGCGACGGCGACGAGGTCGAGGATGCCGCGGGCCACGGTAACGGGCCTATCGCCGCCTTCCTCGAGGTGGTTCGCGCCCGCGGCTTCGACATCTCGCTGTACGACTACGTCGAGCACACCCTCAGCGCCGGCGGCGATGCGCAGGCCGCCGCGTACGTCGAGCTTCAGATCGACGGCGAGCGCCTGTGGGGCGTCGGGATCGACGGCGACATCTCCACCGCGAGTCTCAAGGCCATCGTCTCGGGGGTCAACCGCGCGATCCGCGCCCGTCAGCCCGCCCTCGCCACCGCGGCGGTCTGAGCGCCGCCCCGCAAGAACCGGGGCAGGTTGCGTGCTGTGGGGCAGGTTCTGCCGTGCCCCACAGCACCGCACGTGCCCCACTTCGGCCCGGAGCAGGCGCGCGGGAATGATCTGTCCCCGCGTCGCCGTTCACCGACTTCGCGGGCGCCGCTACGGCTTCACGATCGGGAGGGCGCCCGTCTCGGCGGCGACGCGGCGGCGGTAGAGCATGCGCTGCTCCGGCAGCGAGAGGTCGAAGACGACGGCGAGCACGCGGATGACGGCCGTGACGGCGATCCCGGCGATGGCCGCGGGGACGAGCGGTGCGCCGAGCGTCGCGGCCACCGCGAGCACGGTGCAGCCGGCGCCCGCGGCGACGGCGTAGAGCGATCCGACGTGCATGATCGCGACGGGAAGACCCATGATGACGTCGCGGAGCACGCTGCCGCCGACGGCGGCGCAGACGCCGACGAAGACGGCGGGCACGGGAGGCACGCCGAGGGTGAGCGCCTTCGAGGTGCCGAACGCCCCGAACATGCCGATGACCACGGCATCCAGCCCGACGATGAGCGCGTTCAGTCTCTGGAACACGCCCGCCAGCAGCATGCCCAGCAGCGCGGCGCCCGTCGCGGTCAGGAGGTACTCGTTGCGCTGGAGCGTCGCGGGGGCGACGCCCAGGAGCAGGTCGCGGATGAGACCGCCGCCCATCCCGATGAGGATGCCGATGATCGCGACGCCGAGAAGATCCAGCCGGCGCTGGCCCCGGAACCCGGAGGCGAAGAGCGCGCCTTGGATGCCGCCGAGGCCGACGGCGGTGAGGTCGGCCCAGAGGGGGATGACGAAGGTCGGCACGTCCACGCATCCATTCTCCCGTGACGCGTCGATAATGGACCGATGCCCACCTACCGCGACGAGGTCGTGGTCCTGCGCACCCACAAGCTGGGCGAGGCCGACAGGATCCTGACGATGCTGAGCCGTCGGCACGGCAAGCTCCGCGCTGTGGCGAAGGGGGTGCGCCGCACGTCGTCGCGCTTCGGGTCGCGGCTGGAGCCCTTCATGGTCGCCGACGTGCAGCTGTACGCCGGGCGATCGCTGGACATCGTGCAGCAGGCCGAGAGCCTGGGGGCCTACGGCGCCGACATCGTCGTGCACTACGACCGCTACACCGCCGCCAACGCGATGGTCGAGACCGCCGACCGGTTGAGCGAGGCCGAGGCCACCCCCCAGCAGTACCTGCTGCTCGTGGGCGGCCTGCGGGCGCTGTCCCGCGGCGATCACGCATCGCGGGCGATCCTCGACTCCTACCTGCTGCGTGTCATGGCGCTCTCCGGCTGGGCGCCGAGCCTCTCCGAGTGCGCGCGCTGCGGCGCGCCGGGGCCGCACACGGCCTTCGTCGCCCAGCTGGGCGGGATGGTGTGCGGCTCGTGCGCACCGACCGGCAGCGCCCGCATCGGCGCGGGCGCGGTGCAGACGCTGGAGGCGCTCATGGCGGGGGAGTGGGCCGTCGTGGACTCCGCCCAGGCGGCCGACATCGCCGCGGCATCCGGTGTCATCGCCGCGTACACCCAATGGCACCTCGAGCGCGGCATCCGATCCCTGTCCCACCTGGAGGCCCCCCGGTGACGCCCAAGCCCTACACCCACAAGGACGCCGTCGCGTACCGCCCCGTCGACTGGACGGGACAGTATCCCCCGGCATTGCCCGCGCGGGGCGTGCCGGAACACGTCGCGATCGTGATGGACGGCAACGGGCGGTGGGCCAACCGGCGCGGCCTGTCTCGCGTCGAGGGTCACCGCGCCGGGGAGGCCGCCCTGCTGGACGTCGTGGCGGGCGCCATCCAGGCGGGCGTGAAGCACCTCAGCGTCTACGCCTTCTCCACTGAGAACTGGACGCGCTCTCCCGACGAGGTGCGCTTCCTGATGGGCTTCAACCGCGACGTCCTCCACCGGCGCCGCGATCAGCTGAACGAATGGGGAGTGCGGGTGCGGTGGGCCGGTCGCAAGCCGCGACTGTGGGGGTCGGTGATCAAGGAGTTGCAGTTCGCCGAGCGGCTCACGGCCGACAACGACGTGTTGACGCTGACGATGTGCGTCAACTACGGCGGTCGCGTCGAGCTCGTCGACGCCATGCGCTCGATCGCCGACGACGTCGCGGCGGGGCGGATGAAGCCCTCCGCCGTGTCGGAGAAGGCCATCCGCCGGCGGCTGTACGTGCCCGACATGCCCGACGTGGATCTCTTCGTGCGCTCCAGCGGGGAGCAGCGCACGTCCAACTTCCTGCTCTGGGAGTCGGCGTACGCAGAGATGGTCTTCCTCGACACCCTGTGGCCGGACTTCTCCCGCGTCGACCTCTGGCGGGCCATCGAGCTCTACCACCAGCGCGACCGGCGCTTCGGCGGGGCGGTAGACCGCCCCGCCGAAGAAGCGCCCTCCCTCGCCGCGGAAGGATAGCCGCACGGGAATACATCAGGAGCGACCGTCGTTGCGCACAGATGTGACGGATGCCATCAAGATCGACGTGTGGAGCGATATCGCTTGCCCCTGGTGCTACATCGGCAAGCGCAACCTGGAGCGCGGGCTCGCGCAGACTGCAGCGGATGACGACGCGCCGAGGGTGGAGGTGGTCCTCCACTCGTACGAGCTGTCGCCGGACACCCCGGTCGACTTCGAGGGATCGGAGACCGACTTCCTCGCCGGGCACAAGGGGATGCCCGCCGAGCAGGTGCAGCAGATGCTGGACCGCGTCACGGGCATCGCGGCCCAGGCCGGCCTCAACTACCGCTTCGACCTGCTGCGTCACACGAACACCGTGAAGGCGCACGAGCTGCTGCACGCCGCGAAGGCCCAGGGGCGCCAGGCGGAGATGGCGGAGCGGCTCATGTCCGCGTACTTCGAGGAGGGCCGCCACGTCGGTCGCATTGACGACCTCGTCGAGCTCGCCGCCGAGGCGGGGCTCGACGCGGACGATGTCCGCGACGCCCTCGACACGCAGCGGTACCTCTCCGACGTGCGCCAGGACCAGGAGCAAGCCCGCGCCTACGGCATCACCGGCGTCCCGTTCTTCGTCATCGACGGAACCTACGGCGTCTCGGGCGCACAGCCCCCGGAGGCGTTCGCGCAGGTCGCGCGGCAGGTATGGGCCGAACGCCGCACGGCGGCGGCCGAACCATCGGCCTGACGGGTCAGCCGGGCAGGTTCTCCTCGATCACCGCGACGATCTCCGGATCCTCGGGGATCACCGAGGGGCGGAAGCGGTGGGTGCGTCCGCCGGGCGTCAGCACGAACTTCTCGAAGTTCCAGAGCACGGGCCCGCGGGCGCCCTCCGCGTCGTCGGAACGCTTCAGCGCCTTGTACAGCGGCGCCGCGGATGCCCCGTTGACCTTCACCTTCTCGAAGATGGGGAAGCTCACGCCCCACGTCGTGGCGCAGTACTCGAGGATCTGCTCCATCGATCCGGGTTCCTGGCCGAGGAACTGATTGCACGGGAAGCCCAGCACAGTGAAGCCGCGATCGCCGTACCGTCGCTGCAGGTTCTCGAGCTGCTCGTACTGCGGGGTCAGGCCGCACTTCGAGGCGACGTTGACGATGAGGAGCACCGTGTCACCGAAGGCCCCGAGGGTCGTCTCCCCTCCCTCGGCGGTGCGGAACGGGATCTCGCGAAGGGACAGGCCGGCATCCGTCGTCATCCGTCCACCATAATTCGCCGCCATCGCGCGAGGGCGGCGCAGAGGCGATCGGGTCTGGGAGAATGGGGGAGTGCCTGCCCCGACCGCTCTCGCCCCCGCGCTCCGCATCGGGCCGCTCGACCTGCAGGTCCCGGTCGTCCTCGCCCCGATGGCGGGCATCACCAACACCGCGTTCCGTCGTCTCTGCCGCGAGTACGGCGCCGGCCTCTACGTGAGCGAGATGATCACCTCGCGTGCGCTCGTGGAACGCAACGAGACGACGATGCGCCTGGTCACGCACCACGAGTCGGAGACGCCTCGCTCGATCCAGCTCTACGGCGTGGACCCCGCGACGGTCGCCGAGGCGGTGCGGATCATCGTCGCGGAGGACCTGGCCGATCACGTCGACCTGAATTTCGGCTGCCCCGTGCCCAAGGTCACCCGCAAGGGCGGCGGTTCGGCCCTGCCCTGGAAGCTCGGGCTGTTCACCGAGATCGTGCGGCGGGCGGCGAGCGCCGCCGGCGACCTGCCGCTCACCGTCAAGATGCGCAAGGGCATCGACGACGACCACCTGACGTACCTCGAGGCGGGGCGTGCGGCGGAGGACGCGGGCGCTGCGGCCGTGGCGCTGCACGCGCGCACCGCCGCGCAGTTCTACTCCGGGACGGCCGACTGGAGCGCGATAGCGCGCTTGAAGGAGACCGTCACGTCGGTGCCGGTGCTGGGAAACGGCGACATCTGGTCGGCCGACGACGCCGTCCGCATGATGTCGGAGACGGGATGCGACGGGGTCGTCGTGGGGCGCGGATGCCTCGGGCGGCCCTGGCTGTTCGGCGAGCTGGCCGCGGCATTCGGCGCCGACGCCTCCCGCGTCGACCCGACCCTCGGTTTCGTCGCGGCCGCCTTCCGGCGCCACGCCGAGCTGCTCGTGGAGTTCTTCGATGACGAGGGTCGCGGGTGCCGGGACATCCGCAAGCACGTGGCCTGGTACTTCAAGGGATACCCCGTCGGCGGCGACGTGCGGGCGAGTCTCGCGACGGCATCCTCGCTCGCCGAGATCGACGCGCTGCTGGCCCAGCTCGATCACGACGCACCCTACCCGGGGGCTGCGGCCGAGGGGCAGCGGGGCCGCGCCGGCACCCCCAAGCGCCCCGCGCTGCCGGAGGGCTGGCTCGAGCACCGGGAGCTGGATGCGACCTCCTCGGGCGATCTCGCGGCCGCCGAACTGGACCACAGCGGTGGGTGAGGCCGCCGTGACCGCCGCAGGCTACGGCGCGGACGACGTGCAGCGTTTCCATCCGGAGCGCCACCGTTCCGAGAGGGACGACTTCGCGCGCGACCGCGCCCGCGTGCTGCACTCGGCGGCGCTTCGTCGGCTCGCCGCGAAGACGCAGGTGCTGAGCCCCGCGAGCCCGGCGGATTTCGCGCGCAACCGCCTCACGCACTCCCTCGAGGTCGCCCAGGTCGGACGCGAGCTCGCCACGCAGCTGAGCCTCGCCGCCGACGTCGTCGACACGGCATGCCTCAGCCACGACCTCGGGCATCCCCCCTTCGGCCACAACGGCGAGCGGGCGCTGAACGACTGGGCCGAGGGAATCGGCGGATTCGAGGGCAACGCGCAGACCCTGCGCATCCTCACCCGTCTCGAGCCCAAGGTCGTGGGATCGGACGGCGAGACGTTCGGGCTCAACCTCACGCGCGCGAGCCTGGATGCCTCGTGCAAGTACCCCTGGACGTCGGATCGTCCCATGTCCGATCCCGGCGGGCGCCTGAAGTACGGCGTCTACGCCGACGACGGAGAGGTGTTCGCCTGGATGCGGCAGGGCGCCCCGGGGCGGGTGCGCTGCATCGAGGCCGAGGTGATGGACCTCTCCGACGACATCGCCTACTCGGTCCACGACTTCGAGGACGCCGTCACGAACGGATACCTCGATCCCCGGCGGCTGTCGTCGGTCGCCGAGCACGACGCGCTGGTCACCGCGATCCAGACGTGGGTGGGCTACGACTTCGCGCGCGACGAGCTGGATGACGCGCTGTACCGGCTCACCCGCATGGGCGAGTGGATCCCGTCGTTCGACGGCTCGCGGGCCGACCTCGCGAGGCTGAAGAACCTCGCCAGCGACCTCATCGGCCGCTTCGCGCGCGCCGCGACGACGGCCACCCGCGAGGCGTATCCGTCCCGGTCGCTGACCAGATACGGCGCCCATGTCGTCGTCCCGCGCGTCGTCGAGGCCGAGGTCGCGGCGCTCAAGGGGATGGTCGGTGCCTTCGTCGTGTCGATCGAGGGCCGCAAGGAGCTCTACAAGGAGCAGCGCCGCATGCTCAAGCGGCTCGCGAGCGCCGTGTGGGAGGCGGGGCCGGGTCATCTCGCTCCGGTCTTCCGGCAGGACTTCGACGCCGCGACGGACGACGCGGCGCGTCGCCGTGTGGTGCTCGACCAGGTCGCGAGCCTGACCGACCAGGACGCGATCGCGTGGCACATTCGTCTCGTGGGCGATCTCGATGTGGCGGGCCTCGGCATCTGGACGCCGAGGGCCTACGAACCGGTATCCGTCGAGGCCCGGTGATGGCCGGGCTCATCCGGCAGGCCGACGTCGAGGAGGTCAAGGCCCGCACGAACATCGCCGACATCGTCGGCGAGCGCGTCGCACTCAAGCCGGCGGGAGTCGGATCGCTCAAGGGCCTGTGCCCCTTCCACGACGAGCGCAGCCCGAGCTTCCACGTCCGCCCGCAGCTGGGCTACTACCACTGCTTCGGGTGCGGGGAGTCGGGCGACGCGTACACGTTCCTCCGCAAGATGGATCACATGTCCTTCGCCGAGGCCGTCGAGCGCCTGGCCGCGCGGATCGGCTTCACGCTGCACTACGAGGAGGGCGGCGGTCCCTCACCGGCATCGAGCGGGCGTAGCCGCCTCTACGAGGCGAACGCGGCCGCGGCGGCGTACTTCCAGGGGCAGCTGACATCGCCAGAGGCCGAGGCGGGGCGCCGCTTCCTCGGCGAGCGCGGCTTCGATGCCGCCGCCGCGGCGCACTTCGGCGTGGGCTACGCCCCGCGGGGGTGGGAGGGGCTGACCAAAGCGCTGGGCGCGCAGGGATTCACCCGCGAGGAGCTCACATCCGCGGGGCTCGTCTCGCAGGGGCAGCGCGGGGTGTACGACAGGTTCCGGGGCCGCGTGGTGTGGCCCATCCGCGACGTCACGGGGCAGACGATCGGCTTCGGCGCGCGGCGCCTCTACGACGACGACAACGGCCCCAAGTACCTGAACACCCCCGAGACCCCGATCTACCGCAAGGCGCAGGTCCTCTACGGTCTCGATCTGGCCAAGCGGGACGTCTCGCGCGAGGACCGCGTCGTCGTCGTGGAGGGGTACACCGACGTGATGGCCTGCCACCTCGCGGGTGTCACGACGGCGATCGCGACGTGCGGCACCGCCTTCGGCACCGACCACATCTCGGTGCTGCGGCGCGTGATGGGGGACGACTCGGCCTCGGGTGAGGTGATCTTCACCTTCGACCCGGATGCCGCGGGCCAGAAGGCGGCGCTGCGCGCCTTCGCGGAGGAGAAGCGGTTCTCGGCCCAGACCTACGTGGCCGTCGCCCCCGACGGGCTGGATCCGTGCGACCTCCGCCTGGCGAAGGGGGACGGCGCCGTGCGCGCGCTCCTGAGCGGAAAGCAGCCGATGTTCGAGTTCGTCATCGACCAGCGGATCGCCAAGTTCGACCTGTCCTCGGTGGAGGGACGGGTCGGCGCGCTCCGCGCCGCGGCGCCCATCGTCGCCGAGATCCGCGACCCGTCACTGCGACCCGGCTACACCCGCGTCCTGGCCCGCAGGCTGGGGATGGACCTCTCCGAGGTGCGTCCGGCGGTCGAGCGCGCGGCGCGGGGGGAGGGGCGCGGGTCGTCCCGGTCCGAGCCTCCCCGCCGGGTCGGGGGGGCATCCGGCGGAGCGGAGGGAAATACCGCGCCGCCCGCGGTTCGGCTGCGCACGCTCCCGAACCACCCCGATGTCGCACTCGAGCGCGACGCGATCATGGCGCTGCTGCAGTACGGCCACTCGGTCCCCGAGGAGCTGCGGGCCCGTGCGCTCGGGATCGCGATGCGGCATCCGGCCCTCGACGCCATCCGCGAGGTGCTGCGGGATGCCGATCCGGCTCGACCCGGCTGGGCGCCGACGGCGGTCGACGCCGTGCGGGAGCCCTACCGGGCACTGGCGGCCGATCTCCTCGCGCAGCCCTTCCCCGCGATGGACGAGAGAGGAGCCCACGCGTCCGCGGTGTCGTTGGCGCGCCGCCTCGTGCTGCGGGAGTTCGACCGGCAGAAGGCCGAGCTGCTGGGCGCCGTGCAGCGGGTCCCCGCCGATTCGCCCGAGGGCCGTACTCTGCGCGTGCGGCTGCGCGACGTCGACGCCGAGCGCCACGCCTGGGCCGTCGAGGAGTGACACCGCTCGCCGGGAGTGGCACGTCCCCCCGCGGGAGGGCATGATGAAGAGTATGGTTCGTCGCCGCGAGACTCCGATGGCGGTCCTCGCCGATGATCTGTCCATCGACCACACCGACGGTTCGCGCCCGGGCGGGGGTCGCGCCGTCGACGGTGTCAGCTTCGCGCTGGAGCCCGGCGCATCGCTCGTGGTGCGCGGCGCGACCGGTTCGGGCAAGTCGAGCCTGCTCGCCGCCGTCGCGGGCCGGGGCGGTCCGGGGCTGAAGATCGTGGGCGGCGACGCCTGGGTGACCGGCATTTCCGTGCGTCGGCCGGGGCGGGCGCTGCGTCAGCTGACCTACTACACGGGATACCTCCCGCAGGGGGCCGGAGCCTCGCTGCCGCCGCGCCTGAGCGCCCGCGACATCATCGTGGATCCGCTCGTGAGCCGCGACAAGCGGGTGGCGCCGCGGGTGCTGGATCTGCGGGTCGCGACCCTTCTCGACGAGCTGCGGCTGCCGCTGGGCGCCGCGGATCGCTTCCCGTACGAACTGAGCGCCGGCATGCGGCAGCGCGTGGCGATCGCCCGCGCGCTCGTGCTCGACCCCCGGATCCTCGTGGCCGACGAGCCGCTCGCCAACCTCGACCTCGACGCGCGATCCGCCGTGCTCGGGGCGATCGAGCGCCGCCGCCGCGGTGCCGGCATGGCCTGCCTCGTCGCGACGAATGAGCCGGAGACCGCTGCGGCGCTGGATGCCGAGGTCCTCGTGCTGCGGCACGGGCACACGATCGCCCGCGGACTGCACACGGCGGTGAAGTGGTCGCCCCTCACCGATGCGGAGGCCGTGACCGTGTCGTGAGGTGTCCCCGGTCTTTGCTAAACTAGTCGGGTTGCCCGGAGCGATCCGGGCATGATCCTCCATAGCTCAATTGGCAGAGCAATCGGCTGTTAACCGATAGGTTCTTGGTTCGAGTCCAAGTGGGGGAGCTTTCTTCTCCGGTGGTTCGCGGCCCCTGCGGCGAGTACGCCGCACGTCGTACCGGATTCTCCCCGTGCGATACCGCGCCCTGGGACTGCTGCGCGCCGTCTCAACCCGCGGCGCGGCGTCCCTGCTGGGCGAGCGGGTCGTCGCCGATCATCCGCCACACCGTACGGGTGAGAGCGGGGTGCTCGATCGCGATCTGGCGCAGCACGCGGTAGTGGCGCACGTGGGAGGGCATCCGTCCCCCGTCGGCGATGATCGCGTCGGCCCTCAGCGTGTGGACGACCAGCTCGTCGACGGTCGGGATCTCCTCCATGAAGGCCCACGGATCCTGGCCTTGGCGCAGGCGCTCCTCGATCACGACACTGAGCTCCTCGGATGCCTCGGCGCGCAGCAGCTCGAGGCTGGCGCGTCGCTCGATCCGGATCTCGGTCATCAGAAAATCCTACGTCGCGATCCGCACGGTCGCACCGTCACGCGTCCAGGTCGTCGATCCCCGGCATCCACGAGTTGCCCGGACGCCCCCAACCCCGTTTGCGGGCGATCTTCTGCGCGGACTTCCCGTCGGAGTCGCCGAGGCGGTCGACGTAGAGCACGCCGTCGAGGTGGTCGAACTCGTGCTGGAGGATCCGCGCCCGCCAGCCGTCGACCTCGATGCGCACGGCACGGCCCTCGAGGTCCTCGCCGAGAAGCAGGGCCCGGTCCGCGCGCCGCAGCGGGTATCGCTCGCCGGGGAACGACAGGCACCCCTCGCTCTCCGCGTCCGGGTCCGGGGCTCCCGGCTCAAGGGGAGAGATCCACAGGACGGGGTTGATCACCACGCCGCGCCAGGGCGCGCCCTCGTCGTCCTCGTAGCTGTAGACGAAGACGCGGGCGTCGACGCCGACCTGGGGCGCGGCGAGCCCGACGCCGGGCGCGGCATCCATCGTGTCGAACATGTCGTCGACGAGCCGGCGGATGTCGTCGTCGACGGTCGTGACGGGGGAAGCGGGGGAGTGCAGGACGGGGTCGCCCATGATCCGGATCGGGAGTACGGCCACGTCAGAAGCCTAACCGCCGCCCGCCAGGTAACCTCGTTCCGTGATGTGGGCGGGGTCGGTCGAGGACGTCGGAGAGCAGCTCGTCGGCGCTTTCCAGAACCCGGGCCTGCTGCTCGGCATCCCGCTCGCCCTCGCCGGAGCGGTCTTCATGTCCTTCGGCGCGCAGTACCAGCACCGCGGCGTGATGAAGGTCGAGCGCCTCTCGGGCCGGCCAGGCGCATCGGGTCTGACGATGCAGCAGCTGCGGCGCCTGCTGACCCGCCCCTCCTGGGTGGTCGGGAGCCTCATGCTCGGGATGGCGATCATCTGCCAGCTGGGTGCGCTCTCCGTCGCCCCGCTCATCGTCGTGCAGCCGCTCGGCGCGATCGCGCTCGTCGTCACGACCCTTCTCAACTGGCGCGTGAGCGGACACGCCCCCACCCGCCGGTCGCTCACCGCGATCATCGCGTGCGTGGGGGGCATCTTCGTCTTCGTCCTCATCGCCGCGATCTTCGCCACGGAGCGAACCCTCTCGCAGAGCGAGCTGGTCACGGTGCTCGTCATCCTCGGAGCCGTGACGCTCATGCTCCTGGTGCTGTGGCTGTGGCTGCGGCGCCGGATGCGTGCCCTCTTCTACATCCTCGCGGCGGGCGTGGTCTACGGCTTCGTCGCGACGCTGGCCAAGGTCGTCATCAAGCGTGTGCAGGCGGGTGACTTCGAGTGGCTCACGCTCCTGTGCCTGATCGCCCTTCTTGGCGCCACCGCCATCGGCGCGTACTTCGTGCAGACCGCGTATTCCGCGGGTCCGCCCGACCTCGTCATCGCCGGGCTCACCGTGATCGACCCCATGGTCGCCGTGCTGATCGGTCTTCTCGTGCTCGGCGAGGGAGCCGCGGCACCCCTGTGGGCGCTCATCGGCTTCGGGGTCGCTGGTGCCGTCGCGACGTGGGGGGTCATCTCCCTGGCGCGATTCCACCCGCAGATCGTCAGCGACTCGCAGGAGCTCCCGCTGCTGCGCGGCGGCGCCTCGGACGCCGTCGACCGGGACCTGCCCGGCTAGCACCGGGAGACCCGCTCGGCCGGATGCGAGAAGGAGGCGGGCCGCTCTCCGGCGGCCCGCCTCCCGTGGTGGGGCGGGTGGGACTTGAACCCACGATCGTCGGGTTATGAGCCCGCTGCCTTGACCAGCTTGGCCACCGCCCCGTTCGCGACACCGAGCCTACCCGGCGCGAGGGGAGGGCGTCGGCGGCACGATCACATCGCCATGCCGATGTAGGAGTACTTCACGAAGACCTCCGGCTCGAGCCCCGCCTCCTCGAGCACACCCTGCACGGCGGTGAGCATGTACGTCGAATCCCACCCGAGGTAGAGGTGGTGATCGTCATCCAGCGCCTCCCACTCCCCGTTCCAGGCCTGAGCCGGATACACCGGGCCTCCCCGGCGCTGCGTGTAGTTCAGCACGTCCTCCCGCGCGTCGGCCCACAGGCGCGTGAAGACGCGGTGGAAGAGGGCACGGACGTCGTACACCTCCCAGTGCTCGCCGCAGTACTCCGTGTACTCGAACTCGCGCTGCCATCCGCGCGGCCATCCGCGGCGTCGCTGGGCGTCGAGGATCGGGGTGAGGTCGTCGTCGTCGATGGCGGCGTCGGTGGGTCGCGGCCACACCTCGACGAACCGCGCCGCGAGCGCCGCCGCCCGCTGCGAGATGGCGGCGGTGCCCCACGCCTCCTCCCGCGCCACGTCGATCGTGAGGGGCACGCCGCTGCGGGCGTAGATCTTCCTCTTCTCCGGGAAGGACGCGTCGAAGGCCCGCTCCGCGAGGTCCTCCTCGAGGAGCGTGAGGTTGCCGAGCGTCGATGCGAGCGCCCGGTGGCTGTTCTGCTCGTCCTCCGTGTAGTCGGCCCAGCGACGCTGCCCGTCCCCGCTCCAGCCGTCGCCGGGGGAGAGCGGCACGATGTGATCGACCTGCAGGCTCGCTCCGGCCGCAGTGCCGGCCATCCGCGCCAAGACATAGGCCGCGTGGGGCAGGTCGGTGAACTTCAGGGCGACCCGCACACGCTGGTCGGACGGCGTGATGCGCGAGGCGGCGCGGCGCAGCGAGGCCTCGCCCTCCGCGCGTGCGCGGCACAGGCGTGCGACGAGCCGCCGGGAGTCCAGGCCGACCACCGCCCGGCGGATCAGCAGAGACTGCACGAGCTCGAGCGTGGAGAGCAGCGCCTGCCGCGACGTCACCCCCGCGTCCTCGTCGTGCAGCGCGCTCATCACCAGCGGCCGCATGGCCGGGCCGAGAGTCGCGAGCGCCGCGAGGTGGCGGCCCACCTCGGCATCCTTCGCCCTCTCGGGCTGCAGCAGCATCCCGTACATCCGGGAGTACTGCTGCCACTCGCCCACCACGCCCCGGAGCGTGACGACGTCGAGCCGCGGGAACACCTGCCGGAACGCGTCGTAGACGCTGTGCTCGCCGGGGACGCTGAACTCCCGGCCCGTCTTCATGACGAGATAGTCCCGCCAGAAAGCGCCGATCGACTCGCCCGTGTTGCGCTCGATCTCCAGCCACGAGCCGTCCTCGATCTCGCTCTGCTCGGCATGGGAGAGTCCCATCAGCACGTAGTTGTGGATCAGCTCGTGATCGCGCAGCGGCTCTCCGGTGGAGTTCAGGCTCGCGAAGATCTGCTGCGCATTCGCGGCGGCGCCGAGGGTGATGGCGACGTGCTCGAGCTTGCGCAGCCCCTGCCAGATGCGCGGCACCTCTTCGGCGTTGATCTGACTGCGGAAGAAGGCGTAGTTGTCGGCGAAGCGCGACGCTCCGCCGTCTCCCTGCTCGCGTGCGAGCACGAGCGTCTCGAAAGCCTCCTGCCACGCGCGATGGGGCTGCAGCTTGGTGCGCCCGCGATCGCCGGCGTGCATCAGCACGCGCTCGAGCTCCCCCGCGAGGGCCGGGTCGTCGTCGCCGATCGTGTGACGCAGCGCGGCAACGAGGAGCATGAGCGTCGTCACGCGCTGCTGCCCGTCGATCAGAACGAGGTCGGATGCCGCGTCGGTGCCGTCCGTCGAGGAGAGGACCGACCCGATGAAGTGCATGTGCCGCTCATCGGTGTCGGACACCGCGCGGATGTCGGAGAGAAGCTGCTCGCAGCCGCCGATGTCCCAGCGGTACTGGCGCTGGTAGACGGGGACGACGATGCGGGCGGGAGTCTGCTGGAGCCACGCCACGGTGTTGACCGCCGTCGCGTGGATGTTCGTCGCCGATGCCATGTGTCCTCGCTCGCTCCTCGCGGCGCACCCGACCCGGGCGGACGCGGACGCGGGCCCGCGCATCTCGGCTGCGCGGAGGACCCAGGCCCCCGGCATCCGGGCACACCGCGCTCGATCTTAATCGACGGCGATCCGCGGACGCGGCAGCGGATATTCACGGCCCGGGCTCCGGGGGTCGTTCAGGCGCCGGAGGTAGGCTTGCCTAAGTTGGGCCTGTTAAAACGTGCTGGCCCTCTGACGAAAGGCATGTCACCTCATGGGTTACATCAAATCCGCCGCCCTCGAAGAGACCGGCTATGTGGTGCTCGACTCCTACAACCAGGAACTCGACCCCAAAGAATGGCTCGATCTCGAGTACAACGATTGGAAGTCCTCCGGGGACACGCGTTTCGCGCCCCTCGCGAGCGCCTTCGGCGACATCGAGTGCAACGGGTTCTGGAACCACAAGCCGCCGCGCACCGACAAGGACGGCGTCTGGATCGACTCGCAGGTCGCCAAGGCTCCGAACCTCACCCGCCGCGCCCAGGAGCCGGGTGCCAACGTCGGCCGCTGCCGCGTGATCGAGCTGCAGCCCAACACCTACGCCGACTGCCTCTACAACCTGCACCAGGACGACAACAACCGCCTCAACCCCGACGGCACGGGCTGGGTCGTCCGAGGCTTCTTCAACCTCACCGACGACAAGGACAGTTACTTCGTGCTGCGCCACAACCGCACCGACCCCGAGGGCGAGGTGCGCATCGCACTGCCGGCCGGCGCGCAGCTGATCGTCGACACGCAGCGCCTGTGGCACGCGGCCACCCACCCCGGCACCGAGCCCCGCTACTGCCTCATCACGTCGTGGACGTCCGGCCCCGAGCTCGACGCTTACATCGAGAAGTACAACGGCCGCTCGCACGTGCCGAGCGTCGAGGTGCCGCAGGACGAGCTCGACGCAGGTCAGGCCGAGCAGGCCCGCCGCCTCGCCGCCCGCGCCGCGTACTACGCCGCGAAGGGACAGGCCGAGAAGGTCGCGATGAGCGAAGCCTGAGCCGGCCGCTTCGAACGCCCCCGGTGCGACGGGTTCCCCGAGAGGGGCCTGTTGCGCCGGGGGCGTTGCGCTGTCGGCGTGGTGTTGTGATCACGCGCCCGCGCGGGGCATAATGGCGGCACAAACGCATATCCGTCGCTGATCCACATCCGCAGGTCGTAGGGGAAGACGCACCTGAAGGAACGGAAGTGGAAATGGCGACATCATCGGCGCGCGGAGTGATCTTCATTCACTCGGCGCCACGCGCGTTGTGCCCGCACCTCGAGTGGGCGATCGGCCGTGCCCTCGGACGAGCCGTGAATTTCGAGTGGGCGGAACAGCCGGTACTGCCCGGGGCCCGTCGTGCCGAGTTCTACTGGGAGGCCGCCGCCGGGACGGGCGCGGCCCTGGCCAGCGCGATCCGCGGGTGGGAGCATCTGCGCTTCGAGGTGACGGAAGACCCCACGCCGCGCTCCGACGGCGGGCGCTGGCTGCACACGCCCGACCTCGGCATCCACTTCGCCCAGACCGACTCGGCCGGCAACGTCGTCATCGGCGAGGATCGGTTGCGCTACGCCATGGAGATCGCGGCGGGGGACGCCCGGGAGCTCCAGCGGGAGCTGCAGGTCGCCCTCGGCTCCTCCTGGGACGAGGAACTCGAGCCCTTCCGCCACGCGAGCGACGAAGCGCCCGTCGTGTGGCTCCACAAGGTCGGCTGAGCGCACCCGCGGGCATCCCCGCGAACAGGCGGCACCGCCTCAGGCGGTCGCGAACGCCACGACGGCGTTGTGTCCGCCGAAGCCGAACGAGTTGCTGATCGCCAGCTGATCGCCCGCACCGAGATCCTGCGGGGATCCGGAGATGCGGAACGGCACCTCGGGGTCCTGCGTGGTCAGGTTGATCGTCGGCGGCGCCTGGCGCTGCCCGATGGCGAGAATCGTGAAGATCGCCTCGAGCGCACCCGTGCCGCCCAGGAGGTGTCCGGTCGAGGCCTTCGTCGCCGACACCGGGATCTCGTCGATGCGGGCGCCGAAGACGGCCCTGAGGGCCTGGTACTCGTTGGGGTCGCCGACGGGTGTCGACGTGGCGTGAGCGTTGATGTGCGTGACGTCGTCGGGCGACGCGCCCGCCATGTCGAGGGCGAGCCGCACCGCGCGAGCCGCTCCACGCCCCTCGGGGTCGTTCGCCGTGATGTGGTAGGAATCCGCCGTGACGCCACCGCCGACGACGTAGGCGTAGATCTTCGCGCCGCGCGCCTTGGCGTGCTCCTCGGTCTCGAGGATCAGGGCTCCGGCGCCCTCGCCCATGACGAAGCCGTCGCGGTCGACGCTGCACGGTCGCGATGCCGTCGCGGGGTCGTCGTTGCGACGGGAGAGGGCCTGCATCGACGCGAAGGATGCGACCGTGATGGGGTGGATGGCCGATTCCGTGCCGCCCGCGATGACGATGTCGGCGAGGCCGTCCTGCAGGTGCTCGACCGCGTTGACGATCGATTCGGTGCTCGAGGCGCAGGCGCTGGCGACGGTGCGGGCGAAGGCGCGCGCGCCGAAGTGGAGCGAGAGGTTGCCGGCGGCGGCGTTCGGCATGAGCATCGGGACCGTCATCGGCATGACGCGCCGGGGTCCCTTCTCGCGAAGCGTGTCCCACGCGTCGAGGAGCGTCCACACGCCGCCGATCCCGGTGGCGAAGTCGACGCCCAGCCGCTCGGGCTCGACGTCGGGGGCGCCGGCATCCTCCCACGCCTCCATGGCGGCGATCATGGCGAACTGCGAAGCCGGATCGAGCCGCTTGGCCATGGGGCGAGCGAGGACCTCCTCCGGGCGCACCTTCGCCTCGGCGGCGAAGGTCACCGGAAGCTCATACTTGGCGACCCACTCGTGCTCGAGCGAGCGCGCGCCCGACTCTCCGGCGAGCAGGCCGCTCCAGCTCTCGGGTGCGGTTCCGCCCAGGGGCGAGCTCGCGCCGATACCGGTGACGACGATGCGGGGGGTGGTCATGACACGTAACCTCACGGGGAAAAGCGTTCTCCCGGGGGCGGGGCCCCCGGGAGAGACGACTCAGGACTGGTTGCTCGTGATGAAGGTGACGGCGTCCCCGACGGTCTTGAGGTTCTTGACCTCGTCGTCGGGAATCGTGACGCCGAACTTCTCCTCGGCGTTGACGACGATCGTCATCATGGAGATGGAGTCGATGTCGAGGTCGTCGGTGAACGACTTCTCGAGGGCGACCTCGTCGGCCGAGATGCCGGTCTCGTCGGTGATCAGCTCGGCGAGGCCCGCGAGGACCTCTTCCTGGGAAAGGGCCATTGTTTCTCCTTCTTTCGGGGAATCTGTGGGGTTGTGGCGTGTCAGGAGCCGCAGATCAGCCTAGTGCTCCGGTGCGGCGGCACCCGGGAGCACCACGACCTGGGCGCCGAAGACGAGCCCGGCTCCGAATCCGATCTGCAGCGCGAGCCCCCCTGCTACGTCGGGGTGCTCGGCGAGCAGGCGGTGGGTGGCGAGCGGGATCGACGCGGCGGAGGTGTTGCCGGTCGTCTCGATGTCGCGCGCGACGACCACCGTCTCGGGAAGCCCGAGCTGCTTGGCGAACTCATCGATGATGCGCATGTTCGCCTGGTGCGGCACGAACGCCGCCAGGTCGGACGCCGTGACGCCTGCGGCATCGAGTGCCTGGCGTGCGACCTTGACCATCTCCCAGACGGCCCAGCGGAAGACGGTGGGGCCCTCCTGGCGCAGCGTCGGCCACGGCGCGGACCCGTCGCGGAACTCGACGAGCGTGTGGTTCATGCCCACGGCATCCGCCTTGGAGCCGTCGGATCCCCACACGGTGGGCCCGATCCCGGGGAACTCGCTCGGGCCCACGACCACGGCGCCGGCACCGTCGCCCAGTAGGAACGAGATGCTGCGGTCGGCGGGGTCGACGATGTCGCTGAGCTTCTCGGCGCCGACGACGATCGCGTACCGGGCGGCGCCGGCACGGATGAGAGCGTCGGCCTGCGCCACGCCGTACGCGAATCCCGCGCAGGCGGCGTTCAGGTCGTACGCGGCGGCGGGGTTCGCCCCCACGCGGTCGGCGACGATCGCCGAGACGGAGGGTGTCTGCTTCGGATTGCTGATCGTCGCCACGATGACGAGGTCCACGTCGGATGCGGGGATCCCGGCGCGCTCCACCGCTTCCGCGGCGGCGGCGGACGCGAGATCGATCGCGTCGGTCTCCGCCACCGCGCGCGTGCGCGTGACGATGCCGGTGCGCTGGCGGATCCACTCGTCGCTCGAGTCGATCGGGCCGATCAGCGCCTCGTTGTCCACGACGTTCTCTCCGCGGGCGGCGCCGTAGGAGTAGATCCGCGTGTGGGCGGCGCCGGTGGGCTGGGTCAGGATGGGTGCGCTCACGCGGTCTCCTCCGCGAGCATCGCCACGGCGGGCTCGAGATCGTCGGGTGTCTTCACCGCGACGGCGGGGGTGCCGCGCAGTCCTCGCTTGGCCAGGCCGGTCAGCGTCCCCGCGGGTGCGAGTTCGATCATGCCGGTGATGCCGGCGGCGGCGAAGCCCGTCATGCACAGGTCCCAGCGCACGGGCGAGGCGACCTGCCCGACGAGGAGATCGAGGGCACCGCGGCCCGTGCTGACGGGCGCGCCGTCGCGGTTCGACCACAGCGTCATGGCGGGATCGGCGGGCTCGACGGCGTCGGCGGCCGTGCGCAGCGCCGAGACGGCGGGCGCCATGTAGGCGGTGTGGAACGCGCCGGCGACCTGCAGAGGCACGACGCGCGCGCCGCGCGGTGCGGATGCCGCGAGCTCGGCGAGGGCGGCGAGCGCACCGGCGGCGACGATCTGACCCGACCCGTTGTAGTTGGCGGGCGTGAGCCCGAGGCTCGTGAGCAAGGCGAGGACCTCGTCCTCGTCGCCCCCGACGACGGCGCTCATCCCGGTGGGCTCGAGGGCGGCGGCATCCGCCATCGCGCGGCCGCGGACTCCGACGAGCGTCATCGCGTCACGCGGGGCGAGCACTCCGGCCACGACCAGGGCGGCGATCTCACCGACCGAGTGACCGGCGGCACCGGTCGGCCGGGCGGGCGCTTCGGCGCCGAGGCGGTCGCTGAGCGCGCTCCACGTCAGGATGCCGGCGGCGACGATGAGCGGCTGGGCGATCTTCGTGTCGCGGATCGCATCGGCATCCCACTCGGTGCCGGCGGCCACGAGATCGACACCGGCGGCGTCGGAGAACGCCTCGACGTGCTCGCGCGCGCCGGGAAGGTCGAGCCAGGGGGAGAGGAAACCGGGGGTCTGTGAGCCCTGTCCCGGGCAGGCGATGACGATCACTGGTCCAGTCTGCCAATCGGTCGGAGGAGGATTATGGACATCTACGACGAAGAAACGCCGGATCGCTTGTGGGATGCTGCAACCTGGGGCCTTCTGCGGGCCCCGTCGAGCGAGGTGACTTGACCGAGGATCAGGGCCGACTGCAGGATCAGCGCCTCCCTTGGACCGGTCGCGTCCCAGCCGATGACCTCGCTGACCCGCTTGAGGCGGTAGCGGACGGTGTTCGGGTGGACGAACAGTTCGCGCGCCGTCGCTTCCAGGGAGCGGCCGTTGTCGAGGTAGCTCCACAACGTCGTCACGAGATCCGCGGAGTGGGCCTGGAGGGGCCGGTAGATGCGCTCGACGAGCGTCTGCTTCGCCAGCGCGTCGCCCGCGAGGGCGCGCTCGGGAAGCAGGTCGTCCGCCTCGACGGGACGGGGGGCGTGCCGCCACGCGCGGGCCACGGCGAACCCGGCCAGGGCGGCGCGCGCGCTGGCGCTCGCATCCACGAGCGCGGGCACCGGGGGCCCCAGGACGAGGTGCCCGGGCCCGAAACCCGCCTCGAGCCGCGATGCGATATCGGGGAACGCGAGCTCCGCGGCGTGCTCCTCGCCGCGGTCATCCGGCTCAGATCTGCCCATGACCACGACGAGACGGGAGCCCTGCACCCCGATCAGCACGTCGACACCCAGCTTGCGGGCCGCGCGCCGGAGGTGGTCCACATCGAACTGCGGGGGAGTCGTGCCCACGAGCACGCATACCTCGCCGTGACCGTGCCAGCCCAGGGCCGCGATCCGGCTCGGCAGCTCGGCGTCGGCCTCGCCCGAGAGGATCGAGTCGACAACGAGCGCCTCGAGCCGCGCGTCCCACAGGCCACGGGCCTCCGCCGCGCGGGCGTAGACGTCGGCGGCGGCGAAGGCGACGTCGCGGGAGTACTTGAGGATCGCCTCGCGCACGCGCCCTCCTCGCCCCGCGACGCGCTCCTCCGTCACCTCGACCGTGACGCGGATCAGCTGCAGGGTCTGCTGCAGGCTCACGCTGCGCAGCAGCTCACGGGGAGCGGCCGCGAAGATGTCCGCGGCGATCCAGGGCGTGGCATCCGGGTCCTCGTACCACTGGATGAACGAGGAGATGCCCGCCTGGGCGACGAGGCCGACGGCCGATCGTCGCCCAGGCGGCATCTCCCGATACCAGGGAAGCGTGTCCTCCAGCCGCTTGAGGGTCGCGGTGGCCAGATCCCCCGAGATGCGCCGCAGCCAGGCGAGCGTCTCGGCCTTCTGATCGGGCTCCGCAGTTCCCGTCACGATCGGGCTCAGCTCTCGCCGCCGGCGTTCCCGGTGGTACCGGCGGTGACATCGTGCAGGCGGTACTTCTCGATCGCCTGTCCGATGAGGGCACGGTCGACGGCGCCTTCCTGGGCGAGCGCCTGCAGCGCGCGCACCACGATCGACGGCCCGTCGATCTTGAAGAACCGGCGTGCCGCGGCACGCGTGTCGGAGAACCCGAAGCCGTCCGCGCCGAGCGTGAAGAAGTTGTGCTTCACCCAGGGGCGGATCTGGTCCTGGACGGCGTGCATGAAGTCGCTGACCGCGACCACGGGACCGGGGGTGCCCGCGAGCTTCTGCGTGATGTACGCCTCGCGCGGCTCCTCGTCGGGGTGCAGGTAGTTGTGCTCGTCGGCTGCGAGACCGTCGCGCCGGAGCTCGGTCCACGACGTCACCGACCACACGTCCGCCGCGATGCCCCAGTCCTGGCGGAGAAGCTGCTGGGCTTCGATCGCCCACGGCACTCCGACGCCGGACGCGAGCAGCTGCGTGCGCGGTCCGTCGCCCTCGCCGACGGAGACGCGGTGGATGCCGCGGACGATGCCTTCGGCATCCACGCCCTCCGGCTCGGCCGGCTGCACGATCGGCTCGTTGTAGACCGTCAGGTAATACATGACGTTCGGGTCGGGGTGCTCGCCGCCGTACATGCGCTCGATGCCGGAGCGCACGATGTGGGCGATCTCGTACCCGTAGGCCGGGTCGTACGACACGGTGGCGGGGTTCGTGGAGGCCAGGAGCTGCGAGTGGCCGTCGGCGTGCTGGAGGCCCTCGCCCGTGAGCGTCGTGCGGCCCGCCGTGGCGCCGATGACGAAGCCGCGCGCCATCTGGTCGCCCGCCGCCCACTGGGCGTCGCCGGTGCGCTGGAAGCCGAACATCGAGTAGAAGATGTAGACCGGGATCAGAGGCTCGCCGTGGGTCGAGTAGCTCGTGCCGATCCCGGTGAACGCCGCGAGGGCGCCCGCCTCGTTGATGCCGACGTGGAGGATCTGGCCCTGCGGGCTCTCCTTGTACGCCAGCAGCAGCTCGCGGTCGACCGAGGTGTAGTGCTGACCGTGCGGGTTGTAGATCTTCGCCGTCGGGAAGAACGCGTCCATGCCGAACGTGCGCGCCTCGTCGGGGATGATCGGCACGATCCGGTGACCGAAGTCCTTCGCGCGGAGGAGGTCCTTGAGCAGGCGCACGAACGCCATGGTCGTGGCGACCTCCTGCGTGCCGGAGCCCTTCTTGGGCAGGGCGTAGGCCTTGTCGTCCGGCAGGGTGAGGCCCACGTGCGTGGACCGCCGCTCCGGGATGAACCCGCCGAGGTCTTTGCGACGCTCGAGGAGGTACTGGATCGTCTCGTCCTGCGTGCCGGGGTTGTAGTACGGCGGCAGGTAGGGGTTCTCCTCGAGCTGGGCGTCCGTGATGGGGATGTGCATCGCGTCGCGGAAGAGCTTCAGGTCGTCGAGGGTCATCTTCTTCATCTGGTGCGTCGCGTTGCGCCCCTCGAAGTGCGGACCCAGGCCGTAGCCCTTGATCGTCTTGGCGAGGATGACGGTGGGCTGGCCCTTGTGCTCCATCGCCGCCTTGAATGCCGCGTAGACCTTGCGGTAGTCGTGGCCGCCGCGCTTGAGGTTCCAGATCTGCTCGTCGCTGTAGTCCTTCACGAGCGCGAGGGCCCGCTCGTCGCGGCCGAAGAAGTTCTCGCGCACGTAGGCGCCGTCCTCCGCCTTGAACGTCTGGTAGTCGCCGTCGGGCGTGACGTTCATGAGGTTCAGCAGCGCACCGTCGGCGTCGCGGGAGAGCAGATCGTCCCACTCGCGGCCCCACACGACCTTGATGACGTTCCAGCCCGCGCCGCGGAAAAAGCTCTCGAGCTCCTGGATGATCTTGCCGTTGCCGCGCACCGGCCCGTCGAGCCGCTGGAGGTTGCAGTTGACGATAAAGGTGAGGTTGTCGAGCCCCTCGTTGGCGGCCACCTGGAGCTGACCGCGGCTTTCGACCTCGTCCATCTCGCCGTCGCCGAGGAACGCCCAGACGTGCGAGTCGCCGACATCCTTGATGCCGCGGTTGGTGAGGTACTTGTTGGCCATCGCCTGGTAGATCGCGTTGATCGGTCCGAGCCCCATCGACACGGTCGGGAACTGCCAGAACTCCGGCATCAGGCGCGGATGCGGGTACGACGGGATGCCGTTGGGCGCCGCGGACTTCTCCTGGCGGAAGCCGTCGAGCTGCGCCTCGGACAGGCGCCCTTCGAGGAAGGCGCGGGCGTACGTGCCCGGCGAGGCGTGGCCCTGGATGAAGATCTGGTCGCCCCCGGAGGGGTGGTCCTGGCCGCGGAAGAAGTGGTTGAAGCCCACCTCGTACAGCGCCGCGGACGACGCGTAGGTGGAGATGTGGCCGCCGACCCCGATCCCGGGACGCTGCGCGCGGTGCACCGTGATCGCGGCGTTCCAGCGGATCCACGCGCGGTAGCGCCGCTCGATCTCCTCGTCGCCGGGGAACTCCGGCTCGTTCTCCGGGGCGATCGTGTTGATGTAGTCCGTCGTCGGCACCATCGGCACGCCCAGGTGCAGATCGTGCGACTTCTTCAGCAGGCTGAGCATGATCTCGCGACCCCGGCCGTGGCCCTTGGCGTCGACGAGCTGCTGCAGGGACTCCTGCCACTCCGAGGTCTCTTCCGGATCGCTGTCGAGCGCGTCCTGCGAGTACGGGTCCTGGTCGTGAACAGTCACGCGGTGACCTTTCTGCGTGCCGGCAGGTCATGCCGGGGAACCGGGTCGGTGGCGTGGGGACCTTCGTCGGCACCCCACAAAAAGCGCACCGCGAACAGCCTAGCCAGTTCCGAATGCCCCGGGGTGCACGGGCCTAGACTGAACGGAGGGGCCTTTAGCTCAGCTGGTAGAGCGCCACGTTTACACCGTGGATGTCGTCGGTTCGATCCCGGCAGGGCCCACGTGAATGCCGCACCCGCCGACCAGCGTCGCCTCCTCGAGATCGCCGACGCGGACGCCCGCACCCGGCAGGCCGAAGCCCTGCGTCGCACACCGCCGCAGGCGGCCCGTGTGCAGGAGCTCCTCGCCGCCCGCCAGACCCAGTCCCACGAGCTGGCGCTGCGCTCCGGTGCTCTCGACGACCTTCGCGCCGAGCTCGCGCGCGTCGAGAGCGACGTGCGCGTGGTCGATGCACGGCGCTCGCGGGACGCGGAGCTGCTTCGCACCGTCTCCAACCCGAAGGATGCCGCGGGGCTCGAGCATGAGCTCGCCTCTCTCACGAAGCGCAAGAGCGACCTCGAGGACGCCGAACTCGCACTCATGGAGCGTCTCGAGGCCGCCGAGTCGGCGGTCGCCGAGCAGGAGGCGCTCATCGCTGAGACCAACGCGGAGGGCGCGCGCCTCTCCGCGGAGGCGAAGGCCGTCGTGGCCGAGACGACCGCGCTCCTCGAGCAGCTCGCGCGGGACCGCGCCGCCGTCGCCGGCTCCGTTCCCGCCGCGTTGCTCGCCATGTACGAGCGGCTCGCGGCGCGTGGATCGGGCGCAGCCCTCCTGCGCGCCCGCACCTGCGGCGGCTGCCACATGGTGCTCTCGGGCACCGACCTGCAGGCGATCCGCGCGATCCCGGTGGACGAGGTGGCGACCTGCCCCGAGTGCGGGTGCATCCTCGTGCGCACGGAGGAGTCGGGTCTGTGACCGACGCGTTTTCCGGCACGGACGGCGCTCCGGCGGCGGGATCGACCCCGGCCGAGCTGATCGTCGAGGCGGACGGCGGCTCGCGCGGCAATCCCGGTGTGGCCGCGGGCGGCGCCGTCGTGATCGACGCCGCGACAGGCGCGGTTCTGGCCGAGATCGGTGTCGACGTCGGCGTCGCCAGTAACAACGTGGCCGAGTACAGCGGACTCATCGCGGGGCTGCGCGCGGCCTTCGAGATCGCCCCGGCGGCGCGCGTGCGCGCGCGGATGGACTCGAAGCTCGTCGTCGAGCAGTTGTCGGGGCGCTGGAAGATCAAGCACCCCGCGATGCAGCAGCTCGCCCGCGAGGCCCACGAGGTGATCGCGGGGCGACCGGTGCAGCTGGAGTGGGTGCCGCGTGCGGACAACGCGCGCGCGGATGCTCTGGCCAACGAGGCGATGGACCGGCGTGAGAGCTTCCGCCGTGACCTCGCGGTCGACTGACGCCGCCCGATTCCTCGTCGTCGGACTCACGGGGCGCAACCTCGTCGCCCTCGTGTCCCTCGATGGGCGAGGGCGGGAGACCGGTCGGCGATCCGTCGCGCGTGACGTCCTCGCCGACGTGCTCGGCGGCGCCGGATCGGGCGAGACGACGGCGCCCCGGATCGTCTGGGGGGACACGGCGCGCTGGTATCGCGACATCCTGGCCCGGGGGCGGCGCGTCGAGCGCTGCCACGATCTGCGGCTGTGCCACGCGATCCTCGCCGCGGCCGCGCACCGCCCCGGCGGCGTCCCCTTCGCCCCGGCTGCCGCCTGGAGCGTGGCGTCGCACGTGCCGCTGGAGGGCGCGCCCGACGCACTGTTCGAGATCGACGACGCGCCCGGGTCGGTGCCGCAGGGGATCGACGACGCCCTGGCGGAGTTCGCGCGTCAGCTCGACGCGCTGTCGATGCCGGGCGCGGGCGGGCTGCGCCGCCTCGTCGCCGCCGAGTCCGCCGGCGCGCTGATCGGTGCCGAGATGACCGCGGCAGGTCTGCCCTGGGACGCGGTCGCACACGACGGCATCCTGCGCACCGTCCTCGGTCCGCGCCCTCCGGCCGGAGGCGTTCCCTCTATGCAGGCCGCGCTCGGCGCGCGCGTGCGTGAGCTGCTCGGCGACCCCGCCGTGAGCCTGGACTCCCAGCCGAAGCTCCTGCGTGCGCTGCATCGTGCGGGGGTTCCGGTGCAGTCCACCGGACGATGGGAGCTGCGTGAGCACCGGCATCCCGCGATCGAGCCGCTCATCGAGTACAAGAAGCTCGCCCGTCTCGCCTCGGCGAACGGGTGGGCGTGGCTGGACGAGTGGGTGCACGACGGGAGATTCCGACCCGCGTACGTGCCGGGAGGCGTCGTCACCGGGCGGTGGGCGTCGAGCGGGGGCGGCGCACTGCAGATCCCGCGATCGCTTCGGCCCGCCGTCCGTGCCGACGAGGGGTGGCTGCTGGTCTGCGCCGACGTCGCGCAGCTCGAGCCCCGCGTGCTGGCCGCGATGGCGGGCGATCGGGCCATGGCGGATGCCGCCCGGGGCGCCGATCTGTACGCGGGCATCGTCGAGCGGGGCGCCGTGACGACGCGCGACGAGGCCAAGGTGGCGATGCTGGGAGCGATGTACGGGGCGACGAGCGGTGAGAGCGGGCGCCTCGTCCCCCGGCTGCGGCGAGTGTTCCCCCATGCCATGGCGCTCGTCGACGCCGCGGCGGCGACGGGGGAGCGGGGCGGCGTCGTCACCACGTGGTGGGGTCGCACATCGCCGCCGCCCTCCCACGAGTGGCGTGCGTTGCAGTCTCACGCGCACTCCGCCGATGCGGACCCGGCCGAGGAGGCGATCGCGCGCCGCGCCGCGCGTGATCGCGGGCGGTTCACGCGCAACTTCGTCGTCCAGGGCACGGCTGCCGAGTGGGCGCTGGTGTGGCTGGCCGACCTGCGCGCGCGACTGCGACTGCTCACCGCGGCGCCCGGCACACCGTCCGCGAGCGCCTCCGGGCCGGCCTTCGCGCACGTTCCCCACCTCGTGTTCTGGCTCCACGACGAGGTCATCGTGCACACCCCGGAGGCGCTTGCGGAGCCCGTCGCCGGCGCGGTGAGAGAAGCCGCGGCATCCGCGGGTCGGCTGCTCTTCGGCGATTTCCCGATCGACTTCCCTCTCGATCTGCGGGTGTCACGCACGGCGGGCAAGGGGTGACGACGACGGCGGGCGGCTAGACTCGCACCTGCGAATGGGTCGGCTGGACGGTCGCGTGGCGCGCGAGCGCACCGAGGAACGTCCGGGCTCCACAGGGCAGGGCGGTGGGTAACACCCACCCGGAGCGATCCGCGAGACAGTGCCACAGAGAGCAGACCGCCGGGGAGACCCCGGTAAGGGTGAAAGGGTGGTGTAAGAGACCACCGGGGCCGTGGTGACACGGCTCGCACGGTAAACCTCGCCCGGAGCAAGGCCATACAGGGGATGTTGACGCGGCCCGCCGAGTCCCCGGGTAGGCCGCTGGAGCGGCACGGCAACGTGTCGCCGAGAGAGATGACCGTCCACGGGGCGCGAGCCCCCGGACAGAACCCGGCGTACAGGCCGGCCCATTCGCCCGGCCTCATCGATCGGCCTCGGCGCGTCGGTACGGGCTGCTCGCCGCGCGAGCGTCAGTCTCCCGCGAGGGAGGCGGCGCCGATGATGCCGGCACTGTTGCGGTGCACGGCCGGGACGATCGGGGTCGTCAGCTCCAGCAGCGGCAGGAAGCGATCGGGGTGCTTCGACACGCCTCCGCCGACGACCAGCAGGTCGGGGGAGAAGAGGAAATCCACGTGGTCGTAGAACTTCTGCAGCCGCTTCGCCCACTTCTCCCAGCTCAGCTCGTCGCGCTCCATAGCGGAGTACGCCGCGTACTTCTCGATCGAATCGCCCTTGTAGCTGAGGTGCCCGAGCTCGGTGTTGGGGATCAGCATCCCGTCGTAGATGAAGGCGGAGCCGATGCCGGTGCCGAGCGTCGTGAGGATCGTGAGCCCGTCCTGTCCGCGGGCGGCGCCGTAGCGCACCTCGGCGATGCCCGCGGCATCGGCGTCGTTGACGAAGTGGATGCCGCGGCCCAGACCCTTCTCGAAGAACTTCTCGGCCTCGAATCCGATCCACGAATCCGACACGTTGGCGGCGGACATCGTCGTGCCGCGCTTGACGATGGCGGGGAAGGCCACACCGAGGGGCAGGTCTCCCTCGACGCCGGGGAGACGCTCGAGCACCTCCTGGACGGCGGCGAGCACGTCGTCCGGGGTCGCGCCCTCGGGCGTGTCGACTCGGATGCGATCGCTCGTGAGCTCGCCCCGCTCGAGGTCGACGATGCCTGCCTTGATCCCGGTTCCGCCGATGTCGACGCCGACAGCGCGGCTCACCTTCTTGGCCATGCGTTCCAGCCTATCGGGGGTCGCACGCGTGATCAGTAGGATCGAGACCATCACCGATCGAAGGGGAGCCGCGTGTCCGACAGCGATGAGAAGTACTGGTACAACCTCACCACGGGCCAGGTGGAGCGGGGATACGTCTCGCCCGCGGTCGATCGCGCGGGGCCGTTCGATTCGGCCGAGGAGGCTGCGAGGGCCCCCGAGCTGCTGAAGGAGCGCGCCCGCGCATGGGCCGAGGACGAAGCCCGCGACGACGCCTGGGGCTCCGGGTCGACGAACGAATCCGACGCGCCCCGCTAGGCTGGGAGCGGCATCCGGACGAGTAGTAGGGAAGCATGGACAGGCAGCGCGATTTCGTCTTGCGGACGATCGAGGAGCGGGGCGTCAAGTTCGTCCGGCTGTGGTTCACCGACGTCATCGGCACCCTCAAGTCGGTGGCGATCGCGCCCGCCGAGGTCGAGGGCGCCTTCTCCGAAGGGCTCGGCTTCGACGGGTCGGCGATCGAGGGCCTGACCCGCACCTCGGAGTCGGACCTGCTCGCCCTGCCCGATCCCTCCACCTTCCAGATCCTTCCCTGGCGGGGCGAGATCGATCCGACCGCCCGCATGTTCTGCGACATCGCGACGCCCGACGGACAGCCGGCCGTGGCCGATCCCCGCCATGTCCTCAAGCGCGCGCTCGCCCGGGCGGCCGAGCGCGGCTTCACCTTCTACACGCACCCCGAGATCGAGTTCTACCTCCTGAAGTCCTCGACCTACGGCCAGGGCGGGCCGGAGCCCGTCGATTCGGCCGGCTACTTCGACAACGTCCCGGGCGGCACCGCCCACGACTTCCGCCGCCGCAGCGTGCGCATGCTCGAGGATCTCGGCATCTCCGTCGAGTTCAGCCACCACGAGGGCGGCCCCGGCCAGAACGAGATCGATCTGCGCTATGCCGACGCGCTTGCGACAGCCGACAACATCATGACCTTCCGCACCGTCATCAAGGAGGTGGCGATCGAGCAGGGCGTGTACGCGACGTTCATGCCCAAGCCCCTCTCGGGGCAGCCCGGAAGCGGCATGCACACGCACATGTCCCTTTTCGAGGGCGATGTGAACGCTTTCTACGAGGAGGGCGCGGAATACCAGCTCTCGAAGGTGGGGAGGCAGTTCATCGCAGGCCTGCTGCGGCACGCCAACGAGATCTCCGCGGTCACGAACCAGTTCGTCAACTCCTACAAGCGCCTGTGGGGCGGTGACGAGGCGCCGAGCTTCATCTGCTGGGGCCACAACAACCGCTCCGCGCTCGTCCGTGTGCCCCTGTACAAGCCCAACAAGAGCCAGTCGTCGCGAGTGGAATACCGCGCCGTGGATTCGGCGGCGAACCCCTACCTCGCGTACGCGCTCATGCTCGCCGCGGGCATGAAGGGGATCGAGGAGGAATACGAGCTGCCTCCCGAGGCCGAGGACAACGTCTGGTCGCTCACCGATGGCGAGCGTCGCGCGCTCGGCTACGCGCCGCTTCCCGCGAGCCTCGATCAGGCCCTGTCCTACATGGAGGAGAGCGAGCTCGTCGCCGAGACCCTCGGTGAGACGGTGTTCACCTATGTGCTGAAGAACAAGCGGCGCGAGTGGCAGCAGTACCGTGCGCAGGTGACGCCCTTCGAGCTGCAGAGCAACCTCGAGATGCTCTGACCCGCGGCACCATGTCGCAGCTTGCGCGCTCGTCCGGCCTCACGCATCTCGCGCGGCTGGGGTTCAGCGATCTGTCGCGCGCGGACGAGGCCCTCGCCGAGCTCGAGGAGGCCACGGGGGTCGACCGCTCGGTGTGGCTCGCGGACACGGCACGCGCCGCCGACCCCGACGAGGCCGTCGCCTGCCTGAGGGACGTCGCGCGGCGCGACGCGGGACCGGTGCGTCGCGCTCTGTCCGATGACGCGCGGCGCCCGGCGGTGTGGGCGCTCTTCGGCGCCTCCCAGGGGTACGGCACGTTCTTCCTACGCCATCCGGCCGAGCTCGACGAGGTGCAGGCTCCCGGGCCGCTGCCGACGGCGGAGGAGATCACCGCCCAGATGCGCGAGGCGATCGGCTTCTCGGACGGCTTCGCCGCCGACGGCACGGAGAGCGCCTGGGTCGCGCTTCGCGTGCGCTATCGGCGCATCGTGGCGCGTGTCGCGGTGCACGACCTCCTCTCGCCCGACCCGGTCGAATCCGTCCGGGCTGTCTCGGCGGTGCTGGCGGATGCCGCGGGCGCCGCCCTGGACGCGTCTCTCGCCGTCGCCCGCACGCGCATCAGCTCGCGCGGGACGGGGGCGGCGCTGTTCGCGCGGGAGGACGTCGCGGCGACGCGGCTCGCGATCATCGGGATGGGCAAGACCGGAGCGCGCGAGCTGAACTACGTCTCCGACGTCGACGTGATCTTCGTGGGCGGAGCCGAGGACGACGACCGCGAACGCCTCGGGGAGAGCCGCGTCGTCGACATCGCAACCCGCCTCGCCGTGCAGACGATGCGCGGGATCTCGGAGGTCGAGATCGAGCCGCCCCTGTGGGAGGTCGACGCGAACCTGCGCCCCGAGGGTAAGCAGGGTGCTCTCGTGCGCACGCTCGAATCCCACGTGTCGTACTACGAACGCTGGGCCAAGACCTGGGAGTTCCAGGCGCTGCTGAAGGCGCGGCCGATCGCGGGCGACGCGGAACTGGGTCGTGCGTATGTGGATGCCGTGGGCCCCAAGGTATGGACCTCGGCCGCCCGCGAGAACTTCGTCGACTCGGTCCAGCGCATGCGTGAGCGCGTGACGGAGCATATCCCGCCCGGCGACGTGGCGTACCAGCTCAAGCTCGGGCCGGGAGGCATCCGCGACATCGAGTTCACCGTCCAGCTCCTGCAGCTCGTGCACGGACGGGACGATGAGCTCATCCGGCAGCGGAGCACACTCGACGCGCTCGATGCCCTCGAGGCCGGCGGGTACATCGGCAGAAGCGACGCCACCGTCTTCGCCCATGACTACCGGCTGCTGCGTCTGCTCGAGCACCGGCTCCAGCTGGCCCGGCTCTCCCGCACCCACCTGATGCCGCGCGACGACGAGGCGCGGCGGGTGCTTGCGCGGGCAACGCGACTGGCGGACTCCGGGGAGGCGGTCTGGCAGCTCTGGGAGTCCGTCAAGCGCGAGGTGCGCGAGATCCACGTGCGGCTGTTCTACCGGCCGCTGCTGTCGGCGGTGGCGGCGCTCCCCGATGAGGAGCGGACGCTGTCGACGGCTCAGGCGCACGACCGGCTGGCCGCCATCGGCTTCCGCGACCCCGCCGGTGCGCTGCGCACGATCGGGACGCTCACGAGCGGCATAAGCCGCAAGGCGTCGATCCAGCGCCACCTCATGCCCGTCATGATCCGGTGGTTCGCCGACGGCGTCGATCCCGACTACGGGCTGCTCGCCTTCCGTCGGATCAGCGAACGACTCGGGGACACGCCCTGGTTCCTCGCGACGCTGCGCGACTCGGCCGGCGCCGCCGAGCGGTTGACCCGCGTGCTGTCGGGGTCGCGGTACATCGGCGAGCTGATGGAATGGATCCCCGAATCCGTCGCATGGCTCGACGACGACGCAGCTCTCGTCCCGCGCACCGGTGTCGCGCTGCAGCAGGAGGCCCGAGCGATCCAGACCCGGCACGCGACGATCGACGACGCGATGCGTGCCGTACGCGCCTTGAGGCGTCGCGAGCTGCTGCGCACGGCGATGGCCGCGGTGCTCGGAGTGCTGACGATCGAGCAGCTGGCGGCGAGTCTCACGACGATCACCGAGGTCACGATCCAAGCCACCCTCCGCGCGGTCCGGCGCGAGGTCGTGCCGCCCGAGGACGACGACCTCGACTTCGCGATCATCGCGATGGGGCGGCTCGGGGGAGCGGAGCTGGGGTTCGGCTCCGACGCCGACGTGATGTACGTGTACCGCCCCGAGTCCGTCGACCCCGAGCGGGCGAGCGCGCTGTCGCTCAAGATCGTCCACGAGCTGCGCCGCGTCTCGGAGGATCACCGGCTGCCGCTGGACCTCGACGCCGATCTGCGGCCCGAGGGGCGCAACGGCCCGCTGGTCCGCTCGCTCGAGGCCTACGCCGCCTACTACCGTCGCTGGTCGGTCTCGTGGGAGGCGCAGGCGCTGCTGCGCGCGCGCGGGATCGCGGGGTCGGTGAAGCTGATCCGCGCCTTCATGGATCTCGCCGACGAGGTCCGCTACCCCGAGCACGCCGATCCGCAGGGTATCCGCGAGATCAAGCGCATCAAGGCCCGCGTGGAGACCGAGCGGCTCCCGCAGGGCGCGGACCGGGCGCGGCACCTCAAGCTCGGACCGGGGACGCTGAGCGACGTCGAGTGGTTCGTGCAGGTGCTCCAGCTGCAGCACGCCCACGCGTACCCCGGCCTGCGCACGACCTCCACTCTCGCCGCCCTGAGCGCGGCGGTGGATGCCGGCCTCGTCCCGGCGTCCGCCGGGGAGCGGCTGGCCGAGGCCTGGCACCTCGCGACACGACTGCGCTCCGCCAACACGCTGCTGTCGGGGCAGACGAGCGACGTGCTCCCGACCGACCGACGCCAGCTGGACGGAATCGGACGGATCCTCGATTACCCGCCGAGGTCGGCGAGCGCGCTCGAAGAGGACTATTTCCGCGCGACCCGCCGTGCGCGTCGCGTCTTCGAGCGCCTGTTCTTCGGCTGAGGCCGTCGCGCCTTCGCCGCGGACGGGTGCCTCGTTCGCGGCGAAGACGTGCACCTGCCATAGCGTGGGTGGAGACGAAAGGACGACGATGTCTGCACACCCCCTGCCCTACCCGCTTCGCGCACCCCGCAGCACACCCGAATCACGCCATGGGGCACCGCCCGCCCCGCGGCAGGAGACCCGCCCCGGGATGCTGATAGATCGCGACATCGAGGTGCCCACACGGGCCGGGCGGACGGTGCAGATCGACGTCTACCGTCCCGAGACGGGGGATCCCGCCGGCGTGCTGATCGCCTGGTCGCCCTACGGCAAACACGACCCCGCGCCGATCGGCCAGATATACCCGACCAGCGGCGCGAAGCCGGAATGGATGAGCGATCTCACGACGTTCGAGGGCCCCGACCCGGTCTTCTGGGTGCCGCGCGGCTATGCGGTCGTGATCGCGGACATCCCCGGCACCTGGTACGCGAAGGGTCCGGCGTCCTACGTCTCGCCGGAGGAGGCGGAGGACTTCGCCGACCTCATCGAGTGGGCTGGGATCCAGCCCTGGTCGAACGGCCGCGTGGGCCTGACGGGCGTCTCCTACCTGACGGTGGCGCAGTGGCGCGTCGCCGGCCTTAATCCGCCCCATCTGGCGGCCATCAACCCGTGGGAGGGCTGGTCGGACACCTACCGGGAGGTCGCGCGCCACGGCGGCATCCCCGAGACCTCGTTCTGGCCCTACATCTGGGAGCGGTGGGGAGCCTCGACCGGCCAGATCGAAGACCTGGAGAGGGAGGACCGCGAGCACCCCTTCTTCGACGACTTCTGGGCGTCGAAGGCCGCCGACCTCGAGGCCGTGACGGTCCCCGCCTTCGTCGTCGCGTCGTGGACGGACCAGGGACTGCATACGCGGGGCACCCTCGAGGGGTTCCGCCGCATCTCCTCGCCGCAGAAGTGGCTGTACGTGCACGGCGCGAAAAAGTGGGCCGAGTACTACAGGCCCGAGATGGTGGAGATGCAGGCGGCGTTCTTCGACCACTTCCTCCTCGGCCGCTCGACCGAGGTCACCGACTGGCCTCCCGTGCGGCTCGAGTTGCGCGAGCGCTACGGGCGGGGCACGTTCGTCGAGGGGACGAGCTGGCCGCTGCCCGACGTGACGTATCGCACGTTCCACCTCGACGCCTCGACCGGGACGATGTCGACCCGACCCGTGGAGACCGAGTCGACCGCGACCTACCACGGCCTCGGTGATCCCTTCGTCCCGTCACGGGTGGTCTTCGAGCACCGATTCGAGGAGGCGACCGACATCGTCGGCCATGCGCGTCTCACCCTCTACGCCGAGGCTCCGGACGCCCCGGACATGGACGTGTTCGTCGGCCTGTTCAAGCGAGACGCGGCGGGAGAGATCGTGCCCTTCGCCTACTACGCGCAGTTCGAGGACGGACCCGCCGCGCTCGGCTGGCTCCGCGCGTCGCACCGGGAACTCGATCCCGAGCGCTCCACCGACTATCTGCCCGTGCTCGCCCACCGGCGCAGTCTGCCGCTCGAGTCTGACGGGCCGACCCGGCTCGACATCGAGGTCCTACCCTCCGGAACGCGCTTCGCGGCGGGGGAGAGCCTCGTGCTCGTCGTGCAGGGTCACGACATCAAGCACTATCCGAAACCCCTCGTGTACGCCCGCCACGAGACCGACATCAACCGCGGCCCGCAGGTGCTGCATACGGGAGGGCGTTTCGACGCGCGGCTGACTGTTCCGGAGCTGCCGGCGGACGCACCGGTCACACGGCGGCGCGACCGCGCCTGACCCTCACACGACGACAGCCCCTCCGAACCGGCGGCTCGGAGGGGCTGTGCGTTCTCGTCAGGTCAGACCCCGAAGTACAGCTCGGCTTGAGGATCTGAGAACCGGAGGGGGTTCCGCAGGCTCACACTTCCCTGCAAACACAGGGAAGTGCAATGGTGAGCATGAGTGGGGTCGCTGCTGCGGCTGTCCGAGAACCCGTCCGTTTACTCGATTCTTGGCCGTCCTACGGGGGTCGCTGGAGGTCTGCGGGTGGTGCCGCCTACCTCATTGGTATGAGCGACGACCGCCCCCGCCTCTGGACTCCGCAGGAGCTTGCGGAGTACACGGGCATCCCGATCAGGACGCTCGCTGACTGGCGGACAGAGCGTGCGCGCAGCCGAGGTCTCGGGTTGCCGTTCGTCGCACTCTCGTCGCACAACGTCCGTTACCGCGATGAGGATGTCGAGGCGTTCATCGCGCGGCGGATCGTGGCTCCGACGGATAGGGCGGGCGACTGATGGCGCGGCCGAAGCGCGCGCTCGGCGAACTCGGCAAGGTGACCTACACGGTCGAGCCGAACGGCTTGGTCATCGCGCGAGCGCGAGTCTATGACGGCAACGGGCAAGAACGTCGTCCCAGCGGCAGCGGAGCGACAGAGGCTGCGGCTCTGACCGCGTTGCAGGAGGCGGCTGATGTCGCCGTCGGTCGAGTCCTGGCGCAACGAACACAGCTCATGACGGTCGCTGAGCTGGCGACGACGTGGCTGAAGACGGCGTACCACGACGACGATCCGCGGGTGCTGCGCCAGCGCCGCGAGCAGACCGTCGATGGCTACGCCACGGTGGTGCGCGCGCATGTCATCCCGCGCGCCGGGGCCATCCCCATCGCCGACATCACCGCCGACCGTGCTGATGGGCTGCTCATGGACATCGCACGGGAGAAGTCGGTGACGACCGCGAACAAGGTTCGGAACGTGATGTCGCTCATGTTCGATTGGGCGATCCAGCAGGGGCACTTCTCGGCTGCCGGGTCGATCCAGAACACACGGTACGGAGCGGTCGTCGTGGCGAACCCGATCCGTGCGACCAGGCGAGCGGACGAGCCGGACACGGTGTACTTCGAACTCGACGCGGTGCAGGTCAAGTACATCCTCCACCTCATCCGCGAGGTGTGGCCCGAGCGGCACCGGAAGCGGTATCCGGTGGGCCGACGGCCCAACTACAAGCTGCTCGCCGACTACATCCTCATCACGCTCGGCACCTCCGAGAGGACCGCGGAACCGATTGCAATCCGGTTCCAGGACGTGCGGTTCGAGGCGGTGGAACAACCGGATGGAAGCCTCACGATGGAGGCGCTCGTCTGGGTCGGCGGGACGATGGTTCGCACCAAGTCCCGCGGCCTGTTCCGCCAGGACTCACCCAAGGCGGAGCGGCAGAAGCGTTGGGTTCGCGTGCCGAAGTTCGCGGCGAAGGTTCTGAGCGAACTCGTGGCGAGCCACGTTCCCGACCCCGAACGCAATCCAGACGACGTGCTGTTCACGTCCGAGCGCGGCCGTCCGCGCGACCCGAGCGCGGTCGGCGAGTTGCTCAGGATGTTCCGCCGCGAGTTCGAGCCGGAACTGCTGGCTATCGGGGTCGACGCCGAGCATCTCACCTTCCGCAGTCTCCGCAAGGCGGTCGCTGCCGCGGTATCGGACACGGCTGGCGTCGAGGTCGCACGCGACCTGCTCGGGCACAGCAGTACCGACATCACGGAAGGGCACTACGCGAAGCGTCCCGACCTCATCGTCGAGATCGCGGCCGACGCGCTCGACGAGGCGTTCGCGGGCATCGACGCGTAGCTGTAAGGCTCAAGAAGGGGATGCCGTATGAACACTTGTATTGTCCAGAGTGTGCAGGTGGAGGTAGGATGGGGTCATGACCATGACGAGCTTGACGATCAACCCGGAGGATGTGCGCTCCAGCGCCGGGGCGCGCCCGGCTTGGCTGGAGCAGGTCGCCGCGTATGTGCAGCAGGCGGCAGCGGGTGGGGAGACGGTGACGCTGACGGCGAAGCGCCGCATGATGACCCCCGAGCAGGTCGCCGACGCGATGGGCGTGTCTCGTCCCACCATCTCGCGGAAGATCAAGGCGGGGGAGATCCGTGCGGTCAAGGTCGGCAATCGCAATCGCATCCCCTACGAGGAGTTCGAGCGGTACTGGCGCAAGACGATGGGCGACCTCGTGGAGCTGACGCGCGATGAACTCCGTGACGACCTCTTCGGCGATCAGTGAGCTGACGCGCGTTCTCCTGGACGCGAACATCATCGCTAAGCCCGTCACTCGGACTCTGTTGGTCGTCGGCGGGGTGCCGAGCGGCTTCCGCGCCTTCTGGAGCCGGGCTGCCGAGCGGGAGGCCCAGGTGCACATGCGCCCGAGGGCGCTCCCGCCGTCGAGTGTCCGGGAGCGATTCGACGTCTTGCTCGGGCCGACCGGCACGGGTGCGGAACGCTTCGTCGGGACGAAGGGCGCGGATCGGCAGATCCTTGCCGATGCTGCGGCCGCGGGCGCGCGCTTCCTGGTCACCGAGGATGTGGACGACTACGGGCTGGACGATCTTGCTAGCGTCGGTATCTCGGCGGCGAACTCCGATCTGTTCCTCGCCGCGCGGCTCACCCGCGATGCCTACTCGACGGTGATCGACCTGTTCGTCGAGCGTCAGCTCAACCCGCCGACCACGCCCGCGCAATTCCACGCCGCCATCGCCAAGAACCACCCGCGCCTGTTCGCCGCACACGCGGACCTCTACGAGGTCGAACCCGAACACGGCATCCACAGCGAACCGGAGGTGATCTTTCGCGGCGCGCGCTGCCTGCGCTGCGAGCAGATCATCGCCGACCCCGCCACGATCATCGACGGGCTCGGCCCGGAGTGCCGCTGAGCTACAGCCGCGGGGCGTTGCCCGGCGGCGCGGCCGGAGGCGTCATGGGGACGAACGGGATCGCGGGCTCACGCCCCGCGCCCTCCCGTGATCCGAGGTTCGGTTGGTAGGCGCGGACGGTCTCGACTGTCAGCTCGACGCGCTCGGACTCTGACGCGGCGGGCTCAGGTGCCGGTTCGTCCTGCATCGCGGCGAGCTGGGACTCGACGCGGGCGAGGTCTTCCTCGGCGTCGGCGAGGGCCTGAGCGTGGCGGAAGGGCTGGCCGAGGCGCTGCTGGGTGTCGGCGACGGTCTGCTCTGCTTCTTCCAGGTCTTCGCGGGCCTGGTCGAGGAGGGAGGGGATGCCGCTGACGCGGTTCTCGATGCGCTGCACGAGTCCGAGCCCGGCCTCCAGGAACGACTCCTTCGGCATCGTGAATCCCGAGCGGGGCACCTCGGGCAGGGATACGGTCACATCGAGGGCGGCGAGCCCGGAGCGGGCCTCGACGTGGATGTCGAAGCCGGAGATGCGGCCGATGATCCCGAAGTCCTTGTGCCCGTACCGCGGCAGCCACTTCAGCCCGGAGTCGCCCATCCACGCGGCGAGGGCGTGGGCGGCTTCGGAGCGGGAGATCGTGCTGTTCGGATGGTCGATGGGTGCGGCCATCGCGCTCCAGCTCGCTCACCACCCGTCGTATCGGCGCAGCATCGCAGGTCTCGTGCTCGACTCGCCTGTGCTCGACTGGGCGGAAGTTATCAAAGCGAACTGTGCCCGCAGCGGACTCCCCGTAGCAGCGGGCAGCCTCGCGATCCCGTGGCTGACGCTCCGCCCGCTGGCCCACATGGTCGGCCTGCCCGAGCGCATCCCACTCCGGTCCTTCGACTGGACGGTTCGTGCCGAGGAACTCACCGCGCCCACGCTCATCCTTCACGGCACCCACGACGACTCCGTACCGATACGGCTCTCACAAGCACTCCGAGATGCTCGGCCTGGTCTTGTGTCACTGGAGGTCTTCGAAGCAGGACACACGCTCTCGTGGAACTCTGACCCCGACCGATGGCAGAGCGCGGTGATCGCCTGGCTCGCCGCGCACGTCCCGTCCTGAATCCATCCAGGGCATCCGCTGGGGAGAACTTGGGCTGGAAGGTCGCACTGTGACTTCCACCGGCAACACCCGGTCAAACCCGGCTCAATCGGCCTACCTCGCCGGTAGTGTGTAGGGGAGCGGCGTAGGAGCGGAGGTGAGGAGCCGATGGCGGAACCTTGGCTGTCTGCCGACGACATCGCGAACCATCTCGGCATCACGAAAGACACGGTGTACGCCTGGATCGCCGAGAAGGGCATGCCCGCGCACAAGATCGGTCGGCTGTGGAAGTTCCAGGTCAGCGAGGTCGACGAGTGGGTGCGGCGTGCGGGCGCGTCGGATACCGACAGTTCCGACTCGACGCGGGGGCGGGGCTGAGTGCGAATCATCGACAACGTCAACGAGCTGCTCGGAGACGACCTGAAGGCCGAGATCAGGCCGGGATCGCGCCTGCGCATCGCGGCCTCGACGTTCTCGATCTTCGCGTTCGAGGCGCTAAAGAAGGAACTCTCGCAGATCAAGGAACTGGAGTTCATCTTCACCGCTCCTGCGTTCAATGCTGCGAAGGCGACGGACAAGCCCACGCCGGAGCGCCGTCAATTCGAGGTACGTCACGGCACCGAGTCGACCCTCTACGGGTCTGAGTTCGAGATCCGGCTGCGGAACAAGCTTACGCAGCGCGCCATTGCCCGCGAGTGCGCGGAGTGGGTACGTCAGAAGGTGACATTCCGCTCCAATCGCACGGGTGCGCCGATGCAGCCACTCGCCGCCGTGGGTGACGCCGCGGCGTACTTCCCGATCCAGGGATTCACCACAGCGGACCTCGGCTACGAGCGCGGCCCAGCGACCTCGAACTACGTCCCGAAGTTCGAGGGGGCGAACGAGACCCGCCAGTTCGTCCAGCTCTTCGATCAGATCTGGCACAACCCTGAGCAGCTCGACGACGTGACGCAGACCGTCTACGACCACATCGCGTCGGTCTACGCCGAGAGTTCGCCGCAGCGGGTCTACTTCCTGATCCTCTACAACCTGTTCAGCGAGTTCCTCGACGACATCAACGAGGACGTGCTGCCGAACGACCTCACCGGCTACCAGGACACCGCGGTCTGGAACGCCCTCTACAACTTCCAGAAGGACGCGGCGACCGGCGTCATCAACAAGCTGGAGACCTACAACGGCTGCATCCTCGCCGATAGCGTCGGGCTCGGGAAGACGTTCACCGCGCTCGCGGTCATCAAGTACTACGAGCTGCGGAACAAATCGGTGCTCGTGCTCGCGCCGAAGAAGCTCGCGGAGAACTGGACGAACTACAACGCGAACCTGACGAGCAACATCTTCGCCAAGGATCGCTTCAACTACGACGTGCTCGCCCACACCGACTTGTCGCGCGAGTCGGGGGAGTCGCTTGGCGTCCCCCTCGACCGCGTGAACTGGGGCAACTACGACCTGGTTGTGATCGACGAGTCGCACAACTTCCGCAACGCCGACTTCACGAGCGAGAAGGAGACCCGCTACCAGCGTCTGATGCGCAAGGTGGTGCGCGAGGGCGTGAAGACCAAGGTGCTGATGCTCTCGGCGACGCCGGTGAACAACCGCTTCAATGACCTGCGCAACCAGCTCGCCCTCGCCTACGAAGGCGATTCCGCCCAACTCGCGGCGAAGCTAAACATCTCCACGACCGTGGAGGAAGTCTTCCGTCAGGCGCAGCGCGCGTTCAACGAATGGTCCGACTTGCCGACGGAGGAACGCACCCCGGATGCAATCCTGTCTCGGCTCGACTTCGACTTCTTCGAGCTGCTCGACTCGGTGACCATCGCGCGCTCCCGCAAGCACATCCACGCCTTCTACGACACCGCGGACATCGGGGCCTTCCCTGAACGTCTCCCGCCGCAGTCCGTGCATGCCCCGCTGACAGACCTGCCCGATGCGCCGACGTTCAACGAGATCTTCGACCAGCTCCAGTCGCTCAAGCTCGCGGTCTACGCGCCGCTCGCCTACGTCTTCCCCAGCCGTGTAGAGAAGTACGAGCTGCTCTACGGGAACGTCGGGGGTGGGCGCAACCTCGCCGGAGGCGCGGTGGCGAATCTCGGCGCGGCCAGCCGCGAAAAGGGCATCCAGAAGCTGATGACCGTGAACCTCCTGAAGCGGCTGGAGAGCAGCGTGGAGGCGTTCCGGCTCACGCTCCAGCGGCTGGAGGGCACGGTCGCGGAGGCGCTGGAGGCGATTGACGACCATGCGAGCGCGGTGACCGATGTGGCCTCCAGCCTTACCGATCTGGACGCCGATGACGACGACTTCGACTTCCCGACCAGCGGCACGGTCGGCAAGAAGGTGCAGATCGACCTCGCCGACATGGATGTCGAGTCGTGGAACCGCGACCTGTCCCACGACGGCCTGGTCATCTCGCGCCTGCTCGCGTCCATCGAGGCGATCACCCCGGAGCACGATCTGAAGCTCCACCAGCTCAAGCGGCTGATCGAGGCGAAGTTCGCCGAACCGATCAACCCCGGCAACAGGAAGGTGCTGATCTTCTCGGCGTTCGCCGACACCGCGGGATACCTCTATCGGGAGTTGAGCCCGGTGCTGAAGCAGCATGGATACGACTCGGCGCTCGTGACGGGGCAGGGCAACCCAAGCACCACGCTCGGCAAGGGGTATGGCTTTCAGCAGACCCTCACGCTGTTCTCCCCGCGCTCGAAGCAGCGGCATCTGGTGCTGCCGCGGGAGGCCGCCGAGCTGGACGTGCTCATCGGCACGGACTGCATCAGCGAGGGCCAGAACCTCCAGGACTGCGACTACCTCGTCAACTACGACATCCACTGGAACCCGGTGCGGATCATCCAGCGATTCGGCCGTATCGACCGCATCGGCTCGACCAACGAGCGCATCCAGCTCGTCAGCTTCTGGCCCGACATCTCCCTGGACGAGTACATCAACCTGAAAGAGCGGGTCGAGAACCGCATGGTCATCGCCGACCTCGCGGCGACCGCCGACGACAACGTGCTCACCCAGGAGGCCAGCGACACTGCGTTCCGCAAAGAGCAGCTCCGCAAACTCCAGGAGGAGGTCATCGAGCTGGAGGACGTGCGCACCGGCATCTCCATCACCGACCTCGGGCTCAACGATTTCCGTATGGACCTGCTCGGGTACATCAAGGAGTACGGCGACCTGGCAAACACCCCCAAGGGCCTGCACGCCGTCGTTCCCGCGCAGCCCGACAAGGGCCTGAAGCCGGGCGCGCTCTTCGCGCTGCGGAACATCAACGCCGACGAGATGCTCCACCGGGGCAACCGCCTGCACCCGCATTACCTCGTCTACCTCGACGACGAGGGCAAGGTCATCGCAGACCACACCGAGGTGAAATACCTGCTCGACCTGATCCGCGCCGGGTGCCGCAACCGGGACGAGCCCGCCTGGGAGGTCTGCCGAGTCTTTAACGCGGCGACCCGCGACGGCGCCGAGATGCGCAAGTACAGCGACCTGCTCACCGCAGCGATCCGCTCCATGATCGACGTGACCGAGGAACGCGACATCGACAGCCTGTTCAGCCCCGGCCACACCACCGCCCTCGTGCAGACCATCGCCGGTCTCGACGACTTCGAGCTGATCGCTTTCCTCGCCATCGTCGAGGAGGAGGCGCTCAGTGGTTGAACATGTCGAAACCAGACCCGTGCTGTACCGGTGGCCGCCCGCCGCACAGTTCGGCCGCGTGGTGCCGAAGACGAAGTTCTACGAGCACGGCAACGTGCGCACCGCGCTGCGCGAGAAGTTCGTCGAGGATGTCCAGCGCATCACCTGGGCCTACAAGCTCGCGGAGTCCACTATCCGGCTGAAGGGCACGGAGGCAGTTCCGGAGATCCAGGTGTTCGCCGTCGAAACCAAAGGCGGCGAGGTCCCCGACGACGTGCTCGCCGCGATCGACAAGTCCGTGCACTTCCCGATCCTCTTCGAGATCAGCAAGGGCGAGGAGGTGCGCACGGTCGCCGCGCAGAAGACGCTCGGCGGCAGCACCCCGAAGCTCGGCACCTACTTCAGGACGGACTGGCTTCCCGCCGCCGCTGACCGCCAGCCGCTCCCGGCAGCCATCGACCTTCCTGCACTCTATGAGTCGCTGCTCACGTCGCTGCTCCCCGTGGCGACACGCCGAGGGGAGTCCGTGTCGGATGCCACCGGGAGAATGGACAGAGCCCGGACGCTCGAACGCGAGATTGCCGCACTGGAGCGGAAGCTCCGCAACGAGCCCCAGCTTAACCGCAAGGTCGAGCTACGCAAAGCACTGAAGGAACGCCAGGCCGCACTCGCAGGACTGGTGTGAGAGGGAGAGATGACGAAGCCGGACAAGCTGGAGCTGCAGTCAGCCGACGTGACGCGCAAGAACATCGAGGCGCTGGCGGCGCTGTTCCCACACATCGTCACCGAGGGCCTGGACGACTACGGCAACCTCGTTCACCAGGTCAACTTCGAGGCGCTTCGGCAGGAGCTGAGTGATTACGTCGTCGAGGGCAAGGAGGTCTACCAGATCGACTGGCCGGGCAAGCTTGCCGCCGAGTTCGCCTCGAACGCTCCCATCGAGAAGACGTTGCGCCCGAACCTCGCGGACTCCGTCGACTTCGACACCACGAAGAATCTCTTCATCGAGGGTGACAACCTCGAAGCGCTGAAGCTGCTCCAGGAGTCGTATCTTGGCAAGGTTCGCCTCATTTATATTGATCCGCCGTACAACACCGGAGGCGACCTCGTCTACCGTGACGACTTCTCCTCGTCGACGCAGGAGTTCCTCTGGAAGTCGAGGCAGGTCAACGAGGTCGGCGAGAAGCTCGTGTCGAACACGGAAGCGAACGGTCGCTTCCATTCGGACTGGCTGAGCATGATCTACCCGCGGCTGCGGCTGGCGAAGCGTTTCCTTGCCTCGGACGGCGTGATCCTGGTCAGCATCGACGATGCCGAGCAGGCATCGCTCCGTCGCCTGATGGACGAGGTCTTCGGGGAGCAGAACTTCATCGCACAGCTTGTGTGGGAGAAGGGGCGCAAGAACGACGCGAAGTTCTTCTCCGTTGGACATGAGTACCTCGTGGTGTATGCGAAGTCGAAGTCCTCCTTGCGCGAGCAGAACACGTCGTGGCGCGAGGAGAAGCCGGGAGCGCGCGAGGTCTGGGACGAGTATCTGCTTCTCCGCGAGGCGCACGGCGCAGATGACGGGGCCGTCGAGCAGGCGTTGACGGAGTGGTACAAAGGACTCCCGAAGAGCCATCCGGCAAAGAAGCTCGCCCGAACAAGGCATATCGACGCGAACGGACCGTGGCGTGATGACAACATCTCGTGGCCCGGAGGCGGTGGGCCGCGTTACGACGTGATCCACCCGGTCACAGGGCAACCGTGCGCCGTACCGGAAGCGGGTTGGCGCTATGGCGAGGACGAGATGAAGCGTCGCATCGCGCTGGGGCTCATCGTGTTCCGTGACGACCACACTCAGCCGCCCTTCCGAAAGTCGCACCTACGTCCGATCGCGGGCGAGGTGGACGACGTTGACGATGAGGGCGGCGAGGACACCGGGCTCGCCGTTCAAGTTCGCGGAAGCTACTTCTACAAGCAGTCCCAGGTTTCCGTTCGGCACCTTCGCAATCTCATGGGTGCGCAGGTCTTCAACAACCCTAAAGACCACGAAGTGCTGTCTCGCCTCTTCGAATACGTCCTTGGCGGCAAGGGCGGTGTCGTCATGGACTTCTTCGCAGGTTCGGCCACCACGGCCGAGGCCGTTTTCGATCTCTGTGCCCGCACCGGGCTCAACTGCCCGGTGATCCTCGTGCAGCTCCCGGAGCTGCTGGAGGACAACCTCAAGTCGGCGACCGGTTCGGCGAAGACAACGATCCAGAACGCGATCAAGCTCCTTCAGGAGCTCGACAAGCCGCTCAACATCGCCGAGCTGACCAAGATCCGCATCCAGAGGGCCGGTGCGCAGGTCCTGGCGGATCGCAAGCCCTCGGAATGGAACGGCGACATCGGGTTCCGCGCGTTCACCATCGACACGAGCAACTTCACGGACATCACCACCACCCCCGACGCCGCTGACCAGGAGACTCTGCTCGACCTCGTCGAGAGCGTCAAGACCGACCGCAGCGGTCTGGACGTCCTGTTCGAGGTGATGATCGCATGGGGGCTCAACCTCGCCGCGCCGATCAACATCGAGACCCTCGAGGGGCGCGAGGTCTACTCCGTCGAGGATGGCGCCCTGCTTGCCTGCTTCGATGACCGGCTCGATGAGGCGCTGATCCGGGCGCTCGCGCTGCGCGCCGCAGCGGACACCACGCAGAAGGTTGTCTTCAAGGACACCGGATTCGCCTCGGACGACGCGGCGATCAACGCGCACCAGGTGTTCGAGCAGCTCTCGCCTGACACGACGGTCAAGGTGATCTGAACAGATGAAACTGCACTTCAAGGTTCAGGAGTATCAGACCGCCGCCGTGCACGCCGTCGTGGACTGCTTCCGTGCCGTGCACCGACAGCCGTTCGCCGACAACATCACCTACAAGATCGACCCTGGTCGCACGACCGGCCGACGCGGCCTGCCCGAACTGGATCACCGCGTCGACGAGGCCGCCGCCGGGACGGGCTACGGCAACAGTGCCCTGCTCCTGAACCCGGCGCAGCTTCTCGACAACATCCACGCGGTGCAGCGTCGCACGAGCGGGCTCCCGCTCTCAGGCGAGCTGATTGCGAGCCCGGCGGCTGGACTGAACCTCGATATCGAGATGGAGACCGGCACAGGCAAGACCTACGTCTATATCAAGACGATCATGGAGCTTCACCGGCAGTTTGGCTGGTCGAAATTCGTCGTCGTCGTCCCGAGCGTTGCGATTCGTGAGGGCGTGAAGAAGTCCTTCGAGATCACCGCCGACCATTTCCTCGCCGAGTACAAGACGCAGGCCAGGGCCTTCGTCTACGACTCCGAGCATCTCGAAGACGTTGAGACCTTCTCGTCCGACACCGGCATCCAGGTCATGATCATCAACGCGCAGAACTTCAACCGGGACGCGAAGAAGGCCGACCAGGATTCTGCCGAGAGCGGCAAGTCGTCGGGCCTGAAGATGTTCAAGGCACTCGACGGATTCAAGTCCCGTCGCCCCATCGACGTGATCGCCGCCAACCGGCCGATCCTCATCATCGACGAGCCGCAGCGTCTTGGCAGTAACCCGTCGAAGCCCAGCGAGACGCTGAAGGCGCTCGGACGGTTCAACGCACTCTTCGCGCTCCGGTACTCCGCGACCCACGCCATCGAGCACAACAAGGTCCACAGGCTCGATGCCCTTGATGCCTACAACAAGAAGCTCGTCAAGAAGATTGCCGCACGCGGTATCAGCGTGAAGGGGCTCGCGGGGAGCAGCGCGTACTTGTACGTCGATGGTCTGGAACTCGGAAAGGGGGCCGACTTCCCGAAGGCTCGTATCGAGATTCAGCACCAGCCGAAGAACGGGCCCATAACGGCGAAGACATTCAGGGTAAAGCAGGGCGACCGGCTCCACGACATCTCGGGCGGCATCGAAGCGTACAAGGGGCTCGTCATCGACGTTGTCGACGCGATCGCCAACACCGTCAGCCTCCTGGACGGGCAGGTGCTCCAGGGCGGTCAGGTCACCAACGATGTCACCGACGAACAGAAGCGACGGCTACAGATCCGCGAGGTCATCCGCGCCCACCTCGACAAGGAGCGACAGCTCTTCGGTCACGGCATCAAGGTGCTCTCGCTCTTCTTCATTGACGAGGTGCTGAAATACCGCGACTATGACCAGCCCGACCGGCTGGGGGAGTACGCCCGCGTCTTCGAGCAGGAGTACGAAGCCCTCAAGGCCGAGCGGCTCAGCGAACTCGACCTTGACGAATCAGGAGCGGCATACCGCACGTTCCTGGAACGCGATGCGGTACGCGACATCCACAACGGCTACTTCTCCGTTGACAAGAAGACCGGGCGCTGGGTCGACAGCGATGCCTCTGACGCATCCGATGAGAAGGGCAAAGGGCTGTCGAAGGATGCCGAGGCATACGACGCCATCCTTCGGGACAAGGAGAAGCTCCTCGACCGCGACTACCCGCTCCGCTTCATCTTCAGCCACTCCGCTCTCCGGGAGGGCTGGGACAACCCGAACGTGTTCACGCTCGGATTCCTCAAGAAGGCCACCGCGGGCGACTCCCGCCGCCAAGAAGTCGGGCGCGGTCTCCGTCTAGCCGTCGACCACAATGGCGACCGAACCGACAACCCGGTGACCGTCCACGACATCAACGTTCTGACTGTCGTGACCGAGGAGTCCTACGTCGACTTCGTTGCAGGGTTCCAGAAGGAGACGCTGGGCCTCCTCAGCGCGCGGCCGCGGAAGGCGACGCCCGAGTTCTTCGTCGGGGCGGTCCTGCGCGACGCCATCGCTGGCACCGAGCACAAGATCACGCTCGATGAAGCGAAGCAGCTCCAGCACTGGCTCATCAAGCACGACTTCGTCGACCACGACCAGCACCTCACCGACCTGTGGCTCGGCCGCGCCGACCTCCCCGAGATCCCCGCGATGCCGCCCGCGCTCCAGCCGTACTTTTACCAGGTCGCAGAGCTGATCGACTCGCTGCATGTCCGCGCCCCAAAGATCGACGACGGACGCAAGGCGAAGGTCGTGCCGATGAACAAGGCCAACTTCAACAAGAAGGAGTTCCAGGAGCTCTGGGCGCGAATCAACCACCGCGTTGTGTACCAGGTCGCGTTCGACTCTCAGGAACTCATCGACAACTGCACCCGAGTCCTCGACACGTCGCTCGAAGTAGCCCGACTCCAGTACGTCGTGACCGAAGGGGTTCAGCGTGATGTCATCGAGGCGGAGCACCTGGAGGCCGGAGAGAGCTTCAAGATGACCCGCACGAAGTCGTCGGAGTCGACACTCAGCGCAAGCTCCACGGTGTCCTACGACCTGATCGGCGAGATCGCTGAAAAGACGAAGCTCACCCGTCGCACCGTGGCGACCATCCTCCGCGGGGTCAGGCCCTATACGTTCGAGAAGTTCAGGCAAAACCCTGAGCAGTTCATCACCGAAGCGGCCCGCCTCATCCGCGAACAAGCCGCGGCAACGATGGTCGAGCACATCGAATACGACATTCTCGATGACCGCTACGACGCATCCATCTTCACCGAGAACCAGACTGCTCAGGATCTGTCGAAGGCCGTGCATACGCCCAACAAGAACGTCTATGAGTACGTCCTCGACGATTCGCAGGTCGAGCGCGACTTCGGCGCAGCTCTCGACATCAGTCAAGAGGTGTCTGTCTTCACGAAGCTCCCACGCGGCTTCAAGATCCCGACCCCGCTCGATGACTACAACCCCGACTGGGCGATTGCCTTCCAGGAGGGCGCCGTCAAGCACGTCTATTTCGTCGCCGAGACCAAGTTCTCCCTCTCATCGTTGGAGCTGCGCGGCGCGGAGAAGGCGAAGATCGACTGCGCCAACAAGCTCTTCGAGAGGCTCGACCAGGTGGCCGGCACGCCGGGCATCAGGTACCACGGTGTGACCAGTTACGACCATCTGCTGCAACTCGTAGGGGCGTAGCCGGGATGGTCATCGAGCTGTACTTCTCGCAGCATTTCGGGGTTTCGCCGAAGGTACTGCAGGACTACGGCGCGTTCGATGTCAGCCTCGCGTCCGATCTGCCGCTCTTTGTCGACCCTTTCCTGCTCTTCAACAGCAAGAAGCAGGAGTACCGCGATCTCCATGACGGAATGATTCGGTACCTCCTCTTCCTGCGCGACCGAGCCACTCCCGATCTCGATCTGGGGCTCATCAGGTCCTGGTACATGTTCCAGGAGGTTAAGCAGAACTGGCTCGGATTCACCGTCCTCGGCAACTCGGGGACCGGACTCGGCAAGGAGTTCGCCCGCGCGCTCCACAGCTCCCTCGGTTCCATCCTGAAAGGGTTCGGCGAAGAATCGATCACCAAGGGCGCCCACCTGGAGAAACTCGCGCTCATCAAGGAGGGTGTCGGACGTGACAACATCAGCGACTTCACCACGAACCTGATCAAGGGTTACCTGCTGGAGTACACGCAGGCCTTCGCTCAGAAGCATCTGTCGGCCGATCAACGCGGGACGTTCTCGGTCACCCGCGCTGCTTTCAACTACGAGACCGAGACGTGGGAGTCGCGCCAGTACGAGCTTCCCGCGCTTCGTGGAGACTACGTCCTGCTCACCCCGGCTGACATGCTCACCAAGGATGACACCTGGATCAGCCGCTCGGACCTCGTGCGCGAGTTCAGCAGCATCCCCGACGCCATCGAAGATGATGAGCTTCGCGCACAGGTCAACAATTACCTCTTCAAGAAGCTGAGCGACAGCCCCACGAAGAAGGAGTACTCGGACCTCGCGGCGGCGGCGATCCTCCAGTTCCCAGAGCTCATCGACTACTACATCCGTCAGAAGGAGAACACCGGGGAGCAGGCAGTCGGCCTGAGCGCACAACGGCGGCAGGAGGTCTTCGAGATTCTCGTGCAGATGGTGCAGAAGGTCGTCGAAGACATCCGCACCAACACCTCGCTGTACCTGACGCCGGTCACCAGCTACGACGAGGCGCTGACCCGCGCCAACGGATTCAAGAAGTACGTCGAGAACCAGGACGGCTACCGGCTCCTCAACAAGCCCGGCCAGGAACGCCCCCTCGCCACGGAGAAGGAGGTCCAGCTCTTCTTCGGCCTCATCTTCTTCGGCAGCGAGTTCGACGTGAACCGCGAGGTCAACAACGGGCGCGGTCCCGTGGACTTCAAAGTGAGCAAAGGAGCCGTCGACAAGTCGCTGATCGAGATCAAGCTTGCCAGCAACAGCCAACTGAAGCGGAACCTCCAGAACCAGGTCGAGGTCTACGAGAAGGCGAACGGCACGCGCAACTCGGTCAAGATGATCGTCTGCTACACGGAGGCGGACGTGGCGAAGGTCGATTCCGTCCTGAAGGAGCTGGATCTCGGCGGCGAGAAGTCCATCGTCGTCATCGACGCGCGCGCGGACAACAAGCCCTCGGGCTCGAAGGCATAAGGCGGTTCAGCAGCGATGCTTCAGTACCTTCGGCTGCGCGGTGCCCCCGCCTTCGACCCGGCATCCGGTACAGACATCGGCCCGCTCAAGCCGGTGAACTTCTTCTTCGGGTCCAACGGCTCCGGCAAGACGACGATCAGCCGCGCCTTGGCCGACTCGACGCGGTTCACGGGAACCACCTTGGAGTGGAACCCAGCGACCAGCGTGCTCGGCATCAAGGTCTACAACCGCGACTACGTCAATGCGACGCTCACGCCCGCAGGCCACCTGGCTGGCGTGTTCCTCCTGGGCGAGACGAACGCTGAGATCCAGACCGAGATCGAATCGCTGACAGGACCGAGTGGTTCCATCGCCGCTGCCAAAGAAGGCCTTGCGGGACTCCGCGCCTCGTTGGACGCAAAGAACGGTGAGATCGATGGTGTCCGTACCGCGCTGAAGGAGGCGGCGTGGGCGAAGCGCAATGACGTCCCTGCAGAACTGCGTGAGATGTTCACGGGGTACAACAACAGCAAAGATCGGCTTCTGGACCGACTGCTCGAAGTCGCGGCGGCGAACCTCTCCGCCTCCGAGGACTTCACGGCGCTTACCTCCGAGGCAGCAGCAGTTCTCGCGGAAGATGCGCAACCGCTCCTGGAGCTGCCGCTTGGACGCGACATCAGGATCGAAGACGCGCCGGGCCACTCTCTCTTGGGCGCGGCAGTCGTGGGTAGCGGGGATGTGCGCCTCGCGCCTCTTATCCAGCAGCTCGGCAACGCCGACTGGGTTCAGCATGGTCGTACCCATCTCGAACACGCGAACGGTGTCTGCCCGTTCTGCCAGCAGACCGTTCCATCCGACCTCGGTGAGCAATTGGAGGCGTACTTCGACCGGACCTACGTCGAGCAGATGGAACAACTGTCGGCCCTCAACCAGCACTTCGAGTCCTGGGCGCAGCAGTGGACGACCTATCTCGATGATCTGCCAGCGAAGCCGGGCGTCGCCGAGCACCTCAATGCCGAACGGCTAGCGACCGCGCGTGCTGCGTTGGAGCTGGTGATCGCTGAGACCCGAGCACAGCTGAGCGCAAAACTGTCCGGGCCGTCGAGCATCCTCTCGGTGCCCGATCCCTCGCCGCAGGCAGAAGGCGTCAACGCCGTTGTTCGGGAGGCCAACACGGCAATCCAGGGCTTCAACCTTCTCATCAGGAACCGATCAGCCGCGAGGAAGTCGCTTCTCGACCGCTGCTGGGTCGTGTTCGCCCGGGTGACCCTCGTCGCCGAACTCGCCCGCTATGAGGGAGCGATGCCTGGTCACCTGACGGGGAAGGAAAGCATCGAAGGGCAGATCGTGTCGGCGACGGCGGACATCCGCGCCAAAGAGTCGCGCCTCCGCGAGCTTCAGGCGAAGGTCACATCAAGCAAGCCGATCATCGACCGCATCAACCGCCTCTTGGATTCCGTCGGCTTCCATTCCTTCTCACTGGCGGAGTCGACAGCAGTTCAGGACGGTTACACCCTCGTCCGCTCGAACGGCGACGTCGCAACGGAGACCCTCAGTGAAGGCGAGCGGACATTCATCACCTTCCTCTATTTCGCTCAGTCGCTACATGGCTCGCCGCAGGATGAAGCCGAGCCGAATGATCTCCTGGCGGTGATCGACGACCCGATATCAAGCCTCGACAGCGATGTGCTGTACGCCGTCTCCACCCTTGTCCGCAGGCTCGTCGAGGATGTCGCAGCAGGCACAGGCCGAGTGCGGCAGCTCCTGCTCATGACGCACAACGCTCACTTCCACAAGGACGTGACCTATCGCCCGCACGGCGGCCCGAAGCTCGGGTCTTGGAAGTACGGTGTCGTGCGGAAGCGAAGCGGGCAGTCGAGCGAAGTCGAGCTACGCGACGACAACCCGATCCAAACCGCCTACGGTGCCCTGTGGGACGAGGTCAAGAGGTCGGCCGAGCATCCCTCGGAGAGCGCAGTCGGCCTCCAGAACACCTTGCGTCGCATCCTGGAGACCTACTTCAAAGTGCTCGGCGGTGTCGACGATCCCGCCATCATTGCCAAGTTCGAGGGAGACGAGCAAGTCATCTGTCGCTCGCTCTTCACCTGGGTCAATGCTGGCTCCCACTCGATCTTCGATGACCTCGACTACTCGCCGACGCCGAGCACCGTAGAGGCCAACCTCCGTGTGTTCCGCCGCATCTTCGAGGAGCACGGGCAGATCGGTCACTACCGCATGATGATGGGCGAGCCTGTAGAAGAAGTCTCTGCGGAGAATCAGGCGGTCGAGGTCGAGTCGGGGAGTGAAGCAATCGAATGACCGACATCCCCAGGGGGCTGACCTCACGCCAGGAGATCGTTGAAATCGACATCTTCGACAGGCTCAGCGGGTCGATCCGTGACGCACTCCTCGCAGAGTTGTCGCACAAGCCGGAGCACAAGATCATCTCCCTGTCGATCACGTCCTACAGCGAGTTCGCCACGAGCTACCGTGCGGTCGCCGTCATCGAGTACCTGTAGGCATCGTGGGCAAGCGCGCCGACAGTGATGAGCACTACGTTCTCGACCTCTGCGACGAGGTGATCGGGGCCCGCGGGGAGCGACAGGCGACGTTCCTGTGGCTTGTCGGTGAGGTGTCGCCGACGACCGGACGGGCTCGCAGGCTCCCCGTCGACGGGTATTGGCCTGCGCTGGGGCTCGTCGTCGAGTTCCAGGAGAAGCAGCACACCGCGGCCGTCCCGCTGTTCGACCGTCGCGCGACCGTCTCCGGCGTGCCCCGTGGCGAGCAGCGGCGGCTCTACGACCAGCGAAACGCGGAGATCCTGCCGCAGCAGGGTATCCGGCTCGTCGTGATCCACGAGTCGGAGTTCACGACCAAGACCGACAGGATCGTGCGCGATCATGAGCGCGACATCGCCGTCGTCCGCGCCCGCCTCGTCTGACCTCGGAAGCCCTCCAGAGACCAGTACACGTCTGGCACATCGAGGCTGACCCCGCCTGACGGCGTGCTCAGCGGCTCACCTCTTTGACGAGAGAGGCGGTGCCGGGTGTCGGTTTCGATGCGGGTCATGGGTGCGGGGGACGGCTACAGGTACCTGCTGCGCACCGTGGCATCCGCCGACGGCGAGCGGGCGCTCTCGACCCCGCTGACCCGTTACTACGCAGAGCAGGGCACTCCACCCGGCTGCTGGATGGGCGGCGGCCTTGCCGCGCTCGGGAACGGCGAGATCCGCGAAGGTGCGCGGGTGTCCGAGGCGCAGCTCCAGCTCCTGCTGGGTATGGGCCTTGACCCGGTGACGGGCGATCCGCTGGGGAAGGCGTACCCGGTGTTCCCGGCCGTTGAGGATCGGATCGCCACGCGGCTCTCCCGGCTCGATCCGGCGCTGGGCGCGGCGGAGCGCGCCGAGGCAGTCGCGGTGATCGAGGCGGAGGAATCGGCGCGCAGGTCGCGGCGGGCGGTCGCGGGGTTTGACTTCACGTTCTCACTGCCGAAGTCCGCGTCGGTGCTGTGGGGTCTTGCGGACGCAGCGACTCAGGCGCAGATCGCAGGGGCGCACCATGCGGCCGTTGCAGAGGTCGTTGCGTTCATGGAGCGGGAGGTTGCGGCGACGCGCTCGGGCGCAACCACTCGCGACGGCGCGGTTGCGCAGGTCGAGGTGACGGGGCTGATCGCCACGGCGTTCGATCATTTCGATTCGCGGGCGGGTGATCCGCAGTTGCACACGCATGTGGTGGTGAGCAACAAGGTGCGCACCGTGTTCGACGGCAAGTGGCGGTCGCTGGACAGCCGGCCGCTGCACGCGGCGACCGTGGCGCTGAGCGAGCTGCACAACGCGGTCTTCGCCGACCACCTCAACCGCGCGCTCGGCGTCGGCTGGGAGCAGCGCGAGCGGGGAGCCGACCGCAATCCGGTGTGGGCGGTCGCCACGGTGCCGGAAGGACTGGCTGCGGAGTTCTCATCCCGGTCGCGGCACATCGAGATCGAGAAGGATCGCCTGATCGCTGAGTACGAGGCGGCGCACGGGCACGCACCATCGCGGGAGACGATCATCCGGCTGCGGCAGCAGGCGACGCTGGCAACCCGGCCCGACAAGGAAGTCCGCCCGCTCGCCGACCTCGCCCAGGAGTGGCGCACCCGAGCGAGCCGACTGCTGGGCCGGGACGCAACCGAATGGGCGCGAGAAGCCGTCGCGGTCGAGCCCGCGGAGCTCCTGCGCGCGGAGGATGTGCCGCTGGAGCGGATCGCCAGGCTCGGCGCGTCGGTGGTCGCCGCGGTTGCCGAAAAGCGCACGACGTGGAGCCTCTGGAACCTGTACGCCGAGGCCGCACGGCAGACGATGGGCTGGCGCTTCACCGGCACGGAGGACCGCGAGGCGATCACTGGCATGATCGTCGATGCCGCGGAGCAGGCGTCCATCCGGCTCACCCCGCCCGAGCTTGCCTCCAGTCCCGCGGCGTTCCAGCGCGCGGACGGGACGAGCGTGTTCCGGCCTCGCAACGCCGCCCGCTACAGCGGTGCCGCGGTGCTCGCCGCCGAGGACCGGCTGCTTGCGCACTCCCGTGAGCAGGTTGCACCGCGCCTGGCCGACGCAACCATCGCGCACGCGTTGCAACCCCACCGTGGGCGCACGCTCGGCGACGACCAGCGCGCCGCACTCGCAGCGATTGCGTCGTCAGGGCGGATGCTCGACCTGCTCGTCGGCCCCGCAGGGGCGGGCAAGACCACCGCGCTGCGCGCGTTGCGGCGCGCATGGGAGGCCGAGCACGGGCACGGCTCAGTCATCGGCCTGGCACCGTCCGCGGTCTCGGCCGAAGTGCTGGCCGGTGACCTCGGCATCCCGCAGAGAACACCGCGAAGTGGTGGCAGACCTACCGCGACCACGGCACCGGGTTCGCTGCTGGGCAGCTTGTGATCGTGGACGAGGCATCCCTTGACGGGACGCTCGCGCTCGACCGCCTCGTGCGCGTCGCGGTCGAGGCCGGAGCCAAGGTGCTGCTCGTAGGCGACCCCGCGCAGCTCCAGTCCGTCGACGCCGGGGGAGCGTTCGGGATGCTCGTCGCCGACCGCGCCGATGTGCCCGAGCTGACGGACGTGCGCCGCATTGCCGCAGCCTGGGAGAAGGAGGCATCCCTCGACCTGCGCCACGGGCGCATCGAAGCCATCGACTCCTTCCAGGCCCACGGGCGCATCCGTGTGGGCGAAGCCGAGCGCATGGCTGATGCCGCCTACGCTGCGTGGCAGCGCGACCGCGCCGCAGGACTGGCGAGCATCCTCATCGCCGAGTCGAGCGCGATGGTCACTACCCTGAACCAGCGCGCCCGTGCCGACCTCATCCTCGCCGGGCAGGTCGACGCGCGCGCCGAGGTGCGGCTGCATGACGATACCGAGGCGGCACTGGGGGACGCGATCATCACCCGCCGCAACGACCGCGAGCTGCGCATCGGCCGCGGCTGGGTGCGCAACGGCAGTCGATGGACGATCACCGCCGTCGGCAGCGACGGGTCGCTGCGGGTGCGTCCCGCCGGACGGCGCTGGGGCGCGACCGTGCGGCTCCCCGCTGAGTACGTCGCCGAGCACGTCGAACTCGGCTACGCCGTGACCGCGTACCGGGCGCAGGGGGTCACTGTCGACACCGGGCACACGCTCGTCGAGCCCGGCGCGACGCGCGAGAACTTCTACGTCGCCATGACCCGCGGCAAGGAAGGTAACACCGCCTACGTCTCGATCAACCATCCCGACGAGGACCACATCCACCCGCCCACCCAGGACACCGCCGCAATCGCGGCGCGCAAGATGCTCGCCGGGGTGCTCCAGCACGTCGGCGCGGAACTCTCCGCCCGCCAGATGATCGCCGCCGAGCAGGACGCCTGGGGCTCAGTCGGCCAGCTCGCCGCCGAGTACGAGACCATCGCCGCGGCCGCACAGCAACCGAGGTGGGAAGCCCTCGTGCGCGCGACTCGGCTCACCGAGGCCGAAGCCGACGCCGCCATCGGATCGACGGCGTTCGGCGTGCTCGGTGCCGAACTGCGCCGCGCCGAGGCGGACGGGTACGACGCGGAGCGCCTGCTTCGCGCGATCGTCGCTTCGCGCCCGCTCGACAACGCGGGCGACGTGGCTGCGGTGCTCCACGAACGGGTGATCCGAGCCCTCGGCCGAGCGGACGGTGCCGGGCGCGTGCGCCAGGCCGCCATACCTATCGCCGGACTCATCACCCCGGCTCTCGGCACGATGGACGACGACATGCGCGCCGCGCTCCGCGAACGCGTCGTACTCATCGAGCAGCGCGCCGATGCACTCGTCGCCGAAGCGGTCGGGGCGTCCGAGGCATGGGCCGCGGAACTCGGCCCAGAGCCCGCCGATCCGCAGCTTGCCGCGATATGGCGACGCGAGGCGCGCACCGTCGCGGCCTACCGCGACACCTACGGCATCACCGAGACCAGCGCGCTCGGACTCATCGGCGACGACGCCCGGCAGCGTGCGGACGCGGCACGAGCACGCGCCGCGATCCTCCGCGCGAACCAGCTCGCGGCACGCGCAGCAGAACCGGAGTCCACGGTCAGTGCAGTCGGGGTATCCGCGCCGCGCCTGTAGCTGCCCTTCCGTGTGTCCGAGGTCAGGCGTACCCTGGGTGTCGAGGTAGTAGCCACGATTTCTAGGTCGCTTGCGACGGTCCCCTCGGGACGCTCACCACATGATCTACCTCCTCGGCGGAGCTACGCACCCTCTCAGGAGGCGGACATCATGTTCCGACTGCTCTGGAATCTCAGCATCCGGGTTCGGCTGTTCCTGCGGACGTACATGCCAACGAACATCCTGCTCGACGCGCTGCGGACGCGACGCGGCCTGAAGTGGGGCGTGCCCGCCATGCTCATCGCTGTGCCGTACCTGCTCGGCGCATGGCTTTTGACCGTCTGGATCGCCGACGGCGGGCCGGGCTGGCTGAACCTGCTGGTGCTGCTCTTCATCTGGAACGCGCTGAAGTTCCTCGTCAACGGGCCGATCACGATGATCGTCCTGATCCGGGCGCGCGTCGCCGAGCGGCGTGACCGTCGACTCGCCGAGCGTGAGTCGACGGGTTACGCAATCAGCGAGGACGCCCCGCTGCTCACCTCGTCGCGCGCCTGACGCGCTCGCGGTACCGGAACCAGCGCAGCATCTTTGCGTGCTGTCGGATCTCACGCCACTTGTCAGGTCGCGAGGATGCTGACCTGGGGTTTTCTCATCCGAGTTGCTGCATGGGCGGAGCGATCTGTCTCACGAGAGTTGTCATGAACGTAGCGAGCCCACCACCAGGGTTATCAGGGACACGATGCCCCGCGCGCGAGGGTTCACGCGCCGATCTGCCCGTGCGACTTCCGCGGCTCGCGACGTCATCGCGCTCTCGACCAGGTTCGAGTCAGCGCTCCTGGGGGATCGCCGAATCTCGGGCTCGCCGGGGACCTACCCGGCCGGATTTTCCTGCATCACTCGCAGCAGCGCGCGGATGCCTTGGGTGAGTGCGCGCAGATCCTCGATGGCGAGGCGGTTCAAAGGTGTACGGCTGAGCTCGGGTCGGACTGCCAGCAGCCGCTGCACGGTCTGACGGCCTGCGGGCGTGGCTCTCACTCGGCGGACGCGCTGATCCTTCGGGTCGGGGGTGCGCTCGATCATCCCGTGCGATTCGAGCCGATCGACGATTCCCGACATCGTCGCCAGCGCGACGCCGACGGTCTTCGCCAATGCCTGCACCGTGCTGCCGTCGGGCTCGGTCATGAGGATCGCGAGCACCTTGAACTGCTGCATCGTGAGGTTCAGGGAGAGCATTGGCTCGAGCATCTCGGGCACGAAGGAGTTCTCGAGTTCGTCCTGGACCCTGATCAGCTCGTCGAGCAGCGCTTCGCGCTCGGCCTGCTGATCGATGTCCACGTTCCGAGAGTAGTCTGCGCTTCTCAGTAAGAGCACAGAATCGAGTACGTAGCGTTGGGCTAAGCTTCGCGTGAGGCAAACCTTCTCGCGGTCTCCTGCTCCCTCTTCTTCCTTTGACTCATCGGTGGTGTCCTTTGTTCCGTCTTGCCCGATTCAGCCTGGCGAATCGCACTCTAGTCGCGCTCGTCACGCTTCTGATCGCCGCGTTCGGCGTCTTCTCGATGACCCAGCTCCGGCAGGAGCTGATTCCCTCGCTCGAGCTGCCGCAGACCACTGTCGTGACGGTCGTGCCCGGCGCGAGTCCCGAGGTGATGGATCAGCAGGTCAGTGTGCCCATTTCGGAGGCGATCGCCGACATGGACGATGTCGAGCAGGTCGTCGCCACGTCGTCGTCGAGCATGTCGATGGTCTCGATCGCGTACGCGTACGGGACGGGTGCCGACGAGTTCCGTGCCTCGGTGGAGCAGGCGCTGGCGTCGATCTCGGCGAATCTGCCGAGCGGCGCCGAGCCCAACCTCGTCTCGGGTAGCACTGCCGACATCCCTGTCATCTTCATGACGGCGTCCTCGTCGGACGAGGATCTCACTGAGCTGTCGGCGACGCTCTCGGACACCGTGGTGCCACGCCTGGAGGCCATCGAAGGTGTCCGCTCGGCTGCCGTGTCCGGCGGTGCCGTGGAGCGCGTGGTCATCACTCCCGACCAGGCCGCCCTCGCGGCGAACGGGCTGAGCGCGATGGCGATCTCGCAGACCCTCGAAGCAAACGGGATGACCCTCCCGCTCGGCTCGGTCACCGAGAACGGCGAACTGATGCCGGTGCAGGGCGGCACTCCCGTCGCGTCCACCGACGACATCAGCGCCCTGCCGATGGCGAGCCAGACCCAGCCGGGCACGGTCGTGACCATCGGCGATGTGGCCGATGTCGAGCTCGTCACCGAGGATCAGACCTCGATCACCCGCATGAACGGCGAAGAGGCGCTGTCGATCTCGATCACCGCGAACCAGGGTGGCGACGTCGTCGCGATCTCTCACGCCGTCGGCGACGCGATCACCGAGCTGACCGACGAGATCCCGGGGCTTGAGCTGACCATCGTGTTCGACCAGGCGCCGTTCATCGAGGAGTCGATCCAGCACCTGGCCATCGAGGGTCTTTTGGGCCTGCTGTTCGCGATCATCGTGATCCTCGTCTTCTTGCTCTCGGTGCGCGCGACCGTCGTCACCGCGATCTCGATCCCGCTCTCGGTGCTGGTCACCTTCATCGGGCTGAACCTGGGCGGCTACTCGCTGAACATGCTGACGTTGGGGGCGCTGACGATCGCGATCGGTCGCGTCGTGGACGACTCCATCGTCGTCATCGAGAACATCAAGAGACACCTCTCGTACGGCGAAGAGAAGGTGCCCGCGATCCTCGCCGGCGTGCGCGAGGTGGCCGGAGCGATCACATCGTCGACGCTCACCACGGTGGCCGTCTTCCTGCCGATCGCGCTGGTCGGTGGGATGGTCGGCGAGCTGTTCGCCCCGTTCGCCCTGACCGTCACGATCGCGATGCTCTCGTCGCTGCTCGTCGCGCTCACCATCATCCCGGTGCTGTCGTACTGGTTCCTGCGCCGCCCCAAGGGCATCGCAGACCCCGAGGCGGTGCGCGTCGCCGCCGAGGAGAAGGAGCACAAGAGCTGGCTGCAGCGCGGCTACAAGCCGATCCTGCGCGGCACGCAGAAGCATCCGATCATCACAATCGTCGCCTCGGCTCTCTTGCTGGTGATCACCGTGGGTCTCGTGCCCTTCATGAAGGTCGACTTCCTGGGCAGCACCGGCCAGAACATGATCATGGTCACCCAGACCTTCCCGGCCGGGTCCGACCTCGAGACCATCTCCGACGGCGCGCGCGACGTCGAGGACACCCTGCTCGAGATCGACGGCGTCGAGGACGTGATGCTCATGGCCGGCTCGAGCGGCGGCGGCGCAGGTGACTTCTCGGCGCTGCTAGGGGGCAGTGGCGGCACGGCTACCTTCATCGTCAACACCGACCCCGACGTGGACCAGTCCGCGCTGCAGGACGAGGTGCGCACCCAGCTCGCCGAGATCGATGGCCCGGGAGAGGTGAGTCTGTCGGATGCCGCAGCGATGAGCGGTGGCTTCGGCGGCTCGGTCGACGTCGTGGTCAGCGCCGAGAACGAGTCCGACTTGGCGGCGGCCGCCGATGAGGTGTATGCGGCACTGGAGGACACCCCGAACGCGACCGAGGTCTCGAGCGACCTCGCGCCGGCGCAGCCGATCGTGCAGATCACCGTCGACCGAACGGTCGCGCTGGAGAACGGGTTCACCGAGATCCAGTTGCTCGGCATGGTCGGCAGCGTCCTGTCGCCGCAGAGCGTGGGGAACGTGACGATCGACGATGAGGAATACAACATCTTCATCGACGCCGCCCCCGCCCCGCAGACCGTCGACGAACTGGCCGCGATGCCTATCCCGACCCCGGCCGGGCTCGTGCCGCTGAGCGATCTCGCCACCGTCGAGCAGGTCACGGTGCCTACCTCGCTCACCCGCCAGGACGGCGACCTCGTCGCCACCATCTCGGTGACCCCCGCCGAGGGCGAGCTGGGCGCGGTCACGACCGAGGTGCAGACCCGTATCGATGACCTCGACATGCCGTCCGGCACCACGGCAACGATCGGTGGTCTCGCCCAGACGCAGCAGGAGTCGTTCCAGCAGCTGGGACTCGCAATGCTCGTCGCGATCGCCATCGTGTTCCTCCTGCTGGTCGCGACGTTCCGCTCGCTCGCGCAGCCGCTGATCCTGCTGGTGTCGATCCCGTTCGCCGCCACCGGCGCGATCGCACTGCTGCTGATCACCGGACGCCCCCTCGGCATCTCGGCGCTCATCGGCATGCTCATGCTGATCGGCATCGTGGTCACGAACGCCATCGTGCTCATCGATCTGGTCAACCAGTATCGGAAGCAGGGTCAGAGCGTGTCCGACGCCGTGTTCAACGGTGCTCGCCAGCGACTGCGACCCATCTTGATGACGGCGCTGGCGACGATCTTCGCGCTCATCCCGATGGCGCTCGGCGTCACCGGCTCCAGCGGGTTCATCAGCCAGGACCTCGCGATCGTCGTGATCGGCGGGCTCATCTCCTCCACCGCACTCACGCTCGTCCTCGTGCCGGTGCTCTACCTTCTGTTCGAGGGCGGACGGGAACGCCGCGCGGCGAAGCGGGAGAGAGCGGCGTCCGGAACGCCGGCCGCGCTCACGGGAGGCGAGGCGGACGGTGGCTCGCCGTCGGATCCGCAGGTCGTCACGAGCTGATCCGAGTGTTGCCGTGTCAGGCGGGCCGGAGCCGTACGACGGCCCGGTCCGCCGACTGTGCGGCGGCGCTCACTGTTCGTGCCGGTGCAGGCGGCGGCGTGCCCGAGCTTGAAGACGGCCCCCGGACAGGGTCCTGAGGCTCGACGCGCCGTCGGACGTCTCAGCCGACCGGATTCGCGGGGTCGTCGCGAGCGGCCGCGAGCGCGCGTGCCCACCACAGCAGGTGATCGATCATCGCGGTCAGGCGCAGATGGAGGGTGTCGAAGACGGCTTGTGCGGTGGCGCCGCCCTCGCGGATGGCGGGGAATTGGATGCCGAGGATGTGCACGCTCTCGCGCACGGAGACCATGTTGAGTTCCGCGACGACCTGACGCAGCTGTTCGATGGCGCGGGAGCCGCCGACGTTGCCGTAGCCGATGAAGGCGACGGGCTTGTGCTCGAACTCGGCGAAGTAGTGATCGAGTACGTTCTTCAGGCCGGCGGAGTAGCCGTGGTTGTATTCGTTGGTGAGGATCACGAAGCCGTCGGCGGCGTCGAGTCGTTCCCCGAGTGCCCGCTCCGGTGCGCTCGTGTAGTGCCGTCTCGCCATGGCCGGTGCGGCGGGTAAGTCGTAGAACGGTAGGGCGGTGGTCTCCCGGATGTCGATGAGGTCGACCTCGAGATCCGGTCGCGCCTGGAGCTGGGCGTGCACCCACGGGGCGACGAGGTCGGCGAGACGGTTCGTGCGGGTGCTGGCGATGATGAGCGCGACGCGGGGTGCGGTGCGATTCATAGGGTCCCGGCCAGCTGCAGGAAGCGGGTGGCGGCGACGAAGAGCGCGAGCACGAGCAGGACGATGTTCGCGATCACCTGCTCGTGCCGTCGGATGTGGGTGCGGATCGCGAGGGCTTGCACGATGACGAGTCCGACGGCGGCGAGCGGGGTCAGGATCGGTGCGATGCCGGTGAGCCAGGGCACGATCAGTCCGATCGCACCAAGGAGCTCGGCAATGCCGATGAACCGGACGGTGCCGGCCGAGTAGTCCTCGGTCCACGGCAGGTTCTTCACAAGCTTCTCCTTCGCGATGAAGGTCTTCATCAGGCCGGCCGCGAGGTAGGCGACGGCGAGGAGTCCGGAGACGATCCAAACGGCGATGTCCATGTGCTTCCTTACTGTGATGCTGCGCTGAGTGAACGTGTGCGGGCTGGCCAGCGCCTCGTGTGAGCGCCGGTTCGCGCGTCGATCAGTCGATGGTGATGATGAGCTTGCCGAGGGTGCCTGCGGTGAAGTGGGCGAACGCTTCTGCGAGGTCCTCGAGGCGGTAGTTGTGCTGGATGGTGACGTGGATGCGCTGCTGCGCGTGATGGTCCGCGAGCCGCTGCAGGGTGTCTGTGGTCGGTGTGGCGAAGACACTGGTGAATGCGGCATGCGGGGAACCGGCCTGCTCCGCCGATTGCGCGATGGTGGACACGAATGCCCCGCCGGGCTTGACCGCAGCCGCCAGGGGCGCGGGGTCACCGGCGAAGTGCAGCACGACGTCAACACCGTCGGGGTGGACGGCATGCACCTGCTCGGGGATGTCGCCGGTGAAGTCGACGGTCCCCGTCGCGCCGATGCCGGTGACGTGCGCGCGTTCCTGGTCGGTGTGGGCGGTGGCGATCACCTGCGCGCCGGCGATCGTGGCCAGTTGCACGGCGAGCGTGCCGACGCCACCGGTCGCACCCGCGACGAGCACCACCATGCCCGGTTCGATCGCTGCGGCGTCGACCGAGTCGACGGCCGCTGCGCCGGCGAGTCCGAGCGCCGCGGCGTCCTCGAACGAGACGGACTCCGGGATGCGGGCAAGTCCCACTGTGGTCGGCACGGTCAGGTACTCGGCGAACGTGCCGTCGCCGAGATGGCTTCCGGTGATGACACCGAACACGCGGTCTCCGACCGCATACCCGTCGACGCCGTGGCCTACGGCGTCGACGACGCCGGCGAAGTCCCTGCCGAGCACGACCGGGAAGCGGTGCTCCATCGCCCCGTTGAGGTAGCCGTTCGCCACTGCGAGATCGAAACCGTTGACGGAGGCGGCGTGCACTCTCACCCGCACCTCGCCCTCGCCCGTTTCGGGGACCGGCAGCTCACGGATCTCGGGGGCCTGGTCGAAGGCGGGAAGCACGAAAGCGCGCACGGTCGGTCTCCATCGTCGCGGGTACGACGGGACGAATGCCCCGTCACGGATCACCTTACCAAGGATGTGGAGGTTAGCCTCCACTTGGTGCAGTAGCATGCGCATATGACCGGTACCGGAGTCGTCGAGGTAACGCCGGAGAGGACGCTGCGGGTGGATGCGGAGCGGCGGCGGCAGGCGCTGCTGTGCGCGGCGGCGTCGGTGTTTCTCGCCGAGGGGCTCGACGCGCCGCTGGAGAGCGTCGCGGCGGCGGCCGGTGTGGGCATCGCGACCCTGTACCGGCGGTTCCCGACCCGGGACGCGCTGGTGGAGGCCGTGTTCGAGGCGAAGATGGCCGCCCACGCCGACCGGATCGAAGCGGCGGCGCAGCGAGCGGCATCTCGGCCGTGGGCGGCGTTCTGCGAGTATGTCCGCGACCTCTGCGAGATGCAGGTGGCCGACCCGGCGTTCGGTCGGGTGCTGCTGCGCCCGATGCAGGGCTCGCCCCTCTTCGCCGACGCCCATGCCCGGGCAGTGCGGGCATCCCGGCGACTGGTCTCCCGCGCCCGCAAGGCGGGGGCGTTGCGGGCCGAGGTGCGCGAGCCGGACCTCTACCTGCTCACCGCGTCTATCGCGGCACTGATCGCCGACCCCGGTCCGATGTCGGCCGAGCGGGCCGCCTGCCGCCTGACCGAACTGTTCCTCGACGCCGTGAAAGGACCTGCCGCGTGAGCGAGAGCATGGAGTTCGGGATCTACAGCTTCGGGGACATGTACCTCGACCCCGCCACGGGCTTGGCGGTGAACGTCGGGAAGCGGCTGCGGGAGACGATCGATCAGATCGTGCTGGCCGACCAGGCGGGACTGCGGCCTCGGCGAGCGGCACGTCCCCGAATACGCGATCTCGTCACCCACCACGGTGCTGGCGGCCGCCGCGAGCCTGACCACGCAGATCCGGCTGTCCAGCGCGGTGACCGTGTTGAGCGCGGAAGACCCGGTGCGGGTCTACCAGCAGTTCGCGACCCTCGACCAGCTCAGCGGCGGCCGGGCCGAGATCATCGCCGGCCGCGGCTCCTTCACCGAGGCGTTCGCCCTGTTCGGTGCGCCACTGGGCGAGTACGACGACCTGTTCGATGAGAAGCTCGCCCTGCTGCTCGCAGTCGACACCAACGAGGTCGTGACATGGTCGGGCCGATACCACGCCCCGCTCGACGGGGTCCGGGTGCTTCCGCGTGCGCAGGGTACCGCCGGCCGGTCCGGGCGCCTGCCGACCTGGGTCGGCACCGGCGGCAACCCGGCCTCCTCGATCCGCACCGGCGCCCTGGGGTTGCCGATCGTCTACGGCATCATCGGCGGCGACACCGCCCGGTTCGCACCCCTGGTCCAGCTCTACCGGCAAGCCGCCGCGAGCCGCGGCCACGAAACCGCCGCCCTGCAGGTGGGGATCTCGGCGACCGGACTCATCCTCGACGACGGCGAGCGTGCCAAGCGCGAACTGTACCCGCACTTCATGTCCGTGATCGCCCAACGCTTCGGGGAACGCAGCCCGGCCGCGCAACGCGCGTTCTACGACGAAGCCGCCGCACCCGCCGGTGCCCTGTTCGTCGGCTCGCCGAACGAAGTCGTCGACAAGATCCTCCGCGTGCACGACACCTTCGCCAACACCCGGATCGGCATGCAACTCGACTTCGGCGGCATCGACCCCGCCCTGACCAACCGCTCGATCGAACTGCTCGCCACCGAGGTCGTGCCGCAGGTCAACGCCGCACTCACCCGACGCGCCAGCTGACCACGACTAATACCGGCAGCTCGCCGCCGAGAGGCGCCCGATGCTGCTGATCGGGATCGTGCAAGCCCGTTCCCCATCCGGGCGATTCGATGCGGTCGACGGTGCCCGTCATCGTTGCCAGCAGCGCCTCGCGTTCTATAACGAGGCATACGGCGTTAGCCTCAAGCTCTCCGACCTGTCCGGCAAGGACCGGATCGTCGCGCGGATCACGCGCAAGATCGGCAAGGAGTTCAACCACGGCCACGTCGCCGCGGTGTTCCTGCGCAACCTCGACCGGTCAATCCAGGGACTCTCCGTGGCGACGCTCGAACGATTCGAGCAGGTTATCGAGGCGCTCGTGAGGGCGCTGCCTGCCGAGTAGTCAGCTCAGCGCACACTTCCTTCAGTGATGTTCCACGCGGTGCCGTGCCTGCTCGGCGTGCGGCGAGCGAGCGCCTGGACAACCGAAGAGGAGAGACCGGGATGGCTGATGCTGCTCATGTTACTGCTCATCGAAGTGCGCTGAAGTCCTCGCGTCCGGGGCCGGGTGAGCTGCTCTGCTTGCCCGCGCGCGTCGTATGTGCCTTCGCGGCGTAGGCATCGAGTCACTCTATGGCGTCAATGTATAGCGAGGAACCAGTGTCGAAGCGGCCATCTGCGCTGTCCGAAAACCTGTCCGTTTACTGCCCGTAGCCGTCCGTAAACGTCCAGAGGTACACTGAGCCCCAGACGGCTACTGCCGCCTGGGGCTCAGTAAATTGCTGGGCTCAGAGACCGGAAGTGTGGCTCTGAGGGCCTCCCGGAATCAGACCCCGAAGTACAGCTCGTACTCGAAGGGGTGCGGGCGCTGCGCGATGGGCTGGATCTCGTTCTCGATCTTGTACTCGATCCAGGTCTCGATCAGCTCGGGCGTGAAGACGCCGCCCGCGAGCAGGAACTCGTGGTCGGCGCGGAGCGCCTCGAGCGAGTCGAGCAGCGAGTTCGGAACCTGCGGGATGTTCTTGGCCTCCTCGGGGGGAAGCTCGTACAGGTCCTTGTCGACCGGCTCGTGCGGCTCGATGCGGTTCTTGATGCCGTCGATGCCGGCCATCAGCTGAGCCGCGAACGCCAGGTACGGGTTGCCCGAGGCATCCGGCGCACGGAACTCGATGCGCTTCGCCTTGGGGTTGGTGCCCGTGATCGGGATGCGGATGGCCGCCGAGCGGTTGCCCGCCGAGTAGACCAGGTTGACCGGCGCCTCGAAGCCCTTGACCAGACGGTGGTAGCTGTTGAGCGTGGGGTTGGTGAACGCGAGCACCGCGGGAGCGTGGGCGAGGATGCCGCCGATGTACCAACGGGCGATGTCGGACAGTCCGCCGTAGCCCTTCTCGTCGTAGAACAGCGGCTTGCCGTCGTTCCAGAGCGACTGGTGGGTGTGCATGCCCGAGCCGTTGTCGCCGAAGAGCGGCTTGGGCATGAAGGTCGCGACCTTGCCCCATTCGAGCGCCGTGTTCTTGACGATGTACTTGAACTTCAGGATGGCGTCGGCCGCGTGGACCATCGTGTCGAAGCGGTAGTTGATCTCCGCCTGACCGCCGGTGCCCACCTCGTGGTGCGCGCGCTCGAGGACCAGGCCCGCCTCGATCAGCTTGGTGCTGATGTCGTCACGCAGGTCTGCCTGCTTGTCGACGGGGGAGACGGGGAAGTAACCGCCCTTGTAGGGGGTCTTGTTGGCGAGGTTCCCGCCCTCCTCGACGCGGCCGGTGTTCCAGGCGCCTTCCTCGGAGTCGACGGAGTAGAAGCTCGAGTTCTGCTTCACCTCGTAACGGACGTCGTCGAAGATGTAGAACTCGGCCTCGGGGGCGAAGAACGCGGTGTCGGCGATGCCGGTGGAGGCGAGGTACTTCTCGGCCTTCTTGGCGACCTGACGCGGGTCCTTGCCGTAGATCTCGCCGTTGCGCGGATTGTAGATGTCGAACACCATGATGAGCGTCTTGTGCTCACGGAAGGGGTCGAGGTACGCGGTCGAGACATCGGGGATCAGCTGCATGTCCGACTCGTGGATGTTCGCGAAGCCGCGGATCGAGGAGCCGTCGAACAGCTGACCGACCGTGAAGAACTCTTCATCGACGGTCGAGGCCGGGATGTTGAAGTGCTGCTGCACACCAGGGAGATCCGTGAAGCGGATGTCGAGGAACTTGACGTCCTCGTCCTTGATGAACTTCAGCACCTCGGAAGAATCGCGAAACATTCAGACTCCAGAGGTTGGGCTTCGGGTACTGCCGCCCTCGTGACAGAGGGTCCCTTGGAACCTACCGAGGGGGCGTTGCCCGAGGGTGACACGTATGTTTCCGGCATGTTACACGGGGCTGGATACGCTGAGCGAATGACGACCTCCGACGCCGACGACTATCCGGGCCGCCGCCTGGGTCTTCCCCGCGAGGGTGCGGGCTCCATCGCTCGCCTCGGCCGGCGGGTCGGCGCCCTCTTCATCGACTACGGCGCCTCGTACCTGATATCCGGATTCTTCGCGTACGACCCCCTGGCGATCTTCGCGATCTTCGCGATGACACAGATCCTCTTCATCCCGACGCTGCAGGGCAGCCCTGGTCACCGCATCTTCGGTCTCCGGGTGCAGCGCGTGGGCGGCGGATGGGCCGGTCTGTGGCGGCCGATCCTCCGCACCGCACTGCTCATCCTCGTCATCCCGGCCGTCGTGTGGGACTCCGACCAGCGCGGCCTGCACGACAAGGCCGCGGGAACCGTGCTTCTGCGCGGCTGATTCAGCGAGGGCGGGGCGCCCGCACCTTGGTGGGGTCGATCCCCTTGGGGATCGGAAGCGACGCGAGTCCCTGCGAGACCGAATCCAGGCGCTTCAGCACGGCACCGATGGTCGCCTTGTCGAGCTTCTTCGGCAGCGACTTGACGGTCTTCGCGAGGTCCTTGATCGGCACCTCGCCCTCTCCGTGGCCGACGTAGAAGACGTGGACGGGCACGCCGTGGGCGACGCGGGTGATCTTCGACTTCTCCTCGCCCACGAGCCGCGCGAGGCGTCCCCTCGCGCCCTCGCCGACGATCACGACGCCCCCGCGTCCGACAGCGCGGTACACGGCGTCCTGCGTCTTCGGGTTGATCCCGATGGGGGTGTCGGAAGCCGTCCAGCCACGTCCGAGGAACGTGGAGACCACGTGCCCGGTCGCCCCCGGCATCCCGTCGAGCTTCACATACATGGCCTTCGTGGACAGGCGGGTCATCGTCATCAACGACGCGAGGATCCCCGCCAGCAGGCCCGTGATGGCCCAGAGGAGGACGGTCCACCACTGCACGGGCTGGATGAGCAGGCCCAGCAGCACGCCCAGGCCGACGCCCACGACGAGGATTCCCACCAGGAGCCACGGAAGGAAGCGGAACTGCTGCTGGGTGAACGTGTAGAGACTGCGAATCTGCGAGAAGAACCCGGGACGCTTCTCGGGCGCGGTGCTGCGTGCTGCCATAGAGACAAGAATACGTGGCGGTGACTGCGGTGTCCGTCCCGCACCCTTCTGCGCAGCGCGGGCGTACGCCGGCTTTCCACCGGCCGGCCCGTCGGCCACCCGCGCCGCGGGTGCGATCGCGCACACTCGGCTCGTGGACTCCTCGCCGCCTGACACCGCCGATCTGCTGGACGCGGGGTGGCGCGCCGTGCGCCGGGTGGCTCCTCCCGAGGCGCCGTTCCCGGCGGTCCTCGCGCGGCTCGGCGACGAGTGCGCGCATCTGGTCGACGCGCGTGCGCTCGACGGTTGGCGCGGGTGGGACGCCCGGGGCGAGCACGTGCTCCGCCCGATCGACGTCGTGCGCCGACGCGACGGCCACGACGTCGTCCTCCCGTGGTGCGTGGAGACCGTCCACGGCTTCCTCGACCGACGGGAGCGGGCCGGCGTCCCGCTGACGGCCGGCGAGCAGGTCACGCTGGCAGTGGGCCTGCTCCGCGGTCATCGGGCGGCCGCCGCGCACGGCGGCCGCTGGTGGCTGACCATCGACGGCTGCCCGGTCGTCGTCCCAGTGCTGCCGTCGCAGGCGCCGGAAGAAGCCGAGACGCCCCGGCTGCTGGAGCGCATCGCCGACGGCGCCGGGACGGCGGCGGCGCTGTCGCTGCGAACCGTCGCGTCTGCGCTGGATTCGTCATCGCCGACCGAGCTGGAGGGGGTGCTGTTCGCCGTCGCCGACGGAGAGGCGCTGCGCCTGGATCCCGCCGTCCCCCGGCGGGTGCACGCGCTCGACGCCGTCATCGCCCGGCCGGAGCATCCCGCAGATGGGGCCGAGCCCTCGCCGGGGGTCGTGCGCGGCATCCTCCGTCGCTATGTGGACAGGGGCCTGGGCGATGCAGTGGGGTCGGCCTTCGACGACACGCGCACGGCGCTGACGCGCCTCGGACGGGCGCTGCGCCGCCCGTGGCTCGCGGCCGCGGCGGTGGCCGGTGTCATCGTCGTGGGAGGCCTCGCGTGGCCCGCCGCGGCCGGCCCCGAGCCGGGCACCGCGCATTCGGGGGACGACCCCACGGCCGCCGCCTCGGCGTCGGCGGCGCCGGATGTCGGGGCGGGCACAGGTGCCGACGCCGACGCGGATCGTGCGCCCGCGGATCCGGCGTCGCCCGGGGCGGGGGATGCCGGGGGCGAGGTCGTGCGGACGACATCCCACCTGCTCGATACGCGTCTGTCCTGCCTGCGGGGCGGCGCCTGTGCCGCCTACGCGGAGGCGCCCGCCCTGTTGCCGTCCGACGGGGGAGCCGCCGATCTCGCGGAGGACGACAGGGAGCTGACGCTGCTCGACGATCTGGGCGGCGTCGCCGTCCTGCGCGTCGATCCGTCGGACCGGGGGAGCGACCGTCCGGGCGCCCTGATCGTCGTCGTCAGAACAACTCAGGGGTGGCTCCTCCGCGACATCCGCGCGGTGGAGCCACCCCCGTGACGTGCCGTCAGGCGCCGAGCGACGCGGCGAAGTCCGCGGCCTCCAGACGGGCCTTGACGGCGCCGAGGAAGCGCGCGGCGTCCGCGCCGTCGATGATGCGGTGGTCGTACGACAGCGCGAGGTATACGTACGAGCGAACCGAGATCGCCTCGACGCCGTCGACCTTCACGATGCCCGGACGCTTCACGACGGTTCCGGTGCCGAGGATCGCCGACTGCGGCAGGAACACCACGGGGGTGTCGAAGAGCGCGCCGCGGGATCCGGTGTTGGTGAGGGTGAACGTGCCGCCCGCGAGCTCGTCGGGCTTCAGCTTGTTCTCGCGCGTGCGCGCGGCGAGGTCGGCGATCTCGTGCGCGATCTCGGCGAGGTTCTTGCTCGCGGCATCACGCAGCACCGGCGTCAGCAGGCCCCGCTCCGTGTCGACGGCGATCGAGAGGTTCTCGCTGGGCGGGTAGACGATCTTGTCGCCGTCGACCGTCGCGTTGATCACGGGGAAGGCCTGCAGGGCCTCCGCCGCGGCGAGCGCGAAGAACGGGAGGAACGAGAGCTTGTCGCCGGTCTTCTTCTGGAAGTCGGCCTTGACCTGGTCGCGGTAGGCCGCGAGCCGGGTGACGTCGACCTCGACCACGGTCGTGAGCTGGGCGGTCGCCTGCATCGAGGCCACGGCGCGCTCGGCCAGCACCTTGCGCAGACGCGACATCGGCTGCGTCGTGCCGCGAAGCGGAGAGACCTCGAGGGCGGGGGCGGAGGGCGCGGCCTGCTCGGGGGCGGATGCCGCGGGCGCGGACGCCGCGGCGGCAGCCTGCAGGACATCCTCCTTGCGGATGCGTCCTCCCACGCCGGTGCCCTTCACGGTGGCGAGGTCCACACCCTGCGACGCGGCCAGGCGGCGGACCAGCGGGGTCACGTACGTGGGGCCGTCCTCGTCGTTCGAGCTGTCGTTCGCGGGCGCGGCGGTGGCGGGGGTCTTTTCGGGCTCCGGCGCCTTCTCCTGCTCGGGGGCCCTCTGCGGGGCCTCGGACGCGGGAACGTCCTCGTCCACCGGCTTCTCGGTCGAGGGAGCCTCGGGCTCGGCCTCCGTCGGCGCCGATTCCTCGGGGGCGGCGGGGGCGGGGGAGCCGCTGCCGACGCGGGCGAGGACAGCGCCCACGGCGACCGTCTCGTCCTCCTGGGCGACGATCTCCTGGAGTGTGCCGGCAACGGGCGAGGGGATCTCGGTGTCGACCTTGTCGGTGGAGATCTCGAGGAGCGGTTCGTCCACCGCGACGTCATCGCCGACCTGCTTGAGCCAGCGCGTCACGGTTCCCTCGGTCACGCTCTCGCCGAGCTCGGGGAGCACGATGTCCTTGGCGTCCGAGGATGCGGCGGGAGATGACTGCGGGGCGGGTGCATCTTCCTCCGCCGGAGCCTCCGACTCGGCGGGGGCCTCCTGCGCCGGAGCCTCCTCCTGCGCCGGAGCCTCCTGGGCCGGGGCTTCCTCGGCGGGGGCGGGCGACTCGGACGGCGCGGAACTGCCGTCGCCGATCTTGGCGAGCAGTCCGCCGACCTCGACGGTCTCGTCCTCCTGAACGAGGATCTCCTCGAGGATGCCGCTGACCGGGGACGGGATCTCGGTGTCGACCTTGTCCGTGGAGATCTCGAGCAGGCCCTCATCGGCCGTCACCTCGTCACCGACCTGCTTGAGCCAGCGGGTGACCGTTCCCTCGGTGACGCTCTCTCCGAGCGCGGGGAGGACGACGGATGTGCTCATGACGATGTCTCCTTAGGCGATGCTGTCGTGTCTAGCTTAGTGACGGGTCTGGGGCGCGAGGGGTCAGAGCGCATGGAGGGGGCGGCCCGCCAGGGCGAGGAAGGCCTCCCCGAGCGCCTCGCTCTGGGTGGGGTGGGGGTGCAGGAACGGGGCGATGTCCTCGGGATGGGCCTCCCACCCGACCACGAGCTGCGCCTCCGCGATCAGCTCGCCGGCGCGGGAGCCGATCATGTGGACGCCGACGACGGGACCGTCGACGCGTCGCACGACCCGGACCGACCCGGACGTGCCGAGGATCTCGCTGCGCGCGTTGCCGGCGAGGTTGTAGTCGTAGGTCTGGACGGCGTCGGCGCCATAGGTCTCGGCGGCCTGCGCGGCGGACAGTCCGACGGACGCGATCTCCGGCTCGCTGTACGTGATGCGCGGGACCGTGCTGTCGGGCACGACCGGAGGGTGGTGGCCCGCGATGCGCTCCGCGACGGCGATGCCCTGGGCGAAGCCCCGGTGGGCGAGCTGAAGGCCGCGAACGATGTCACCGACGGCCCACACATGGGGTGCGCTCGTGCGCAGCGTGTCGTCGACCCGGACGAAGCCGTCCTCCAGCTCGACGCCGGCCTGCTCGAAACCCAGCCCGTCCGTGGCGGGCGCGCGCCCGACCGATACCAGGAGGTAGTCGGCGCTCAGGGACTCGCCGGTCGCCAGCGTGACGGTGACGGCGTCGGAGGACGCGGAGCACTCCGTCACCGCGGAACCGACCGACATCCGGATGCCGCGGCGGCGGAAGGCCCGCTCGAGCCCCTTGCTCATCGCCTCGTCCTCGCCGGCGACGAGGCGAGGCAGAGCCTCGACGATCGTGACGTCGGCACCGAGAGAGCGCCACAGCGACGCGAACTCGACGCCGATGACACCGCCGCCGAGGACGATGACGCTGCGCGGGATCTCGGGCAGCTCGAGCGCGTCCTCGCTCGCGAGGATCCGGCCGCCCCGCTCGATACCCGGCAGGGTGCGGCTGCGCGCGCCGGTCGCGAGCACCACGTCGCGGCCGCGGTAGACGTCGTCGCCGACGCGGACGGACCGGTCGCTCTCGAGAAATCCCTCGCCGGCGACGGTCGTGATGCCCCGGGCCGAGAGCAGACCCTGCAGGCCCTTGTACTTCTTCGCGACGATCCCCTCGCGGAAGGACCGCACGACCGCGGCGTCGATGTCCTCGAGGTGGGCGGTCACCCCGGTCTGCGAAGCGCTGCGGACCGTGTCGGCCACCTCCGCGACGTGGAGCAGAGCCTTCGTGGGCACGCAGCCCCGGTGCAGGCACGTGCCGCCGACGCGATCCTTCTCGACGATCGCGACGGACGCGCCCAGTTCCGCGGCGCGCAGCGCGGCGGCGTACCCGCCGCTGCCGCCCCCGAGGATCACGACGTCGAAGGAGTGCTCGCTCATGCCGGTGCCCCTTCGAGGAGGGCGATGAGCGAACGGACCGTCGCGCCCGTCGGTCCCTTGTCGGTGACGCCGTAGGGCGCGCCCTTGTTCATCCCGACGTTCGCGATGTCGAGGTGCACCCACGGGATGCGGGCCGCGTCGTCCTCGTCGGAGACGGTGCCGACGAAGTGCTGGAGGAAGAGCCCCGCGAACAGGGTGCCGCCGGCGGGGTCGCCGATCTTGGCGTTGGCCAGATCCGCGATCGGCGAGTCGAGGTCGTCGCGCATGTGCTCGGGAAGGGGAAGGGGCCACGCGAGCTCGCCGGCACGCGCGGCGGCGTCCAGATACTCGCGGACGCTGTCGTCGTCGCCCATGACCCCCGCGTGCCGCGTGCCCAGGGCGATCGTGATGGCGCCGGTGAGCGTGGCGACGTCGACGATCAGGTCCGGCCGATCGCGGGATGCCGCTACCAGGCCGTCGGCGAGCACGAGGCGACCCTCGGCATCCGTGTTCAGCACCTCAATCGTCGTGCCGTCCAGTGCGGTGAGCACGTCGCCCGGGCGGGTCGCGCGGCCGGAGGGCATGTTGTCGGCCACGCACAGGTAGGCGGTGACGCGGACCGGCAGGCGCCGCTGCGCCGCGGCCGCCAGCACGGCGAGCACGGTGGCCGCCCCGCACATGTCGTACTTCATGCCGACCATCGACGCGGCGGGCTTCAGCGACAGCCCGCCCGTGTCGAAGGTGATGCCCTTGCCGACGAGCGCCACGTGACGGGTCGCGCGCTCGGGCGCGTAATCGAGCGTGACGAAGCGCGGTGGCCGGTCGGAGCCGCGGCCCACCCCGAGGATGCCGCCGAAGCCGCGCTCGGCCATCTCGTTCTCATCGAGCACGGTGACCTCGACGGGCAGGTGCGCGACGGCCTCGCGAGCGCGCTCGGCGAGGTCGTGCGGGCCGAGCCGGTCGGCGGGGATGGAGACGAGATCGCGCACGAGGGCCACGGCCTCCACCGCGGCGCGGGCCGCGGTGACGTCGGATTCCGCGACCGTGTCGGGGGCTGCGATGCGGATCGATCGAGCGCGCCGCTTGGCGTCCTTCTTGTAGGTCTCGAACGTGTAGCCGCCGAGCCCGGCGCCTTCGGCGATCGGGCGCCACCGCGCCCCGTCGGCCCGTGGCGCGGCGAGCAGCACCTTCTCGACGGAGCCGAGGGCGCGGATGCCGGCGGCGGCGGCGTCCCGGAGCGCGCCGTCGCCGGGGTTCGCGCCCGTCCCGGCGCAGGCGATCGTGCCGGCCGACAGCGGCACGCGCACGAACGATCCGGGTGCACCGGAGAAGTCGAGCTGTCGAAGAGCCCCCGCCAGTCCCGGCCAGTCCGAGAAATCCTCTTCCGCCGACAGGGGCGGCAAGAGCAGGAGCAGGGTTTCCCCGGGTTCGGGGGAGACGGGCAGGCTCGCGGGCGAGAGGTCCGGCGTCGGCATCCCCCCAGCCTAATGGGGGTGCATCGCGTGGCCCGGGGGGCCAGTGTGGTGTCCGAGTCCACCAGCGAGTGAGCACTCCTCCAGCCTGACGCCGTCATGAGGTCTAGGCCTAGATCGTGCCCTCGCTGGTTGGTGAGGAGGCCGTGATGGCTGCTGGGATGACGTGCTTCGAGCACTGAACCATTAGGACGCTGCGAGCTTTCTCCGGGACGAGCAATGATCAGGTTCGCGAAGGGAGCGGGGACGATGTTGTTCCTCGGTGATGACTGGGCGGAAGCCCACCACGACATCGAACTGCAGGACGAGCAGGGCGCAGTGCTGGTTCGGCGTCGACTGCCGGAGGGGGTGACGGGGTTGGCGCGGTTGCACGCGCTGATCGCGGATCATCTCGACGACGCCGACGATCCGAGCGTGGTGTTCGTGGGGATCGAGACGGATCGGGGCGGGTGGGTGCAGGCTCTGATCGCGGCCGGGTACTCGGTGTATCCGATCAACCCGCAGCAGTCGGCCCGGTACCGTCAGCGGCACTCGACGTCGGGCGCGAAGAGCGACCCCGGGGATGCGCACGTGCTCGCGGAGATCGTCCGCACCGACCGTGATCATCACCGGCCCGCGACCGGCGACAGCGACCTCGCCGAGGCCGTGAAGGTGCTGGCGCGGACCCATCAGACGATGATCTGGTCGAAGCAGCGGCAGGCCAATCAGCTGCGGTCGATGCTGCGAGAGTTCTACCCTGCCGCGTTGACCGCGTTCAGCGACGACCTCGCCGGACGAGACGCCCTCGCCGTCCTCGCCGCCGCGCCGACCCCGGCCGCCGGACGGGCACTGACCCGGACCCGGCTGGTCTCAGTGCTGCGCCGGGCGGGACGGCGACGCAACCTCGAACACCGCGCGATCGAGATCCTCACCGCTCTCCGGTCCGAGCAGCTCGAACTGTCCGGACCAGTCGCGGCCGCCTACGGCGCCGGGGTCACCGCGATCGCGACAGTGCTGACCGCGATGACCGGTCAGATCGCTGCGCTGGAAGCCGAGGTCGAGTCGTGTTTTGGCCGGCACCCGGACGCTGAGATCATCACCAGCCAACCCGGCCTGGGGAAGGTCCTCGGCGCGAGGGTGCTCGCCGAGTTCGGAGACGACCCCGACCGCTTCGCCGACGCGAAAGCGCGCCGGAACTACGCCGGCACCAGCCCCATCACCCGCGCGTCCGGCACCCGACGGGTCGTGCTCGCCCGCTACGCCCGCAACAGACGCCTCGCAGACACCATGCACCAACAGGCGTTCTGCGCACTCAGCACGTCACCCGGCGCTCGAGCGTTCTACGACGCCCACCGCGCCGCGGGAAACACCCACCACGCTGCGCTACGAGCCCTCTCGAACCGGCTCGTCGGGATCCTCGACGGCTGCCTCCGCCACCACACCCGCTACGACGAAACCATCGCCTGGGCACACCGCCACACCCTCGCCGCTTGACAACCTACGACCCTGGGATATCTAGGCGCTGACCCGACGCCCCGACGCGGGGTGCCGGGCGTGTTCGCCTGGAGGGGAAGCCGCCTCGACGAGCGCCCCGCCCTCGTAGAGTGGACGCATGCCCTGGTCCGTAGATCTGCACGTCGACATCGGGGATCGACCCGAGATCCCCGCCGGTCTTCCGCTCGTCATCGCGCTGACCGGCTTCACCGATGCGGGTTCGGCGGTGTCGCAGGTCGTGGATGCGCTGCGCGAGAGCGTCGACACCCGTCCCGTCATCCGGTTCTCCAACGACGTCCTGCTCGACTACCGGGCCCGCCGGCCCGTCATCGCCTTCGATCAGGACCATCTCGAGGACTATCGGCCGCCGCGCCTGGAGCTGGCGCTGGCCCACGATCTCATCGGCCAGGAGTTCCTCACCCTCACCGGCTACGAGCCCGACTTCGCCTGGGATGCGTTCGTGGACGACGTTCTGGCTCTCGCGGCGGAGCTGCAGGTGGCCTCGGTCACCTGGGTGCACGCGATCGCGATGCCCGTGCCGCACACGCGTCCGATCGGAACGACCGTCAGCGGCAATCGCGCGGAGCTCATCGAGGCGCACTCGGTCTGGCGGCCGCGGACCGAGGTGCCGGCCACGGTCGGCCACCTGCTCGAGATGAGGTTCGTGGAGCGCGGGACGCCCACGGCCAGCTTCGTGCTGCTCGTGCCTCACTACCTCGCCGACGCCGAGTACCCCGCCGCGGCCATCCGAGCGCTTGAGAGCATCACCATCGCGAGCGGTATCGCGCTGCCGAGCGAGACCCTGCGGGAGCAGAACCTGGGGTTCCTCGCGAAGGTGGAGGAGCAGATCGCCGCGAACGACGAGCTCGGCACCATGCTCGAGAACCTGGAGACGCGCTACGACCAGTACGTGCAGGGCTCATCGCTGCGGGCGACCTCCGATGACATCGACGAGTTCGATCTGCCGAGCGCCGACGAACTCGCCGCGGAGCTGGAGCGCTACCTCGCCACGCGACCCGGAGACGACGACAAGCGGCCCGGTCGGGGCTGACGGGAATCCTCACGGGGCGCGCGACGTTGACAAGAGGGTGTGTCGGTCCCGCCGACGCAGTGTGTCATAATGGATGATCCGACCCGTTGTCAACCACGAATGCCTTGTGCAGGACTTGACAAGGGTCTTACCTGTGTCCGAAAACCAACCGATCGCGCCACCGGGGTGACCCCCGAAGCGCGACGGTGAAAGGCTAACCGTGACCCCTTCCCGGACGACCACCAAGGAAGCCGTCGAAGAGACCGACGAGGCGACCACGCCCGTGCCCGCCGTGACGAAGCGCAAGGCGGCCGCCAAGAAGCCCGCCGCCAAGAAGGCCGCTCCGGCCAAGAAGACGGCGCCGAAGGATTCCGAGGAGGACGTCGAGGACGACGTCGACGGCGAAGAGATCTCGGTCGAGGAGTCGGCGGACGACTCCGACGACTCCGACGACTCGCCGGCGACGCCCGCCGCCGACTCGGACGACGACGACGAAGAGGACGCCGCGCCCAAGAAGGAGGCGACCGAGTCGCTGCCGACGGGCGCCATCGTCATCTCCTCGAGCGACGAGGACGACGTCCCCGTGTACTCGACCACGATCACCGGCGCGACGGCCGACCCCGTCAAGGACTACCTGAAGCAGATCGGCAAGGTCCCGCTGCTGAACGCGGCGGAGGAGGTCGAGCTCGCGATGCGCATCGAGGCGGGCCTGTTCGCCGAGGAGAAGCTGTCTCAGCTGAGCGACGCCGAGAAGCGCACCCAGCTGGGCCGCGACCTCACCTGGGTCGCGAAGGACGGCCAGCGAGCCAAGTCGCACCTGCTGGGGGCGAACCTGCGCCTCGTCGTCTCCCTCGCCAAGCGCTACACCGGGCGCGGCATGCAGTTCCTGGATCTGATCCAGGAGGGCAACCTCGGTCTCATCCGAGCGGTCGAGAAGTTCGACTACACGAAGGGCTTCAAGTTCTCCACGTACGCCACGTGGTGGATCCGTCAGGCGATCACGCGCGCCATGGCCGACCAGGCCCGCACGATCCGCATCCCCGTCCACATGGTCGAGGTCATCAACAAGCTCGCTCGCGTGCAGCGTCAGATGCTGCAGGACCTGGGCCGCGAGCCCACGCCCGAAGAGCTCAGCCGCGAGCTGGACATGACGCCCGAGAAGGTCATCGAGGTGCAGAAGTACGGCCGCGAGCCGATCTCGCTGCACACCCCCCTCGGCGAAGACGGCGACAGCGAGTTCGGCGACCTCATCGAGGACACCGAGGCGGTCGTGCCGGCGGATGCCGTGGGCTTCACGATGCTGCAGCGCCAGCTCGAGTCGCTCCTGGACTCGCTCAGCGAGCGCGAGGCGGGCGTCATCCGCATGCGCTTCGGCCTCGGCGACGGTCAGCCGAAGACGCTCGACCAGATCGGTGACACGTTCGGCGTGACGCGCGAGCGCATCCGCCAGATCGAGTCAAAGACGATGGCCAAGCTGCGGCACCCGTCGCGCTCCCAGTCGCTGCGCGACTACCTGGAGTAAGCGGTGCTCGACGCCATCGGCGTGGCCGCGGGCCGCGCCGTGCAAGCGGTGCTGCGCGCGCGGGGCGGCAAGGGCAGCGGCGGGCCGGGGCTGGTGACGAACCGGATCGCCCCCGGCCTGCTGCCGCGCGTGCTGGCCTCGTTCCCGGGCGGCCTCGTCGTCGTCAGCGGGACGGCGGGAAAGTCGACCACGACCAAGATGGTCACGGCCGTCCTGCGCGCGCACGGGTTGCGTGTCTTCACGAACTCGTCCACCGCCAACCTCCCACAGGGCATCACGTCGGCCGTGCTCGACGAAGGCGACTGGCGCGGGCGCGTCGACGCCGACATCGCCGTGCTCGAGATGGACGAGGCGTTCGGAGCGAAGATCGCGGCCATGTACCGGGCCCGGGTCGTGACGCTCACGAACATCAATCTCGACGACATCGCGCGCTTCGAATCGTACGAGCGCGTCATCCGCCTGCTCACCACGATCGCGCAGCGGGCGGACGGGGCCGTCGTCCTCAACGCGGACGATGCGTCGCTGAGCAGGGTGGCCGCGAGCGTGCGCGATACGGGGCGGACGGTACGACGGTTCGGCGTGAGCACCCAGGTGATGTCGGACCAGCCGTACGGGCTCGGGTACGTTCGCACCGAGCCGGGGCGGATGGCCCCGGCTGACGGCACCGTCGTCGAGAGCATCGATGGCCGCTCGGCGGTCCTGGCGGATGCCGCGGGGTCGTTCCCGCTCACGCTTCCCGCGCGCGGAGCACACTTCGCCGTCGACGCCGCCGCGGCGGTCGAGACGGCACGAGAGGTGCTCGGCGCCCGGTTCGACCGCGATCTGGCCGCCCGCACGCTCAGTGAGCTGAAGCCGGTGTTCGGGCGCGGCGAGACGGTGGAGATCCAGGGCCAGCGGATCGAGTGCGTGCTCGTGCAGAACACGGCGAGCTTCCAGCTCAACATCGACGCGCTCGGCAGCGCGAGGGAGCGGCTCTTCGTCGGCATCGGCGATGAGGAGGAGGACACCTCCTGGCTCTGGACGGTGCACACCGGTTCGCTCGGCCGCGTAGACATCGTGGGCGGCCCGAAGGCGGATGCGATGGCCAACCGGCTGGCATACGACGGCGTCGTCTTCGACGCCGTCGACACCGACCTCATCCGCGCCTTCGAGGCGTTCCTCGCGCTTCCGGCCCCGGCGCACGGCGACAAGACGGTCGTCTTCACCTCGCGCAGCATGCGGAAGATCCGCGGACACTACGGACTGACGACGCAGGAAGTGAGGTCGGGGTCCCGATGAGCCCATTGACCGTCGTCTCGCTGTTCCCGGAGCGGCTGAACATCCACGGCGACGCCGAGAACGCTGCCGTCCTGGTGCGGCGCGCATCGTGGCGAGGCCTCGACGCATCGCTCAGGGTCATCGCCGACCCGGCGGACGCAGCGGATGTCGACGCCGACCTCGTGACGATCGGCGCGGGGTTCGATGCCGACGCGCCCGAGATCCTCGACGGGCTGCGCGGCATGGGTCCCGTGCTGCGACGGTGGCGCGATGCCGGAGTGCCGCTTCTCGCCGTCGGGCTCGGGTGGGACATGCTCTCCACCTCCGTGGAGCTGGAATCCGGCGCGGTACCCGGGATGGGACTCTTCCCGGGGCGGTCGGTCGCCTCGGCGCGACGGGTGGGAACCATCGCGGTCGACAGCGACCTCGGCCCCCTGACCGGCTACGAATACCACCTCCGCGACTACATCCTCGCGGGCGACGAGCGTCCGCTCGGAACCGTCCGCCGAGGCACGGGCAACCTCGCGGGCGCGGGTGAGAACGGTGCGGAGGGCAGCACGATCGGCTCGCTCGTGGGCACGGGTCTGCGCGGCCCCGTCCTCGCCCGCAATCCCGGGCTCGCGGACGACCTGCTCGACAAGGCCCTCGTCCGCCGAGGCGAGTCGGTGGCCGCGGCAGGCGCTGCCGTGGATGCCGCGCAGGCCCTGGCGGATCTCCACGCGCTCCGAGCGAACGAGATCGTCCGGCGCAACCTCGGCCTGTAGGGCCGACGCGGTCAGGCGTCGATCCGCTCGACCTCCAGCCGCGCGGACGAGTCCACGATGAACTCCCGCCGCGGGGCGACCTCGTTGCCCATGAGCAGCTCGAAGACGCGGCCTGCCGCCTCGGCGTCCTCCAACCGCACGCGGCGCAGCATGCGGCCGCTGCGGTCCATCGTCGTCGTCGCCAGCTGATCGGCATCCATCTCGCCCAGGCCCTTGTACCGCTGGATCGGCTCGTGCCAGCTGCGCCCGGCCTTCGTCAGCCGCGACAGTAGCCCCTGGAGCTCCTTCTCGCTGTACGTGTAGATCGCGTCGTTCGGCTTTGATCCCCGGTTGGGGGCGATGACCCGGTGCAGCGGGGGCACCGCGGCGAAGACGCGGCCGTCCTCGATGAGGGGACGCATGTAGCGGAAGAAGAGCGTCAGCAGGAGCGTGCGGATGTGCGCGCCGTCGACATCGGCGTCGCTCATCAGGATGACCTTGCCGTAGCGAGCCTGGGTCAGGTCGAAGCTACGGCCCGAGCCGGCGCCGATCACCTGGATGATCGACGCGCATTCGGCGTTGTTCAGCATGTCGCTGATGGATGCCTTCTGGACGTTGAGGATCTTCCCGCGGATCGGAAGCAGCGCCTGGTACTCGCTGTTGCGGGCGAGCTTCGCGGTCCCGAGGGCGGAATCTCCCTCGACGATGAAGAGCTCGGACTCCGCGACGTCGCTGGATCGGCAGTCCACCAGCTTGGCGGGCAGCGACGAGGACTCGAGGGCGTTCTTGCGGCGCTGGGTCTCCTTGTGCGCGCGCGCCGAGAGGCGCGCCTTCATCTCGGCGACGACTTTCTCGAGCAGCTGAGACGTCTGGTTCTTGTCGTCCCGCTTGGTGGAGGCGAAGCGCGCCGCGAGTTCCTTGCGCACGACCTGGGCCACGATCTGCCGCACGGCGGGCGTTCCCAGGACCTCCTTCGTCTGGCCCTCGAACTGCGGCTCCGGCACGCTGACGGTGAGGACGGCCGTGAGACCCGCCAGCACGTCGTCCTTCTCCAGCTTGTCGTTGCCGGCCTTCAGCCTCCGGGCGTTCTGCTCCACCTGGCCGCGCAGGAACCGCAGCAGCTCCTGCTCGAAGCCCTGCAGGTGGGTGCCGCCCTTGGGAGTGGCGATGATGTTGACGAACGACCGGGTGATCGTCTCGTAACCGGTTCCCCAGCGGACGGCGACATCCACCGTGCACTCGCGCTCCACCTCGGTCGCGGCCATCGACCCGTCGGGCTGGAGCACCGGCACGGTCTCGGTGAAGGTGCCCGCGCCCTGCAGGCGCCACGTGTCGGTGAGGGGGGCGTCCGCCGCGAGGTACTCGACGAACTCGGAGATGCCGCCGTCGTACCGGTAGGACGTCTCGACGGGTTCGTCCGCGCGCTCATCGCGCACGACGATCTCGAGCCCTGGGACGAGGAAAGCCGTCTGACGGGCGCGCGCCTCGAGCTCGGACAGTTGGAAGGCGGCATCCTTGGTGAAGATCTGCCGGTCGGCCCAATAGCGCACCCGCGAACCGGTGACACCGCGGGGCGCCTTGCCGACGACGCGCAGCTCGCTCTGCTCCTCGAACGGGCGGAAAGCGGCGGAGGGCGACGCCTCACCGCGATCGTCGAAGATGCCCGGCTCACCGCGGTGGAACGACATGGCCCACGTCTTGCCATCACGGTCGACCTCGACGTCGAGACGCTCGGAGAGCGCGTTCACGACGGACGCGCCGACGCCGTGAAGCCCGCCGGATGCCGCGTAGGAGCCGCCCCCGAACTTTCCGCCCGCGTGCAGCTTCGTGAAGACGACCTCGACGCCGGACAGTCCCGTGCGAGGCTCGACGTCGACGGGGATGCCGCGGCCCCGGTCGCGGACCTCCACGCTGCCATCGGCGTGCAGCACGACATCGATCCTCGAGCCGTTGCCCGCGAGGGCCTCGTCGACGGAGTTGTCGATGATCTCCCAGAGGCAGTGCATGAGGCCGGGGGAGCCGTTCGAGCCGATGTACATGCCCGGACGCTTGCGAACGGCCTCGAGGCCCTCGAGGACCTGCAGATGATGGGCGGAGTACTCGGAGGTCACAATCTCCCAGAGTACGCGCCGCCGGGGACACCGCCTGGGAGAAACGCACGGACCACCGCGAGAGCGTACGCGCTCAGCGAAATGTCAGGGGATCGCGGCATTCCTGGGCCATCCGCGTGGTTGTATGAGACGAATACCCCGCAGGAAACCACCCGAGGAGGCACTGAGATGACCACGCTTTCGACACCGACCGATGAAGCCGTCGTCTACCGCCTGACGGCGATGGACCGTTGCGATTCCTGCGGCGCGCAGGCCTATATCGCCGCCGAGATCAACGGCAGCGAGCTGCTGTTCTGCGCGCACCACGGCCGCAAGTACGAAGAGAAGCTCCGCTCGATCGCCACGTCGTGGCACGACGAGACGGCCCGTCTGATCGACGCGGTGTAACCCCGGACCACACACACGACGAAGCCGCCCCGGATCATCCGGGGCGGCTTCGTCGTGTGCAGGCGGTTCGTGGCTCATCAGCCGATGGGTGCCCCCAGCGCTCCCACCACGGCGTCGAGGGGTACGCCCGAGGCATCCCGCTTCGCACCCGGGTCGGGGAGCGGGCGCGCGGCGCCGTCGGGGCCGAGGGCCCGGGCGGGCCCCGCGCCCACCCACGCGAGCCTCAGCGAGTCCTCGCCGCGCAGCAGGCGCTGGGCGCGGACGCCGCCCGTCGCGCGTCCCTTGGCGGGGAACTCGGCGAGGGCGGTGACCTTCGCCGAACCCGTGTCGGCTCCCGCGATCGCCTCGCTGCTGCCCGCGATGGTGACGACGACCGCGTCGTCACCGGTGTCCGTGACGACGCCGAAGTGGATGACGGCGGCGCCGGGGGACAGGCGGATGCCGGCCATGCCGCCGGCCGCGCGGCCCTGCGGCCGCACCGCGATGGCGTCGAAACGCAGCAGCTGCGCGTCGGAGGTGACGAAGACGAGCTGCGCGTCGTCGGGAGCGGGGGCGGCGCCCACGACGGCGTCGCCGGGCTTGAGCGAGATGAGCTCGACGTCGTGCTTGTTGCCGAGCTCCGTCGTGCTGACCCGCTTCACGATGCCCGAGCGCGTCCCGAGCGCGAGCATCGGGGTCTCCACGAGCGGCGCGATCGCCACGACGTGCTCGTTCGCGGCCATCTGCAGGTACTGGTCCGCCCGGGTCCCCGCGCCCAGCTGAACGGAGTTCGCGGGAACGCTCGGTAGATCCACGGGGGAGAAGCGCACACCCCGGCCCGCCGAGGTGATCGCGACGAGATCGCCGCGCACCGTCGTGTCGACGACGGAGCGCACGGCGTCGTGCTTGGCGCGGCGAGTGGGGGCCACGACCCCGCCCGCGGGGTCGTTCTCGACCGTCTCGACCCGCACCATGCGGCCCGAGGCGCTGAGGATGACCCGGCACGCGGCGTCGGCGATCTCCAGCGCGGGAGCGTTGCGGGCGGTTCGGGCCGCGGACGGGGCGGCGTTGGTGAGCAGCGTGCGGCGGGGCGTGCCCAGCTCGTCCGCGACGGCCTCGAGCTCGGTCGCCACCTGCCGGCGCAGCAGCGCCGGCGATCCCAGCAGCTCCTCGAGCCGGGCGATCTCGGCGCGCAGCTCGTCCCGCTCCGCTTCGAGCTCGATGCGCGAGAACTTCGTCAGCCGGCGCAGGCGCAGCTCGAGGATGTAATCGGCCTGCACCTGGGTCAGCTCGAAGACGTCCATGAGGCGTGCGCGGGCCTGCTCGCCGTCGTCGGAGGAGCGGATGACCTGGATCACCTCGTCGATGTCGAGGATCGCGATGAGGAGGCCGTCGACGAGGTGCAGGCGTTCCTTCCGGCGGGCCAGCCGGTAGCGGCTGCGGCGCGTGACCACCTCGAGGCGGTGGTCGACGTAGACCCGCAGGAGGTCGCGCAGCCCGAGGGTGCGCGGCTGGCCGTCGACGAGCGTGACGTTGTTGATGCTGAACGAGTCTTCGAGCGGGGTCAGCCGGTACAGCTGCTCCAGCACCGCCTTCGGGTCGAAGCCGGTCTTCACGCCGATCACGAGGCGCGTGCCCTTCGTGCGGTCGGTCAGGTCGGCCACGTCGCTGATGCCCTGCAGCTTCTTCGACTGCACGGCATCCTTGATCTTCTCGATCACGCGCTCGGGCCCGACCAGATACGGCAGCTCGGTCACGACGATGCCCGTCTTGCGAGGGCCCAGGCTCTCGATGCCCGCCTTCGCGCGGGTCTTGAACGATCCGCGGCCGTTCGCGTACGCGTCGCGGACGCCGTCGAGCCCAACGATCACGCCGCCGGAGGGGAGGTCGGGGCCCGGTACGAACGCCATCAGGTCCTCGAGCGTCGCGTCCGGGTTCTCCAGGAGGTGGATGGCGGCCCCCACGACCTCGACGAGATTGTGGGGAGCCATGTTGGTGGCCATCCCGACGGCGATGCCGGAGGCGCCGTTGACGAGGAGGTTGGGGTAGGCAGCCGGGAGGACGGCGGGCTGCTGGAACTGATTGTCGTAGTTCGGGATGAAGTCGACGACGTCCTCGTCGAGGTCGGCCGCCATCGCCATCGCCGCGCGGGCGAGCCGCGCCTCGGTGTAGCGCGCCGCCGCAGGGCCGTCGTCGAGGGAGCCGAAGTTGCCGTGGCCGTCGACGAGGGGCACCCGCTGGGAGAACGGCTGAGCGAGCCGCACCAGCGCGTCGTAGATGGGGGCGTCGCCGTGCGGGTGCAGCTTCCCCATCACCTCCCCGACCACGCGGGCGCTCTTGACGTGGCCCCGGTCGGGACGCAGACCCATCTCGGCCATCTGATACACGATGCGCCGCTGCACCGGCTTGAGGCCGTCGCGGGCATCGGGGAGGGCACGAGAGTAGATCACCGAGTACGCGTACTCGAGGAACGAGCCTTGCATCTCGCTCGAGACGTCGACGTCTTCGATGCGCTCGGGAGGGGTCTCGGCGGGGGCGTGCGGCATGGGTTCCTTCGGGCGGAGCTGATCCGGATGCGAAACGGGGGCCGTCCGCACGCTGTGCGAGACTGACCCCGATGACCCTCATGCTACCGGCGGAGCCCGGCCACGCCCGGAGCCTCACCGCGCTGCTGCCGGGTCTCCGCGACGCCGTGACGCGCCCCGCGGGTCACGGCTGGCTCCCCGCCGCCCGCTCCGCCGTCATCGTGCTCGTCGACGGTCTCGGCAAGGCGACGCTCTCGTCGCGCGCGGGCCACGCGCGGTTCCTCACCTCGGCGATGTCCTCGAAGGACGTCGCGCGCTCGGTCTTCCCCACGACGACGGCGACGGCGCTGACGAGCCTCATGACCGGCGTGGATGCCGGCGTGCACGGCATCGTGGGATACCGCGTGCGGGTGCCGGGCACCTCTCACGCGGCCAACCAGCTCAGCGGATGGGAGAGGGACGGGCTCGATCCCGAGAGCTGGCAGCGCGCGCGCACCCTCTTCGAGGACGCCGTTGCGCCGGCATTCATCGTCAGCCGTGAGGAGTACCGGGGCAGCGGCTTCACCCGGGCGTCCTTCCGCGGGGCGACGTTCCTCTCGGCGGCGGATGTCGCCGAACGGCTTCTGCTCGCGGTCGACACCGCCGCACGGCACGACGGTGCGATCGTGTACGCCTATGCGCCCGAACTCGACGTGCTCGGGCATCGTCACGGCATCGAGTCGGGCGAGTGGACTGACGGCCTCGAGACGGTGGATGCCGCGGTGCGCGCGTTCGCCGCGGCGCTGCCGGAGGATGTCGGCGCGCTCGTCACGGCCGATCACGGCATGATCGACGTCCCGCGACGGGGTCACGTCCTGCTCGAGCAAGGGAACCCCCTGCTCGACGGCGTCGAGGTCGTCGCGGGCGAGCCGCGGATGCTCCACCTGCACGCGCACCCGGGGGATGCCGATCGTCTGCTGTCCGCGTGGCGGACCGCGGAGTCCGCCCGGGCGTGGGTGATGAGCCGGAGCGAGGCGATCGATGCGGGATTGTTCGGCGACGTGACCCCGGACGTCGCGCCCCGCATCGGCGATGTTCTCGTGGCCGCCCGCGCCCGCGTCGCGTACTACGACGACCGGACGCGCGACAACGCGGGGCAGTCCATGGTCGGGCAGCACGGCTCCCTGACCTCCGACGAGAGACTCGTCCCGCTCATCAGACTCGGAGCCTTCTCGCGGCGGTGACCACGTGTGACCGTGTCACCGGCCCGAGGAGTGCCTCAGTCCGCGTCACCCCGCGCGCCGAAGACGATCTCGTCCCACGACGGCAGCGAGGAGCGGGCGCCGCGCCGGCGGGTGGCCGGCTCCGCCGCGGTGTCGTCGCCGCTCGCTTCCTCCGGGGCCGAGCCGTAGCCGGGCTCGAGGGCGTCGAACAGCGCAACGGGGGCGTGCGCGACGGGGGGAGCGGTCGTCTCCGGCGGGCTCTCGGGGGCCGGCTCGCGCTGGCCGCGTCGCCGCCGGAGCGCCTCCAGGAGATCCGCGGTCTCCGCGCTCGTGGCGACCGGCTCGGTCGCGCGCTTGACGGCGGCATCCGACGCCCCGGCCGGACGGCCCGGATCGGTGGGGTCGATGTCTTTCCGCGGTCCGAAGGCGCCGCTGTCGAATCGCGTCTCGTCCTTGATGCCGGGGGCGGCGTCGAGGGCGCGAAGGCGGGGGATGAGGCCCTCGGGAAGCGAACCCTGACGGGAGAGCTGCGTGGCGTCGGAGTTCTGGGGCGACAGGGCTCCGCGGCGGTGGTCGAAGCTCCAGCGGGCGTCGTGATCGATGTCCGCGACGCGGAACTCGAGCTTGATGACCCAGCCGCCGGCTTCCTTCCAGCTGGTCCACCGCTCGCCGGTCGCCCCGACCTCCTCGAGCTTCGCGCGGATGGCGGCGCCGAAGGTGGGTTGCGCATCGGCGTCGTCGACGGCGCCGAGCAGGACCGGGACCGCCAGCGCCAGGCCGACGATGTGCTCCCGCTCGGCGAGGACGGGCGCCTCGTAGCGCTCGACATCCTCGAGGCTGGCCCCCAGGAGCTGGGCGACCTCGCGGGCCGAGAGACCCGAGCGGATGTGGGCCTGGACCTCCCGGGGGCTCGGCCGGGCCGCCCGCGGGTCGCCGCCCGCGTCGGCCGCGCTCCGCGCTCGACGAACCTCGGCGCGCAGCACCTCGTCGATCACGAGGGCGAACGTCTGTCCCGCCTCGGTCGCGACGATCAGCCGATCGTCCTCCGTGCGGATCACCTTGAGCTCTTGCATCGAACACGTCCTCTTCCACTGGTTCCGTGTGGAGTCATGGTGTCACGCTCGCCTCGCACCGCCGGGAATATCGCGGGCGCGCCGCCGGTTTGAGCCCATCGCGACACGGCGACAACGACGCATTTGCTTATTGACCGCCTCTCGTGCAAACTAGCGCCGCCCATTTCGGCGCGCACCACCTGCATCAGACGGAAGAAGTGACTCTCACCCCATGGCAACGGACTACGACGCCCCCCGCAAGACCGAGGACGACAGCGAGTCGATCGAGGCCCTGAAGGAGCGCGTGCCCGACAAGCTCTCGGGCTCTGTCGACGTCGAGGACTCCGACAACCCCACGAGCTTCGACCTGCCCGGTGCCGACCTCTCCGACCTCGAGCTCGACGTCGTCGTGCTGCCCCCGCAGGAGGACGAGTTCACCTGCGTCAGCTGCTTCCTCGTGAAGCACCGTTCGCAGGTCGATCACGAGGACTCGATCGGCTTCGTCTGCAAGGACTGCGCCGCGTAACGCGCGCGTTCGATCGCGGCGGCCAGCCGATCGGGGGTCCGGGACGAGACGACCCACGCGCTGACAGGGTCGTCGGGATCCTCGACCGGGACGATGACGAGCCCGTCGATCCCGCCGCGGATGAGGTTCCAGGCCCGGGCATCCTGGCCCGGTCCCCGCGCGTGGCGGGCATCGTCACCGGACAGGGGGCGGGGCGTCCCGAGCCAGCCGGCGTCGATGTGCGCTCGCCCGGCGCGCAGGGTCGTTCCGCGTACCTCGATGCGCGGGGAGAGCCAGATCGCCCCGCACACCGCCGCGACGCCGACGATGACACCGCCCGCCAGCGAGAGGGTGGGATCGAGCGGCACCAGGACGAGTGAGGCCATCGGCGCGAGCACCGCTGCGGAGACGAGCAACCACAGCGACGGGGCCAGGCGCTCGCGATAGGTCGGCTGTAGCTTCTGCATTACCCTCGATGAGTGACCGATTCCGTGGACGTATTCATTATCGCGCCCGAGACTCCGTCCTACGCCCACCCCGGTGACGCGGGCGCGGATCTGGTCGCGTCGGAAGCGGTGCGCCTCGAGCCCGGTCGCCGCGCGCTCGTCGGCACAGGCGTGCGGATCGCGCTCCCCGAGGGGTACGCCGCGTTCGTGGTCCCTCGCAGCGGCCTCGCCGCCAAGCACGGCATCACGGTCGTGAACTCCCCGGGCACCGTCGATGCGGGCTACCGCGGCGAGATCAAGGTCTCGCTCCTGAACACGGACGCCGAGCAGCCCTACGACATCGCCGTCGGGGACCGCATCGCGCAGCTGATCGTCATGCCCGTGGTGCGGGCGACCTTCGTCCCTGTCGAAGAGCTCCCCGAGAGCCTTCGCGGGGCAGGCGGATTCGGGTCGACGGGGTACCGTGCGGCCGATGAACGAGAGGACCTCCCGGCATGAGCGACGAGCAGACGACCGATCCTGGGAACGAGCAGGCCCCGAAGTCGGCGCCGGCCGACCGTGCGACCGCCGGGCCGTTCGACGAGGCCGAGGCCAATCCCGTGCGCCCCTACATCGACCTCGGCGGCATCAAGGTGCTTCCGCGGGAGGGGCTGAACCTCCGCCTCGAGATCGAGGAGCAGTCCAAGCGGATCGTCGCGGTCGGCCTCGACTACGCCGATTCCACGCTGCAGGTGCAGCCGTTCGCGGCTCCCCGCTCGGCGGGGCTCTGGCACGAGACACGCGCCCAGATCCGGGAGCAGGTGCGCACGCAGGGCGGCCGTGTGGAGGAGCGGGAAGGTCCGCTCGGTCCCGAGCTGCTGGCCGAGGTCCCCGTGATGGCGGGGGCCGAGGCGGCGTCGGGCAAGCGCCTCGCCCGCTTCGTGGGGGTGGACGGCCCTCGATGGTTCCTGCGCGGTGTCATCGGCGGTGCCGCCGCCTCAGACCTCGAGGCCGCCGCGAAGGTCGAGGACCTGTTCCGGTCGATCGTCGTCGTCCGCGGCGGATCGCCTATGCCGCCGCGCGAGTTCATCCCGCTGAAGATGCCCTCCACCCCCGGGGCGTCGTGAGCGCCGAGCCCGATCCTCCCCGCGATCCGCTGATCCCGCCCGAGCCGGCGCCGCATGACGTGATTGGCGGAGCCCTCGCCGGCGCGGCCCGTCGGGCAGGCCTCGATCCCGCGGATGCGACCACCACCAGGGACGTCGTCTGGCGCGGCATGGGCGGCTGGCGCGGCATCCTCGAGTCGGTCCTGCCGAGCCTCGTCTTCCTGCTCGTCTACACCGTGTGGCAGGACCTTCCGTGGGCCCTGGGTCTCTCGGTCGGTCTCGCCGTCGTGTTCACGGCGGCTCGTCTGATCGCACGCTCGCCGGTGCAGGCCGCGATCGGCGGGCTGGTCGCGACGGGTGCCGCGGCGGCGCTCGCGCTGTGGACGGGGCGCGCCGAGGACAACTTCGTCCCGGGCTTCATCACGAACGGGCTCTACGGATCGGCGCTGCTGATCTCCGCCCTCGTGGGCTGGTCTCTCATCGGGCTCGCCGCCGGCGCCCTCATGGGGGAGGGCACCGCGTGGCGCGCCGATCGCCGCAAGCGCCGGGTCTTCTTCTGGCTCACGATCGCGTGGGCCGCGTTGTTCGCCGCCCGGCTGGCCGTGCAGCTGCCCCTCTACTTCGCGGGTGACGTCACGGCGCTCGGCACGCTGAAGCTCATCATGGGCCTTCCGCTGTTCGCGCCCATGCTCGCGGTGACGTGGCTAGCCGTCCGCGCCCTCTACCCCGCACCGCGCACCTGATACATTTATCTCGACATCGAGATAAATCTGCGCTCGCTACCGCCCCGGGGCAGGCGCCCGACCGGTAAGGCTCGCCTTGCTAGCCGCGGCGCAGGGCCCCGACGAAGATGGTCAGCGGCGAGTGGTCGCAGCGACTGGAGGAGACGGCATCGTGGCATCGGTCAACAGCTTCGGAGCACAGGACACACTGAGGGTCGGGGACACCGACTACGAGATCTTCCGGGTGGACACCGTCCCGGGCTACGACAAGCTCCCGTTCAGCCTCAAGGTCCTCCTCGAGAACCTCCTCCGCACGGAGGACGGCGCCAACGTCACCAAGGCGCAGATCGAGGCACTCGGGTCGTGGGATCCGGACGCGGAGCCCGACACCGAGATCCAGTTCACGCCCGCGCGCGTCGTGATGCAGGACTTCACCGGCGTGCCCTGCATCGTCGACCTGGCCACGATGCGCGAGGCCGTCACGAAGCTCGGCGGCGACCCCGACAAGATCAACCCGCTCTCGCCCGCCGAGATGGTCATCGACCACTCCGTCATCGCCGACCTCTTCGGCACCGAGAACGCCCTCGAGCGCAACGTCGAGCTCGAATACGAGCGCAACGGCGAGCGCTATCAGTTCCTGCGCTGGGGCCAGACGGCGTTCGACGACTTCAAGGTCGTCCCCCCGGGCACCGGCATCGTGCACCAGGTCAACATCGAGCACCTCGCGAAGGTGATCTACGATCGCAACGTCGACGGCGTGCTCCGCGCCTACCCCGACACCTGCGTCGGCACCGACTCGCACACGACGATGGTGAACGGCCTCGGCGTGCTGGGCTGGGGCGTCGGCGGCATCGAGGCCGAGGCGGCCATGCTCGGCCAGCCCGTCTCCATGCTCATCCCGCGCGTCGTGGGCTTCAAGCTGACCGGGGAGATCCCGGCCGGCGTGACGGCGACGGATGTCGTGCTGACGATCACCGACATGCTCCGCAAGCACGGCGTGGTCGGGAAGTTCGTGGAGTTCTACGGCGAGGGCGTCGGCTCCGTGCCGCTGGCCAACCGCGCCACGATCGGCAACATGAGCCCGGAGTTCGGATCCACGGCGGCGATGTTCCCCATCGACGACGTCACCATCGACTACCTCCGGCTCACCGGGCGCGACGAGCAGACCGTCGCGCTCGTCGAGGCGTACGCCAAGGCTCAATCGCTCTGGCACGACGCGCGCCGTGAGCCCTCGTTCAGCGAGTACATGGAGCTCGACCTCAGCACGGTCGTCCCCTCGATCGCCGGTCCGAAGCGCCCGCAGGACCGCATCCTGCTGTCGGAGTCGAAGGCCCAGTTCGAGAAGGACATCCTGAACTACGCCTCGCCCACGACCTCCAAGTCGATCGTCGACCTCGAGTCGCAGGGCTCGTTCCCCGCGTCCGACCCGGGCGGGGCGCCCGGCGAGGAGGAGATCGAGACGCGCGAGGTGCACATCTCCAGCGGTGGTCCCGCCGCGGCGTCCAAGCCCGTCCGGATCACCCCGTCGGAGGGTGCGCCCTACACGATCGACAACGGCGCCGTCACCCTCGCCGCGATCACCTCGTGCACAAACACGTCCAACCCGTCGGTGATGATCGCCGCGGGGCTCCTGGCGAAGAAGGCCGTGGAGAAGGGTCTGCAGCGCAAGCCGTGGGTCAAGACGACGCTCGGCCCCGGGTCGAAGGTCGTCACCGACTACTACGAGAAATCGGGCCTGGACAAGTCGCTGGAGGCGATCGGCTTCTACACGGTCGGCTACGGCTGCACGATCTGCATCGGCAACTCGGGACCCCTGATCGAGGAGGTCTCGGCAGCGGTCAACGACCACGACCTCGCGGTGACCGCCGTGCTGTCGGGCAACCGCAACTTCGAGGGGCGCATCAGCCCCGACGTCAAGATGAACTACCTCGCCTCGCCGCCGCTGGTGGTGGCCTACGCACTCGCGGGGTCGATGCACTTCGACTTCGAGACCGACCCGCTGGGCAAGGACCCCGAAGGTCGCGACGTCTTCCTCAAGGACATCTGGCCCGCACCCGACGAGGTGCAGGAGGTCATCGACTCCTCGATCTCCCGCGAACAGTTCATCAAGCAGTACGCGACGGTCTTCGACGGGGACGAGCGCTGGAAGAACCTGCCGACGCCGACCGGCCCCGTGTTCGAGTGGAACCAGGACTCGACGTACGTGCGCAAGGCGCCCTACTTCGATGACATGACGATGGAGCTGACGCCCGTCACCGACATCCGTGGCGCCCGCGTCATGGCCACGCTCGGCGACTCGGTCACGACCGACCACATCAGCCCCGCCGGCAACATCAAGATCGGCACCCCGGCCGCGAAGTATCTCGAGGAGCACGGCGTCCGTCAGAAGGACTTCAACTCCTACGGCTCGCGCCGCGGCAACCACGAGGTCATGATCCGCGGCACGTTCGCGAACATCCGCCTGAAGAACGCGCTCGTGAGCGCGGTCAACGACGGCGCCGTGGTCGAGGGCGGGTACACGCGAGACTTCACGCAGCCCGGCGGCCCGCAGTCGTTCATCTACGACGCGAGCCAGAACTACCAGGAGCAGGGAATCCCGCTGGTCATCTTCGGGGGCAAGGAGTACGGGTCGGGCTCGTCTCGCGACTGGGCCGCGAAGGGCACGAGCCTGCTGGGGGTCAAGGCGGTCATCACCGAGAGCTTCGAGCGCATCCACCGCTCGAACCTCATCGGCATGGGCGTGGTGCCGCTGCAGTTCCCCGCCGGCAAGAGCTGGAAGTCCCTCGGGCTCGACGGCACCGAGGTCGTCTCGATCACGGGCCTGGAGAAGCTCAACGAGGGCGTCACGCCGAAGACGGTGACGGTGACGGCGGAGCCGAGCGAGTTCTCCCCCGAGGGCAAGGAGACCGTCACGTTCGAGGCGGTCGTGCGCATCGACACCCCCGGTGAGGCCGATTACTACCGCAACGGCGGCATCCTGCAGTACGTGCTGCGCAGCCTGGTCTGAGCGCAACGCGGGCCCCCGGCATCGCTTCGGCGATGGCGGGGGTTTCTGCGTTCCGGGGCGGGCGCTCCGGCTCGCCAGGGTGGCGCCCGGCGGCCCCGCTCGGGTCCCGCCCCGTAGACTGATCCGATCGCCGGCGTCATCGCCGGACGAAGGAGGGGCGCACATGGGCTTGCTGTCGTCGATCACCGGTCCTCGCGATCTGGACGCGCTGAGCGTCGACGAGCTGGGGGACCTGGCCACCGAGATCCGCTCGTTCCTCGTCGAGAACGTCGCGCGCACGGGGGGCCATCTGGGCCCGAATCTCGGGGTCGTCGAGCTGACGCTCGCGCTCCACCGGGTGTTCCAGTCGCCGGAGGATCCGATCATCTTCGACACGGGTCACCAGTCCTACGTCCACAAGCTGCTGACGGGGCGCCAGGACTTCAGCGCCCTCCGCTCGCGCGGTGGCCTCGCCGGCTACCCGCAGCGCAGCGAGAGCGAGCACGACATCGTCGAGTCGTCCCACGCATCGAGCTCGCTGAGCTGGGCCGACGGCGTCTCCCGCGCCCTCACGCGCACGGGGCGCCGCGACCGTCACGTCGTCGCCGTTGTCGGCGACGGCGCGCTGACGGGCGGGATGACGTGGGAGGCCCTCAACAACATCTCCGACGACAACGACCGCAACCTCGTGATCGTCGTCAACGACAACGGCCGCTCCTACGCGCCCACGATCGGCGGCATCGCCCGGCACCTCAACCGTGTGCGGACGACCGACACCTATCGCACGCTGCGCCGCAGCAGCGACTCGTTCTTCGAACGCTTCGGTCCGGTCGGACGCGCCGTCTACCGCGGGGTGCGCGGCGGTACTCACGGGTTCCTCTCCCGCTTCACGAACAACGCCGCGCTCTACTCCAACCTCGACATCAAGTATCTCGGGCCGATCGACGGCCACGACATGAAGACGCTGCTCGAGACGCTCACGCTCGCGAAGGACTACGGCGCTCCCGTCATCGTCCACACGATCACGGAGAAGGGGCGCGGCTATGAGCCCGCGCGCAACGACGAGGCGGACCAGTTCCACGCCGTGGGGCGCATCGACCCCACGACCGGTCGCACGCTCGGCTCCGGCGGTGCCGCCGCCTGGACGGACGTCTTCGCCGACGAGCTCGTCTCCATCGGCGAGGACCGCCCCGACGTCATCGCGATGACGGCCGCCATGCTGCGGCCGACCGGCCTGCTGCCCTTCGCGCAGCGCTTCCCCGACCGCGTGTACGACGTCGGCATCGCCGAGCAGCACGCCGCGGCATCAGCGGCGGGGCTCGCCTTCGGAGGACTGCATCCCGTCGTCGCCATCTACGCGACGTTCATGAACCGCGCATTCGACCAGGTGCTCATGGACGTGGGGCTGCACCGTGCCGGTGTGACCTTCGTGCTCGACCGCGCGGGGGTCACCGGGCCGGACGGCCCGAGCCACCACGGCATCTGGGATCTCGCGATGCTGCAGCTCGTGCCCGGAATCCGCATCGCGGCCCCCCGCGACGAGACCCGACTTCGCGAGAGCCTGCGGGAGGCCGTCGCGGTAGACGACGCGCCCACGGTCGTTCGGTACCCGAAGGGCTCCGTCGGAGCAGACATCCCCGCCCTCGAGCGGCTGGACGACGGCGTCGACGTCCTCGCGCGCCGCGACGCGGAGGACGTGCTCCTCGTCGCGATCGGTCCGTTCGCGGGCCTGGCGCTGGATGTCGCGGACCGGCTGTCCGCGCAGGGGATCGGGGCCACGGTCGTCGACCCCCGCTGGGTCGTGCCCGTCGCCGGGTCGATCGTCGACCTCGCCGCCCGCCACCGTCTCGTGATCACGATCGAGGACGGCATCCGAGTCGGGGGAGTGGGCACGCGCATCCGCCAGGTCCTCCGGGAGGCGGGGATCGACACCGCCGTGGACGAGCTCGGCCTGCCCGACGCCTTCATCGACCACGCGTCGCGGGAGCAGATCCTGGCGGACGCGGGTCTTTCCGCGGCCAACATCGCCCAGGACGTCGTGGCACAGGTGCTGGGCACCCGTGTGCCCGTCGCCCGTCAGAACGCGGGTGAGCCCGGGTGGCTCGCCGAGATCCACTCGGACGCCGCGGGATCGTAGGGCCCGCGGCGTCCGGGCTCAGCGCTCGACGCCGCGGATGGGCGGGTGGTGGAAGGTGTCGCCGAACGCGCGTTCCGAGGCGCCCTCGCGGTCGAGGTACGGCGATGCGCCCCCATCGATGAACGGCCACCCCGCGCCGAGGATGAGGCAGAGGTCGATGTCCTCGACCTCGGGCACGACGCCCTCGTCGAGCATGACGTGCATCTCTTCGGCGAGCCCGTCCTGCACGCGTGCGAGGATCGTGGCCGCCGACGCCGGGGAGCGACCGAGGTGCCCCTTCAGCGCCTTCTCCGCCGCCTTCGTGAAGCCCGTCACGCGGCCGCCCTTGTCCTTCTCGACGACCTCGGCGAGCTCGGCCAGCGCGTGGAAGTTCTCGTTGGCGTAGAAGCGCTCGGGGAAGGCGGATGCCATCGTGTCCTGAACGTGCGCGGCCACCTTCCAGCCGACGAGGTCGATGAGCTGGAACGGTCCCATCGGCAGGCCGAGCGGGGCGAAGGCCTTCTCGACCTCGCCGACCGGGGTGCCCTCGTAGACGGCGCGAGCGGCCTCACCCATCACCTTCGCGAGGAGCCTGTTGACGACGAAGCCCGGGGCGTCGGCGGTGAGGACGGCCTTCTTGCCCAGTGCTCGCGCGACGACGAACGCGGTCGACAGCGCGGCATCCGTCGTCTTCTCCGTGCGCACGACCTCGATGAGCGGCATGACGGCGACGGGGTTGAAGAAGTGGAAGCCGACGAGGCGCTCGGGATGGGCGAGTTTCGCGCCGATCTCGGCGACCGAGAGCGAGGAGGTATTGGTCGCGAGGATGGCGTCTTCGGAGACGACCGCCTCGATGCCGGCGAAAACCTGCTGCTTGACGCCGACCTCCTCGAAGACCGCCTCGATGACGAAGTCGCAGTCGGCGTACTCGGACGTGTCGGTCGTGCCCCGCACGAGCCCGCGGAGCCTGTTGGCGGTGTCGCCGTCCAGGCGGCCCTTGGCCTCGAGCGCGCCGATCTCGTCATGGATGTGCGCCACGCCCTTGTCGACGCGGGCCTGGTCGATGTCGGTGATGAGCACCGGCACCTGCAGCTTGCGCACGAAGAGGAGCGCGAACTGGCTGGCCATGAGTCCCGCACCGATGATGCCGACCTTGGTGACCTTCTTCGCCAGCGCCTTGTCGGGCGCGCCGACGGGTCGCTTCGCGCGCTTCTGGACCAGGTCGAACGCGTACATGGATGCCGCGAACTGGTCGCCCACGATGAGGTCTGCGAGGGCTTCGTCCTCGCGCGCGAATCCCTCGGCCTTCGTCCCCGACCGTGCCTGCTCGAGCAGGTCGAGGGCGACGTAGGGGGAGCGCGGCACGGATCCGATCCTGGACTCGAGCATCCCGCGTGCCACCTTGATCGCCACGGGCCACTTGACGGTGCGCTCGATCCGGCCGGGAGCGTTCCTGCGTTCGACCTTCTGTTCTCCGCCGAGCACGCGGTCGGCCCACCGCAGGGAGTCCTCGAGATAGGAAGCAGCGGGGAAGATCGCGTCCATGATGCCGAGATCGAAGGCCTGCTGCGGCTTCAGCATCCGGTTCTGCTTCAGGGGGTTCGAGATGACGACCTCGAGCGCGTTCTCGATCCCGATGAGGTTCGGCAGCAGGTACGCGCCGCCCCAACCGGGGATCAGACCGATGAAGACCTCCGGCAGCGCGATCGCGGCAGCGGACGCATCCACGGTTCGGTATGTCGAGTTCAGCGCGATCTCGAGCCCGCCGCCCAGCGCGAGCCCGTTGACGAACGCGAACGAGGGCACGCCCACCTCGCTCAGGGAGCCCAGGACCTTGTGGCCCAGCTGCGCGACCAGTCGTGCATCGTCCTTCGAACCGACCTTCGTGATGTCGGAGAGGTCGGCGCCCGCGGCGAGGATGTACTGCTTGCCGGTGATCCCGACCGCGTCGATCTCGCCCGCAGCGGCACGGGCAGCCAACCTCGAGAGCACCTCGCCGAGCTGCGTCAGCGTCGCAGGCCCGAGCGTGTTCGGTCGGGTGTGATCGCGGCCGTTGTCGAGAGTGATCAGGGCCAGCACGCGACCGGAGGAGAGCCTGACGTCCCGCACGCGCGAGTGCGTGACGACCTCGTCATCCGTCGCCTTCAGGATGGGCGAGAAGTCGATGTTCTCGTACTGTGCGATGGCGCTGTCGGTCATCGGCGTCCTCACTTCTTCCTCTTCTTGCCGTCGTAGTGCGGGTTCTCCCAGATGACGGAGCCGCCCTGCCCGAGGCCGACGCACATCGCGGTCAGCCCGTAGCGCACGTCGGGGCGTTCTGCGAACTGCGCGGCGAGCTGGATCATCAGGCGCACACCGGATGCCGCGAGCGGGTGTCCCATGGCGATGGCTCCGCCCCACTGGTTCACCCGGGGGTCGTCGTCGGCGATGCCGAAGTGGTCGAGCAGCGAGAGCACCTGGACGGCGAAGGCCTCGTTCAGCTCGAACAGACCGATGTCGTCGATCGTGAGCCCCGCCTTGCGCAGGGCCTTCTCCGTCGAGGGGACGGGCCCGATGCCCATGATCTCGGGCGCGACGCCCGCAAAGGCGTAGGAGACCAGGCGCATCTTCGGCGCGAGTCCCAGTTCCTTCGCCGCGGCTCCGCCGGCGAGCAGGCTCACGGTCGCGCCGTCCGTGAGAGGCGAGGAGGTCCCGGCCGTCACGCGCCCGTGGGGGCGGAAGGGAGTCTTGAGGGAGCGCAGGCCCTCCATCGTCGTCTCGGGGCGCCGGCCCTCGTCCTCGGTCGCGAGCCCCCAGGCGCCGTCGGCCGCCTTCACGGCGACCGGGACGAGGTCGGGCTGGATCTTGCCCGCGTCGTAGGCAGCCTGCGCCTTGTGCTGGCTCAGCATGCCGAACCGGTCGGCGCGCTCCTTGGTGAGGTGCGGGAAGCGGTCGTGGATGCGCTCGGCCGTGACACCCATGTTCAGCGCGTCGGCGCTGACCAGCTTCTCGGTGAGGAATCGGGGGTTGGGGTCGGCGTCGCCGCCCAGCGGGTGCCTGCCCATGTGCTCGACGCCGCCCGCGATGGCCAGGTCGTACATCCCGAGACCGATCGAGCCCGCCATGGTCGTCACGGACGTCATGGCGCCGGCGCACATGCGATCGATGGCGAAGCCGGGGACCGACTGGGGCAGTCCCGCCAGAATCGCGGCCGTGCGGCCGAGGGTGAGACCCTGGTCGCCTTGCTGCGTCGTCGCGGCGATGGCGACGTCGTCGATGCGGTCGGCCGGGACGCCGCCGTTGCGTTCCATCAGACCGATCATCGCCTTCACGACGAGGTCGTCGGCCCGGGTGTTCCAATACATGCCTTTTTCGCCGGCGCGCCCGAAGGGCGTGCGCACACCATCGACGAAGAAGACGTCCGAGATCTCGGCCACTCTGCCTCCAAACATAGGGGTGAAGTCAGCCTAGGAGCGGGGTCGGAGTCGCCCGGAATCGCTTGGGTCGAACCTACGAGGCCTCTTCGGGGGCGCTCGGAGGCTCTTGTGTGGAATCGACAAAGGCTTCGACGATCGTCTGTGCAGTCCGCTCAATCTGCCAGCGGCGCGCGCCGAGGGTCGCGAGTGCAGCCCCGACGGAGGCGGCGTCGAGCGGCTCGGGTGGGCTCCAGGAGAGGCGCCGGAGCGAGTCGGGAGTGAGCAGATTCTCCACCGGCATCCCGAGCTCGGCGGCCACGGCATCCACGGCCGGCTTGGCGGCCTTGAGCCTCGCGTCGGCGGCGGGATTGCGGTCGCGCCAGACCCGCGGCGGGGGCGGTCCGTCGCCGGAGACCCGCTCGATGGGAAGCTCCGAGCACGCGCGACCCCTCTCGATGGCCTGCCACCAGCGGTCGAGCTGGCTGCGGCTCGCCCTCCCCGTGAACTCCTTGACCGAGGCGAGCGCCTGCTTGGTGGCCGGATCTGCGAGCACCGCCGCGACGAGAGCGCGGTCGGGGACGAGACGGCCGGGGGACGTATCGACCTCGCGCGCATAGTCCTCGCGGGCCGTCCACAGCTCGCGGGCGACGGCGAGCGCTCGTCGTCCTCGCACCGTGTGGAGCCCGCTCAGCCGTCGCCACGGGTCCTCCCGGGGAGGCCGCGCGGGCCGTTCCAGCACGGCCCGGAACTCCTCCTCCGCGATCTCCGTCTTGCCCTGCTCTGCGAGCGCCGCGGCGAGCCGGTCGCGCACGTCGACCAGGTGGAGCACATCGAGCACGGCGTATTCGAGCCACGAGTCGGGCAGCGGGCGTGTGGACCAGTCGGCCGCCGAGTGCGCCTTGGCCAGGGCGATGCCGAGTTCCTCCTCGACGACCGCGCCCAGCCCGACGCGCTCCCGGCCGAGCAGCCGCGCCGCCAGCTCGGTGTCGAAGATGGCCGCCGGTTCCAGCCCCGCCTCGCGCAGCGAGGGCAGATCCTGGCTCGCTGCGTGCAGCACCCACTCCGCGTCGCCGATCGCCGCCTGCAGGGGGGCGAAGTCGCCGAGCGCCGGCGGGTCGAAGAGGAAGGCGCCCGCGCCCCGGCGGAAGACCTGGATGAGATAGGCCCGCTGCGAGTACCGGAAACCGGATGCTCGCTCGACGTCGACGGCGACGGGCCCGTGGCCGGCAGCCAGTGCGGTGCACGCGCGGGCGAATCCGGGGGCCTCGTCGATCACGGGATGCCGCGTCTCCACGGCGGGGGAATCAGTCACGTGGGCTCCTGAAAGGGGTGAGCAGAGTGATGCCCTCGGACCCCGGAGGGAGGCCGGCGAGCATGCAGAGCAGTTCGGACCAGGCCTCGACGTGAGTGTCGATCGGGCCCGGGCCGGGGGACCACGAGGCGCGCAGCTCTATCTGCGCTCCGTCTCCTTCCGCGGCGAGGCCGCCGAAGCCGGTGGAGATCGTCTTGGTCGCCGTGCCGGATGCCGAATGATACGACGCGCCGCGGGATTCCAGGGCGTCGATGAGCCAGGACCACGCCACATCGGCCAGGAGGGGGTCGGTGCCGATCTCCGGCTCCAAGGGGGCCTGCGCGAACGACACGATGCGCCACGGACCGTTCCAGGGCTCCGGCTGCGCGGGGTCGTGCAGGAGGACGATGCGCCCGGTGCCGTACGGGGAGTCCTCGTGGGCCTCGGGGGGACGGACGTCGCCGGCGAGCGCGAACGCCTCGGGCGCGAGCCCGGGGGGCGCCCCGATCTCCCGCACGACGAGATCGCCGCGGAAGGAGAGCTCGCGAACCGCGGACACCGCGAGCGCGAACTCCGCGGACGGGTGCGGGCCGGGGCGGTCTTCGGTCACGCCCACAGACTAAAGTGAGGCCACGATGATGGACCCCAGGCGCGCCGCGGGCAGCACTCCCGCCCTCGTCGGCGCACTCCGGCTGACGATCACCGCTCTCAGCGCCTCGCTCGCGATCCTCCTGACCGCGATGGCAGTCGTGGCGGGACGCCTCGCGCGCCGGGTGGTGACGCCCGCGGCGCGTGTGGCGGACACGACGGTGACGGCGCTCGACACGGCGGCGCAGACGATCACGCTGGTGCGCAGCGACGACACCCGCCTGCCCGGGCGGTACGGGCTATTCACGACGGGGACCGAGCCCTATCTCAAGCTCGGCACCGTGCTCTCCGAGGGCGAGCGCACGGTGACCCGCAAGCTGCTGACGCACATCCCGCACTCGGGTCGCGTCGGTGCGGACGCGGCCTTCAGCGGGTGGTACTACGACCGTCCGGAGCAGCTCCAGCTGCCCTTCACCCCGGAGCTCATCGGTGCTCCCCTCGGGCCGTCTCCGGCGTGGCTGTTCCCCGCGGCCGAGCCGAGCTCGCGGTGGGTCATCCAGATCCACGGGCGGGGGACGACGCGAGCGGAGGCGCTGCGGGCGGTGCCGGTCTTCCGCGACCTCGGCTACACGAGCCTCCTGGTGTCGTACCGCAACGACGGCGAGGCCCCCCGCAGCCGGCAGGGCACGTACACGCTCGGCGCGACCGAGTGGCGCGACATCGACGCGGCGATCTCCTTCGCCCGGCGACGCGGCGCGCGGCGCATCGTCCTGATGGGGTGGTCGATGGGCGGTGCGATCGCGCTCCAGGCCGCCCTCAGTTCCGCGCATCGCGAGCACATCGACGGCATCGTGCTGGATTCACCGGCCATCGACTGGGCCGACGTGCTCCGCCACCAGGCCGGCCTTCGGCGCCTTCCGCGCCCGCTCGTGGGACTCGCCCTCGGTGCGCTCGGCGCGTCCTGGGCCGGACCGATGCGCGGCGGCGGTGCGGCGATACCCTTCGATCGGCTCGACGTCGTGCGACGATCCGCCGAGCTGCGGCATCCGATGCTCATCCTGCACAGCGACGACGACGGATTCGTGCCCTCCGACGCGTCGCACGCGCTGGCCATGGCACGTCCCGACCTCGTCGAGCTCGAGGTCTTCACCGAGGCGAGACACACGAAACTGTGGAACTACGACCCCGAGCGGTGGACCCGGGCGATCAGGCGCTGGGTGACGGAGCGCGGCCTGGATTCCGACCCAGCCGAAGATAGCTGAAGCCCGCCTCGTCGACGAGCATCCCCGTCACGACCAACTCGGCGCGTTCGGAGAGGTCGACGAAGGGGCCGCTCGAGGGCGTCAGTGCGGGGGCGACGCTGACGCAGGCCTCATCGATCGCTCCCGCGCCGAGGAACGCCGAGGCGAGCGAGGTGCCGCCCTCGCACACGACCGAGCGCAGCCCGCGCTCCGCGAGGGCGCCGAGGATCTCGTCGGGCGTCAGGTGCGCGCCGGCGCTGTCGACGCCGACGACGGGGGCGCCGAGGGCGGCGGTGCGCCGCGCGACCTCGCTCTCGCGGCCCCGGGGGCACACGATGAGCGCGCGCCGCGAGGCATCCGGGCCCAGCCTGTGGCCGCTCAGGTCACCGGACGCCGTGACGATCGCGAGCGTCGCGGACCGCGGAAGGACGTAGCCCTCCGCCCGCACGGTCTGGGCGCCGACGACCACGGCATCCGCGGCGGATCGGATGGTCTTCAGGATGGCGCGGTCCGTGGGGCTGGTCAGGGTGTCGCTCGTGCCGTCCTCGCCCACGGCGGATCCCGTCAGGCCGGTCACCATGTTCATCCGGACGCGCACCCCGGCAGCGGGGCGGTAGATCTCGGCGATCGCCTCGAGCCCCTCGTCGGACTCGGGGTCCAGGGTGCGGAGGGTGCGGGGGAGCACCTCGGTGACGAGCATGTGTCAGGCCGCGGAGCGCTCGCGCACCTGGCGCTTGACCCGGCGCAGCATCCCCGACATGCCCGCGATGCGCAGGGGCGAGACGGCGCGGGTGAGGCCGATGCTCTGAGGGAAGTCGTCGGGGATCGCCAGCACCTCTGCGGCGCCGAGCCCGGAGATGCCCTGCACCAGGATGCTCGCGAAGCCGCGCGTGGTCGGTGCTTCGGCGGGCGCCGTCGCGTGCATGCGCACCACGCCCTCGGGAGTGACGTCGACGATGATGTACACCGGCGACTGACACTCGGCGACCCGCTCGCGCAGCTCGGGGCGATCGGCGTACTCGCCGGGCACCTCGGGCAGCTCGCCGGAGAACTCGAGCAGGAGCTGGAGCCGGTCGGGCTCGTCGATCTCGAGGAACTCGTCGCGGATCTGCGCCAGGGAGTCGGGAAGCGAGTCGGTCACCGTCCCCATCCTGCCACCGTGAGCGCGCCGCGGGTCAGCGCGATGCCGGGTCGCCCGGCTCCGTGCCCGTCGCGATCGGCACGCGCACCGCGCTGCCCCACTCGGTCCACGATCCGTCGTAGTTGCGGACGTCGTCGAAGCCGAGCAGGTGCGTCAGCACGAACCACGTGTGGCTCGAGCGCTCTCCGATCCGGCAGTACGCCACGACGGAGTCGCCGGGGGCGAGCCCCGCACCGTCGAGGTAAACGTCCTCGAGGGCCTCGCGGGAGGCGAACGTGCCGTCCTCCGCGACGGCCTTCGCCCACGGCACGCTCTGCGCGCCGGGGATGTGGCCGGCGCGCAGAGCGCCCTCCTCGGGGTACGCGGGCGCCGACGTGCGCTCGCCCGAGTACTCCTCGGGGGAACGGACGTCCACGAGGGGCTTGCCCAGGTGCGCGAGCACGTCGTCCTTGTAGGCGCGCAGCACCGAGTCGTCGCGTTCGACGACCGGGTAGTCGGTGGTCTCGACGGCGGAGCGCTCCGTCGTCATCGGGCGGCCCTCGGCGATCCAGAGGTCCCGTCCGCCGTCCAGCAGGCGCACGTCCTCGTGGCCGAAGAGCGAGAACACCCACAGCGCGTAGGCCGCCCACCAGTTGTTCTTGTCGCCGTAGATGACGATGGTGTCCTCGCGCGAGATGCCCTTGCGGGACATCAGCGCGGCGAAGCCCTCCCCGTCGACGTAGTCCCGGACGACGGGGTCGTTCAGCTCGGTGTGCCAGTCGACCTTGACGGCGCCGGGGATGTGTCCCGTCTCGTAGAGCAGCACGTCCTCGTCGGATTCGACCACCACGAGGCCCGGCGTGCCGAGGCGCTCCTGCAGCCACTCGCCCGTGACGAGGCGCTCCGGGTGGGCGTAGCCGGCGAACTTCGGGTCGGATGCGTCGGTGTCGACGGTCATGGATGCCTCCGAGGATCTCGCCCGATCGCCGTGCGCGGAGGGGCCTGAGTGGAACGGCGTAGGGTTGATGCCGTCGGAGAAACCCTAGATCGCGAGGCGGGCGCACGCACGTCCGCCATCGTCATGTGACGAGAAGGACGGCATGGCCCCCACCACATCCACCGGCACCGTCCACCTCGCCGATCTGCAGCCGCAGGTGACGGGGGCGGAGATGATCGCTCATCTTGTGCCGCCGCCGCAGTTCGCCGAGGCGACCTTCGACACGTATCGCGCCGACCCGGCCTATCCGTCCCAGCAGGAGGCGAAGGAGACGCTCCTGGCTTTCTCCGGCGCCGGCGCGCCCGCGAAGAAGGGCGGATTCTTCTCCCGCGCGAAGAAGGGTCCGGAGACCAAGCCGGGGATCTACCTCGACGGCGGCTTCGGCGTGGGCAAGACCCACCTGCTCGCCGCGATCTACCACGCGATGCCCGCGCGCAGGAAGTACTTCGGCTCGTTCATCGAATACACGGCGCTCGTCGGCGCGCTGGGGTACAAGAGCGCCGTCGAGCAGTTCCGCGGCGCCGACCTGCTCTGCATCGACGAGTTCGAGCTCGACGATCCCGGCGACACGATGGTGATGACGCGCCTGCTCGGCGAGCTGGTCGCGTCAGGAACGAAGCTCGCCGCCACGAGCAACACCCCGCCGAACGCGTTGGGGGAGGGGAGGTTCGCCGCGCAGGACTTCCTGCGCGAGATCCACGCCATGTCGGCCCACTTCCAGACCCTGCGGATCGACGGCGTGGACTACCGGCAGCGCTCCCTCGACGGACACGCCGAGGTGCTGGCCGACGACGCCTACGCGTCGGCGATCGAGGATGCCGCGGCATCCGGTGTCGCGTCCGACGACGCCTTCGACGATCTCATCGCCCACCTCGCCCGCGTGCACCCCTCGCGGTACGTCCGCATGATCGAGGGCGTGGACGTCGTGGGCCTGCGGGATGTCACCCAGCTCACCGATCAGTCGGCGGCCCTGCGATTCGTCGCATTCGTCGACCGCGTGTACGACGCGCAGGTGCCCATCCGCGCGACGGGGCTGTCGCTGGACCAGGTGTTCTCCGAGGAGATGCTCGCGGGGGGCTACCGGAAGAAGTATCTGCGCGCGACATCACGCCTGATCGCCTCCACCGCAGCCTGATTCGGCGATCGCAGGCGGATTTCCCGGCCCGTTCCGGGTGCGCCGAAACGCGATGTTTACCGCGCGGCACCTCGTGTAACACGAGCGAAACATGGCTCCCACACCGACCGTAACCAACCCTCGCCAGACTGGGACGCGTCGCGGGCCCTCACCTACCCGAATGCCCGCGCGTCTCGTAACACCAACACATGGATGAGGAACTTCATGGATAGCGGAAATCTCGCGTGGTCCGTCACGGCAACGGCGCTCGTGCTTCTCATGACGCCCGGCGTCGCTTTCTTCTACGGCGGTCTGGTGAAGGCCAAGAGCGTCGTCAGCATGATGATGATGAGCTTCGGCGCGCTCGGGCTCGTCAGCGTCCTGTGGATCCTCTACGGATTCAACATGAGCGCCGTCGAGAGCCCCTGGGCGTTCGCCGGCAACCCCTTCGTCGACTTCGGTCTTTCGTCGCTGGATGACAACGGCCTGATCGGCGCCGCGTTCGGCGCGACCTTCGCGATCATCACGGTCGCCCTGATCTCCGGCGCCATCGCCGACCGCGCCAAGTTCGGCGCGTGGATGATCTTCGCCGGCGTGTGGGTCACGCTCGTCTACTTCCCCGTCGCGGCGTGGGTCTGGGGCGGCGGCTGGGTCTACAGCCTCGGTGAGACCTTCGGCTTCGCCACCAACGTCATCGACTACGCCGGTGGCACCGCGGTGCACATCAACGCCGGTGCGGCGGCGCTCGCGCTCGCGCTCGTGCTCGGAAAGCGCGTCGGCTTCCAGAAGGGCATCCACAAGCCCCACAACGTGCCGCTCGTCCTTCTGGGCGCCGCGCTCCTGTGGTTCGGCTGGTTCGGCTTCAACGGCGGTGCGGAGGGCACCTTCGGCCTGCTGGGCACGGAGGACTCGCTGGTCGGCCTCATCACGATCAACACCCTCGGTTCGACCGCTGCGGCCGTCATCGGCTGGCTGATCGTCGAGAAGCTCAAGGACGGCAAGGCCACGTCTGTCGGCGCCGCGTCCGGTGCCGTCGCCGGTCTGGTCGCGATCACCCCCGCCTGTGCCAACCTCACGCCGGGCTGGGCCCTGCTGCTCGGTATCGTCACCGGTGCCGTCTGCGCCCTCGCGATCGAGCTGAAGTGGAAGCTCGGCTACGACGACTCGCTCGACGTCGTCGGCATCCACCTCGTCGGTGGTCTCATCGGAACGATCTACCTCGGCTTCTTCGCCACCGAGACCGGCCTCTTCCTGGGCGGCGGCGTGGAGCAGCTCGTGCTGCAGGTCATCGCCGCGGTCGGTGTCCTGGTCTACTCCTTCGTGCTGGCCTGGATCATCGGGTTCGCGATCGAGAAGACCATCGGCTTCCGGATCAAGAACGAGGACGAGCTAGCCGGCGTCGACACCGTCGTGCACGGCGAAGAGGGCTACGCCCTCGCCGAGCGCGAGTGATCTCGACTCACTGAACGCAAGGAGGGGCGTCGCGCATCGCGCGGCGCCCCTCCTTGCGTGTTCGGGGGCGAGACGGGGCACGGCTAGGGTGATCGCGTGAGAGGACCCCGCGGCATCCTGCGCTCGCTGCTCGGCGCGCTGACCCGTTCCGGTCGGATCGCCGACCCCGTCCGGCAACCCGATGCGGGTTCGCGCGCGGACGCGATGCAGACCCGCGAGATCGCGCCGCCGGCGGCGTCGGCGCTGAAGATCAGCTACGCGCCCGATCGCGATGGCGACCCCGACGGGGGAGAGATCGTCTGGACGTGGGTGCCCTACGTCGAGCAGGACGGCCGGGGGAAGGATCGCCCCGTGCTGGTGCTCGGTCCCGCCCCGGGCGGCCGTGTCTACGCGGTCAAGCTGACGAGCAAGCCGCGCGAGGGCGATGCCGACGCGGTCGCGCTCGGCGCCGGCCCCTGGGATGCGCGGGGACGGCCCTCGTGGGTCGATATCGATCAGGTCTACGTCGTGCACCCCGCGGGCATGCGTCGCGAGGCGGCGGCCCTGGACCGCGAGCGATTCGCGCGGGTGGCGGAGATCCTGCGTCGTCGTTACGGCTGGCGCAGCGACGTCTCCTAGGACGTCGCGCCCGCGAGCTCTTCCCGGACGATGGCCGCGCCCGCGCTGAGCGCACTCAGCTTGCCGAGGGCCACGTCCCGCGGCAGCGGGGCCATTCCGCAGTTCGTGCTCGGGACGAGCTTGTCCGCATCGACAAACCTCAGCGCGCTCCGGAGGGTGTCGGCGACGTCCTCCGGGCTCTCGATCGTCTCGCTCGCCACATCGATGGCCCCGAGCATGACCTTCTTGCCACGGACGAGTTCGACGAGCTCCATCGGGACGTGTGAGTGGTGGCACTCCAGGGAGACGATGTCGATCGTCGACCTCTGCAGGAGCGGGAACGTCTCCTCGTACTGCCGCCACTGCGCCCCGAGTGTCGCTTTCCAGTCGTTGTTCGCCTTGATCCCGTACCCGTAGCAGATGTGCACGGCGGTCTCCGCGCGCAATCCCTCGGTCGCCCTCTCCAGCGCAGCCACCCCCCAGTCCCGGACCTCGTCGAAGAACACGTTGAATGCGGGCTCGTCGAACTGGATGATGTCGACGCCGGCCGCCTCGAGTTCTCTCGCTTCCTGATTGAGGATCGTCGCGAACTCCCACGCCAGCTTCTCGCGGCTCTTGTAATGGCGGTCGTAGAGCGTGTCGATCATGGTCATCGGGCCCGGCAGCGCCCACTTGATCGGCTGGTCGGTCTGCTGACGGAGGAAGCGCGCATCGTCGACGAAGACGGGTCTCTCGCGGCTCACGGCGCCGACGACGGTCGGGACGCTCGCGTCGTATCGATTGCGGATTCGAACGGTCTCGCGCTGCTCGAAGTCGACCCCGGTGAGATGCTCGATGAACGTCGTGACGAAGTGCTGGCGGGTCTGCTCACCGTCGCTGACGATGTGGATGCCGCGCCGGCCCTGCTCTTGGACGGCGATTCGGAGAGCATCCTGCTTTCCCTCGGCCAGTTCGTCGCCGGCCAGCTTCCAGGGAGACCAGAGGGTTTCCGGCTGCGCGAGCCATGCCGGCTTCGGCAGGCTGCCGACGATCGAGGTGGGAAGAAGCGTGGTCATGGTCGATGATTCTCCGCTCGTCATCCGACCGGGGCGGGGTAGCCAGCGGCCCACTGCTGCAGCAGTTTCCTGTGGGGCTTCACGAAGTGCTCCTCCGTGTATTTGCCCTGCTTCGCCGCGAGCTGACTGCGCTCGACCCGGTCGTAGGCGATCTGCGTCCGGGAGTAGTCCTGCCGATCCAGGCTCGGCCGGTAGACGCCGGCAGCGGCCGAGTTCGCGTTGTAGATCTCGGGCCGATAGATCTTCTGGAACGTCTCCATCGTGCTGACCGTGCCGATCAGCTGCAGGCTGGAGTAGTGGTTGAGCAGGTCGTCGCGGGAGTAGAACGCGAGCGGCGCGACGCTCCCGGGCGGCATGAAGTACCGGACCGTGAGCCCCATCCTCGCGAAGTAGTCGTCGGTGAGGGACGGCTTGTCCTGCTCGTATTCGACTCCGAGGATCGGGTGGTGGTTCGCGGTCTGTCGATAGGTCCTGCTCGTCGAGACGCTGATGCAGATCACGGGCGGCGCCGGGAATCGTTCCCGGTATGCGGCGGAGGCGAGGAAGTGCTGGAAGAGCTTGCCGTGCAGATCGCCGAAGTCGTCGGGAACGGTGAACCCGGTCGCGCCCTCGTTGACCGCGGGCAGCAGCACGCTGAAGTCGAAATCGCGGACGTACGACGAGAAGTTGTTCCCCACGATCCCGGGGATGCGTTCGCCGGTCTTCAGGTCGACGATGCGGACGTCCAGCATCTCGAGCAGCGGGAAACTTCGGTCGTCGCCTTCTGGTGAGAGCTGCAGCTCGGCGGAGACGATCTCGAGTTCGACGGTGTAGCGGTCGCCGTCCGGGTTGTCCCAGTGCGCGAGGTCGTTGAATCGGCGGTCGATCATCGTCAGGGCGTTGCGGAGATTCTGCTGACGGTGCTCGCCTCGGGCGAGATTGGCGAAGTTCGTCGTGATCCGCGAGCCGCCCGACGGCGAGTAGTCCTCGTCGAAGCGGGTGGTGGTGATGCTGAAGGTGAAGTCGTTCGTCATGAGAGGCCAATCCGGTGGTGATCGGCCGGGCTCGGCCTTGCGGAAGTTGCTAGAGCCATGGTGCAGGCGCGGGGTATCCATCAACAAAGTTGAGGAAACTATGCACCCCTATAGGCTCTACCTATGGTTCGGGGATCGGGCTCCATCACGCTGCAGCAGCTCCATTACTTCATCGAGGTCGCCGCGGAGGGGTCGATCAGTGCCGCCGCCGACTTGCTCTACGTCTCCCAGCCGACGATGTCCGCGGCGATGAAGGACCTCGAGAGCCGCGTGGGCCGCTCCCTCCTCGTCCGCTCCGCCCGCGGCGTGACGCTCACCGCCGATGGTGCGGAGTTCCTGGGATACGCCAGGCAGGTCACCGAGCAGGTAGAGCTGCTCGAGCAGCGCTACCTGGGCCGGCCGCCGTCGCGTCGCCTGCTGGGGGTGTCGGCGCAGCACTATTCCTTCGTGGTCGACGCGTTCGTCCGGATGGTGAAGGGCAGCGACGCAGCCGAGTACGAGTTCTCGCTGCGGGAGACGCGCACGTGGGACATCATCGAGGACGTCCGGACGCTGCGCAGCGAGCTCGGCATCCTCTACCGCAACGACTTCAACCGGAACGTCATCGACAAGCTCCTCCGGGACTCCGGGCTCGCGTTCCACCCCCTCTTCTTCGCCGCGCCGCACATCTTCATCTCCCGCAAGAACCCCCTCGCCTCTCGGGATCGCGTGACCCTTGCCGATCTCGCCGACCTGCCGCGCCTCACCTTCGACCAGGGGGCGAACAACTCGTTCTACTTCGCCGAGGAGATCCTCTCCACCCTGTCGGGCAAGCAGGAGATCCGCGTCTCCGACCGCGCGACGATCTTCAACCTCATGATCGGTCTCGACGGCTACACGATCTCGACGGGCATCATCAGCGACGACCTCGACCCGGAGATCGCCGCCGTCCCGCTCGACGTCGACGAGCGCATCGAGATCGGCTGGATCGGCCACTCTGCGATCCCGCTCACAGAGCAGGCCCAGCGCTATCTCGGGGAGCTGCGGCTCGTCGCGGCCGAGTTCGGTGTGGCGCTGCTCGACGAGTCGTGAACCGCCGGCCCGGGAACGGAAAAACCCCCGGAATCCCGGGGGTTTCGCGGTGGGCGATACCAGACTCGAACTGATGACCTCTTCCGTGTGAAGGAAGCGCGCTACCAACTGCGCCAATCGCCCATGGCCCAAGGGCCGGATACAGATGTTACCGGATGCCGGAGCCCGCGATGAACCGCGAACGCTCGACACGCGCGGACCGATGCTGGTTTGGCGGGTGCCCCGGGATCGGCTAAAGTCTTCAAAGCGCCCCCGATGAAACGGGGAGCACGCGGATGTAGCGCAGTTGGTAGCGCATCACCTTGCCAAGGTGAGGGTCGCGAGTTCGAGTCTCGTCATCCGCTCGAGTGCGGGGATCCCTTCTTGGAGGGATCACGTCACGTGGGTCGAACCACACACGGTGGCGTGGCCGAGCGGCTAGGCACCGGCCTGCAAAGCCGTTTACACGGGTTCGAATCCCGTCGCCACCTCCACTTGTAACTGAACAGCCTTTTGGGCGCGATTGGCGCAGCGGTAGCGCGCTTCCCTGACACGGAAGAGGTCACTGGTTCGATCCCAGTATCGCGCACGAGAAAACCCCCGGTAAAGCGGGGGTTTTTGCGTTTCTGGCCGATCTCGTGCAACGTCCGGGCAATACGCGACTGCGTTACCGCCAGCGAACCGGGGGTTTGCGGCGGCGTGACCGCTTCGTCGGCGCGTAGAGGACCCTGGGGCTTCGAGGTGTGCGATCACCTCGGATGGGAAGAACCACCAGGTCCGGCCGATGCGAAACCCAGGCAGCTCTCTGTCCTTGGCCCGCCGTCGCACAGCCTCAGTCGAGATATTGCAGGGGGGCTGACCTGGGCGACGACGGATTGGATCTGCGTCGCGAGATGGTGCATGTCCGGGTTGGGTTTCGTGCGCGCCATGGTGCCAGCAGAGTAGCGGGGCCTTCCTGGGCGCATATAACGCGGCGCGGGTGGTCTTTGCGACGCCGGCTTCCTTCTAAACCTGGCGGCCCGCTAGTATGCGGACGCATTGAACTAGGGGGGAACCTTGTCATGAACACAGCGTCGCGCCTGACCACAGCTGGTCTCCTGATCGCAGCCGCGCTCAGCCTCTCCGCGTGTAGCGGATCTTCCGCGCCACTCGAAACACCGGAAGTAGAGGCGGCGGGGGCAACGTCCGAGCCCACGCCGGCGGAAACCCCCGAAGCCGCGGAAAGCGACTCTGAGGTGAGCCAGCGCGGCAACTTGATCAAGGGCGTTGGCGTCCCCTTCGGAGCCACCAACCTGGACAACGAAGACGTGGGAACGTTCGTCGTCACCGCCATCACGGTCGACCCAGAGTGCACGGGCGAATACGCAGAGCCGGCGGAGAACGGTCATCTCATCCGATTCGACGTTGAGGGTGAAACGACCGCTGTGTACGACGGTGAGATCATGCTCAACGAGGCGCTGTGGAAAGCGATCGCTGAGAACGGCACGACCTTCAACGGCAGCCTGTCTACGATGGCGGCGTACTCCTGCCTCCCTGACAACGAGATGTTGCCGGTGAACCTCGGCCCGGGCGAGCGCGTCAGGGGCAGCCTCATCTTCGACGTTCCCACCCCGACCGGTGTGCTCGTGCTCGACCCGTGGGGGAGTGGCGGTTGGGAGTGGACGTACCCCTCCTCCTGATCGAGGACGTGCTGGATGATCTCCACCCCGATCATGTGAAGGATCGTAGGGGTCTGCTCGAAGCTGGCCGATCCGATCGCTCCACCCTCCTGACGCACGGCGAGCCCCCCGCGGGCAACTGCCGGCGGGTGTAAAGGTCAGGTGTGATTGGTGAGCACGACCGCCAGGAGTTGACGACGACATACGGGCAGCCTTGCTGCGTTTCCGTTCGACATATGAGCGTTTCACACGGCTCACGGATCTGCCGGAACCGTTGCCTGGATCGGTGCTTCACGCGGAGCGGGTGCATACCCGCTATTCGCCGGCGGACGCCCTTGTCGGATCATTCCGGGCGCGTGCACCGACAACCTCGAGTTGCTGTTCTCGAGCGCGATCATTGAGACTGAGCGCGAAGTGAGCGTGGCTGCGCGGCCGTTTGCTCAGTGATTCGAGTCGGCGGCTGGGCGTGAAACGACATACTGAGGGAATGTCCTACACCGACCAACGCACCTCCAACCCGGCCGCCTGGGCCGCGTTCTGGATCGGCCTCGCCGGCCTCGTGCTCATGCCCATTCCGCTGTTCATCGGATTCTTCCTGGGGGGCGGTCTGTCGATCATCGCCGCCGTCTTCGCCGTCATCGGCCTTCTGAAGGGCCTCTCCCGCAGCGGGAAGGGCATAGGACCCGTCGTCTTCGCGGCGATCTTCATCGCGCTGACGTGGGGCGGGATATCGGTGGGCGGCGGAATCATCTGGTGACCCCGGGAGGCTGATCGTCCGTCAGCGGCGCGCCGCCGGCCCCTACGTTGGGTCATGACTTCACCGCACGTCGCCTCGCTCGCCGGGGCGGAACCCGTCTTCGCCAGCGAGCTCGGTCAGATCCGTGAGCTCACCGCTGCGTCGTTTACGATCCTGCGGCGCATGTCCATCCGGCAGACGGTGCTGGAGCCCGGCGCGATCCGCGAGCCGCAGTGGAACCTGAACGCGAACCAGCTGGCGTACGTCACCCGGGGCCGGGTGCTTGTGTCGCTGCTGGGCAACGCGGACGACTTCGCCAGCTCCGTCGTGGAGGCGGGGCAGATGTTCCATGTCGAGTCGGGCAGCGTCTTCCACATCGCGAACATCGCGGAGGAGGCCTCCGAGATCGTCGCCGCCCTGCGGTCGGGTGCGCCGGAGCACTTCTCCTTCGCCGCAGGCGTCAACGCCATGACGGATGCGGTACTGGGTACCGCGCGACGGCGTCGGCGTTCTCCCGCGAAGTGCTTGCCGTGGCGTTCTCGGTGCCCGAGCGCGAACTGCCTTTGCTGCCCTACACTCCGGTCGACCCCCTGATCGTGCAGCGCATCAACCCGCGCGACCCCCCGGTAGCCGGCAGCTAGAAGAGGGGCTTCGCGGCTCGGCTCAGCGCCACGCGAGGGGCACGACGGCGGCGGCGATCGTCAGCGGCGCCGCCACCGCGCCGAGCAGCGCGAACCGAGACCACGCGATGTGCACGCCGTCGGCCACCAACCGCTGATGCCAGAGCAGGGTCGCGAGCGACGCCCACGGCGTGATGAGCGGCCCCGCGTTCACCCCGAGCCCCCACAGGAGCCAGCCGTGGCCCCGCGAGAGGCGGGCGAGCCATGCGGCGCACACGCCGAAGAGCCCCGCCGCGGCCGCCAGCTCCGCCACGACCGTCATGGCGACGACGAACAGCAGGATCGGCCACGCCCGCTCCCCGATCGCGAGGGCGTCGCCGGGAGGGAGCACGCCGAACACGAGCGCCGCGGCGCCGGCGGCCCACAGCATCCCGCCGATGATCGCCAGACGCACGGCATCCATCATCGCCCCTCCGGGCCCGCGATAGCCTAGAACCCTGCCACCCCAGGAGAGTTCCCTTGACTGATCTGCGCCCCGCGGAGGACGTGTCGTTCCCCGCCGACGGTTTCGCCCTGTTCCCCGACCGCTCCGTCGTCGCCCTCCGCGTCAACGGCGAGCTGAAGGACCTGGCGACGACGGTGACCGCGGCCGACGAGGTGGAGGCCGTCACGATCGACAGCCCCGACGGCCTGTCGATCCTGCGCCACTCCACCGCCCACGTGCTCGCGCAGGCGGTGCAGCGCGTCAGCCCGCAGGCGAACCTCGGCATCGGCCCCCCGATCACCGATGGCTTCTACTACGACTTCGGCGTCGATGAGCCCTTCACCCCCGAGGATCTGAAGGCCATTAAGAAGGAGATGGAGCGCATCGTCCGCGAGGGGCAGCGCTTCGTCCGCCGCGTCGTCTCGGACGACGAGGCCCGCGCCGAACTCGCCGACGAGCCCTTCAAGCTCGAGCTCATCGGGCTCAAGGGCGGGTCGAAGGATGCCGCGGAGGGCGCCTCCGTCGAGGTCGGAGCCGGCGAGCTGACGATCTACGACAACGTCGATCGCGAGGGCACGACCGTCTGGAAGGACCTGTGCCGCGGTCCCCACGTTCCGAGCACGCGGATGGTCGGCAACGGCTGGGCGCTCACCCGCATCGCGGGTGCGTACTGGCGTGGCAGCGAGAAGAACCCGCAGCTGCAGCGCATCTACGGAACCGCGTGGCCCACGAAGGACGAGCTGCGCGCCTATCAGGAGCGCCTTGAGGAAGCTGCGAAGCGGGATCACCGCAAGCTCGGCAAGGAACTGGACCTCTTCTCTTTCCCCGACGAGATCGGCTCCGGGCTGTCGGTGTGGCACCCCAAGGGCGGGATCATCCGCGGCGAGATGGAGCAGCACGCGCGTCGCCGCCACGTCGAGGGCGGCTACACCTACGTGTACACGCCGCACATCTCAAAGGAGGACCTCTTCCTCCAGTCGAACCACCTCGTGACCTACCGCGAGGGCATGTTCCCGCCGATCCGGATGGACGAGGAGGTGGATGCCGAGGGCCGCGTCACCAAGAACGGCACGGACTACTACCTCAAGCCCATGAACTGCCCGATGCACATCCTGATCTACAAGGAGCGCGGTCGCAGCTATCGCGACCTGCCCATGCGGCTTGCGGAGAACGGCACCGTCTACCGCAACGAACTCTCGGGCGCGCTTCATGGGCTCACCCGCGTGCGCGGCTTCACGCAGGACGATTCGCACCTGTTCGTGACCCCTGAGCAGCTGGAGTCCGAGGCGACCCGCGTGCTGGAGTTCGTCATCTCGATGCTGCGCGACTTCGGCCTCGACGACTTCGAGCTCGAGCTGTCGATGCGCGACGACGAGAAGTCCAAGTGGATCGGCTCGGAGGAGTTCTGGGAGTACTCCACGAACGCGCTGCGCAACGTGGCGGTCGCGAGCGGACTCAAGCTCACCGAGGTGCCGGGCGAGGCGGCGTTCTACGGCCCCAAGATCGACCTGAAGACCAAGGACGCGATCGGGCGCACCTGGCAGCTGTCCACGGTGCAGGTCGACCCGAACCTCCCCGAGCGCTTCGGCCTCGAGTACACCGACCGCGATGGGCAGAAGAAGCGTCCCATCATGATCCACCGAGCCCTGTTCGGCTCCATCGAGCGGTTCTTCGCGATCCTGCTCGAGCACTACGCGGGGGCGTTCCCGCTGTGGCTGGCGCCCGTACAGGTGGTCGGCATCCCCGTGGCGGAGGAGTACGCCGACTACCTCGACGACGTGATCACGCGACTCCGTCAGGCGGGAGTGCGTGCCGAGCTCGACCGATCCGACGACCGGATGCAGAAGAAGATCCGCACCCACACGACGATGAAGGTCCCCGTGCAGCTCATCGCGGGGGAGGCCGACCGCTCGGCCGGCACCGTGTCGTTCCGCTTCCGCGACGGGTCGCAGACGAACGGCGTGCCGATCGACGAGGCGATCTCGACGATCGAGCGGGCGATCGCGTCCCACATCCAGGTGTCCACCGCCGAGGACCTCGTGTGATCGAGCCCGGCGACGGACTCGTGGATGCCGCGAACCTCGCGGGCGTGCCCGACGAGTTCCAGCGCCTGTGGACGCCCCACCGGATGGCCTACATCCAGGCCGGCCCCGATGCGTTGAACGACGACTGCCCCTTCTGCGCCGCGCCCGGCATGAGCGACGAGGACGCCCTCATCGTCGCCCGCGGGCGCACGGCGTACGTGCTGCTGAACCTCTTCCCGTACAACTCGGGGCACCTCCTGGTGTGCCCCTATCGCCACATCCCGATGTACGACGACGCGACGCCCGAAGAGGTCGCCGAGATCGGCGCCCTCACGCAGACCGGCATGCGTGTGCTGCGGGAGGTGTCGCGGTGCCACGGCTTCAACCTCGGCATGAATCAGGGCCAGGTGGCGGGCGCCGGCATCGCGGGCCACCTGCACCAGCACATCGTGCCCCGCTGGGCGACCGATGCGAACTTCTTCCCGATCATCGCGAAGACCAAGGCGCTGCCGCAGCTGCTCGGCGAGGTACGCAGCGCGGTCGCCGGGGCCTGGCCCGCGGCATCCTGACCCGCGGCGCGACGCCGGGGGCCGGCCGTCGCGGCGACGGCTCGCGCAGACGGGCGCAGGAGTTCGCCCCGGAACAGGAGAATGCGCGCAGGATCCTCCTGTCCTCGGGCGTTCGCCTGTTCCGGGGCGGGGTCAGCGCACCCGCGTGACGGCGAACTGCATCCGGGGGCTCGCGTACGACTCCTGCGACTCCACCAGCGCCAGCTCGCGGGCGCCGGAGTCGTGGGTGCGCTCGAGCAGGTCGAAGACGCTCGACGTCGTGCGGGCCAGCGCGTCCGCGGCATCCCCCGTGCGCGTCAGGTGAGCCGTGAACAGCGCCGCGGTGACATCGCCCGAGCCGTTCGCCTTCATGGGGATGCGCGGGGTCTGCGCGATCCACGCGCCGTCGTCGGTCACGGCGAGCATCTCGATCGTGCCCTCCGGGCGGTCGGGTCGTTCCACGCTGGTCACGAGCACCGTGCGGGGGCCCATGGCGCGCGCGGCGTCGACGGCCTCGAGGGTCGAGTCGAGGTCGGCGGGCTCCGTGCCCGTGAGGAACCCCAGCTCGAACTGGTTCGGCGTGATGATGTCGGCCGCCGGCACGACGCGATCGCGCAGGAGCACGGGGATGGCGGGGGCGACGAAGCAGCCGGAGACGGCGTTTCCCATGACGGGGTCGCACGCGTAGACGGCGTCGGGGTTGGCCTCCTTCACCCGCGCGACCGCGTCGAGGACGACATCCGCGATGCCCTCGCCGCCCTGGTATCCCGAGAGCACGACGTCGATCTGCGGCAGCACGCCGCGTTCCTCGATGCCCGTGATGACGTCGCGGACGTCGTCGGGGGAGATGAGCGGGCCGCGCCACTGGCCGTAGCCTGTGTGGTTGGAGAAGTTGACCGTGTACACCGGCAGCACCTCCACTCCGATGCGCTGGAGGGGGAACACGGCGGCGGAGTTGCCGACGTGGCCGTACGCCACGGCGGACTGGATAGAGAGCACCTTCACCGAACGATCATCCCACCCTCGTCGGGGCGCGCGCCGCGCCGAGGGCCTCGTCGCACGCGTCGGAGAGGTCGGCCGCGAGGCGGTCCGCGTCGGCGTCGGAGAGGCCGTGCACCGTCAGCCGGACATGGGATGCCGCGGCCCCGTCGGCGAGGACGAACTCGTCTCCCGTGCGCACGAGCCACCCGCGGCGGCGCAGGTGCGGCGACACCGCCGCGGCGTCGACGGGGAGGCGGACCCAGATGTTGAGGCCGTCGCCCAGGGTGGCGGTGATCCCGTGCCGCGCGAGCCGCCGCACGAACGATGCGTTGCGATCGGTGTAGTGCCGAGCGGCGGCGCGGATACGGGATCGAGCACCGTCGTCGGTGACGAGATGCCCGACGATCCGCTGCAGCAGGTGGCTCACCCACGTCGTTCCGGGGCTCAGGCGCAGCGCGAGCCTCTCCGCCGTGTGCGGGTCGGACGCGACGAGGGCCAGGCACATGTCGGGGCCGAGGAACTTCGACACCGAGCGCACCAGCGCCCACCGGCGGTGGTCGGGCCCGACGAGGGAGTGATAGGGCCGCTGCGAGAGGAGGGAGAAGTGATCGTCCTCGACCACGAGCACGTAGGGGTACTCGGCGAGCACGGCGCGCAGCTGCGCGGCCCGCTCGGCGGAGACGCTCGCTCCCGTCGGGTTCTGCGCCCGCGGGGTGCAGACGACGGCGCGCACGCCCTGGGCGAGAGCGGCGCGGAGTCCGTCGACCGTCATGCCCTCGGCATCCACCGGCACCGGCACGGCGCGGTACCCGCCGAGGCGCACGGTCTGAATGCTCGCGAGGAAGCACGGGTCCTCGAGGGCGACGGCGTCGTCGCGGGCCAGCGCCTGCGCGAGCAGACGTTCGACCGCGTCGACCGCGCCGCTGGTGACCGTCAGCCGTAGGGGGCGGTCGCCGACGTCCGCGCGCATCCAGTCGCCGGCCCAGCTCTCGAGGCCCTCGTCGATGACTGGCTCTCCGTAGAGCACGGGGCGCCCGGCCGCGGCGGCGAGCGCGATCGAGGGGTCGGGGATGAGCCGGGGATCCGGATTGCCGGTGCCGACGTCGTGCAGCGAGCTCGGTGCCGAGAAGCCCTCCTGGGCGACGGGGGAGCGGTCTGCGACCCGGGTGCCCGCACGGCCTCTCGTGACGATGAGTCCGGCGGCCGCGAGCTGTCGGTACGCGGCCACGACGGTGTTGCGGTTGACGCCCAGCTCGTCGGCGAGCGCGCGCACGGGCGGCAGGGGTTCGCCCGGGGCGAGTCGAGCGCGCTCCAGAAGGCCCCTCACGCTGTCGGCGATCTCGACCGCGGAGGTTCCGGTGATCCGTGACGTCATGTGCGCCCCCTCTCCCTCCGACGGTACCAAGCCCGTGCTACTTTTGGCCTATGCCAAACCGGGAAGCACCCCGAGCCCGGTGATTCAGCGAAAGGACCCCCGGCCATGACCTCCTCCACCACGGGCTCATCCCGCGTCAAGCGCGGCCTCGCCGAGATGCTCAAGGGCGGCGTCATCATGGACGTCGTCACGGCCGACCAGGCGAAGATCGCCGAGGATGCCGGGGCCGTCGCCGTCATGGCGCTGGAGCGCGTCCCCGCCGACATCCGCGCCCAGGGCGGCGTGTCGCGCATGAGCGATCCCGACATGATCGAGAGCATCATCGAGGCGGTGTCGATCCCCGTCATGGCGAAGGCGCGCATCGGCCACTTCGTCGAGGCGCAGGTGCTGCAGGAGCTGGGCGTGGACTACATCGACGAGTCCGAGGTGCTCTCGCCCGCCGACTACGTGAACCACATCGACAAGTGGGGCTTCACGGTCCCCTTCGTCTGCGGCGCCACGAATCTCGGGGAGGCGCTGCGGCGGATCACCGAGGGGGCCGCGATGATCCGCTCGAAGGGCGAGGCCGGCACGGGCGACGTCTCGGAGGCGACGAAGCACATCCGCACGATCACGGCGGAGATCAACCGCCTGCGATCCATGACCAAGGACGAGCTGTACGTCGCCGCGAAGGATCTGCAGGCGCCCTACGAGCTCGTCGCCGAGGTCGCCGAGACGGGCACGCTGCCCGTCGTGCTCTTCACCGCGGGCGGTGTCGCCACTCCCGCGGATGCCGCGATGATGATGCAGCTCGGCGCCGACGGTGTGTTCGTCGGCTCGGGGATCTTCAAGTCGGGCAACCCGGCGCAGCGCGCGGCCGCCGTCGTGAAGGCGACGACCTTCTTCGACGACCCGAAGGTCATCGCCGACGTCTCGCGCGGGCTCGGCGAGGCGATGGTCGGCATCAACGTGGCCGACCTGCCGGCGCCGCACCGGCTCGCCGAGCGCGGCTGGTAGGCCGTGGCGTCGTCCCCGCGCGTGGGGGTACTCGCCCTCCAGGGTGACGTGCGCGAGCACGCGCGTGTGCTCGCCGACCTCGGTGCGGACGTCGTGCTCGTGCGTCGGCCCGCGGAACTCGCGGGAGTGGACGGCCTCGTGCTCCCTGGCGGCGAGTCGAGCGTCATCGACAAACTGTCGCGGGCGTTCGGCATGCGGGATCCGATCCGCGACGCGATCGCCGGGGGGATGCCGGTGTTCGGCACCTGCGCGGGCCTGATCCTGCTCGCCGATCGCATTCTCGACGGCATCCCGGGCCAGGAGAGCTTCGGGGGACTCGACATCACCGTGCGGCGCAACGCCTTCGGCGGACAGGTGGAGTCGTTCGAGACCGACCTGGATGTCCCCGTGCTGGGGGCTCCCGCCGTGCGGGCCGCGTTCATCCGCGCCCCCGTCGTGGAGGAGAGCGGGCCGGATGTCGAGGTGCTCGCGGCCCTCGCCGACGACCGCATCGTCGCCGTGCGCCGCGGACCGGTCATGGGCACGAGCTTCCACCCCGAGACCGCCGGCGAGACCCGCTTCCACGCCCTGTTCCTGGAGTCGGTGCGCACGCGCGCGTGAGGGCTAGCCTGGCGGCATGACCGAGTGGGTGGTGCTGCTTCGCGGCGTGAACGTCGGCGGCGTCACGGTGCGCTCCGCCGAGCTGCGCGACCTGCTCGCCGGCCTCGGGTTCGCCGGGGCGAGAACGTACCTGGCCAGCGGCAACGCGAGGGTCGCGAGCGATCTCGACGCGGCCGCCCTCCGCAGCCTCCTCGAGTCGGCCCTCTCCGAGCGCTTCGGCTACGACGCGAAGGTGCTCGTCGCCCCGCTCGCGGACGTCGACCGCGTCGTGCGCGCGTTCCCGTTCGACGAGACCGACGGGACGCGTCAGCCCTGGGTGATCTTCTGCGCGGACGGAGAGACACGCGACGAGCTGACGGATGCCGCGGCATCCCTCGACCCGGATGTGGATCCCGTGCGTGCCGGGCCGGGCGTCGTGTACTGGCATCCCGAGAAGGGACGCTCCACCGACACGTCCTTCGCGAAGGTCGTCGCCCGCGCGACGTACCGCGCGCGCACGACGAACCGGAACCTCCGGACGCTCCGGCGCATCCTCGGCTGACCCGCCGCCCAGCGCGGTTCGGCGGGTGCGGCGCGGATGCCGCTCGCCGGGGGGAGAAGAAACGCCGCACGGTGCGGCGCGCGGCTGCGGGCCTAGAATCTACGGAGACTTTCCGGCCGAACGACACACACAGGAGTTACATGTCCGGGCATTCCAAGTGGGCGACGACGAAGCACAAGAAGGCCGTCATCGACGCGCGCCGCGCGAAGTCGTTCGCCAAGCTCATCAAGAACATCGAGGTCGCGGCCAAGCTGGGCGGCGCCGACCTGTCGGGCAACCCGACCCTGTACGACGCCGTGCAGAAGGCCAAGAAGACCTCGGTCCCCAACGACAACATCGATCGCGCCATCAAGCGCGGCGCGGGCATCTCCGGCGAGTCGGTCGAGTACCAGACGATCATGTACGAGGGCTACGGCCCGAACGGTGTCGCGCTGCTCATCGAGTGCCTCACCGACAACAAGAACCGCGCGGCGGCGGAGGTGCGCACGGCGCTCACGCGCAACGGCGGCACCCTCGCCGACCCCGGCTCGGTGTCCTACAACTTCTCTCGCAAGGGCGTCATCGTCGTCTCGGGCGAGGGCACCTCCGAGGACGACGTCATGCTCGCGGCGCTCGAGGCGGGAGCCGAGGAGGTCGAGCCCCACTCGCAGGGCTTCGAGGTCGTCACGGACGCGTCCCACCTCGTGGCGGTGCGCACCGCGCTGCAGGACGCGGGCCTCGACTACGAGTCCGCCGACGTCGAATTCGTGCCGAGCCTGAAGGTGGAGGTGGACGCCGACACCGCCCGCAAGGTGTTCCGCCTGATCGACGCGCTCGAGGACAGCGACGACGTGCAGAACGTGTTCAGCAACTTCGACCTCACCGCCGACGTGCAGGCGGAGCTCGAAAGCGACGGCGACGAGGACTGACCCCGGGCGCGCCGTTCGCGGACGCGGCCTCGGGGCGACGTAGCGTAGGGGAGTGGCCACCCCCCTGCGCGTCCTGGGCATCGACCCGGGCCTGACCCGGTGCGGCGTCGGCGTCGTGGATGTCGCGCCGAACCGCACGGCGACGCTCGTGCACGTCGGGGTGATCCGCTCGTCGCCGGATGCCCCGGCATCCGTTCGGCTCGCCGCGATCGCCGCGGGGCTGCGCGAAGTGCTCGACGAGCACCGGCCGCACGTCGTCGCGGTGGAGCGCGTGTTCGCGCAGCACAACACCCGCACGGTCATGGGCACGGCCCAGGTGAGCGGGGTGGCGCTGCTGCTGGCCGCAGAGCGCGGGCTGCCGGCCGAGACCCACACCCCGACCGAGGTGAAGGCGGCCATCACCGGCTACGGCGCGGCCGACAAGCGCCAGGTGCAGACGATGGTTGCGCGCGTCCTGCGGCTGGACGCGCTCCCGCGCCCCGCGGATGCCGCGGACGCCCTCGCGCTGGCGCTGTGCCACGCCTGGCGCGGCAGTGCCCCGTCGGCGGCGTCGCCGGCCGGTGCCGCGACGCCCGCGCAGAAGGCGTGGGCGGATGCCGAGCGCCTCGCCCGCAGCGGCCGCTGAGCGTGTCGCTCGAACATACCTACGATCGCTCCCGTAGGCTTCGGGGATGATCTCCTCCCTGCGCGGCACCGTGCTGCACGCCGCCGTCGATGCGGTCATCGTCGAGGTCGGCGGCGTCGGCTTCCACGTCGCCGTCCCCGTCGATCTCGCCCGCGGCGCCCGGTCCGGCGAGACCCTCGCGCTCCACACGCACCTCGTCGTGCGTGAAGACGCCCTCGCGTTGTTCGGCTTCGCCACGCGCGAGGAGCTCGAGGTGTTCGTGCAGCTGCTGCAGGTCACCGGCGTGGGTCCGAAGTCCGCGCTCGGGGTGCTGTCGCACCTGAGCGTCGACCAGATCGCGGCCGCCGTCGCCGACGACGACGACGCCCCCTTCCGCAAGGTGTCGGGGATCGGCCCCAAGACCGCCAAGCTCATCGTCGTGCAGCTCGCCGGAAAGCTCGCGCCGCCGGCCCGTGCCGCCGCGGCCGCCCCCACGAGGGATGCTGCCGCGGACGTCCTCGCTCAGGTCACGCAGGCCCTCGTCGGGCTCGGCTACCCGGAGAAGGTGGCGGCCGAGACCGTCACGATGACCGCAGAGTCCGCCGACGACGCGACACGCGCGCACACGCAGGCGCTCCTGCGGCTGACGCTCGCCGCGCTCGGCCCCGCGCGCCAAGGAGGCACTCGTGGCTGAGCACGACGACCGCCCCGAGGTCTCGCCCGACGCCCAGGAGTCCGAGCTCGCGATCGAGGGCGCGCTGCGACCGACATCGCTCGCGGACTTCGTCGGCCAGCCCAAGGTCCGCAGTCAGCTGCAGCTGTTGCTGGATGCCGCGGGGATGCAGCAGCGGCCCGCCGACCACATCCTGCTGTCGGGCCCGCCCGGGCTCGGCAAGACCACCCTGGCGATGATCGTGGCCCACGAGAGCGGGCGCCCCCTGCGCCTGTCGAGCGGCCCGGCCATCCAGCACGCGGGCGATCTCGCGGCGCTGCTGTCGAGCCTGACCCCGGGGGAGGTGCTCTTCATCGACGAGGTGCACCGGATGGCGCGCTCGGCGGAGGAGATGCTGTACCTCGCGATGGAGGACTTCCGCATCGACATCATGGTCGGCAAGGGTGCGGGGGCGACCAGCATCCCGCTCGACCTCGCTCCCTTCACCCTGGTGGGCGCGACGACCCGCGCGGGTCTGCTCCCGAACCCTCTTCGCGACCGATTCGGGTTCACGGGACACCTCGAGTACTACGATCCCGCCGACCTCGAGCGTGTCATCTCGCGCTCGGCCGATATGCTCGGCGTCGCCCTGCCGCCCGTGGCGCGGGGGGAGATCGCCCGTCGTTCGCGGGGGACCCCCCGCATCGCGAACCGGCTCCTGCGACGCGTGCGGGACTTCGTGCTCGTGCACGACCGCCCGGCCGACCTCGACGCCGTGAGCGCCGCTCTCGAGCTCTACGACGTGGACGAGATCGGCCTGGACCGCCTCGACCGTGCCGTGCTCGATGCTCTCGTCCGACGCTTCGGGGGAGGACCGGTCGGCCTGTCGACGCTCGCGGTGGCGGTCGGCGAGGAGGCGGAGACGGTGGAGAGCGTGGTCGAGCCCTACCTCGTGCGGATCGGCTTCCTCGGACGCACCCCCCGCGGCAGGATCGCCACGCCCGCTGCCTACGCGCACCTGGGAGCCCCCCATGCCGAGAATGCGCTCAGATTCGATGACCTATAATCGCTGAAGGCTTCTCGGCCCCGATCGCGCGCGTATCTCGCGTGCCTGGAAAGGCGTTCCCCCGCATGGACATCCTGCTCATCGTCGTCCTCGTCGCCCTCCTGGGCTTCATGTTCTGGAATTCGCGCAAGCGCATGCAGAAGATGAAGGCCGAGCAGGAGGCGAAGAACCGCCAGACCGTCCCCGGTGCTGAGGTGCTCCTGCAGGGCGGCCTCTACGGCACGATCCTCGAGTTCGACCCGGAGGATCTCGACAAGCCCGCTCTCATCGAGATCGCGCCCGGAACCGCCATCAGGGTGCACAGCCAGGCGATCATCCGGGTCGTGACCCCGATCGAGGGCGACGACGCCGACGCCGACGACGAGTTCGTCGACGCGGAGGAGCACGAGGACGCGGAGTTCGACCGCGCCGATGCCCCCGCGATCGAGTCCATCGATCCCGAGGTCGACGGCAAGCGCAAGCCCGAAGCCTGATCCGCCGCGCTCGTTTCATCGGAGAACACTGACCCGTGGCCACCTCCCCACCCGTCCGCCATGCCTGGCGTGCCCTGACGGGTCTTCTCGCCCTGATCGCCGTGCTGTTCGGCATCAACGCCCTCGGCGTGCATGTCTTCCAGCAGAGCACGTGGGCGCCCGAGCTCGCCCTGGATCTTCAGGGCGGCACGCAGATCATCCTCGAGGCGCAGAGCGAGGGCGGCGCCGCGCCGTCGACCGAACAGCTCGAGCAGGCGGTCTCGATCATCCGCCAGCGTGTCGACGCGTCGGGCGTCAGCGAGGCCGACGTCGCGACCGAGGGTGGACGCAACATCGTCGTCCAGATCCCGGGGCAGGCCGATGACGAGACGCGCCAGCGGATCCAGGCCAGTGCGCAGCTGCAGCTGCGTCCGGTGCTCTTCGTCGGCAGCCCCGCGACGGAGTTCGTGGGCGAGGACGGCAACTCCACGCCGTACCCGTCGCCCGACCCCTCGCTCGCCGCGACCCCCTCGGCGGAGCCCACGGGGCCCAGCGACCTGAACTGGATCACGCCGGCGCTCGAGGCGCAGTTCCTCGCATACGACTGCGCGGATCCCGCCAACGACGCCTCGCAGGCCCCGGCCGATCAGCCGGTCATCACGTGCGACGCCGACGGCACGACGAAGTTCATCCTCGGACCCGTCGAGATCGACGGGTCCGCGATCGACGACGCCACCTCGGGTCTGAACACGACGACGAATCAGTGGACGGTGAACATCACCTTCAACGGTGAGGGAACGGACATCTTCGGCGAGGTGTCGCAGCGCCTGTACGGCCAGACGGCGCCGCTGAACCAGTTCGCCTTCGTCCTCGACGGCGACGTGCTGTCGGCGCCGTCGATGAACGGTCTCATCCTCGACGGACGCCCGGAGATCTCGGGCTCCTTCACGCAGGAGAGCGCCCAGGTGCTCGCCGATCAGCTGAAGTACGGGGCGCTGCCGCTGAGTTTCGAGGTGGTCAGCTCCGACACGATCTCGGCGACACTCGGGTCGCAGCAGCTGCAGATCGGTCTCATCGCGGGCCTGATCGGGCTGGCGCTCGTGGCGATCTACTCGCTGGTCTCCTACCGCGCGCTCGGTTTCGTGATCATCGCCTCGCTGGCGGTGATGGCGGTCCTCACCTATATCGCCCTGTGCATCCTGTCGTGGCGGATGGGCTTCCGGCTCTCGCTCGCCGGCGTCGCGGGCCTCATCGTGACGATCGGGTTCACGGCCGACTCCTTCATCGTCTACTTCGAGCGGATCCGCGACGAGCTCCGAGACGGCAAGAGCATCACGGGCGCCGTCGAGGACGGCTGGGCGCGTGCGAAGCGCACGATCTACATCTCGAAGTCGATCAACATCCTCGCGGCGGTCGTGCTCTACATCCTCGCCGACGCGACCGTGAAGGGCTTCGCGTTCACGCTCGGCCTGACGACCGTCATCGACGTGCTGATCTTCATCATCTTCACCCACCCCGTCATGCAGCTGCTGGCCCGCACCCGGTTCTTCGGGCAGGGGCACCCGCTGTCCGGACTCGATCCGCACGCGCTGGGCGCGGTGTACCGCAGCCGGGCGGAGTTTCAGACGCCCGTGGCTGCGGCGTCGCGCGGACGCGCGGCCAGGACGGCCCGCTCCCGCGGTGAGGCGGAGCGCCGTCAGACGATCGCGGAGCGCAAGCAGGCCGAGTTGCAGGCGGCGTCGCGCGCCGGCGGTGCCGGAAAGGACGGCCAGGACTGATGCCCTCCATGAACCAGTTCGGCAACGATCTCTACACCGGGAAGGTGTCGGTGCCCTTCGTGCGCCGGCGTCGCGTGTGGTTCATCACCGCCATCGCGCTCGTCTTCGCGTCGGTGCTCATCCTCCTCGTGCGCCCCCCGCAGTTCTCCATCGAGTTCACGGGCGGGTCGCAGTTCACGGTCTCCGGGCTCGAGCAGCCCGACCAGCTCGTGGCCACGGACGCAGTGCGCGAGGTGGTCCCCGGGGCCACCACGAAGGTCACCACGGTCGGCGGCACCGCGATCCGCGTGCAGACCGATCAGATGTCGGAGGTGGAGACGCGAGAGGTCGCCTCATCGCTCGCCGACGCCTACGGAGTGGGCACCGAGGAGGTCACGACCTCGTTCATCGGGCCGACATGGGGCCAGGATGTCACGCGGCAATCCCTGTGGGGTTTGTCGATCTTCCTCGCGCTGACGTTCCTCATCATGGCGATCTACTTCCGTACGTGGAAGATGTCGGCTGCCGCCATCATCGGTCTCATCGACGTGCTGGTCGTCACGGTGGGCATCTACGCCCTCGCGGGGTTCGAGATCTCGCCGGCCGCGGTGATCGGCTTCCTCACGATCCTCGGGTACTCGCTTTACGACACCACGGTCGTGTTCGACAAGATCAGGGAGAACACCTCCGAGGACGGCCTGAGATCGGGGCGCACCTTCGGGGAGTCCGTCGAGCTCGCCGTGAACCAGACCCTCATCCGATCGATCAACACGTCGGTTGTGGCGGTCCTGCCGGTGGCGGCGATCCTGTTCATCGGCGCGTTCTGGCTGGGGGCGGAGACCCTCTCCGACATCTCCCTGTCGATCACCGTCGGCATCGTCGTCGCGGCGTACTCGACGCTGTTCGTCGCGGCCCCGCTGTACTCCCTGTTCCGCGAGGGCGAGACCGAGCTCAAGCGCCGGGACGACCGTCTCCGTGAGGCGCGCGCCCAGTCCGCCGACGTCTCGGTCTGACCGCGGCCGGTGGGTCCTCGTCGCGCGCGTAGGATGGGCACATCCGGCGGGATGACCAGGTTCCGCGTATCACCGGCGGAGGAGGAGAGCGGATGACGGAGACGGCTCCTCCCGCGGTACAGAGCTCGTCGCTGCGCCGGCTCGTGCCCCGCATCTTCTCCCGTGCCCCCCGTCGTGAGGGCCTCGAGGATCTCATCCGCACGGTCCGGACGAACCACCCGCGCGGGGACATCGCGGTCATCGAACGCGCGTACGCCGTCGCGGCACGGGCCCACGAGGGACAGAAGCGCCAGAGCGGCGAGCCGTACATCACCCACCCCGTCGCGGTCGCGCAGATCCTCGCCGACCTGGGGCTGGGGCCGAAGGCGATCGCCGCAGCCCTGCTGCACGACACCGTCGAGGACACCGCGTACAGCCTCGACCAGCTGTCGGCGGAGTTCGGCGACGAGGTCGCCATGCTCGTCGACGGCGTCACGAAGCTCGACAAGGTCAAGTACGGCGACGCCGCGCAGGCGGAGACCGTCCGCAAGATGATCGTCGCGATGTCCAAGGACATCCGGGTGCTCGTGATCAAGCTCGCGGACCGTCTTCACAACGCCCGCACATGGGGGTTCGTGCCGCCCGAGAAGGCGGCGAAGAAGGCGACCGAGACCCTCGAGATCTACGCGCCGCTGGCGCACCGTCTCGGCATCCAGACGATCAAGTCCGAACTCGAGGACCTCTCGTTCGCCGTCCTGCACCCCAAGCTCTACGCCGAGATCGACAGCCTCGTCAAGCAGCGCACGCCCCAGCGCGAACAGTACGTGCACAGCGTCATCTCCTCCGTCGAGGAGGATCTGCGCGAGCTGCGCATCCGGGGGCGCGTCATGGGCCGCCCCAAGCAGCTGTACTCCGTGTACCAGAAGATGGTGGTGCGCGGCCGCGAGTTCGACGACATCTACGACCTCATCGGCATCCGTGTGCTCGTCTCGAGCGTGCGTGACTGCTACGCCGTGCTGGGATCGATCCACGCCCGCTGGACGCCGTTGCCCGGTCGATTCAAGGACTACATCGCCACCCCCAAGTTCAACCTGTACCAGTCGCTGCACACGACCGTCATCGGTCCGGGAGGCCGCACGGTCGAGATCCAGATCCGCACCCACGAGATGCATCAGCAGGCGGAGTTCGGTGTCGCCGCGCACTGGAAGTACAAGGAGCGGGTCACGGGCGGCAAGACCGCGAAGGCCCTCGACACCGACATGGCGTGGCTCGCGCACATCTCGGACTGGCAGGCCGAGACGGCCGATCCCGGCGAGTTCCTCGACTCCCTCCGGTACGAGATCGGGGCGAAAGAGGTCTACGTCTTCACGCCCAAGGGGCGGGTCATCGGCCTGCCCGCCGGGGCGACCCCGGTCGATTTCGCCTATGCCGTGCACACCGAGGTCGGACACCGCACGATGGGCGCGAAGGTGGGCGGCCGGCTCGTGCCGCTCGACTCCCCGCTCGCCTCCGGCGATGTCGTCGAGGTCTTCACGTCGAAGAACCCGGATGCCGGACCCAGCCAGGACTGGCTCGGCTTCGTCAAGAGCACCCGCGCGCGCAACAAGATCCGCGCCTGGTTCACGAAGGAGCGGCGCGAGGAGGCGGTCGAGCAGGGCAAGGAGTCCATCGCCCGCGCCATGCGGCGCCAGAACCTGCCGCTGCAGCGACTGATGAGCCAGGACTCGTTCGCCGAGGTCGCCCATCAGCTGCGGTACGAGGACGTCACCGCCCTCTACGCCGCGGTCGGCGAGGGACACGTCTCGACGCAGTCGATCATCGAGAAGGTCACCGCGCTCGTCGGCACCGGCGAGGACACCTCCACCGGACCCATCGATCTGCCGAACGCCACGCGTGTGCGCGCGCCGCGCACGACCGATTCCGGCGTGCTCGTGCGCGGGGCCCCCGACATCCTCGTCAAGCTCGCCAAGTGCTGCACCCCGGTGCCCGGCGACGACATCGTGGGCTTCGTCACGCGCGGCAGCGGCGTATCGGTGCACCGCACCGACTGCCCGAACGTCGCCGCGCTCGAGAACGACCCCGAGCGGATGATCGACGTGTCGTGGGCGCCGACCCCGAAGGGCGTGTTCCTGGTGCAGATCCAGGTGGAGGCGCTGGATCGGTCGGGGCTGCTGTCGGACGTGACGCGCGTGCTGAGCGAGCACCACGTCAACATCCTGTCGGCGTCCGTGTCGACCACGGACGAGCGGCTCGCCCTCAGCAAGTTCGTCTTCGAGATGGGCGACACGGTGCACCTCGACCGCGTGCTGAACGCCGTGCGTCGCATCGACGCGGTGTACGACGTCTACCGTGTGACGTCGTCCTGACCGTACCGCTCGCCGATCCGCAGCAGCGCCGCGACGGCGTCGGCGCGACCCGGTAGGCGTTGCTGATCGCGCATCCACCGGATGCCCTCGGCGACGCCGAACGCCTCGGCCATCGCCTCGACCGCGGCGCGGGCGCGAACCGCGTCGACGGGATGCGCGAGCCGTCGTGCCAGGTCGGCCATCGTCTTGTCGCGCCGCACCACGAGCACCCCGCCGAGGCGGATCACCTGGTCGGCCCGCACCGGCCAGTCGTGGAAGATCGCGCGGCGCCCGATGACGTTGCCGACCCGGTGCTCGACGGCCCGTACGAGGCTGTGACGGGCGGGCGCGGTCGCGAGCGCGCCGTAGACCCAGGCCGCGCTCCACAGGCAGGCCGCGAACCGCCCGTCGCACAGCACGCTGAGGGACGCCGCCCGCATCTCCGCCGTCTCGACGGCGTCCGCCGGGATGTACCCCTCCCCGAGCTCCACGACGTGTCCGTCCAGACGCGCCGCAGAGAGCTCGGCGGGCGACAGGCGGTCGTGGGGGAAGTACAGGAACGGCCCGGTCATGGCGGCAGTCAACCCCACGACCCGGGCCGATCGGCGGTCCCGCGTCGATCCTGTGGAGAAGTCGGTGGGGGAGGGCGCCTTCGTGGCCCGCGGTGGGCGGAGGGTGTCAGCCGCCGACGACGTCGAGCCAGGCTCGGCGCGTGGACAGTTCGTCCTCGAGGCGCGTCGCGGCTTTGGCGTCGCCGCGCTGGTGCGCCTGCGCGATCTCCCGCTCCAGCTTCTCGATCGCGTCGGCCAGCTGCCGCGCCATGTCTCCCGCACGCGCCTTGGTCTCGGGGTTGTTGCGCTTCCAGTCCGCGTCCTCGCGCCCACGCAGCGCGGACTCCACCTTGCGGAGGGCGTCGTCGAGGGCGCGGTCACGCTCGCGAGGGGCGACGCGGCCGATCTCATCCCAGCGACGCTGGATGCCGGTGAGCAGCGAGCGCGCAGCGGAGAGATCCTTCTCGTCGGCCACGGCCTGCGCCTCGGCGATGAGGGCCTCCTTCGCCTCGATCTTCGGCCGTGACTCGGCGATCTCCGCGGCATCCCGTTCGGCGCGGGCGCCGTAGAGGGCGTCTCCGGCGGCCTTGAACCGGGCCCACAGCGCGTCGTCCGCCTTCTTGCCGGCGCGCCCGGAGGCCTTCCACTCGTCCAGCAGGGCTCGATAGGAGGGGATGCCGTCCTCGCCCTTGTCGCGCAGCGCCTCGGCGCGCTCCACGAGGCGGGTCTTGCGCTCGCGTGCGCCCTTGTGCGCCTCGTCGAGCTCGGCGAAGAACTCCCGGCGGTGCTTGTCGATGATCGCTCGCGCGTCGCGGAAGCGCTTCCACAGTTCCTGCGCGGTGCTCTTGGGCAGCCGCGGCCCCGTCTGCTGATGGGACTGCCAGGAAGCGAAGAGATCGCTCATCTCCTGCGTGGCCTGCTTCCATTGGACCGTCTTGGGGTCCCGGGCAGCGAGCGCCTCGGCGCGCTCGACGAGCGTCGTCCGCTCGACGACGGCCCGCGCGACGGCCTCCTTCGCGGCGGCGGTCTCCGCCGCCGACGCCTCGGAGAGCGCAGCGGAGAGCGCGTCGACGCGCGCGATCAGGCCGCCGAGGTCTCCGACGGCAGCGGCGCCCTCGATGTCGGCGCGCAGGTGGGCGGCCGCGGATGCGAGGTCGGCCGCCGAGGCGCCGCCTCCGCGGTGGCGCTGTTCCAGGAGCGTGACCTTGTCGGCCAGGTCGGTGAACTTGCGCTCGTAGTAGGCGAGGGCCTCGTCCGGCGTGCCGTCGGGGTACTGGCCGACTTCGCGCCAGTTGTCGCCCTCGCGGACGTAGACGGTGCCGTCGTCATCGACGCGGCCCCACGCCTGCTCGGGCGCGGAAGCAGTCTCGGAGGACACGGTTCTCCTTGTGCGGTGCCGGGGGAGTGGGTCCGGACCAGCCTAGTACGACCGGACCACGGCTCAAGGGGTCGTGCTCGGCTCGGGGGCCGGCGCACTGGACAGGGACGGGCTGGGGGAGCTGGTGTCATCCGGGGCGGGGGCGCCGGGTCCGATGGTGGCGAAGGCGACCTGCGAGGCGATCGCGGCGGCGATGACGAGACCGCCGGCGACCGCGGCCACGACGGTGTCGCGGCGACGGCGGGCCACGATGCCGTCGTGGAGGGTCCGTCGAGCCTCGTAGGCCCGTTCCCGGGCGCGCGCCTGTTCCTGGGCGCGCTGGCGTTCGCTCTTTCCTCGTGCCATGGCATTCTCCCTCGTGGCGGGCCGTGGACGGATCGGCCACGAGCCTAGCCGCGCCCGGGATGTCGGCCGCCCCGGTTAGCCTGAGGGGATGGCCGGCTCCAGTGCGCTCTTCGCGGGATCGACGCCGCTGGCCGTGCGCATGCGGCCCGCGGCTCTCGACGAGGTCGCGGGTCAGCAGCACTTGCTGCGACCGGGGTCGCCGCTGGTCGCCCTCGCCGATCCGGATCGCGCGTCGACGGGCGCTGTCTCCGTCATCCTGTGGGGGCCGCCCGGCACCGGGAAGACGACGCTGGCGCAGGCTATCGCCCGCTCCTCGGGGCGGCGCTTCGTCGAGCTCTCCGCCGTCACGGCGGGGGTCAAGGACGTGCGCGAGGTCATGCAGGACGCCCTCACGCAGCGCGACCTGTACGGCGCGCAGACGATCCTCTTCCTCGACGAGATCCACCGCTTCACGAAGGCGCAGCAGGATGCCCTGCTGCCCGGCGTCGAGAACGGGTGGGTGGTGCTCATCGCCGCGACGACCGAGAACCCCTCGTTCTCGGTGATCTCCCCGCTGCTCTCGCGTTCTCTGCTGCTGACCCTCAAACCGCTCTCCGACGCCGACCTCGCGCTGCTGATCGATCGCGCCGTGGACGACCCGCGGGGGCTCGCGGGGGCGGTCCGGCTGGATGACGAGGCGCGCTCGGCCCTCGTGCGGCTCGCGTCGGGCGATGCTCGCCGCGCGCTGACGGCTCTCGAGGCCGCCGCCGTCATGACCATCGGCGCCACGGAGGCCGACGGCGACCGCATCGACGCCGGGACGGACACCGACGACGAGACCGACACCGATGAGGATGCGGCGGCGGACGAGGATGCGTCGGCCGCGCCCGTCGTCGGTGCCGACGCCGTCGCGCGGGCGGTGGACCGGGCGCTGCTGCGGTACGACCGCCAGGGCGACGAGCACTACGACGTGATCAGCGCGTTCATCAAGTCCATCCGCGGCTCGGACGTCGATGCCTCGCTGCACTATCTCGCGCGGATGATCGAGGCGGGGGAGGACCCCCGCTTCATCGCGCGGCGACTGGTCATCTCCGCGTCCGAGGACATCGGGCTCGCCGACCCGCAGGCCCTGCAGATAGCGGTCGCCGCGGCGGACGCGGTCGCGTTCATCGGGATGCCGGAGGGGCGCATCCCGCTCGCGGAGGCCACGGCCTATCTGGCCACCGCCGCCAAGTCCAACGCGGCGTACGTCGCGATCGACCGGGCCCTCGCGGATGTGCGCGCGGGCAGGATCGGACAGGTCCCCGTGCACCTGCGCGACGCCCACTATGCGGGGGCGAAGCGTCTCGGGCACGGGAAGGGGTACGTGTATCCGCACGACAGCGAGGTCGGCGTCGCCGCGCAGAAGTATCTCCCCGAGCCGCTCGAGGGGACGCGCTACTACTCCCCGACATCGCACGGTGCCGAGCGCGACATCTCAGCGCGCCTGGAGAAGATCCGCCGCATCCTCGGCGACGCGCGATGACGGCTCCGTCGCGCGCCGGGCGGCTCTGGTAGTATAGGAGGGTTCGGAACCCACGTTTCCGGGCATCCCCCTCATCCTTTCACTCCACCGGCGCGCTGCGACGTGCGTGCCGGCCGGCGGATGGCGGGATACGTCCGTGAGCTGCGAAAGACGCGGCCACGTCACCGGAAGGACAGCTTCGTGACCACGAAGTCCCAGGACCGCCGCAAGGTGCGCCTCTCGCGCGCCCTCGGCGTCGCACTGACCCCCAAGGCCGCCCGCTACCTCGAGAAGCGTCCCTACGCTCCCGGCGAGCACGGCCGCACCAAGCGCAAGGCCGACAGCGACTACGCCGTCCGTCTGCGCGAGAAGCAGCGTCTGCGCGAGCAGTACGGCATCCGCGAGAAGCAGCTGCGTATCGCCTTCAATGAGGCTCGCCGCACCGAGGGCCTGACGGGTGAGAACCTCGTCGAGCTGCTCGAGATGCGTCTCGACGCGCTCGTCGTGCGCGCCGGCTTCGCCCGCACGACCGCGCAGGCCCGCCAGCTCGTCGTGCACCGTCACATCCTCGTCGACGGTCAGCTCGTGGATCGCCCCTCGTTCCGGGTCAAGCCGGGACAGCAGATCCACGTCAAGCCCAAGAGCGAGAGCCTCGAGCCGTTCCAGGTGGCGGCTGCCGGCGGTCACGCCGAAGTGCTGCCCCCGGTTCCCGGCTACCTCGAGGTCGACCTGTCGACCCTCCGGGCCACGCTCGTGCGTCGCCCGAAGCGCGCGGAGGTCCCCGTGACCTGTGACGTGCAGCTCGTCGTGGAGTACTACGCGGCGCGCTAAGCGACGTCCACCGCTGCGAAGCGCACGAAGGGCGCCGGGTCTCCACGGATCCGGCGCCCTTCGGCGTCGGTGGCTACGATGGGTCAGACGCCGCGTCCGCGACGTCTATCGGCGAGGAAGTGATGACATGAAGAACCTCCTGTGGTTCACGTTCGGCATCGTCGGCGGTTTCGTGATCGCGCACCTGGTGGACAAGAACCCGGCCGGTCACGACGCCCTCGCCGAGATCGACGCGCGGATCGGGGAGTTCACCGACCGCATCGGCGAGGCCTACCGGGACCAGGAATCGCGCCTGGGTCAGATCGTCGACGACGCCAAGGACGCGGTGGCACGCGCCGCCGACGCGGCGGCCGACTCGGCCCGCTCCGCCGAGTAGCAGCGCCCCGCTCGACACACCCACCTCTCTCACCGCCGCGGACCGGCGGTGATCACGCTGGCAAGGACACCCCACTCCGCATGAAGACCGCCGACATCGCGAAGCGCTACCTCGACTACTTCGAGAAGAACGACCACACCATCGTTCCGTCGGCGTCGCTCGTGACCGATGATCCCTCGCTGCTGTTCACGGTCGCCGGGATGGTCCCGTTCATCCCCTACCTCACGGGCGTCGTCCCCGCGCCCTTCTCGCGGGCGGCCGATGTGCAGAAGTGCATCCGCACGAACGACATCGAAGAGGTCGGTCACACGGCTCGCCACGGCACCTTCTTCCAGATGCTCGGGAACTGGTCGTTCGGCGACTACTTCAAGGAAGGCGCGATCGGCTACGCATGGGAGCTGCTGACGTCGTCGGAGTCCGACGGCGGGCTGGGGTTCGCAGAGCGCGACCTGTGGGTGACCGTCTACGAGGACGACGACGAGGCGGCGCTGCTGTGGCAGAAGGTCGCCGGTGTCCCCGCCGAGCGCATCCAGCGTCTGGGGAAGGACGACAACTACTGGTCCACGGGCCAGCCGGGCCCCGCGGGCCCCTGCTCGGAGATCTACTTCGACCGCGGTCCCGCCTACGGTCGCGATGGCGGACCCGCCGTCGACGACAACCGGTTCACCGAGATCTGGAACCTCGTGTTCATGCAGGATCTCATCACGAACGTGCGCAGCAAGGTCGACTTCGACATCGTCGGCGAGCTCCCGATGAAGAACATCGACACGGGCATGGGGCTCGAGCGCGTCGCCTTCATCAAGCAGGGCGTCGAGAACATGTACGAGATCGACCAGGTGCGTCCCGTGCTCGATCGCGCCGTCGAGCTCTCCGGCCGCCGCTACGGCGCGGAGCACGAGGACGACGTGCGCTTCCGCGTCATCGCCGACCACGTCCGTTCGTCGCTGATGCTGCTCTCCGACGGCGTCACCCCCTCCAACGAGGGTCGCGGTTACATCCTCCGCCGTCTGATGCGCCGGTCGGTGCGCGCCATGCGTCTGCTCGGGGTCGACGGCCCGACGTTCCCCGAACTGTTCTCCGCCTCGCGGGACGCGATGAAGTCCGCGTACCCCGAGCTCGAGACCGAGTACCCGCGCCTCTCCGCGTACGCGTACGCCGAGGAGGAGACGTTCCTGCGCACCCTCGCCTCGGGCTCGAGCATCCTCGATCTCGCGGTGACGCAGACGAAGGATGCCGGGGGCACACAGGTGTCGGGGACGGAGGCGTTCCTTCTCCACGACACGTACGGCTTCCCGATCGACCTCACGCTCGAGGTGGCCGCCGAGGCGGGCCTGAGCGTGGATCGTGCGGCGTTCGACGCGCTCATGCTGGAGCAGCGCACGCGCGCCAAGACCGACGCGAAGAGTCGTAAGCGCGCCCTCGCGGACCACAGCGTCTACCGCGACTTCCGCGCCCTGGGCGAGACCGTCTTCACGGGATACACCGACCTCGAGACCGAGTCCCGGGTGCTCGGCCTCCTCGTCGAGGGCGTCTCCGTTGACCGGGTGGGCGTCGGGCAGGTGGCCGAGGTCATCCTCGCGGAGACCGCGCTGTACGCCGAGTCCGGCGGGCAGGTCGCCGACAAGGGGATCATCGTGGGTCCGGGGTACGAGCTTGACGTGCTCGACGTCCAGAAGCCGGTGCCGGGCCTCGTCAGCCACACCGTCGAGGTCACCGCGGGCGAGGTGGCCGTGGGCGCCGCGGCGACATCGGTCGTCGACGCCGCGAACCGCCGTGCGGCGCGCCAGGCGCACTCCGCGACGCACCTCGTGCACGCCGCGCTGCGGGACACGCTCGGGTCGAGCGCGACGCAGGCCGGTTCGCTGAACCGGGCCGGCTATCTGCGGTTCGACTTCACGTGGGGCCAGGCGCTGTCGGCCCAGACGCGCTCCGAGATCGAGGAGATCGCGAACAACGCCATCCGCGACAACCTCGCGGTCGAGACGCGCGTGCTCTCGCTCGACGAGGCGAAGGCCGCCGGTGCCATGGCGCTGTTCGGCGAGAAGTACGGCGACGTCGTGCGGATGGTCGACATCGGCGGTCCGTGGTCGCGCGAGCTGTGCGCCGGCACCCACGTCGGATCCAGCGCCGAGATCGGGCTCATCTCGCTGGTCGGCGAGTCCTCGGTGGGCGCGTCGAACCGCCGCATCGAATCCCTCGTCGGTCTCGACGCGTTCCGTGAGCTCGCCGCCGAGCGCGCCATCGTGTCACAGCTGACGACATCGCTGAAGACGCCCCGCGACCAGCTCCCCGACAGGATCGCGGAGCTGTCGGCGAGCCTGAAGGCAGCCGAGAAGAAGATCGCGGCCTACGAATCGCGCGCCCTGCTGGAGCGGGTGCCCGCTCTCGCGGAGGCCGCCGAGAGCATCGGTGCGGTGCGGGTCGTCGCGGCGGACGTGTCGACCGTCGCATCGCAGGACGACCTGCGTCAGCTCGTCGTCGGCGTGCGCGACCGGCTGTCGGCGGCTACCGCCGTCGTGGCGCTGGGTGCCAGGGTCGGCGATCGTCCGGTCGTGATCGTCGCCACGAACGACGACGCGCGTGGGCGGGGCATCAAGGCCGGCGTCCTGGCGAAGGCCGCGGCCGCGGCTCTCGGCGGCGGCGGCGGCGGGCGGGACGACATCGCGCAGGGTGGCGGGGCGGATGCCGCGGCGCTCCCCGAGGCGCTCGAGGCGGTCCGCGCCGGCATCCGCGCCGCGATCGCGTGAGCGGATTCCGCCCCGGCGTGCGGCTCGGCGTCGACGTCGGGAGGGCGCGCGTGGGTGTGGCCCGCTGCGACCGCGACGGTCTGCTCGCGACTCCCGTGGAGACCGTGACGCGCACCGACCCCGGAGCCGTCGCGCGCATCGCCGCGCTGGCCGACGAGTACGGCGCCGTCGAGATCGTGGTCGGCCTGCCGGTGAGCCTGTCGGGAGGTGAGACGCCCTCGACGTCCGATGCGAGGGCGTTCGCGGCGGAGATCGTCGCGGCATCCGCCCTGCCCGTGCGCCTGGTCGACGAGCGGCTGAGCACCGTGACGGCGCACGACGCCCTCCGGCGCTCGGGCCGGTCCCAGCGCTCGTCGCGTAGCATTGTCGACCAGGTCGCCGCGGTCGTGCTCCTGCAGCACGCCCTCGATATCGAGAAGAGGACGGGACGCCCTGCCGGCGAGCCCGTCCATCCTGAGGAGCCCCCCTCCTGATGTCCCATAACACGCCCTCTGAAGGTCCTGACGAGGATCGGTTCGCCGAGCTCTTCGGGAAGCTCCCGGACCCGCGTCAGCGCGACGCCGGAGAGCGCCAACCCGAGCCCGAGCCGCCCCTGTCGCGTCGGGAGGCCAGGCAGCGCGCCGCCGCCTCGTCTCCGGGCCCGGGCGCGGGCGCAGACGAGGGCACTCCCGAGCCCGTCGCGGCCCCGCGCGCGGACGCTCCGCGCATCACGCGGGAGCCGGCACCCGCGCCGGCGGCGGCGGGGCATTCGGCGGCGGGCGGCGGCTCGACGATGACGCTCGACGCGCTGTTCGCCGACGAGACGCACGCGACGCCCACCCGCGCGGAGAAGAAGCGGAATCGCCGCGTGGGGGGCTGGATCGCTCTCGGCGTCGTGGTGCTGGTCGTCGGGGGGATCGTCGGTACGGGCGCATGGGCATGGGCCGCCTACGAGGACCAGATCCGCGCCGTCTTCGGATGGCAGGAGCCCATCGACTACGAGCCCGGGATGGCCACGGGCGAAGCGCTCGTGACCATCGTCGACGGCGACACGGGTGCGACGATCTCCGACACGCTCTACGAGGCCGGCGTGACGATGACGCCCGAGGCCTTCTACTCGCACATCCTCACGCTCGACGCGGTGCCCACCTTCTATCCGGGCGTGTTCCAGCTTCAGCAGCAGATGACCTCGGCCGCGGCGCTCGAGGCGCTGCAGAATCCGGACAACCGTATGGAGAACTCGGCGCAGCTGCGCGAGGGCCTCACGGTAGAGCAGACGCTTCCCCTCCTGGCCGACGGCATCGGCCTGCCGATCGAGGAGCTGCAGGCGGCCGTCTCCGACCCCGCGCTGTATGGCGTGCCCGCGGCCACCCTCGAGGGCTGGCTGTTCCCGGCGACGTATCAGTTCTCGCCGGGCGTGACCGCACCCGAGGTCATCCAGACGCTCGTGGACCGCACGATCCAGTCGCTCGACTCGGCGGGCGTGCCGGTGGAGGAGCGCGAGCGCATCCTCACGATCGCGTCGATCATCGAGCGCGAGGCGCGCTTCGAGGACGACTTCTATCGCGTCTCGCGCGTCATCTACAACAGGCTCTCGCCCGACAACCAGGAGACCAACGGGCTGCTGCAGATGGACTCGACGGCGCAGTACGGCTACGGCGAGATGCACGACGGCACCGTCTCCTCGACCGCCGAGGCGCTCGAGGACGACAACCCCTGGAACACGTACGTGAACACCGGGCTCCCGATCGGTCCCATCGCCAATCCCGGCGACACCGCGATCGATGCCGCGATGAATCCCGCCGACGGCCCGTGGCTGTATTTCGTCACGGTCAATCTCGACACCGGCGAGACGGTCTTCACCGAGACGAACGCGCAGCATCAGCAGGCCGTCACGCAGTGGCAGCAGTGGTGCCGCGACAATCCCGACTCCGGGTGCTGACGTGACGGTCACCGGACCCCGCACCCGCCTCGCGGTGTGGGGGAGCCCGATCGCGCACAGCAGGTCCCCGCAGCTGCACCTCGCAGCCTACGCCGCGCTCGGACTGGACTGGCGCTACGAGCGGCGTGAGGTCGGCGCGGAGCGCTTCGACGAGTCCGTCGCCTCGCTGGATGACACGTGGCGGGGCCTGTCGCTGACGATGCCGCTGAAGGAGGGCGCGTTCCGCATCGCGGTAGAGCGGGATCGCCGTGCCGAGCTCACCGGGGCCGTCAACACGCTCCTGCTCGGACCCGGGGGCCCGCGGGGCGTCAACACGGACGTGGGCGGTCTCGTGCGAGCTCTCGGCGACGCCGGGGTGCGGGCGGTGGAGACGGCGCGCGTCATCGGGGCCGGGGCCACGGCATCCTCCGCTCTGGTCGCGCTCAGCGAGCTGGGCGCGTCGCGCGTGGATGTGCTCGCCCGGCGTCCGGACGCGGCCCGGGGACTGGTCGTCCTCGGCTCCCGCCTCGGGATGGATGTGCGTGCGCGCCCGCTCGGCGAGGATCCGGCGACGCTTGCGGACGTGGTCATCGGCACGCTGCCGGGCGGCGCGGCGCTGGCGGAGAAGGACGCGGACGCCGCGCTGACGGATGCCCCGGTGCTGCTGGATGTCGCCTACAGCCCCTGGCCGTCCGCCCTCGCGGAGCGCCAGCGGCTCCGCGGCGGCGCGGCTGTCTCGGGCCTCGGGATGCTGCTGCACCAGGCCCTCTTGCAGGTGCGATTCTTCGCGAACGGCGACGTGGACGAGCCGCTCGCCGCGGAGGACGACGTCCTCGCCGCGATGCGTGCGGCGCTCATGGGAGACTAGACATATGCTTCGCGTGCTCACGGCCGGTGAATCCCACGGCCCCGAACTCGTCGCCGTCATGGAGGGACTGCCCGCGGGCGTCCCCGTGTCGCTCGACGCCATCCGCGCCGACCTCGCCCGCCGGAAGCTCGGCTACGGCCGCGGCTCCCGCATGAAGTTCGAGGAGGACGAGCTCACCATCTCCGGCGGCGTGCGTCACGGGCTGTCGCTCGGCAGCCCCATCGCGCTGCGCATCGGCAACACCGAGTGGCCGAAGTGGGTCGAGGTGATGAGCCCCGAGCCCGTCGAGCTGACCGAGCGCTCGCGCGGCCGCGGTGCCGCCCTCACCCGTCCGCGCCCGGGGCACGCCGATCTCGTCGGCATGCAGAAATACGGCTTCGACGAGGCACGCCCGATCCTCGAGCGCGCGAGCGCCCGCGAGACCGCCGCGCGCGTCGCCCTCGGCGCGCTGGCCCGGGGCTTCCTCGCGGAGCTCGGTATCCGGCTCGTGAGCCACACCCTGTCGATCGGTCCGGTTCGCGTCCCGGATGACGCGCGCCTGCCGACCCCGGACGACGTCGACGCCCTCGACGCCGACCCGCTGCGATGCTTCGACCCCGAGACGTCCTCGCGGATGGTCGCCGAGGTCGACGAGGCCCGCAAGGACGGCGACACCCTCGGCGGGATCGTCGAGGTGCTCGCCTACGGACTGCCGCCCGGGCTCGGCTCCCACGTGCACTGGGATCGTCGCCTCGACGGCAAGCTGGCGCAGGCGCTCATGAGCATCCAGGCGATCAAGGGCGTCGAGGTCGGCGACGGCTTCGAGACCACCCGCCGCCGCGGGTCGGTCGCCCACGACGAGCTCTTCGCGGCCGACGCCGGCATCACGCGCGGCTCCGACCGCGCCGGCGGCACCGAAGGCGGCATGTCCACGGGCACGGTGCTGCGCGTTCGCGCGGGCATGAAGCCGATCGCCACGGTCCCGCACGCACTGCGCACCGTCGACGTGGCATCCGGGGAGACGGCCTCCGCGCACCACCAGCGCTCCGATGTCTGCGCCGTGCCAGCGGCGGGCGTCGTGGCCGAGGCCATGGTGGCGATCGTGCTCGCCGACGCGGTGCTGGAGAAGTTCGGCGGCGACAGTGTCCGCGAGACCCGTCGCAACCTCGAGTCCTACCTCGCCGAGATGCCGGCGACGCTGCGGTCGGCGCCGGCATCAGAGGCCGACCTGCTCGCGCATGAGCTCTCCTGACGGCGGCGCCCTCGTCCTGGTCGGCCCGATGGGCTCGGGCAAGACGAGCGTCGGCAAGCGCGTCGCTCGGGCGCTGGGCTGGTCCTTCACCGACACCGACGCCCTGGTGGTGCGCGAGAACGGACCCCTGCCGCAGCTGTTCGCCACCCACGGGGAGGCACACTTCCGGGCGCTGGAGCGCGACGCGGTGAGCCGTGCGCTGGCGGGCGGCGGCGTCGTGTCCCTCGGCGGCGGCGCGGTGCTCGATGCGCGCACCCGGTCGGACCTCGCCGCGCACCGGGTGGCGCTGCTCACCGTCGACCCTCACGTCGTCGCATCGCGCCTCGGGGGAGCGGGCCGGCCGCTCCTGGACGGAGAGGACCCCCTGGCGCGATGGCAGCGCATCCTCGCCGAGCGGCGACCCCTGTACGAGGAGGTCGCGGACGCGACCTTCGACACGTCCTCCGGCCCGCTCTCGCGGGTCGTGGAGGCGATCGTGACCTGGGCCCAGGCGCCCCTTCCGCCCTCGTCCCCGGCCCAGTCCGGCATCCAGGAGACCCTGTGAGCATCACGACCATCACCGTGGCCGGCGACGACGGCTACGACATCCTCATCGGCCGCGGCACGCTCGCGCGGGTCGGCGATCTGCTTGCGGCGTCGACGCGGAAGGTCCTCATCGTCCACCCGCCGACCCTCGGCCGCAAGGCGTCCGCCCTGCGCGAGCAGCTCATGGCGGACGCGGGACGCGAGGTTCTGCTCGCCGAGGTGCCCGACGCGGAGGCGGGCAAGCGCGTCGAGGTCGCCGCGTTCTGCTGGCAGGTCATGGGTCAGGCGGACTTCACCCGCACCGACGCCGTCATCGGGTTCGGCGGGGGAGCCGTGACCGACCTGGCCGGATTCGTCGCGGCGACGTGGCTGCGCGGCGTGCAGATCGTGCAGGTCCCCACCACCGTGCTCGGGATGGTCGACGCGGCCGTCGGCGGCAAGACCGGCATCAACACCGCAGAGGGCAAGAACCTCGTCGGCGCCTTCTGGCCGCCGCGCGCCGTCGTCTGCGACCTCGACCTCCTCGAGACCCTTCCGCATAACGAGATCGTCGCCGGCTTCGCCGAGGTGATCAAGGCGGGCTTCATCGCGGAGCCCGAGATCCTCGAGATCGTCGAGTCGGATGCCGCGGCGGCGGTCGACCCGACGACGCCCGCCTTCCGGCGGTGCATCGAACTCGCGATCGGGATGAAGGCGCGGGTCGTGGCCGAGGACCTGCGCGAGGCGGGGCTGCGCGAGACGCTCAACTACGGGCACACGCTCGGGCATGCGATCGAGCACGCGGAACGCTATCGGTGGCGTCACGGCGCGGCCGTCTCCATCGGGATGGTCTACGCGGCCGAGCTGTCGCGCCTGGCCGGGCGGCTCTCGGATGCCGGCGCCGCGCGCCACCGCGACATCCTGGAGAGCCTGGGCCTTCCCACCGACTATCGCGCGGGGGCGTGGCCGCAGCTGCTGGCAACGATGCAGCGCGACAAGAAGAGCCGCGGCGGGATGCTGCGCTTCATCGTCCTCGACGACATCGGCCGCCCCACGGTCCTGCAGGCCCCCGACGAGTCGCTGCTGTTCGCCGCATACCAGGAGGTCGCGTCATGACCGACCGCCGGCTGCTGCTGGTCAACGGACCGAACCTGAACCTGCTCGGGACCCGGGAGCCGGCCGTCTACGGCTCCGACACGCTTGAGGACGCCGAGGAGCTCGCGATGCACGCGGCGCGCGCGCGGGGCTTCGACATCCGCGCCGTGCAGAGCAACCACGAGGGTGTGCTGATCGACGCGATCCACGCCGCGCGGCACGACTGCGCAGGCATCGTGATCAACCCTGGGGGGCTCACCCACACCTCGGTGGTGCTCCGCGACGCCCTCGCGGGCGTCGCTCTCCCGGTGGCCGAGGTCCACGTCTCGGATGTGAAGGCGCGCGAGAGCTTCCGGCATCATTCGTATGTCGAGGACATCGCGGTCGTCCACGTCATCGGTCTGGGGGTGGCCGGGTACGGCGTCGCGATCGAGCGCCTCATCGACGTCATCGAGTCCGACGGCGGGCACTGATACGCACCCGTCGGACGGTCATCACGTAGAATCGACCGTCGGGCCCGGCTGGGCCGCACTCCTCCCGGGCGCAGGCCCCGCCATCTCGAAGGACCTCACACACCCATGGCTTCCACCGCAGACATCAAGAACGGCGTCGTCCTCAACATCGACGGGCAGCTCTGGAGCGTCGTGGAGTTCCAGCACGTCAAGCCCGGCAAGGGCGGCGCCTTCGTGCGCACCAAGCTGAAGAACGTCATGACGGGCAAGGTCGTCGACAAGACCTTCAATGCCGGCTCCAAGGTGGAGATCGAGAACGTCGACCGCCGCGACTTCACGTACCTCTACAGCGACGGCGACGGCTTCGTCTTCATGGACACGGCCGACTTCGACCAGCTGACCGTCGCCGCGGCGACGGTGGGCGACGCGAAGAACTTCCTGCTGGAGAACCAGCAGGTCACGATCGCGCTCAACAACGGCAACCCGCTCTACATCGACCTGCCCGCCTCCGTCGTGCTGGAGGTGACGTACACCGAGCCGGGCCTGCAGGGCGACCGCTCCTCGGCCGGCACCAAGCCCGCGACGGTGGAGACGGGCTACGAGATCCAGGTCCCGCTCTTCCTCGAGACCGGCACGAAGATCAAGGTCGACACGCGCACCGGGGATTACCTCGGTCGTGTCAGCTGAGCCGGGGGCTTCCACGTCATGAGCGCTCGCACGAAGGCGCGCAAGCGCGCCCTCGACATCCTCTTCCAGGCCGATGTGCGCGGAGAGCAGGTCTCGATCATCCTCGCGGCCGAGGCCAAGCGCGCGGCCGGCGAGCCGGCGCGCGAGGCGTCGTGGCTGTACGCGCGTGAGATCGTCGACGGCGTCATCGATCACCGCGACGACATCGACGAGGTCATCGCCACCCACAGCCGGGACTGGAAGATCGAGCGGATGCCGGCGGTCGACCGGGCGGTGCTGCGGATAGGCGTCTGGGAGCTGCTCCACAACGACGACATCCCCGCAGCGGTGGCGATCGACGAGGCGGTCGAGCTCGCCAAGGAGTTCTCCACCGACGATTCGGGCTCGTTCGTGCACGGCGTGCTGGCCCGCGTCGCCCGGGCGGGATGAGCGCGCAGCCGACGCGAGCGCCGCACGGGCCCGTCGCGTGTCCGAGGCGTCTGAGAGCATGACCGGGATGGGTCACACTGCACGTTCGCCCTCGACGCCGCCGACGTGGCGCGATCTCATGACCCGTGCGCCGGCATCGCGCGGCGAGGTGCCCCTGGCGCTGGGCGTGGATCTGCGGCGGGCGATCCCGGGATCGTCGCCGTGGCTGCCCCGGCAGTCCGAGGCCGCCACGGCGCGCACACTGCGGCTCGCTCACGACGACCTGCGCCTGCGCGTGCACCCGATGCGGCGCAGCCCGCACACGGGAACATGGATCAAGGGCGAGGCGACGTGGGAGGCGGTGCGGCGCCCCGGCGGAGTGTTCGCCCCTGCGCAGGCCCGCTGGTTCGCGGAGCTGTACAGCATCGCCCGCGATGTCTTCGCGATCGGGGCGTTCGCCGCCGTGTCCGAGGGAATCGTGCTCGACGGCGTGGGATCGGGACTGCTGTGGCAGCACCTCCGGGCCGCATCGGCGCTCGAGATCCCCCTCGTCGGCCTGCACCGGAGCATCTCGGTCGCGCTGGCGGAGAGCGCGTCGTCGAGCATCGGGATCTCCCCGCGCAGCGACGGCGCGCTGGATGTGTCCGCGAGGGTCGTGATCGACGGGGCGGAGGTCGAGGCGCGGGGAGTGCGCCCGATCGGCGCGACGGGGGTCTACGCCGTCGCGACGAACGGAGCCCGCATCCACGTCGCCATCGCGGAGCTCCCCCTCGATGATCCGCTGCAGACGCTCCTGTCCGCGCACGGCGCCATCCGGGTGCCGGCGGCCGAGCGGGAGGACTTCCTCGCGCAGGCGGGTCCGCGGCTGGGTCGCCGCGGTGACGTCGAGTTCTCGGGCGGGATCACGCCGGTGCGGATGCCGGAGCCCGCCCCGGTTCTGGAGGTGGCGCACCGGCCGGAGGACCGCGTCGACGTGGCGCTGCTCTGGGACTACCCCGGGGCGGGTCGCGTGTCCGATGCGGAGGGCTCCGCCCGTCGGGACGCACCCGTCGAGCGCGACCGTGAGACGGAGACCCGTTGGGTGCGGCGGATCTCCGAGGAATGGCACCGCGCGCTCGGCGACGCCTTCGCCCCGACGCGCACCGCGCAGGGGGTGCGGGCCGCGGAGATGGTCACGCGCGCCATCCCGGCGCTCGAGAGGATCGGCGTCCGCATCGAGACCGCGGGGAGGCACCGCACCTACCGCGAGCTGGCGGGCGACCCTCACATCTCCGTCTCCACGGTCGAGAGCGCCGACCCCGACTGGTTCGACCTCGGCGTGATCGTCTCGATCGACGGTCGGCGCATCCCCTTCGCTCCGCTGTTCACCGCCCTCACACAGGGGCGCAGGAAGATGCTCCTCGCGGACGGCGGCTACTTCTCCCTCGCGCATCCGGCGCTCCAGCGCCTGAAGGACCTCATCGGCGAGGCCGCGGACGTGGCCGAGTGGGAGACGGGCCCACGTCTGCATCGCCACCAGAGCGCTCTCTGGGCGGAGTTCGAGGATCTCGCCGATGAGTCCGCGGCCGCGCTGACGTGGCGATCGGCCGTGGCGGGACTGCGCGACGTGAGCCGAATCCCGTCGACGCCGATTCCCCGCGCGCTGAATGCGACGCTCCGGCCGTATCAGCGATCGGGCTTCGACTGGCTCGCGTTCCTCTGGCGGCACCGCCTGGGAGGGATACTCGCTGACGACATGGGGCTTGGAAAGACCCTCCAGACGCTGGCTCTCGTCGCGCACGCGGTGGAGTCGGGGGAGCGGCGACCCTTCCTCGTGATCGCCCCCACGTCGGTCACCTCGGTGTGGCGCGACGAGGCGGCGAGGTTCGTCCCCGGTCTTCGGGTGCAGACGATCACCGAGACGCGCGGACGTCGCCCGCACACGGTCGAGCAGCTCGCCGGCGACGCCGATATCGTCGTGACCTCCTATGCGGTTCTCCGTCTCTCCGCCTCCGAATTCGCCCCGATCGGCTGGGCGGGCGTCATCGTCGACGAGGCGCAGTTCGTCAAGAACGCCCAGACGAAGGCGCACCGCACGGTGGGGGAGCTGCGGGCGGATGCCGTGTACGCCCTCACCGGCACGCCGCTCGAGAACTCGCTCGCCGATCTGTGGGCGCTGCTGTCGTTGACGGCCCCGGGCCTGTTCGCCTCGGCGCGCCGCTTCCGGGAGGACTACATCGGTCCCATCGAGCAGCGGAGGGTGCCGGAGAACTCCGAGGGCGGGGCGTTCCGCGCCGAGCGGCTGGCGCGGCTGCGCCGACGCATCCGCCCCCTCGTCATGAGGCGCACCAAAGAGCTCGTGGCGCCCGAGCTGCCTCCGTTGCAGGAGCAGGTCCAGCACGTCGAGCTCAGCGCCGAGCACCGCGAGATCTACGACGCCGTGCTGCAGCGCGAGAGGAAGAAGGTGCTCGGACTGCTCGATGACCTCGACCGCAACAGGTTCATCGTCTTCCGCTCGCTGACGCTGCTGCGAATGCTGAGCGTCGATGCGGGCCTCGTCGACGACGCCTACGCGAAGATCGGTTCCGCCAAGCTCAACGCGCTCGTCGAGCAGCTTGCGGAGATCGCGTCCGAGGGCCACCGCGCGCTCGTGTTCAGCCAGTTCACGAGCTTCCTCGCGCGCGTCTCCCGGCGCCTCGACGCGGCGGGCGTGGCGCACACCCAGCTCGACGGGTCCACGAGAGACCGCGACGAGGTCGTGCAGCGGTTCCGATCCGGCGCCGCGCCGGTCTTCCTCATCAGCCTCAAGGCGGGAGGCTTCGGTCTCACCCTGACCGAGGCCGAGTACGTGTTCGTCGCCGACCCGTGGTGGAACCCCGCGGCCGAGTCGCAGGCGATCGACCGGGCCCACCGGATCGGGCAGGATCGCTCCGTGATCGTGTACCGCATGATCGCCTCCGACACGATCGAGGAGAAGGTCGCGGCGCTGCAGGCGCGCAAGGCGCGCCTGTTCACCGCCGTCATGGACGACGAGGAACTCTTCGCCCGCGCGTTCTCGGCCGACGACATCCGCGCGCTGCTGGAATCGTGACGTCCGGGTGTTTTGCCCGGTCCGTCGCTCAGGGCGCTGCCGGGGGCCGCCCGTACAATCGAGGGGTTCACGAGACGACCCGACGGGAGCAGCATGAAGATCACGGGACTCGGACATGCCGGAATGTTCATCGAGACGGCGGGAGGATCAATCCTCTGCGACCCGGTGATCGGCCCCAGCTTCTTCGGCTCGTGGTTCCCCTTCCCCGACAACCGCGGACTCGACTGGGAGCGCTTCGGCGCGGCCGACTTCCTGTACATCTCGCACCGCCACCGTGATCATTTCGATCCCGCGCTGCTGCGGCGTTACGTCTCGACCGACATCCGCGTGTTGCTCCCGGACTACCCCACGGACGACCTCGAGACCGATCTGCGGCGCCTGGGGTACGACAACATCGTCTACACGCAGGCCGGGGTGCCCCTGACCTTCGGCGAGATGACCCTGATGGTGACGCCCCTGCGCGCGCCGAGCGACGGCCCGATCGGCGATTCCTCGCTGAGCGTCGACGACGGGACGGCGAGCATTCTGAACCAGAACGATTCGCATCCGCTCGATCTCGACAAGCTGCTGTCGTTCAGCAAGCCCGACGCGTACTTCACGCAGGTCTCTGGAGCCATCTGGTGGCCGATGGTCTACGACCTGCCGCAGGACGCGAAGCAGAACTTCGCGCGTCTCAAGCGCGACGCCCAGAACAAGCGGGCGATGTACTACATCGACAAGGTCGACGCACCTCATGTGTTCCCGATGGCGGGCCCGCCGATGTTCCTCCGCGAGGAGCTGTTCCGCTACAACGGGCTCGGCGAGCAGAACGACTCGATCTTCACCGACCAGCGCGAGTTTCTCGAGCACATGGCGATCGAGCGCCCCGAGCAGAAGGGGCATCTCTTCGTTCCGGGGACGGAGGTCGAGGTGATGAGCGGCGATGTCCGCGTCTCGCAGACCCTCTTCACCGACGAGGAGATCGCCCGCATCTTCGGCGACAAGTGGGCGTATCTCGCCGAGCAGGCCCGCTCGCGTCAGGACGAGATCCGTGCCGAGGAGGCATCGCGCGCCACGGTGATGCCGCCCGAGCAGATGCTCGCCGAGATCAAGGAGTGGTGGGAGCCGCTGCTTCGCAGGGCGCGGACCATCCGGAACGGGGTGGGCGGCAACGTCCGCTTCCGCATCGGCGACCTCGACATGGTCGTGGACTTCCCGAAGGCGAAGGTCCGGCACTACGCCGGCGAGGAGTGCGTGTACTGGTACACCATCCCGGCCGACCTCGTCTCGACGAACATCCGCGACCGAGAGATCGACTGGTCCAACTCGATCTTCCTGTCGATGCAGTTCGAGGTCGGGCGCAGCGGCAAGTTCAACGAGTTCCTCACGACGTTCCTGAAGTGCCTCTCGCGCGACCGCATCGAGTACGTCGAGAACTGGTACGCCGAGCAGTCCGACCAGACGGAGGACGCGAGGCTCGACGAGTGGGTCGTCCAGCGGCGGTGCCCGCACCTGCGCGCCGACCTGACCAAGACGGGCAAGATCGAGGACGGCGTGCTCACCTGCAGCCTGCACGACTGGAAGTGGGACCTCGCCAGCGGGCGCTGCCTCACGACGCAGGGACACCCGATCCGGGCTCGCGCCGTGGCCGACGCCGACCGTGCCGACACGGCCGCCGCGGTCTGATCGGGAGGGGCGTGCCCCGCGGATCCGCTAGAGTGAACCCGCACCTCAGCAACCTTTAACCCCGTCCCGTGAGGCGGAGAAGGGAGCGTCGATGAGCACGAGAACCGTGCTGCACGAGGCCGACATCACCCGGGCCCTGACTCGGATCTCCCACGAGATCCTCGAGTCCAATCGCGGCCCCGACGATCTGATCCTCCTGGGGATCCCCACCCGCGGCGTGACGCTCGCCCACCGCATCGGCGCCCTCGTGTCGCAGTTCTCGGGGGTGGATGTCCCCGTCGGGTCCCTCGACGTGACGATGTACCGCGACGACCTGTCTCAGCACCCCACGCGCGCGCCGCACCCCACCCAGATTCCCGAGGGCGGCGTGGACGGCAAGGTCGTGGTCCTCGTGGACGACGTGCTCTACTCGGGCCGCAGCATCCGGGCCGCCCTCGATGCGCTTCAGGACATCGGGCGTCCGGCGGTCGTGCGTCTGGCGACCCTCGTCGACCGCGGGCATCGAGAGCTGCCCATCCGCCCCGACTTCGTGGGCAAGAACCTGCCGAGCGCCCGCGACGAGCGCGTCAACGTGCGCCTGACCGAGGTCGACGGGGCGGAATCCGTGACGATCGAGGACGGAGGCGCCGTCGAATGAGGCACCTGCTCGACACGGCATCGCTGTCCCGCGAGGACGCCCTCGCGATCCTCGACGTCGCCGAGGACATGTCGGCCACCCAGAGCCGGCAGGTCAAGAAGCTCCCCACGCTTCGCGGCAAGACCGTCGTCAACCTCTTCTTCGAGGACTCCACCCGCACGCGCATCTCGTTCGAGGCGGCGGCCAAGCGGCTGAGCGCCGACGTGATCAACTTCGCCGCCAAGGGATCCAGCGTCTCGAAAGGCGAGAGCCTGCAGGACACGGCCCAGACCCTCCAGGCGATGGGGGCGGATGCCGTCGTCATCCGTCACGGCGCATCCGGCGCCCCGCGCACGCTCGCCACGAGCGGGTGGATCACCGCGGGTGTCGTCAACGCCGGGGACGGCACGCACGAGCACCCCACGCAGGCGCTCCTCGATGCGTTCACGATGCGACGTCGTCGCTACGGCGGCGAGAGCCGCGGCCGGGACCTGTCGGGATACCGCGTCGCGATCGTCGGCGACATCCTGCACTCCCGGGTGGCCCGCTCCAACGTCTGGCTCCTGCACACGCTGGGCGCGGACGTCACGCTCGTGGCCCCGCCCACCCTGGTGCCGCAGGATGTGTCGGGGTGGCCCGTGCGCGTCGTGTACGACCTCGACGAGGCGATCGCGAACCGACCCGACGCCGTCATGATGCTGCGCATCCAGCTCGAGCGCATGCGCGCGGCGTACTTCCCGACCGAGCGCGAGTACGCCCGCCGCTGGGGGCTCGGCAGCGACCGCCTGCGGGCGCTTCCCGCCGATAGCATTGTCATGCACCCCGGGCCCATGAACCGGGGTCTGGAGATCTCCGCCGATGCCGCCGATTCACCCCGTTCGACGGTGCTCGAGCAGGTGTCGAACGGCGTCTCGGTGCGGATGGCCGCGCTCTACCTGCTGCTGGCGGGCGAGCGGGAAGACGATATGCCGGGGCATCCCGCGCGAGCGGAGGAGGAGCGATGAGCCATACGAACACGGGACCCCTCCTGGTCGCGGGGGCTCGGCTGCCCGACGGATCCCGCGCGGACATCCTGATCGAGGACGGGCGCGTGAGCGAGGTGGGCACCGGGCTCAGCCGTGCGGGCTCCCGGCGCATCGACGCCGACGGGCTCGTCGCGCTCCCCGGGCTGGTGGACCTGCACACGCACCTGCGCGAGCCCGGCTACGAGGCCGGCGAGACGATCCTCACGGGGACCCGAGCCGCGGCCGCCGGAGGGTTCACGGCCGTCTTCGCGATGCCGAACACCTCGCCGGTCGCCGACACGGCGGGCGTCGTCGAGCAGGAGCTCGCGCTCGGCGAGGCCGCGGGCTACGCGACCGTTCAGCCGATCGGCGCCGTGACCGTCGGACAGAAGGGCGAGCGGCTCGCCGAGCTGGGCGCCATGGCGGATTCCCGCGCGCGGGTGCGGGTCTTCAGCGACGACGGCTTCTGCGTGCACGATCCGCTCATCATGCGGCGCGCCCTGGAGTATGTGAAGGCCTTCGACGGCGTCATCGCGCAGCACGCGCAGGATCCCCGCCTCACCGAGGGGGCGCAGATGAACGAGGGCGCGGTCTCGGCGGAGCTGGGGCTGGCCGGGTGGCCGGCGGTCGCCGAGGAGTCGATCATTGCGCGCGACGTCCTGCTGGCCGAGCACGTCGGCTCCCGCCTGCACGTGTGCCACCTCTCCACCGCGGGCTCCGTGGACATCATCCGGTGGGCCAAGAAGCGGGGCATCGCGGTCACCGCCGAGGTGACGCCGCATCATCTCCTGCTCACCGACGAACGGGTGCGCGGCTACGACGCTCGGTACAAGGTGAACCCGCCGCTGCGCCGCGCCGAGGACGTGCAGGCGGTGCGCGAGGGGCTCGCGGACGGCACGATCGACATCGTCGCCACCGACCACGCCCCGCACCCCGCCGAGCACAAGAGCTGCGAGTGGCAGGCCGCTGCGAACGGCATGGTGGGTCTGGAGAGCGCCCTGCGCGTCGTGCACTCGGCCATGGTCGAGACCGGCCTGCTCTCGTGGAGCGATGTCGCTCGCGTGATGTCGGAGACCCCCGCCCGCATCGGTCGCCTCGCCGGCCACGGGATGCCGATCGCTGCGGGTCAGCCGGCGGAGATCACCCTCTACGATCCGTCGGTGAGGGGAACCTTCACCGAGGGAGATCTGCGCGGTCGCAGCGAGAACTCGCCCTATCTGGGGACGGAGCTGCCCGGGCGCGTCCGGTGGAGCATCCACCGGGGCCGGCCGACACTGGCCGACGGCGTCATCGTGCCGGAGCCGGCCTCGTGACGCGCGAGGCCGCGGTCGCGATCCTCGTCGCGGTCGCCGTGCTGCTCCTGGGCCTCATGGCGTGGGGATGGTGGCGACGATCCCGGCGCGACCGAGCGCTCTCCGCTCCTACCGACGTTCCCGTCGATGCGGCGGCGACGGCATCCTTCTCGGGGCTGTACGTCGCGACCACGCGGCACGACGCGCCGCTGGACCGCCTCGCCATCCGTCACCTGGCCTACCGTGGTCGCGTACGGGTGGACGTGACCGCCACCGGCGTGATCCTGCGGATCGCGGGCGAGCCCGACGTCTTCCTCGGGGCGCCGCTGCTCCTCGAGGTGGGCCGCGCCACCTGGACCATCGACCGCGTCGTCGAGCGCGACGGCCTGGTCTACCTGGCCTGGCGCGTCGACGACACGACCGTCGCCGACAGCTACCTGCGCCTGCAGGGAACCGATTCCGATGCCCTCGTCGCCGCCGTGCAGGAGATCCTGCCGGCGCCCACAACGACTGGACCCGACGCATGACCCGTTTCACCACAGACCCCGCCGTCCTCGTCCTCGAGGACGGCACCCGCTACGCCGGACACGCCTACGGCGCCCGCGGCACGACCCTCGGCGAGGTCGTCTTCGCCACCGGCATGACCGGATACCAGGAGACCCTGACCGATCCCTCGTACGCGGGGCAGATCGTGCTGCAGACCGCGCCGCACATCGGCAACACCGGCATGAACGCCGAGGACCGGGAGTCCCGCCGGATCTGGGTCGCTGGCTACATCGTGCGCGACCCCTCGCGCGTGGTGTCCAACTGGCGCGCCGAGGAATCGCTCGACGATGCGCTCGAGACCGACGGCATCGTCGGCATCAGCGGCATCGACACGCGCGCCGTGACGCGTCACATCCGCTCGGCGGGCAGCATGCGCGGCGCGATCTTCTCCGGAGATGCCGCGGGCATCGACCCGGACGAGCAGGTGCGCCTCGTCCGCGAGGCGCCCGCGATGGCGGGTCGCAGCCTGTCGGCCGAGGTGTCGGTCGCCGCCGCCGAGGTGACCCCCGCGCGGGGCGAGCGGATCGGCGCCCTCGCCGTCCTCGACCTCGGCGTCAAGCAGGCGACGGTCGACAACCTCGCGAACCGCGGCTTCGAGGTGCACGTCCTGCCTCAGGACGTCACGATCGAGCAGCTGCGCGCGATCGACCCCGTGGCGGTGTTCTACTCCAACGGCCCGGGCGACCCCGCCGCCTCCGCCGACCACGTCGACCTGCTGCGCGCGGTGCTCGATGACCGGCTGCCGTTCTTCGGCATCTGCTTCGGCAACCAGCTGCTCGGCCGCGCCCTCGGCCTCGGCACGTACAAGCTGCCCTTCGGTCACCGCGGGATCAACCAGCCGGTGCTCGATCGGCAGACCGGACGCGTGGAGATCACGGCGCACAATCACGGTTTCGCCGTCGAGGCCCCCCTCGAAGGCCCCTTCGACAGCCCCCACGGCTACGGACGCGTCGAGGTGAGCCACGTCGGACTCAACGACCAGACCGTCGAGGGCCTCCGCGCCCTGGACCTGCCGGCGTTCAGCGTGCAGTACCACCCCGAGGCGGCCGCCGGCCCGCACGATGCGAACTACCTCTTCGACCGGTTCCGCGACATGGTCGTGGCCCACCTCGACAGCAAGAAGGACTCCCAGTAATGCCCAAGCGCGACGACATCAAGAGCGTCCTCGTCATCGGCTCCGGCCCGATCGTCATCGGCCAGGCCTGCGAATTCGACTACTCGGGGACCCAGGCCTGCCGCGTTCTGCGTGAGGAAGGCGTCCGCGTCATCCTCGTCAACTCGAACCCGGCGACGATCATGACCGACCCGGACTTCGCGGATGCGACGTACATCGAGCCGATCACCCCCGCCGTCATCGAGACGATCATCGCCAAGGAGCGACCCGACGCGATCCTGCCGACGCTTGGCGGGCAGACGGCCCTCAACGCCGCGATGGCGCTCGACGCGGCCGGGATCCTGGAGAAGTACGACGTCGAGCTGATCGGCGCGAAGGTCGAAGCCATCAACAAGGGCGAGGATCGGCAGATCTTCAAGCAGCTCGTCATCGACGCGGGTGCGGATGTCGCGGCGAGCCGCATCTGCCGCTCGATGGACGAGGTGCTGGCCGGCGCGGACGAGCTCGGATACCCCCTCGTGGTGCGCCCGAGCTTCACGATGGGCGGTCTCGGCTCGGGCTTCGCGTACGACGAGAAGGACCTGCGCCGCATCGCGGGCGCGGGACTGCACGACTCGCCCACCCACGAGGTGCTGCTCGAGGAGTCGATCCTGGGATGGAAGGAGTACGAGCTCGAGCTCATGCGCGACATGGCCGACAACACGGTCGTCGTCTGCTCGATCGAGAACGTCGATCCCGTCGGCGTGCACACGGGCGACTCGATCACGGTCGCCCCGGCCCTCACGCTCACCGACCGTGAGTACCAGAAGCTCCGCGATATCGGCATCGACATCATCCGCGCCGTCGGTGTGGACACCGGCGGCTGCAACATCCAGTTCGCGGTGGACCCGGCCTCGGGACGCATCATCGTGATCGAGATGAACCCCCGCGTCTCGCGCTCGTCGGCCCTGGCGTCGAAGGCCACGGGGTTCCCGATCGCCAAGATCGCCGCCAAGCTCGCGATCGGGTACCGCCTCGACGAGATCCCGAACGACATCACCAAGGTGACGCCGGCCAGCTTCGAGCCCACGCTCGACTACGTCGTGGTCAAGGTTCCCCGCTTCGCGTTCGAGAAGTTCCCGGCCGCCGACACGACGCTGACGACCACCATGAAGTCGGTCGGCGAGGCCATGGCGATCGGCCGCAACTACGCCACGGCTCTTCAGAAGGCGCTGCGTTCGCTCGAGAAGCGCGGGTCGAGCTTCCACTGGGGCGAGGAGCCCCGCTCGGTGGAGGAGCTGCTCGAGGTCTCCAAGACGCCCACGGATGGGCGGATCGTCGTGCTGCAGCAGGCGATGCGCAAGGGCGCGAGCATCGAGCAGGCGTTCGAGGCGACGGCGATCGACCCGTGGTTCCTCGACCAGATCGCGCTCATCAACGAGGTCGCCGAGCACGTGCGCACCGCCCCGGAGCTCGACGCCGCGACGCTTCGGCTGGCGAAGGAGCACGGCTTCTCGGACGCCCAGCTCGCGCAGCTGCGGGGGATGAGCGAGGAGCGGGTGCGCGAGCGGCGCTATGCCGCCGGCATCCGCCCCGTCTACAAGACGGTCGACACCTGCGCGGGGGAGTTCCCGGCGCTCACGCCCTACCACTACTCCAGCTACGACAGCGAGACCGAGGTCACCCCGTCGGAGCGCACGAAGGTCGTCATCATCGGGTCCGGGCCGAACCGCATCGGGCAGGGCGTCGAGTTCGACTACTCGTGCGTCCACGCGTCGTTCGCCCTCGCCGACGCGGGATACGAGACCGTCATGGTCAACTGCAACCCGGAGACCGTCTCGACGGACTACGACACCTCCGACCGCCTGTACTTCGAGCCGCTCACGCTCGAGGACGTGCTCGAGGTGCTGCACGCCGAGGCGGCGTCGGGCGAGATCCTCGGGGTCGTCTGCCAGCTGGGCGGCCAGACGCCGCTGGGCCTTGCCAAGGGCATCCAGGATGCCGGATACCGCATCCTCGGCACGAGCCCCGAGGCGATCGACCTGGCCGAGGAGCGCGAGCTGTTCTCGCGCCTGCTCGACCGCGCGGGTCTCGTCGCGCCCCGCAACGGAACGGCCACCGACGTCGAGGGCGCCGTTCGCATCGCCGAGGACATCGGCTACCCCGTCCTCGTCCGCCCCAGCTTCGTGCTGGGCGGCCGCGGGATGGAGATCGTCTACGACACCCCCAGCATCCGGGACTACTTCGTGCGGATCGCCGATCAGGCGATTATCGGGCCCGGACAGCCGTTGCTGGTGGACCGTTTCCTGGACGACGCGATCGAGATCGACGTCGATGCCCTCTACGACGGCTCCGAGCTGTACATCGGGGGCGTCATGGAGCACATCGAGGAGGCGGGCATCCACTCGGGTGACTCGAGCTGCACGCTTCCGCCCATCTCGCTCGGCCGCACCGAGATCGACCGCGTCCGCGAGGCGACGCTGGCGATCGCCGAGGGAGTCGGCGTGCGGGGCCTTCTGAACGTGCAGTTCGCCATCAGCGCGGGCGTGCTGTACGTCATCGAGGCCAACCCCCGCGCCAGCCGCACGGTGCCGTTCGTCTCGAAGGCGCTCGGCATCCCGCTCGCCAAGGCCGCGTCGCGCATCATGGCCGGCACGCGCATCGCCGAGTTGAAGGACGAGGGGCTGCTGCCCGCCGTCGACGGCTCGCGCGTGCCGCTGGACTCCCCGGTGTCGGTGAAGGAGGCCGTCCTGCCCTTCAAGCGCTTCCGCACGAAGGAGGGCCACATCGTCGACTCCGTGCTGGGCCCCGAGATGCGCTCGACGGGCGAGGTCATGGGGATAGACCGCGACTTCCCGACGGCGTTCGCCAAGAGCCAGGAGGCGGCGTACGGCGGCATGCCGACGTCGGGGACCGTGTTCATCTCGGTGGCCGACAGCGACAAGCGCGCCGTCATCCTGCCCGCCCACCGCCTGCGGCAGCTGGGCTTCGATCTGGTGGCGACGGAGGGCACGGCGGAGATCCTCGCCCGCAACGGCATCGACGTGCGCATCGTGGCCAAGTACAGCGAGACGGCCGGCTCGTCCGAGCCGAACATCGTCGACCTGATCAACGCGGGCGAGATCGACATCGTCGTGAACACCCCCTCGGGGCGGTCGGCGCGTGCCGACGGCTACGAGATCCGCGCCGCCGCGGTCGCCGCCGACAAGGCACTCTTCACCACGATCGCGGTGCTCGGCGCCGCCGTCAGCGCGATGGACGCGATCGGCGACGGGTTCAACGTGAGGAGCCTGCAGGAGTACGCCGCGGACCGGGCCGCACGAGCGTGAGCGCACCCACCTTCGGGGACCGGGTGCGCGGGGCGATCGCGGCGCACGGGCACCTGTGCGTCGGGATCGACCCGCACCTGCACCTGCTCGAGGCATGGGGCCTGCCCGTGAGCGCCGACGGCGTGCGGCGGTTCGGCGAGCGCGTCGTGGATGCCGCGGCCGGGCGGGCGGGGATCGTCAAGCCCCAGGTGTCCTTCTTCGAACGATTCGGGTCCGCCGGCTTCGCCGCCCTGGAGGCGGTGCTGTCGGCGGCACGGGAGCGGGGGCTGATCACGATCGCGGACGCCAAGCGCGGCGACATCGGCACGACGATGGACGCGTATGCGGCCGCGTGGCTGCTCCCGGGATCGCCGCTCGAGGCGGATGCGCTCACCGTCTCCCCGTACCTGGGGGCGGGAGCGCTCGAGGGCACCCTGGCGCTGGCCGCGGCCCACGGCAAGGGTGTCTTCGTGCTGGCCGCGACGAGCAATCCGGAGGGCGCCGCGGTGCAGGGCGCGGCGGTCTCCGGCCGTGATGGCGTGCGCGACACCGTCGCCGGCAGGATCGTGCGGGAGGTCACGGCGTTCAACGCGGCGCACACCCCGGCCGGGTCCTGGGCCGGAGCGGGATTCGTCGTCGGTGCAACCGTGGACAGGCGCGCCGCCGGGCTTCCCGATACGATCGACCCCGTCGCCCCGATCCTCGCACCCGGGTTCGGCCACCAGGGCGCCCGTCCGGAAGACCTCGAAGAGATCTTCGGGCCGTTGTCCCCGGCCGTCCTCGCGAGCGAGAGCAGAAGCATCCTCTCGGCCGGTCCGAAGGCACTGGAGGCAGCCATCGAGGCGACACGAGCACGCACGGGAGGCGCACGTGGCTGAGACGGTTGAGCCGAAGACGGGTTCGTCGCGCCCGCCCGAGGTCGATCGGGCCGCCGCCTCGCGCAAGGCGGTCGCCGCTCGCCGGGAGCGCGCCGCGCTCAAGCGGGACGTGGCGACCCGCGTCATCAGCCCCCAGGAGATGCTGCGGCGCGCGTGGCGCGACGCGGATTCGGCCGCGGCCGCGATGCGCGTGCCCGACTTCCTCACGTGCATCCCGGCGATCGGCGAGGGCAAGCGCGACCGGATCCTCGCCGACCTGCGCATCTCGCCGGTCAAACGGCTCGGAGGGCTGGGAGCGCGCCAGCGGGTGGACCTGCAGACGTTCCTCGACGACCGATTCCCCGAGCCCGCGGCGCGGCCCGGGCGCAGTCGCCTCGTCGTCCTCGCGGGGCCGACCGCCGTGGGCAAGGGCACGGTCGCCGCGCACATCCAGCAGCACCATCCCGAGATGCTCCTCTCCGTCTCCGCCACGACCCGGCCGCCGCGGCCGGGCGAGGAGCACGGCGTGCACTACTTCTTCGTCGACGACGCCGAGTTCGATCGGATGATCGCCGCCGGCGAGCTGCTCGAGCACGCGACGGTGCACAACCGTTTCCGCTACGGAACGCCCCGGGAGCCGATCGCGCGCGCGCTCGAGGAGGGCCGGAGCGTGCTGCTGGAGATCGACCTGCAGGGAGCGCGCCAGGTGCGGGCGGCCGATCCGTCGGCCATGCTCGTGTTCCTCCTCCCGCCCAGCTGGGACGAGCTGGTCACGCGGCTCATCGGCCGAGGCACGGAGGGGCCCGAGGAGCGAGCCCGCCGCCTGCGGACCGCGAAGCGCGAGCTCGCGGCGCAGAGCGAGTTCGACCACCGGGTCGTGAACGCGGATGTCGCGACGGCCGCTCGCGAGGTCGTCGCCCTCGTGCAGGCTCCCTCCACACCCTGACTAGGGGCCGCGCCTGGGTTTCGTAAAGTTACACACGAATTCGGGTTCGCGGCGCCGTCCGGAACGATGAGTCTGTGTCCGCAACCGTCATCGACAGCCGCCCGTCGCTCCGCGCTGCTCCCGCGCGACGTGACGGAGTGCTGCTGGATGCCGTCTCCCGCACGTTCGGCACGGCACAGGGCGCACGCGATGTGCTCCGCGGTGTCGACCTCGAGGTGCCCGCGGGCGAGATCCTCGCCGTCGTCGGGCCCTCGGGCTGCGGCAAGTCCACGCTGCTGCGACTGCTCGGCGGTCTCGACGTCCCCACGACCGGGACGATCCGCGTCTCCGGCGAGCCGGTGGCGGACACCGACGCCCGTACCGCCGTCGCCTTCCAGGAGCCGCGCCTCCTGCCGTGGCGCACGCTCGCGCAGAACATCGAGCTCGGCCTGCCGCGCGGTGCCCGGTCCGGCCGTTCCCGCGTCGCGGAGCTTCTCGACCTGGTCGGTCTGTCCCACGCCGCCGATCAGAAGCCGCGTGAGGTCTCCGGCGGCATGGCGCAGCGCGCCTCGCTCGCCCGAGCCCTCGCGCGCAATCCGGAGGTGCTGCTGCTCGACGAGCCGTTCGGCGCCCTGGACGCCCTGACGCGGCTGCGCATGCAGGATCTGCTGCTGGATGTCCACTCCGCGCAGCCGACGACCGTCATCCTCGTCACGCATGACGTCGAGGAGGCCCTCTTCCTGGCCGATCGGGTGCTCCTGCTGCGCTCGATCGGGGACGACACGGCGGAGGGCTCGATCGCGCGCACGATCGCCGTCCCCGGGCACCGCCCGCGCGACCGCGCCGACCGTGCCTTCACAGAGTTGCGCGCCGAGCTCCTGCAAGGGCTCGGCGTCGACACCCATCACCACACCCACGACAGCTCCGAGGAGACCCGATGAGCGCCATCATCCGCCGCACCGTACCTACGATCGCGATCGCGGGTGCGATGATGCTGATGGCGACGGGCTGCGTCGCGGGGGAGAACGCCACGGCATCCGACTCCGGTGCCGCCGACGGGGCCCAGGAGTGGTCCACCGACACCCTGTCGATCGACTTCGCCACGTACAACCCGCTGAGCCTCATCATCAAGGAGCAGGGCCTTCTGGAGGAGGCACTCGGCGAGGGCGTCACCGTCGAGTGGGTGCAGTCGGCCGGATCCAACAAGGCCAACGAGTTCCTCCGCGCCGGATCGATCGACGTCGGCTCCACCGCCGGCTCGGCGGCGCTGCTCGCTCGCGCGAACGGTTCGCCCATCCAGGTCATCGACATCTACTCGCAGCCGGAGTGGGCGGCGATCGTCGTTCCGGAGGGCAGCGACATCACATCGGTCGCCGACCTGGCCGGCAAGTCCGTCGCCGCCACCGCGGGCACCGACCCTTACTTCTTCCTGCTGCAGGCGCTCGAGACCGAGGGTCTGTCGGTCGATGACATCCAGGTGCAGAATCTGCAGCACGCCGACGGCCGGGCGGCCCTCGACGCCGGTTCGGTGGATGCGTGGTCGGGCCTCGACCCGATCATGGCGGCCGCCGAGGTCGAGTCGGGCGCGCAGCTGATCTACCGGAACGTCGACTTCAACTCCTACGGGTTCCTCAACGCGACCGAGGAGTTCATCACCGAGCACGCCGATGTCGCGCAGGTCGTCGTCGACGCCTACGAGGACGCCCGTGCCTGGGCGCTGGAGAACCCGGAGGAGACCGCGGCCCTGCTCGCCGAGGTCGCGGGCATCGACATCGAGGTGGCGAACACCGTCATCCAGGAGCGTTCCAACCTCGACGTGAGCGGCGTCCCCGGTGAGGCGCAGCTGGATGTGCTCCGCGTCATCGCGCCGGTGCTCGTCGCCTCCGACGCCGTCCAGGGCGGTCAGGCGGAGATCGATCGTGCGCTCGACACCATCGTGAACGCGACGTTCGCCGAGAAGGCGACAGAGGGCCGATGACCTCCGCCCCCACCCGCACGAGCACGAGCCCGGACGCCCCCGCGCGTCCGGGCTCGGCGCCGCGTCCGTTCTGGGAACGACGCGCCGTCAGGGTCGTCGGCGGACTCGTCCTGCCCCTGGCGATCCTCGGCGTCTGGCAGGTCGTCACGACGTCCGGACTCGTGCCGCCCTACCGACTGCCCCCGCCTGCCACCGTCCTCCAGGCGGCCGTCCAGCTCGCGGACAGCGGCGACCTCTGGATCCACATCGCGATCTCGGTGCAGCGCGTGCTGCTCGGCTTCGCGATCGGCTCGGTCGTCGGGCTCGCGGGTGCGGCCATCGTCGGGCTGACGAAGTCGGGCGACATCCTCCTCAGCCCGATCCTCGCGGCGTTCCGTGCGATCCCGTCGCTCGCGCTCGTGCCGCTGCTGCTGCTCTGGATGGGGATCGGCGAGGACTCGAAGGTCGCCCTCATCGCGATCGGGGCTTTCTTCCCCGTCTTCACGACTGTGAGCCTGGCGCTGCGCCAGGTCGATCCCCACTCGGTGGAGATGGCCCGCTCGTTCAGCCTGCGCGGGTTCTCCCTGTTCCGCACGGTGCAGCTGCCCTCCGTCGTGCCCGCCATCATGTCGGGGCTGCGGCTCGCGCTGGCGCAGTCCTGGCTCTTCCTCGTCGCCGCCGAGCTGATCGCGGCCTCCATGGGACTCGGCTGGCTCCTGACGGACTCGCAGTCCACGGGACGGGTGGACCGCATCCTTCTCGCGATCGTGCTGCTGGCGCTTCTCGGGACGCTGACCAACGGCATCCTGAGCGTCGTCCAGAAGTACCTGCTGCGCCGGTGGATCTGACGTGAGCGATGCCGTCACGGGGAGCGCGGCTCCCACGGAGGAAGCACGCCTGGTCGAGACGCGTGCCTACCCGCCTTCCGAGGGCTTCGCGGCGCAGGCGAACGTGGGCGCCGACGCGTACGCCGACGCCGCGGCCGACCCGATCGCCTTCTGGGAGGACGCTGCCCGCCGGCTCGACTGGGCGACGCCGTGGGATGCCCCGCACGAGTGGGAGCCGCCCGTGCGCGGCGACGACGGCGAGCTGTCCGTGCCCGCCGCACGCTGGTTCGTCGGCGGGCGCCTGAACGTCGCCTACAACTGCGTCGACCGGCACGTGGAGGCGGGGCGAGGGCAGAAGGTGGCGCTCCATTTCGAGGGCGAGCCGGGCGACCGGACGAGCGTGACCTACGCGGACCTGCAGCGCCGCGTCGCGCGGGCCGCGAACGGGTTGATCGCCCTCGGCATCCAGCCCGGCGACCGCGTCGTGGTCTACCTGCCGGTGCTCGTCGAGACCGTCGTCATCGCGCTGGCCTGCGCGCGCATCGGCGCCGTGCACTCGCTCGTCTTCGGGGGATTCTCCGCCGAGGCGCTGCGGTTCCGCGTCGAGGACACCGGCGCGAAGCTGCTGGTGACCACCGACGGCCAGTACCGCCGCGGTGCCGCCGTGGAGGTCAAGTCCGCCGCCGACGAGGCGGTCGAGGGGCTCGCTCACGTCGAGCACGTCCTCGTGGTGCGCCGCACCGGCCAGGACGTGCCCTGGCGGGGCGGGCGCGACGTGTGGTGGCACGACGTCGTAGACACGGCATCCGACGTGCACGAGCCGCAGGCCTTCGACGCCGAGCATCCCCTGTTCATCATCTACACCTCGGGCACGACCGGCAGGCCGAAGGGGCTCGTCCACACCGGTGGCGGGTACCTCGCCCATGCGAGCTGGGCCCACTGGGCGCACTTCGACGCCAAGCCGGACGACGTCCACTGGTGCACCGCCGACCTGGCGTGGGTCACGGCGCACACCTACGAGATCTACGGCCCGCTCTCCAACGGCCTGACGCAGGTCATCTACGAGGGCACCCCCGACACCCCGCACCGGGAGCGGCACCTCGAGATCATCGAGCGCTACGGCGTGACCGTGTACTACACGGCGCCGACCCTCATCCGCACCTTCATGACGTGGTTCGGCGACACCCTGCCGGCCGGCCACGACCTCTCGTCGCTGCGCCTTCTCGGCACGGTCGGCGAGGCGATCAACCCCGCCGCGTGGGTCTGGTTCCGGGATGCGTTCGGGCGTGGCGAGCTGCCCGTCGTGGACACCTGGTGGCAGTCCGAGACCGGTGCGGCGATGATCGCGCCGCTGCCCGGCGCGACGACCCTGAAGCCGGGCTCCGCCTCCGTGCCGCTCCCCGGCATCGACGCGGCCGTCGTCGACGAAGAGGGGCGGGAGGTCGCGCCGGGACGCTCGGGGACCCTCGTCGTGCGGCGGCCCTGGCCCGGGATGGCGCGCACCGTGTGGGGCGACCCGCGGCGGTATCGCGACTCGTACTGGGCCCAGTACGCCGGGCGCGGCGAGCACGGCGGCTTCTACGTCGCCGGCGATGGCGCGACGGTGGATGCCGACGGCTACGTCTGGATCCTCGGCCGACTCGACGACGTGCTGAACGTGTCGGGACACCGGATGTCGACGATCGAGATCGAATCCGCCCTCGTGGCGCATCCGTCGGTGGGGGAGGCCGGGGTGGCGGCGGTCGACGACCCCGTCACGGGTCACGCCGTGGCCGCCTTCGTGGTGGCCTCCGGCGCGGGCGACGTCGCTCCCGACGCGCTGCGCGCGCACGTCGCGCACGAGATCGGACCGATCGCGAAGCCCCGGCACCTCGTCGTCGTGCCCGAGCTGCCGAAGACCCGTTCGGGAAAGATCCTGCGCCGACTCCTCGCACAATTGTGGGAGGCTGAACGGGATCGCCGCGCCGGTCGCGACCCGCACCCTCTGGGCGACACCACCTCCCTCCAGAACCCCTGGGCGGTCGAGCAGATCGCCGCCGTCCTCGCCGACGCCTGAGCGACGCGCACCCCATCAGAGAGAAGACATGAGCGAAGACCACCGGTTCGGGTTCCGCACCCGCGCCCTGCACGCGGGCGGCACGCCCGACGCCGCCACGGGTGCCCGCGCGGTGCCGATCTATCAGACCTCGTCGTTCGTCTTCGACGACGCCGCGGATGCCGCGAACCTCTTCGCGCTGCAGAAGTACGGCAACATCTACTCGCGCATCGGCAATCCCACCGTCGCCGCGCTCGAGGAGCGTCTGGCCTCGCTCGAGGGCGGCATCGGAGCCGTCGCGACGGCATCCGGGATGAGCGCGGAGTTCATCACGTTCGCGGCCCTCACGGGCGCGGGCGACCACGTCGTGGCCTCGGCGCAGCTCTACGGCGGCACGGTGACGCAGCTGGACGTGACGCTGCGGCGCTTCGGCGTCGACACGACGTTCGTCGCATCGAGCGACCCGGCCGACTACGCCGCCGCGATCCGGCCGGAGACGAAGGTGCTCTACGTCGAGACGATCGGCAACCCCTCCGGCGAGATCGCCGATATCGAGGGGCTCGCCGAGGTGGCACACGCCGCCGGCATCCCGCTCGTGGTGGACTCGACGCTCGCGACGCCCTACCTGGCGCGTCCGCTCGAGCACGGCGCCGACATCGTCATCCACTCGGTGACGAAGTTCCTCGGCGGTCACGGGACGACCCTCGGCGGCGTCGTGGTGGAGAAGGGCACGTTCGACTGGGGCAACGGCAGGTTCCCCCAGATGACCGAGCCCGTCGCGTCGTACGGCGGCATCAGCTGGTGGGACAACTTCGGCGAGTACGGGTTCCTCACCAAGCTGCGCTCCGAGCAGCTGCGCGACATCGGGCCCGCCCTGGCCCCCCACTCCGCCTTCCTGCTGCTGCAGGGCGTGGAGACCCTTCCGCAGCGGATCGACGCGCACCTCGCGAACGCCCGCATCGTCGCCGAATGGCTGGACTCGGACCCCCGCGTCTCGTTCGTCACGTGGGCGGGCCTGCCCGCACACCCGCACCGCGCCCGCGCCGAGAAGTACCTGCCGCTCGGTCCCGGCTCCGTCTTCGCGTTCGGGGTGCGCCCGACGGGCGACTTCGACGCCGAGGAGCAGAGGCTCGCGGCCGCCCGGCGCACCGGCGAGGCGCTCATCGACTCGCTCCGCCTCGCCTCGCACCTCGCGAACATCGGGGACGCCCGCACCCTCGTCATCCACCCGGCCTCGACGACGCACCAGCAGCTGAGTGCGGCGCAGCTCGTGACCGCGGGGGTGCCGGCGGATCTCATCCGCATCTCGGTGGGCCTCGAGGACGCCGAGGACATCCTGTGGGACCTCGACCAGGCTCTCACCGCAGCGACAGGAGTGACGCGTTGAGCGCATCGTGCGAACTTCCCCCGCAGCCCGTCGTCGCGTGCGCCCTTCCGGGCGCGGCGGCCCCGGCTTCGTCGGAGCGGACCTGGCGGGCGCCCGGCGCCCAGGAGCGGTACGAGATCCTCCGGCGCGCGAAGTCCGTCGCGATCGTCGGCGCCTCCGAGAACGCCGCGCGCGCGAGCTTCTTCGTCGCGACGTACCTGCTCGGCTCGTCGCCGTACGACGTCTACTTCGTCAATCCGCGGGCGAAGAGCATCCTCGGCCGGCCCGTCTACGCGTCGCTCGCGGACCTCCCCGTCGTGCCCGACATCGTCGACGTCTTCCGTCGGCACGACGACCTGCCCGGGGTCGCCCGCGAGGCCGTCGATGCGGGCGCGAGCGCCCTCTGGCTGCAGCTCGGCTCCTGGAACGAGGATGCCGCGGCCGTCGCCGAAGAGGCGGGGCTCGCGGTCGTCATGGACCGGTGCATCAAGATCGAGCACGCGCGCTTCCACGGGGGTCTGCACCTCGCGGGGTTCGACACCGGCGTCATCAGCTCCCGGCGCCAGTTGCTGTCGCGCTGAGGAGCGTCGAGCGGCGGGTCCCGTGCCGCGTCGCGTAGACTGGTCGGATGCCGTGAGGGGCGCGCTTCGCGCCGCCGGGCACCCGAGATTTCCGGAGCACTCGCGTCCGGACCCCCGATCGAGAGGATTCCGCCATGGCCGGAACGAACCAGGGCATCATCGAGCCCCCCATCGAGTCCCTTCTCAACAAGGTCGACGCGAACGGCGAGCCGATCTCGAAGTATCAGCTGGTGATCTTCGCGGCGCGCCGCGCCCGGCAGATCAACGACTACTACTCCGACCTGCACGAGGGGAACCTCTTCGACAACGTCGGCCCGCTGGTCGACTCCTCCGTCGAGGACAAGCCCCTCACGATCGCGCTGCACGAGATCGCCGAGGACAAGCTGCGCCTGCGCTCCGCCTGATCCGGTGAGTGCTCTGCGGCTGTTCACGTCGGAGTCTGTCACCGAGGGGCATCCCGACAAGATCTGCGACCAGATCTCCGACAGCATCCTGGACGCGATCCTGACCGAGGATCCGCACGGTCGAGTGGCCGTCGAGACCCTCGTCACGACGGGTCTGGTGCACGTCGCGGGAGAGGTGTCGACCTCCGCCTATGTGGAGATCCCCGCGATCGTGCGCGATGTCGTGAACCGCATCGGTTACACCTCGAGCGAGACGGGCTTCGACGGCGACTCGTGCGGTGTCAGCGTCTCCATCGGCGCGCAGTCGTCCGACATCGCGGCGGGCGTCAACAAGGCGTTCGAGCAGCGCGAGCAGCGCTCGGTCGATCCGCACGACGAGCAGGGCGCGGGCGACCAGGGCATCATGTTCGGCTTCGCCACCGCCGAGACGCCCCAGTACATGCCGATGGCGAGCTGGATCGCGCACCGCATGGCGGAGCGGCTGGCCGACACGCGGCGCGACGGCAGGCTCCCCTTCCTCCGCCCCGACGGCAAGACCCAGGTGACGCTGGGCTTCGACGGCCACACTCCCAAGACCGTGGAGTCCGTCGTGCTCTCGACGCAGCACCACCCCGACATCAGCCAGGAAGACCTCCGCCGCGCCGTGCGCCGGGAGGTCATCGATCCGGTGCTCGCGGAAAGCGGGCTCGACCTGCCCGATGTCAGCTACTACATCAACCCCGCCGGCCCGTTCCTCGTCGGCGGTCCCAAGGGGGATGCGGGCCTGACCGGCCGCAAGATCATCATCGACACCTACGGGGGAGCGGCCCGCCACGGCGGCGGGGCCTTCAGCGGCAAGGACCCGTCGAAGGTCGACCGCTCCGCGGCCTACGCGATGCGGTGGGTCGCGAAGAACGCCGTAGCCGCGGGGCTCGCCGAGCGCCTCGAGGTGCAGGTGGCCTACGCGATCGGCAAGGCGCGCCCGGTCGGGATCTACGTGGAGACCTTCGGCACGGGCACGGTGTCGGACGAGGCCATCACCGCGGCCATCCGCGAGGTGTTCGACCTGCGCCCCGCCGCGATCATCGAGGACCTCGATCTGCTGCGGCCCATCTACGCGCGTACGGCCTCCTACGGTCACTTCGGCCGCGAGCTGGACGAGTTCACCTGGGAGCGGCTCGACCGCGTCGACGACCTGCGCGCCGCCGCCGGGATCTGAGCGTGGGCGGCCGCGCCGTCGCTCGCGTGCTGCTGGACTCGCCGCTGCCGCAGCTGGATCGCCTCTTCGATTACGCGATCCCCGATGCGATGGACGAGGAGATCGTCCCCGGCATCCGGGTCAGGGTTCCGCTGCGCACCGCCGGACGCATCGTCGATGCGTACGTCGTGGAGCGGGGCGAGGCGGTCGACCCCGACCGGCCGCTGTCGGAGATCGATACCGTCGTGTCCTCGGTCCGAGTCCTTCCCCCGTCGCTGTACGCGCTCGCCCGCCGGGTCGCCGACCGTGCCGCCGGATCAGCCTCCGACATCCTTCGACTGGTGATCCCGAAGCGCCAGGTGCGCGTCGAGAAGGCGTGGGTCGCCCGCCGGGATGCCGAGGCGCAGGCGGTGTCCGGCCCGCCCGCGGATGCCGAGGCCGCGGGCGACGCCGCACCCGTCACCGGATCGGCGTCCTCCGCGCCGGGCACCGAATGGGCCCGGGCCGTGCTCGAGACGTATCCCGCGCTGACCGCGGCGCTGGACGCCGACAAACGCGTCGCGCTCGACGCCCCCGCCAGGCCGGCGCGCACCCACGCCCAATCGGGGAGTGGCGCGTGGGCCGTGCTGCTCGCGGCCGCCGCGGCGCACACCCTCGCGGGGGGACGCAGCGCCGTCGTCGTCGTGCCCGACCACCGGGACCTCGACCAGATCGAGCGGGCGCTGGAGGGACTCGTTCCGCCGCAGGACCTGGTGCGGGACGACGCGGCCCGACCGGCCGCGGATCGCTACCGCGGGTATCTGAGGATCCTCGAGCGCCGGCCCGTCGTCGTGATCGGGAACCGCTCGAGCGTCTATTCGCCCGTGCACCGCCCGGGCCTCGTCGCGGTGTGGGACGACGGCGACCCCCTGCTCGACGAACCGCTCGCCCCCTACGTGCACGCCCGCGACGCGGCGCTCGTGCGCCAGGGCCTCGACGGGGGCGCGTTGCTGCTGGCGGGCCACACGCGCACGAGCGACGTCGAACGGCTCGTGCGGATCGGCTGGGTGGAGGAGGCCGCGCCGAAGCGCAAGTACGCCCCCCGCGTCATCCTGAGCGCGACGCGCGAGGGGGAGCGTCCCGGCGCCCGCATTCCCTCGGCGGCGTTCGCCGCGGCCCGAGAGGCCCTCGAGAGCGGGCCCGTGCTGGTGCAGGTGGCGAGGCCGGGCTACGCGCCGTCGCTGGTCTGCGGCGACTGCCGGCGACCCGCCCGGTGCGTCCACTGCGCCGGCCCGCTCCACGCGCCGCGCAAGGACGCCCCACCCGTCTGCCGGTGGTGCGGGCGCACCGCGATGGCCTGGCGATGCGCATCCTGCGACGGCACGACACTGCGGCTCGCCTCCTCCGGCAGCACCCGCACGGCCGACGAGCTCGGTCGCGCATTCCCCGGTACCCGCGTCATCGTCGCGGACGGGACCCACCCCATCCGCTCCGTCGCGGCGGCGCCCGCGCTCGTCATCGCGACGCGCGGCGCGGAACCCGAGGCGGAGGGCGGGTATCGAGCCGTGCTCCTGCTGGACGGCGAGCGGATGCTGATGGCCGAGTCGCTGCGCATCGCCGAGGACTGTCTGCGCTGGTGGTCGAACGCCGCGGCCCTCGCAGCCCCCGGCGCGCCCGTTCACCTGGTCGGCGTCGCGGGGCGGATCGCCCGGGCGCTCGCGACGTGGACGCAGCCCGCCTTCGCCGCCGCGGAGCTCGAGGAGCGAGCGCCCCTGCGGATGCCGCCGACGGCGCGTGTCGCAGCGGTCGAGGGAGAGCCCACGGCTGTGGAGAAGGCCCTGTCGGACCTGCGTGCTCACGTCCCGCTCGCCGCCGACGCCATCCTCGGCCCCGTCGACGTGCCGCCGGGGGAGCGTGAGCGGGGAGCCCCGCCGAGGGCCCGTGCGATCGTGCGGTTCGACTACGCGCACGGCGCGGACGTCGCCCGCGCGCTGCGCGCGTCCGTCGTCGCCGCCTCCGTCCGGGGTCGACGTTCGCCGCGAGGCGCGGCACCCCGCAATACACTCAGAGTGCGGGTCGACGTGCCCGATCCCGAACTGTAGGAAAGGAACGATGCGCATCGTCTTCGCGGGCACCCCCGCACCCGCCGTTCCCTCGCTGCGCGTCCTCGCGGCATCCGATCATGAGATCGCCGCCGTGGTGACGCGCCCCGACGCCCCTCTCGGCCGCAGGCGCACGCTCACCCCCTCGCCGATCGCCGTCGCAGCGGAGGAGCTGGGGCTGCCCGTCGTGCGGGCCGCCTCGCTCGATGCGGACGCGGGCCGGCGCATCACGGCGCTGCGGCCCGAGCTCGGCGTCATCGTCGCCTACGGCGGCCTCGTGCGCGAACCGCTGCTGAGCGCTCCCGAACACGGCTGGATCAACCTGCACTTCTCGCTCCTGCCGCGGTGGCGGGGGGCGGCTCCCGTGCAGCACTCCCTGATCGCCGGCGACTCCCTGACGGGCGTCAGCGTCTTCCGGCTCGTCGCCGAGCTCGACGCCGGCGAGGTGCTCGGCATGCGCGAGTACGCGGTGGGTCCCCGGGCCGTCGCGGGAGACGTCCTGGAGGACCTGTCGGGCCTCGGGGCGGAGCTGTTGCGGGATGTCGTCGCCGACATCGCCGACGGACGCGCGCAGGCCGTGCCGCAGGAGGGCACCCCCACCTACGCGCCGAAGCTGACGCTCGACGACGCGCGCGTGCGATGGGGCGAGGATGCCGCGGCCGTGCTGTCCCGCGTGCGGGGCACGACGCCCGAGCCGGGCGCGTTCACCACCGTCAACGGGCAGCGCCTGAAGATCCTGGGCGTGCGGGAGCACACTGCCGATGTGTCTCTGCCGCCGGGGGAGTTCGCCGCGGTCGGGCGCGAGGTGCTGGTGGGCACGGGCACGCACGCGATCGTGGTCGAGCAGGTCCAGCCCGCGGGCAAGGGCGCGATGTCGGCCGGCGACTGGTGGCGGGGCCTGCGGTTGCCCGTCCTGCGGGCCGACTCGTGAAGGTCCAGCCCTCCCGCCGGGTCGCCTTCGACGTCATCCGTGCCGTGTCGGAGTCCGACGCGTACGCCAACCTCCTGCTGCCGGCGGCGATCTCCCGCGCCGCGCTGAACACCGCCGATGCGGCCCTCGCGACGGAGCTGACCTACGGGACCCTGCGTCGATGCGGGTACTACGACGCGGTCATCGAGGTGGCGGCCTCCCGTTCCGTGGAGCGCATCGACCCGCCCGTGCTCGACGCGTTGCGGCTGAGCGCGCACCAGATCCTCTCGACGAGGGTCGCGTCGCACGCCGCCGTGAACGAGGGCGTCGAGCTCGTCCGCGCGCACGCCGGTCGTGCCGCGACGGGGTTCGCCAACGGCGTGCTGCGGGCGATCTCCCGGGAGGACCCCGGCACATGGCGGGCCCGGGTGCTGGAGAGGGCCCGCAACAACGCCGAACGACTCGGGCTCGACCACGCGCATCCCGCGTGGATCGTGCGGGCCCTCCACCGGGCGCTTGCCGCGGAGGGGCGTGAAGGCGAGCTGGAAGCGCTCCTCGCCGCCGACAACGTCTCGCCGACGGTGACGATGGCGGCTCTGCCGGGGCTTGCGGAACCGCCCGAGCGGGCTCGGCGCACCGCGGCCTCTCCCGTCGGTTTCCGCGTCGGCGGCGGCGACCCCGAGCCGCTGATGACCGCGTCGAACGGCCTCCTCCGCGTGCAGGACGAGGGCTCGCAGCTGGCCGCCCTGGCGCTCTCGCGTGCGATGCCCGTGCGCGCGGGCGAGCGGTGGCTGGATCTGTGCGCGGGACCGGGCGGCAAGACGGCGCTGCTCGGCGCCGAGGCGCTGGCCGGCGGGGCGAGCCTCGAGGCGAACGAACCGGTCCCCGCCCGGGCGGGCCTCGTGCGCCGCGCGGTGGCGGGGCTGCCGACCGAGGTGCCGGTGTCGGAGGAGGACGGACGGGACCGCGCCGCCGCGGCGGCGGGGCTGTACGACCGCGTGCTCGTGGACGCCCCCTGCACGGGGCTCGGGGCGCTGCGCCGGCGTCCCGAGGCGCGCTGGCGCAAACAGCCCGCCGATGTCGCGGAGCTCTCCGCGCTGCAGGAGGAGCTCTTCGACGCGGGCGTGCGGGCGCTGGCGCCCGGCGGCATCCTCGCCTACGTCACGTGCTCTCCGCACCTCGCCGAGACGACCGCGATCGTCACGGAGGGGGCGCGCAGGGCGAGCGGCGCCATCGAGGCGCTCGACACCCGAGGCATCCTCGGCGGCATCTCGCGCGTGCCCCTCGACCTGGGGGACGCCCCCGCGGGTCCCGGTCCGGCGCAGCTGTGGCCGCACCGTCACGGGACCGACGCGATGTTCATCGCCCTCTTCCGGCGCGTGGCATAGTCCTCGAACCGGGAACCGGGGTCAGTCGATCAGCCGCAGCCGGTCGCCGTCCTGCGCCAGCTGCACGCGCAGCACCTCGAGTGCGGCGGGATGCGCTCGCCCCAGGGCCCGTGCGTCGATGCGGAGATGCTCCGCCGATCCCTCCGTGAGATCGCGCAGCACGGCGAGCACGCGCTCGGAACCGCTGAAGGCCAGCTCGCCGCCGAGGTGCACCAGGATGCCCTCGTGGTCGCGTTCGACACGGATGCCGGGGTCGGCGATGCTCTCATGGGGTTCGAACACGTGCATGCCGAACTCGTGCGAGAGGCGCTCGAGGATGCGGATGCCGCGCACGCTGTTCCCATGGGGATCCAGGCGCGGACTGAAGCTCGCGACGCCGAACTGCGAGGGCGCGACGGCGAGAAGGTCTCCGCTGACCCCGCTCTTGGCCGGCATCCCCACCCGGAGGAGCCACTCGCCCGAGAAGTCGTACATCCCGCAGCTGGCCATGACGGACACGACATCCCGCGCGACCGCCTCGCGCACGACCCGTTCCCCGGTGACGGGGTTGACGCCGCCGAACGCGAGGGTTCCCGCCATGACGGCGAGGTCGTGCACGGTGACGCGCACCGAGCACTGGCGGAAATAGGCCTCCACGACGGTGTCCACGTCGCCGTCGATCACATTGTGCGAGCGCAGCAGATGGGCCAGCGCCCGATTGCGATGCCCGGTGTTGGATTCGCCGCGGTACACCTCCTCGTCGATGTCCAGCGGGCGCCCCGCGAAGCGGGAGAGCACCTCGAGCACCTGCGCGGACCGGGCTGCGGCGTCGCCCTCGGCCACGAGCGACGAGGTGGCGATCGCACCCGCGTTGACCATGGGGTTCGCGGGGCGACCCGTGCCCCGCTCGAGGCTGATCGCGTTGAAGGGCTCGCCGCTGGGCTCGACGCCGACGTGGCGCAGCACCTCGTCGCGCCCGAGACGCTCGAGCGCCACCGCAAGCACGAAGGGCTTCGAGACGGATTGGATCGTGAAGAGATGCTCGGAGTCGCCGACGGCCGTGACACGGCCGCGCGGTCCGACGACGGCGAACGCGAGCCGATCGGGCTCTGCGGCAGCCAGCGCGGGGATGTAGTCGGCGACGGCGCCGTCATCGTCAGGGCGCACCTCGGCGAGGACGGACTCGAGCATGGAGCGGATGGGATCCACGGAGCCGACCCTATCGGCTCGCGATAATGGGGGAGTGCGCCCTCTCCACGATCTTCCCGCCGCCCCCCGAGTCAACCCCAGCATCCTCGCCGCTGACTTCGTCAACATGCAGGCCGAGCTCGCGCGCATCGCGGGGGCCGACTTCGTCCACGTCGACGTCATGGACAATCACTTCGTCCCGAACCTCACGTTCGGGCCGCAGATGGTCGGCCGCATCCAGGAGACCAGCCCGGTGCCCCTCGACGTCCACCTCATGATCGACGCACCCGAGCGGTGGGCGCCGGAGTACGCCGAGCTCGGCGCCGCGTCGGTGACCTTCCACCTCGAGGCCGCGGCGGATCCGGTGGCACTGGCGCGCCGCCTGCGGGAGATCGGGGCGCGCGCCGGCGTCGCGGTCAAACCCGCGACGCCGCTCGAGAACCTCTACGACGTGCTCGACGAGTTCGATCAGATCCTCGTCATGACGGTCGAACCCGGGTTCGGGGGGCAGTCGTTCATGCCCGAGACGATGCCCAAGCTCGCCCGGCTCGCCGACGAGGCCCGCCGGCGCGGTTCGTCGGTGTGGCTCCAGGTCGACGGCGGGATCTCGGCCTCGACGATCGAGATCGCGGCCGAAGCGGGGGCCGACACGTTCGTCGCCGGATCCGCCGTCTTCGGCGCCGCCGACCCGGACCGCGCGATCAGCGAGCTGCGCCGCTCGGCCGCACGGCACGCGCACTGATCGCTACCCTCGAGCCATGACCGAGAGCCCTGATCCCGCGCCCCCCGCCCGCGCCGCGCGGATCGCCGCCGCCGCGAAGCGCCCCGCCCGCGGGCTCGTCGACGCCTACAGCGGCGAGCACGGCGTGTACGGAGTCGTGCTCGTGACGGCGCTCATCGCCGTCGCCGCCGACGAGGAGACCGACCTCGATGTCATCGCCTTCGTCGTCGGCACCACGGTCGTGTTCTGGCTGGCGCATCTCTACGCCGCCGCGGTGGCGAGCCGTTCGCCCCGGCACGGTCGGGGGGAGAGCCTCGGAGCAGCTCTCCGGCACGGGGCGAAGCACTCCTCCGGGATGCTCCTGGCGATGCTCATCCCCTCGCTGCTGCTCGGTCTCGGGGCGGCGGGGATCCTCGACGAGGACACCGCATACCTGATCGCTCTCGCCAGCGGGGTCGTGCTGCTGGCGCTGATCGGCTACGCCAATGCAGCCCGGAACGGATCGCGGTGGCCGTGGCGGCTGCTCGGCATCCTCGCCACGACGAGCCTGGGGCTGGTGGTCATCGCGCTGAGCGTGCTCGCGCACTAGGGCGCGGATGCGCCGCTGCGAGCCGGTACCCTGGCTGGGTGAAGACTTTCGACGAGCTGTTCGCCGAACTCGCGGACAAGGCCTCCGAGCGGCCCGCGGGATCGGGAACGGTCGCGGCGCTCGACGCCGGCGTGCACGCGATCGGCAAGAAGATCGTCGAGGAAGCCGCCGAGGTGTGGATGGCCGCGGAGTACGAGTCGCAGGAGGAGGCGGCGGAGGAGATCTCCCAGCTGCTCTACCACCTGCAGGTTCTCATGCTCGCCAAGGGGCTGACCCCGGCCGACGTCTACCGACATCTCTGACCGATCCCCGGTCCGACAGCCCCGATCCGAAAGCCCCGCACCCCCATGCTGCGTATTGCCGTGCCCAACAAGGGCTCGCTCGCCGACACCGCCGCCGACATGCTGCGCGAGGCCGGTTACACCGGTCGCCGTGACAGCAAGGACCTGCACGTCATCGACCCCCAGAACGACGTCGAGTTCTTCTATCTGCGCCCGCGCGACATCGCCACGTACGTCGGCTCCGGAGCCCTCGACGTCGGCATCACGGGACGCGACCTGCTGCGCGACGTGCGCGGGCGCGCCCGCGAGATCGAGGCGCTCGGATTCGGCGACTCCACTTTCCGCTTCGCCGGGCCTCCCGGACGCTTCACCCAGCTGTCCGATCTCGAGGGCCTGCGGGTCGCCTCGGCGTACCCGGGCCTCGTGGACGGGTTCCTCGACGACCACGGCGTGGCCGTGGACCTCGTCCCGCTCGACGGCGCGGTGGAGTCCGCGGTGCGCCTCGGCGTCGCGGATGCCGTGGCCGATGTCGTCTCGACCGGCACGACGCTGCGGCAGGCGGGCCTGGAGATCTTCGGTCCCGTCATCCTCGAGTCCGAGGCCGTCGTCATCCAGGGACCGCACGAGGCCGCGGGGACAGAGACGCTGCTGCGCCGCCTTCGCGGCGTGATGGTCGCACGCCGGTACGTGCTCGTCGACTACGACCTGCCCGCGGCGCTCGTCGACCGTGCGGTCGCGGTGGCCCCGGGCATCGAGTCGCCGACGATCTCCCCGCTGCGCGACCCGGAGTGGGTGGCGGTGCGGGTGATGGTCCCGCGCAAGGGCGTGAACGGCGTGATGGACGAGCTCTACGCGATCGGCGCGCGCGCGATTCTGGTCACCGCGATCCACGCTGCGAGGCTGTGAGCCCGCGATGAGCCTGGTGTGCCGCGTCATCCCGTGTCTCGACGTCAATGCCGGGCGCGTGGTCAAGGGCGTGAACTTCGAGAACCTCCGCGACATGGGCGATCCGGTCGAGCTCGCGAAGCTGTACTACGAGCAGGGCGCCGACGAGATCACGTTCCTGGACGTCACGGCGACGGTCGATGCGCGCGCCACGACGTACGAGGTGGTGACCCGCACCGCCGAGCAGGTCTTCATCCCGCTCACCGTCGGGGGAGGGGTGCGCAGCACGGCGGACGTCTCCCGCCTGCTGGCGTGCGGAGCCGACAAGATCGGGGTGAACTCCGCCGCCATCGCCCGGCCCGCGCTGCTCGACGAGATCGCCGACCGGTTCGGCGCGCAGGTGCTCGTGCTCTCGCTCGATGTGAAGAGGTCGGCGCTGACGGACTCGGGCTTCGTCGTGACCACCCACGGCGGCCGCACCGAGACGACCCTCGACGCCCTCGAGTGGGCGCGGGAGGCGACCGAGCGCGGCGCGGGCGAGCTGCTGGTCAACTCGATCGACGCCGACGGCACGAAGGAGGGCTTCGACCTCGAGCTCGTCCGTCTCATGCGCGAGGTCTCGAGCGTGCCCGTCATCGCGTCGGGGGGCGCCGGCGCCGCGTCGCACTTCGCGCCCGCCATCCGAGCGGGAGCGGACGCCGTGCTCGCGGCGAGCGTGTTCCACTCCGGTCAGCTGACCGTGGGCGACGTGAAGAACGCCATGACCGCCGAGGGGATCGAGGTGCGCGCATGAGCGCTGCGGAGTCCACGAGCGAGATCGAGGAGAAGATCGGCCGCGTCGTCTTCACCGCCGACGGTCTCGCCCCCGCCATCATCCAGCAGCACGACACCGGCGAGGTGCTCATGCTGGCGTGGATGGATGCCGAGGCCCTGCGCCGTACGCTGACGACCGGCCGGGTCACCTACTGGTCCCGCTCGCGACAGGAGTACTGGCGCAAGGGCGACACCTCGGGCAACATCCAGCTCGTGCGAGGCGCGCGGCTCGACTGCGACGGCGACGCCCTCCTGATCAGCGTCGAGCAGATCGGGCCCGCCTGCCACACGGGAACCCGCACGTGCTTCGACGCCGACGACCTCGACCCCGTGCAGGCGGCGCCCGCGTGAGGCGCGCGCGCCTGCTCGCCGTCCTCGTCACGCTCGGGGCGGGTGCCCTGCTGCTGGTCTCGTCAACGCAGACGTGGTTCGCCGTGGTGCTCCGGGACTCGCCCGATCAGGCGCTCGAGGTGGCCGGCTCGTCCGCCGTCCCCGTGCTCGCCCCGCTGGCGCTGGCCACCCTCGCGGTTGGGGCGGCGGCGTCGCTGGCCGGCCGCGTGCTGGGCACGATCTTCGGCGCGATCGACATCGCCATCGCCGCGGCCGTCACCGCGCTGGTGCTGCCCCCCGTGCTCGGCTCGTGGCAGGCGGCGATCTCGGCGACGGTGACGGAGGCGACCGGCATCGCCGGGGCGGAGGGGATCGCGGGGCTCGTCTCGTCGGTGACCCCCACGGCGTGGCCGTGGCTCTCCCTCGTCTTCGCGGCGGTGCTCGCGGGGGCGGGTGTTCTCGCGCTCGTGTCGGCACGGGCGTGGACCTCGTCCGGGCGGCGCTATCGCACGGATGCCGCCGCCGCCCCGCACTCGGCGGGGCCGCTGGATGCGGTCGACTCGTGGGACGAGCTCAGCCACGGCGAGGATCCCACCCGCTGACCGTTTCCGCCTGCCCCGGGGGCGCCCGGTAGACTGGTCGCCGCACCCGATCGAAGGAGTCCCATGAGCCACGACATCGCCGAGCCCGGTCACGGACACTCGCCCGCCGCCTGGACCGCCGTCGTCATCATGCTCCTGGCCGTCGCGATCGGCACGACGGCGTACTACTTCGACCTGCCGTGGCTCGTGTGGGCCTCGGCGGGCCTGCTCGTCGTCGGCGCGATCGTCGGCTGGATCATGGCGAGGATCGGCTACGGCGTGGGCGGCGCGAAGTACACCTCGAAGGGACACTGACCGTGCTCGCCGACCTGACGGCCGGCGCAGTCGAGGACTCCCGGACGCGCGAGGCCGGGCGGCCCCTCGTCGAGGTGGAGCGCGCGGCACTGGCAGCCGCACCGCCGCTGGATGCCCTCGCCGCGCTGGCACCGGCGGACGTCGTGCGCATCATCGCCGAGGTCAAGCGCGCGAGCCCCTCGCGCGGAGACCTCGCCGACATCCCCGATCCCGCCGCACAGGCGCGTCTGTACGAGACCGGCGGCGCATCGGCGATCAGCGTGCTGACCGAAGGACGCCGCTTCAAGGGAAGCCTCGCCGACCTCGAGGCCGTGAAGGGCGCCGTGTCGCTCCCGGTGCTCCGCAAGGACTTCATCGCCACGACGTACCAGGTCTTCGAGGCGCGCGCCGCGGGCGCCGACCTCGTGCTGCTGATCGTCGCGGCGCTCGACCAGCGCACGCTCGAGACGCTCCACGCCCTCATCCTCGAGCTCGGAATGACTCCCCTCGTCGAGGCGCACTCCGCCGAGGAGCTCGACCGGGCGGCCGCGGTCGGGGCGCGCCTGATCGGGATCAACGCCCGTGACCTGCGCACGTTCGAGCTCGACCGAGACCTCTTCGGGCGACTGTCGGAGCGATTCCCCTCCGACGCCATCAAGGTCGCGGAATCCGCCGTCCTCTCCCCGGAGGACGTGCGCCACTATCGCAACGCCGGCGCGGACGCCGTGCTCGTGGGGGAGGCGCTCGTCACGAGCGACCCCGTCGCGACGCTGCGCCGATTCCTGGAGGTCGCCGCATGACCGGCACAACGCACGTCACCACCCCCGCGCACAGCCTTCGCGACGCACCCGGTCCGTTCTTCGGCGACTTCGGCGGCCGGTACATGCCCGAGTCGCTCATCGCCGCGATCGACGAGCTCACCGCGGTGTACGAGGACGCGATGGCCGACCCCGCCTTCATCGACGAGTTCCACGCTCTCCTGCGCTCCTACGCGGGCCGGCCCTCGCCGCTCACGGAGGTGCGGCGGTTCGCCGAGCACGCCGGGGGTGCGCGCGTCTTCCTCAAGCGCGAGGACCTCAACCACACCGGCTCACACAAGATCAACAACGTCATCGGCCAGGCCCTCCTCACCAAGCGGCTCGGCAAGACGCGCGTGATCGCGGAGACCGGCGCGGGCCAGCACGGTGTCGCGACGGCCACCGCCGCGGCGCTGTTCGGCTTCGACTGCACCATCTACATGGGCGAGGTCGACACGCAGCGACAGGCTCTCAACGTCGCGCGCATGCGACTCCTCGGCGCCGAGGTGATCCCGGTGACCACGGGCTCGCGAACCCTCAAGGACGCGATCAACGAGGCGTACCGCGACTGGGTCGCGAGCGTCGAGACCACCAACTACATCTTCGGCACCGCCGCCGGCCCGCACCCCTTCCCCGCCATGGTGCGCGACTTCCAGAAGGTCATCGGCGAGGAGGCGCGCGCGCAGCTGCTCGAGGAGGCCGGGCGGCTCCCCGACGCCGTGCTGGCCTGCGTGGGCGGGGGATCGAACGCGATCGGCATGTTCGACGCGTTCCTCGACGACGAGGGCGTGCGGCTGTACGGCGTGGAGGCCGCCGGCGACGGCGTGGACACCCCGAAGCACGCGGCATCCATCGAGCGCGGACGCCCCGGCATCCTGCACGGCGCGAAGACCTACGTTTTGCAGGACGAGGACGGACAGACGGTGGAGTCGCACTCGATTTCGGCGGGTCTGGACTACCCGGGCGTGGGCCCGCAGCACGCGTGGCTCTCGGCGATCGGTCGCGCGGAGTACATTCCCGCGACCGACGACGAGGCGATGCAGGCGCTGCGGCTTCTCAGCCGGACCGAGGGCATCATCCCCGCCATCGAGTCGGCGCACGCCCTCGCGGGCGCGCTGCGCATCGGGAAGGAGCTGGGTCCCGACGCGATCATCGCGATCAACCTCTCCGGCCGCGGCGACAAGGACATGGACACAGCCGCGCGCTACTTCGAGCTCTACGACGCCGAAGCGCCGACGCCCGTCATCCCGGACGAAACGATCGAGGGTTCCGAGGCCGCTTCCGGCGAAGGGATCGAGCTGTGAGCTCGCGCGTAGAGGAGGCGATCACGCGCGCACACGCGGAGGGCCGCGGCGCACTGATCGGATACCTGCCGGTCGGCTTCCCGGACCTGCCGACGAGCATCGAGGCCGCCGTCGAGCTGGCCGCGAGCGGCGTAGACATCCTCGAGCTCGGCCCGCCCTACAGCGACCCCGTGATGGACGGCGTGGTCATCCAGGAGGCGACGCAGGCGGCGCTGGCGGCCGGGTTCCGCCTTCGCGACCTGTTCCCGGCGATCCGGGAGGTCACCTCCCGCGTCGACATCCCCGTGCTGGTGATGTCCTACTGGAACCCGATCTGGCAGTACGGCGTCGACCGCTACGCCGACGATCTTCTGGACGCGGGCGGCGCGGGCATCATCACGCCCGACATCACCCCCGATGCCGCGGCGGAGTGGATCGACGCCAGCACGCGCACGGGCCTGGACCGCATCTTCCTGGCGGCGCCGTCGTCGACCGACGAGCGCCTGGACCTCGTGGTGAAGAACTCCACGGGGTTCGTCTACACCGTCTCGACGATGGGCATCACGGGGGAGCGGGCAGAACTGGATGCCGCCGCGCGCACGCTCGTCGCGCGGCTGCGCGCACGCGGAGCGGCGCACTCGTGCGTCGGCATCGGCATCTCGACGCCCGACCAGGTGGCCGGGGTGCTCGAGTACGCCGACGGCGCCATCGTGGGAACCGCTCTCGTCCGCGCGCTCCGCGACGGCGGGATCGAGGGCCTCGGCGAGGTCGCCCGCGCCCTGTCCGCGGGCACGACGAAGGCTACCTCCGCGCGCTAGCGTTCACCTGTCCTCGTTCGGCTCGGGCACGAGCGTCGAGACGCCGGAAGGCACTGCCGATAGAATCTCCGTCATGCTGTCTTCCGCGCTCGACATCTTCGCGAGCATCCCGAGCCCCTCGATCAGCTATGTCGATCTGGGGCCGTTGCGCATCCATTTCTACGCGCTCTGCATCATCACGGGAATCATCGTCGCGACGCTGCTGACCAACCATCGCCTCACCAGGCGCGGTGCGGAGCCGTGGGTGGTCCTGGACATCGGCCTGCCCGCCGTCGTCCTCGCGATCATCGGCGCGCGCATCTACCACGTGGTCACGCACCCCGGCTTCTACTTCGGCGAGGGCACCAACATCTGGGCGGTGTTCTTCATCTGGGAGGGCGGCATCGCGATCTACGGCGCCCTCATGGGCGGCGCGGTCGGAGCGTGGCTGGGGTGCCGCTGGACGGGCATCCGGTTCTGGACCTTCGCCGACGCCCTGGCTCCCGGAATCCTGCTCGCCCAGGCGATCGGCCGCTTCGGCAACTGGTTCAACCAGGAGCTCTTCGGCCTGCCCACCGACCTTCCCTGGGGTCTCGAGATCGATCCCGGCAACGCCGCGATCCCGGCGGGCCTGCCCGAGGGCACCCTCTTCCACCCCACGTTCCTCTACGAGGTGATCTGGAACGTCGCCGGCGTCTGCGTGCTGCTGTGGGTCGGCGCGCGCCTGGGCCTGCAGTGGGGCCGCCTGTTCGGCCTCTACCTCGTCTGGTACAGCGCAGGTCGCATCGTGTGGGAGTCGATCCGCATCGACCCGAGCGAGATCTTCTTCGGCATCCGCACGAACGTGTGGGCCGCGGTCGCGGGGGTCCTGCTCGGGCTCGCCATCATGATCGTCCAGAAGCGCCGTCACCCGGGCCTCGAGCCGAGCCCCTACGTTCCCGGCCGCGAGCGCCCCGGAACGGGGGCTGCGGTACAATCGGAGGACACCACGGAGTTCGTGGACGTGAGCGAACCGCCCGCGAATGAACTCGACAGCGGAGCAGAAGCCACAAGCTCAGCCGCCACCAAATGAGCATCCGGGCCGACGGCGTCCCATCTAGCACCACCAGTGAGGACGGTTGATATGGCCGCGAGCCCTCTCTTCGGCGAGCGCAGCACAATCCCCTCGAAGCAGGGGATGTACAACCCCGATTTCGAAAAGGACGCCTGTGGTCTGGCGATGGTCGCGACCCTGCGCGGCACGCCGGGCCACGACATCATCGACCAGGCGCTGACCGCGCTCCGCAATCTCGAGCACCGCGGCGCGATCGGCTCCGATGCCGGCACGGGCGACGGCGCCGGCATCCTGACGCAGATTCCCGACGATTTCCTGCGCGCCGTCGTGGACTTCGACCTGCCCGCCAAGGGCGAGTACGCGGTCGGGATGGCGTTCCTGCCGCGGGACGACGAGGCGCGCGCGAGCCTGAAGGCCGGCGTGGAGAAGATCGCCCAGAGCGAGAACCTCGTCATCCTCGGATGGCGCGAAGTGCCCGTCGACGAGCGGCACCTCGGAAAGCTCGCCTTCGAGGCGCGCCCCGCGTTCGAGCAGCTCTTCGTCTCGCGCCCCGCGGTGGGCGACCAGCCCGCCCTGTCGGGGATCGACCTCGACCGTCGCGTCTACCGACTGCGCAAGCGCGCGCGCCACGAGCTCGACGCCTACTTCGTCTCGCTCTCCGCGCGCACGCTCGGCTACAAGGGCATGGTGACGACCCTGCAGCTCGAGCCGTTCTACCCCGACCTGCAGGACGAGCGCTTCGCGTCCGAGCTCGCGGTCGTCCACTCGCGGTACTCCACCAACACCTTCCCGTCGTGGCCGCTCGCGCAGCCGCTGCGCATGCTGGCGCACAACGGCGAGATCAACACCGTCAAGGGAAACCGCAATTGGATGCGGGCTCGCCAGTCCCAGCTCGAATCCGAGCTGCTCGGCGACGTCAAGCCCCTGCTGCCGATCTGCACGCCCGGAGCGAGCGACTCGGCATCCTTCGACGAGGTGCTCGAGCTGCTGACCCTGACGGGCCGCAGCCTTCCCCACGCGATCATGATGATGGTGCCCGAGGCCTACGAGAAGCAGGCCGACATGGACCCCGACCTGCGGGCGTTCTACGACTACCACTCCATGCAGATGGAGCCGTGGGACGGGCCTGCGGCCCTCATCTTCACCGACGGCACCCTCGTGGGCGCGACGTTGGACCGCAACGGCCTGCGTCCCGGCCGCTGGACCGAGACCACCGACGGCCTCATCGTCATCGGCAGCGAGACGGGCGTGCTCGACATCGAGCCCGAGCGGATCAAGCGGCGCGGGCGCCTTCGCCCCGGCCGGATGTTCCTCGTCGACACGGCCGCCGGCCGCATCGTCGAGGAAGACGAGATCAAGAAGCAGCTCGCGACGCTGCACCCCTGGCAGCAGTGGCTCGACAAGGGCACCGTGCGCCTGGCGGATCTCCCCGAGCGCGAGCACATCGTGCACCCCATCGCCTCCATCACCCGGCGTCAGCGCACGTTCGGGTACACCGAGGAGGAGGTGCGCATCCTCCTGACCCCGATGGGACAGACGGGCGCGGAGTCTCTGGGAGCCATGGGGTCGGACACGCCCATCGCCGTTCTCGCCGAGCGCCCCCGCCTGCTCTTCGACTACTTCGTGCAGCAGTTCGCGCAGGTCACCAATCCGCCGCTGGACTCGATCCGCGAAGAGGTCGTCACGAGCCTTCGGATGGGGCTCGGGCCCGAGCCGAACCTGCTGTCGTGGGGCGCGGACCACGCCCGCAACGTCACGCTCGACTTCCCGGTGATCGACAACGACGAGCTCGCCAAGATCCAGCACATCGACACGGCGTTGCCCGGTCGCACCTCCGTCACGATCCGCGGTCTCTACCGCGTCGAGGCGGGCAAGAAGGGGCTGGAGAAGCGCATCGCGCAGATCTGCAGCGAGGTCGACCAGGCGATCGAGGACGGCGCGGAGTTCATCGTGCTCTCCGACCGCGACTCGAACAAGGACCTCGCGCCGATCCCGTCGCTGCTGCTCGTGGCCGCCGTGCACCACCACCTGATCCGGCGCGAGACGCGGATGAAGGTGGGCCTCGTCGTCGAGGCCGGCGACGTGCGCGAGGTGCACCACGTCGCGACGCTCATCGGCTACGGCGCATCCGCCGTGAACCCCTATCTGGCCATGGAGACCGTCGAGTACCTCGTGCGCGCCGGCTTCATCAGCGGCGTCACTCCGGAGAAGGCCGTCAAGAACCTGATCTACGCCCTCGGCAAGGGCGTGCTGAAGATCATGTCGAAGATGGGCATCTCGACGGTGTCCTCGTACGCCGGCGCCCAGGTGTTCGAGGCCGTCGGCCTCTCGCAGGAGTTCGTCGACACCTACTTCACCGGCACGGAGTCGAAGCTCGGCGGCGTCGGCATCGATGTCGTCGCCGCCGAGAACGCCGCGCGCCACGCGTACGCGTATCCGGAGGATGCCGCGGTGCGCGCGCACGAACGGCTCTGGACCGGCGGGGAGTACCAGTGGCGCCGCGACGGCCCCCCCCACCTGTTCAACCCGGACACGGTGTTCCGCCTGCAGCACGCGACCCGGACGCGGCGGTACGACATCTTCCGCGAATACACCAAGCTCGTCGACGACCAGGCGAACGAGCTCAACACGCTGCGCGGGATGTTCCGCCTGCGCACGGGTGAGCGCCCGCCCGTGCCGCTGGACGAGGTGGAGTCGGTCGCGTCGATCGTGAAGCGGTTCCAGACCGGGGCGATGAGCTACGGCTCCATCTCCAAGGAGGCCCACGAGACGCTGGCCATCGCCATGAACCGCTTGGGCGGCAAGTCGAACACCGGCGAGGGCGGAGAGGACGTCGACAGGCTCCTCGACCCCGAGCGCCGCAGCGCGATCAAGCAGGTCGCCTCGGGTCGCTTCGGTGTGACGAGCATGTACCTCACCCACGCCGAGGACATCCAGATCAAGCTCGCGCAGGGCGCCAAGCCCGGCGAGGGCGGACAGCTGCCCCCGACGAAGGTGTACCCCTGGGTCGCGCGCACCCGTCACGCCACCGCCGGCGTGGGGCTCATCTCCCCGCCGCCGCACCACGACATCTACTCGATCGAAGACCTCAAGCAGCTGATCTTCGACCTCAAGCGGTCGAACCCGAGCGCCCGCATCCACACGAAGCTCGTGAGCCAGTCGGGCATCGGAGCGGTGGCTGCGGGTGTCGCCAAGGCGCTCTCCGACGTCATCCTCGTCTCGGGGCACGACGGCGGCACCGGCGCGAGCCCCATGAACTCGCTCAAGCACGCCGGCACGCCGTGGGAGCTGGGACTCGCCGAGACCCAGCAGACGCTGATGATCAACGGCATGCGCGACCGCGTGGTGGTGCAGGTTGACGGTCAGCTGAAGACCGGCCGAGACGTCGTGATCGCGGCGCTTCTGGGCGCCGAGGAGTTCGGATTCGCCACGACGGCGCTCGTCGTCGAGGGCTGCATCATGATGCGCGTCTGCCACCTGGACACGTGCCCCGTGGGCGTCGCGACCCAGAACCCCGAACTGCGAAAGCGCTTCACCGGCAAGCCGGAGTTCGTCGTGAACTTCATGGAGTTCATCGCGGAAGAGGTGCGGGAGTACCTGGCGGAGCTCGGCTTCCGCTCGATCGACGAGGCCGTCGGGCATCACGAGATGCTGGATGTCGAGGGCGCGATCGCGCACTGGAAGGCGAGCGGCCTCGACCTCTCGCCGATCCTGCGCGGAATCGCCTTCGCCGAGGACGAACCGCGCCGGCACGCCCGGGCGCAGGCGCACGAGCTCGACGAGCACTTCGACGTGCAGCTCATCGAGCGCGCGCAGGACGTGATCGCGCACGGCGGCGAGGTGAGCATCGACCTCCCGATCCGCAACACCGAACGCGCGGTGGGAACGATGCTCGGCCACCGGGTGACGCTCGCGCACGGCGAGAACGGCCTGCCTGCCGGATCGATCACGGTCAACCTCCGGGGTTCCGCCGGCCAGTCGTTGGGCGCCTTCATGCCCGCGGGCATCACGCTGCGCCTCGAGGGCGACTCCAACGACTACGTCGGCAAGGGGCTCTCGGGCGGCCAGATCGTCATCCGGCCACCCCGGGGCGCGACCTTCGACGCGTCGCAGAACGTCATCGCCGGCAACGTGATCGGCTATGGCGCCACGCAGGGGACGATGTTCCTGCGCGGTGTGGTGGGGGAGCGCTTCTTCGTGCGGAACTCCGGCGCCACGGCCGTCGTGGAAGGCGTGGGCGACCACGCGCTCGAGTACATGACCGGCGGTCTCGCCGTCATCCTCGGTGCAACCGGCCGCAACCTCGGTGCGGGCATGTCCGGCGGCACGGCCTACGTGTACAAGCTCGACGAGGCGCTGGTGAACCGCGAGGCCCTCGCCTCCGGCGAGCTGGAGTTGAAGGAGCTCGGCTCCGGCGACGTCGAGATCCTCCGCGATCTGCTCGAGCAGCACATGTCGGAGACCGGCTCGACGCTCGCCGCGGACCTCCTCGCGGACTTCGACGCCGAAGCGTCGAAGTTCGTCCGCGTTCTGCCGCGCGACTACGCGGCCGTCCTGCAAACCCGTCAGAAGGCGGTCGCCGAGGGGCTGGACCCCGACAGCGACGTCGTCTGGACCCGAATCCTGGAGGTGACCGGTGGCTGACCCCAAGGGCTTCCTCAAGGTCACGGAGCGTGAACTGCCGGCTCGCCGGCCCGTGCCCGTGCGCATCATGGACTGGAAAGAGGTCTACGAGCCCGGCGACTCCGCCGTGCTGCGTCGGCAGGCCGGCCGTTGCATGGACTGCGGCATCCCGTTCTGCCACAAGGGGTGCCCGCTCGGCAACCTCATCCCCGAGTGGAACGACCTGACGTGGCGCGGCCAGGGCCGCTCGGCGATCGAGCGGCTGCACGCGACGAACAACTTCCCGGAGTTCACTGGCACGCTCTGCCCCGCTCCGTGCGAGAGCTCGTGCGTGCTCGGGATCAACCAGCCCGCCGTCACGATCAAGCAGATCGAGGTTTCGATCATCGACGAGGCGTTCGCGAACGGATGGGTCGAGCCCGTGCCGCCCGGACGTCTGACGGGGAAGACCGTCGCCGTCGTGGGATCGGGGCCCGCGGGACTAGCCGCCGCCCAGCAGCTCACTCGTGCCGGCCACACGGTCGCGGTGTACGAGCGCGACGACCGCATCGGCGGCCTGCTGCGCTACGGCATCCCCGACTTCAAGATGGAGAAGCGGCGGCTCGAGCCGCGCCTGCGCCAGATGCAGGACGAGGGAACCCGCTTCCGCGCGGGCGTGGAGATCGGCAAGGACATCTCCTGGGATGACCTGCGCTCGCGCTACGACGCCGTCGTGGTGGCCACGGGCTCGACCGTTCCCCGCGACCTCCCGATCCCCGGTCGAGACCTGGCAGGCGTCCATTTCGCGATGGAGTACCTGGTGGAGTCGAACCGCGCGGTCGCCGGCGACACCGTGCCGAATCAGATCACGGCGGAGGGCAAGCACGTCGTCGTGATCGGCGGCGGCGACACCGGGGCCGACTGCATCGGAACCGCGCACCGCCACGGCGCGCTGAGCGTGACGAACCTCGCGATCGGCGTCCAGCCCCCGCAATCCCGCACCGATGCGCAACCCTGGCCCATGACGCCGACGATCTTCGAGGTGTCCTCGGCGCACGAGGAGGGCGGCGAGCGGATGTATCTCGCCTCCACGGTCGAGTTCCTCGGAAACGCCGCGGGCGAGGTCCGCGCGCTGCGCGTCGCGGAGACGGAGTTCGTCGACGGCCGGCGGGTGCCCAAGAGCGGCACCGAGCGCGAGATCCCCGCCGACCTCGTGCTCATCGCGATGGGCTTCACGGGGCCGGAGGGCGACACGCTCGCCTCCCAGCTGAGCGCCCCCTTCACCACGAGGGGCAACGTCGAGCGCGACGGCCACTACCAGACGTCCATCCCGGGCGTCTTCGTCGCCGGCGACGCCGGCCGCGGACAGTCGCTGATCGTCTGGGCGATCGCGGAGGGCCGCGCGGCCGCCGCGAGCGTCGACGCCTACCTCATGGGCCACACCGAACTGCCCTCGCCCGTCCGCCCCACGGACGTCGCGATCGGCCTGCAGCCCGCGTAGGCTGACCCGGGCGCTTTCGCGTCCACACCACCCCCCCCCCCGAAATAACGATCCCCTGGAGCTCCAACACGATGAGACGCGCCAAGATCGTCGCCACCCTCGGACCGGCCACGTCGACCTATGAGTCGGTACGGGCGATCATCGAGGCCGGCGTCGACGTCGCACGGTTCAACCTCAGCCACGGCGACTACACCGTGCATGAGAACAACTTCGCCAACGTGCGCAAGGCTGCGGATGACGCGGGCCGGCCGGTGGCCGTTCTCGTCGACCTGCAGGGACCGAAGATCCGCCTCGGACGCTTCGCCGACGGACCGCACGAGCTGGCGGTCGGCGACATCTTCAAGATCACCGTCGACGACATCCCCGGCACCAAGGAGATCTGCTCCACGACCTTCAAGGGCCTGCCCCAGGACGTGCGACCCGGCGACTTCCTCCTCATCGACGACGGCAAGGTGCGCGTGAAGGTCCTCGAGACCGACGGCACCGTCGTGACCACCGAGGTCGTCGTCGCCGGAACGGTGTCCAACAACAAAGGCATCAACCTGCCCGGCGTCGCGGTCAACGTCCCCGCCCTGAGCGAGAAGGACGAGGCCGACCTGCGCTGGGGCCTGCGCATCGGCGCCGACATCATCGCGCTCTCGTTCGTGCGCAGCGCGAAGGACGTGCAGCGCGCGCACGTGATCATGGCGGAGGAGGGACGCCACGTCCCGATCATCGCCAAGATCGAGAAGCCGCAGGCGGTCGACAACCTCGAGGAGATCGTCGACGCGTTCGACGGCATCATGGTCGCTCGTGGGGATCTCGGTGTCGAGCTTCCCCTCGAGGCCGTGCCGATCGTGCAGAAGCGCGCCGTCGAGCTCTCGCGGCGGATGGCCAAGCCGGTCATCGTCGCGACGCAGATGCTCGAGTCGATGATCAACAGCCCCGTCCCCACGCGCGCCGAGACCTCCGACGTCGCCAACGCCGTGCTCGACGGGGCGGACGCCGTCATGCTCTCGGGCGAGACGAGCGTGGGGGAGTACCCCGTCGTGGTCGTCGAGACGATGGCCCGCATCGTGGCCTCGACCGAGGAGCACGGCCTGGACCGCATCGCGAAGCTCACCAACAAGCCCCGCACGCAGGGCGGCGCGATCACGCTCGCGGCGATCGAGGTGGCCGACTTCGTGGAGGCCAAGTTCCTCTGCATCTTCACCGAGTCGGGCGACTCGGCTCGCCGCATGTCGCGGCTGCGTCCGAACATCCCGATGCTCGCGTTCACGCCCGAGCCGGCGATCCGCCGGCGCATGGCGCTGACCTGGGGCATCCAGTCCACGCTCGTCGAGCACGTGGCGCACACCGACCGGATGTTCATCCAGGTGGACGACTACCTGCTCTCGAACGACCTCGCGAAGGTCGGTGACAAGGTCGTCGTGATCTCCGGTTCTCCTCCCGGGATCGTCGGGTCGACCAACGACATCCGCGTCCACAAGGTCGGCGACGCCGTGCACGGCGCGGCCCCGATCTACCAGACGCGCGAGTAGCTCTCCCTGCTCCGCATGGCGATGGCGGCGGCATCCATTCGGATGCCGCCGCCATCGTCGTGCGGAGCGAGTGCGAGGCGCATGATCTCGCCTCGGCAGGGTGCCGGTGGTGGGAGTCGAACCCACACGCCCTTTCGGGCAACCGAGTTTGAGTCGGTCGCGTCTGCCATTCCGCCACACCGGCCCGGGCACACTCGAGATCGACCATATCGTAGGATTGGCGGGTGACTGACCCAGACCAGACCGCGGCTCCCGCGGCATCCGCTCCGCGACGCGTCGTCGTCGCCGAGGACGAATCGCTCATCCGTCTCGACATCGTCGAGATCCTGCGCGACAACGGCTTCGAGGTCGTCGGCGAGGCGGGAGACGGCGAGACCGCCGTCCAGCTCGCCACCGAGCTGCGTCCCGATCTCGTGATCATGGACGTCAAGATGCCCGTGCTCGACGGCATCAGCGCGGCGGAGAAGCTCAACAAGAACCACATCGCCCCCGTCGTGCTGCTGACGGCCTTCAGCCAGAAGGAGCTCGTCGAGCGCGCGAGCGAGGCGGGTGCGCTCGCCTATGTCGTGAAGCCGTTCACGCCGAACGACCTGCTGCCGGCGATCGAGATCGCGCTGAGTCGCTACCAGCAGATCATCACGCTCGAGGCCGAGGTCGCCGACATGGTCGAGCGCTTCGAGACCCGCAAGCTCGTCGACCGTGCGAAGGGCCTCCTCAACGAGAAGATGGGCCTGTCGGAGCCCGAGGCGTTCCGCTGGATCCAGAAGGCGTCGATGGATCGACGCCTCACGATGCAGGATGTCGCCAAGGCGATCATCGAACAGCTCGCCCCCAAGAAGGTCTGACGCTCCCGCGGAAGCATGCCTTCGCGACGACGGCCGCGGTGTCCTCGGATGCCGCGGCCGTCAGCGTGCGGGGGCGTCCTTGATCATGTTGGTGATGCGCACGGTCGACAGGCGCCGTCCGGCATCATCGGACACGACGATCTCGTGCACCGTCATGCTGCGCCCGAGGTGCAGGGGCGTGCAGACGCCCGTGACGCGTCCCGAGGTCGCCGAGCGCGTGTGCGTGGCGTTGATGTCGACGCCGACGGCGAGACGACCAGCGCCGGCATGAAGGTTGGCGTGCATCGACCCGAGCGACTCGCCGAGCACGACGTACGCGCCGCCGTGCATGAGCCCGACCGGCTGCGTGTTGCCCTCTACGGGCATGGTCGCGACCGCGCGTTCGGGGGTGAATTCCACCCACTCGAACCCCATCTTCTGGGCCAGCGATCCGATGCCGCGCGACCGGGCCCATTCGAGGGCGGAGGGATGAGCGGCGGCGTCGTACATGGGGCTCCTTCGGGCCGGGGTGACACGGCGGGACGAACCCGCATCGGCACTGTCGGACGCGCTGACTAAGCTGTCGGGGTGCCGGACTCCGCAAAGCCTACCCTCATGGTCGTCGACGGCCACTCGCTCGCCTACCGGGCCTTCTTCGCCCTTCCCGTCGAGAATTTCACGACGAAGGACCACCAGCACACGAACGCCATCTACGGCTTCCTGGCGATGCTCATCAACCTCATCAAGGCCGAGCGCCCGAGCCACCTGGCGGTCGCCTTCGACACCTCCCGCACGTCGTTCCGCACGCGGGAGTACGCCGAATACAAGGCGAACCGCAGCGAGACGCCCGCGGAGTTCAAGGGTCAGATCCCTCTCCTGCAGGAGTGCCTCGCGGCCATGAACATCCCCGTCCTCCAGCAGGAGGACATCGAGGCCGACGACATCCTCGCGACGCTCGCCACGCAGGGCGCGGCCGACGGCTTCGACGTGCTCGTCGTCTCCGGCGACCGCGACACGATCCAGCTCGTCACCGACGACGTCACCCTGCTGTACCCGAACGTGCAGGGGGTCTCGCAGCTGAAGCGCTACGACCCGGCAGCGGTGATCGAGAAGTACGGGCTCCCGCCCGAGCAGTACCCCGACATCGCCGCGCTCGTGGGCGAGACGAGTGACAACCTGCCCGGCGTGCCGAAGGTCGGCGAGAAGACGGCGGTGAAGTGGCTCACCCAGTTCGGTTCGCTCGATGAGCTCCTGACCCGGGCGGACGAGATCAAGGGCGTCGTCGGCGGCAATCTGCGCGAACACCTGGACGCCGTCCGCCGCAACCGCGCCCTGAACCGCCTGCTCACCGACGTCGAGCTGCCGGTGACCCCCGCCGACCTCGAGGCGCGGGCGATCGACGCGCAGGCCGTGCGCGACATCTTCGCTCGGCTCGAGTTCCGCACGCTCCTCAGCCGCGTGTTCGAAGCGGTCGGGGCCGAACAGCCCGGCGGATCGGAGCCTTCGGCCGACGCGCCGACCGCGCCCGCCCCTCGAGAGATCACGGACGCCGAGTTCGCCGACTGGATCGACGCCGCGACCGCGAACCACCCCGATGGGATCGCGCTCACCTTCTCCGCGGCCCTCGACCGCGCGGGACTCGCGACGGCGACGGAAGCCGTGGAGATTGCCTGGGCGGGCGGGGCCGGCGCGTCGCCGGCGCTCGAGGGCTGGCTCGCCTCGGCATCCCCGAAGGTCATGCACGACGCGAAGGCGCAGGTGAAGGCGATCCGTCGGTCCGGGGCGCGTGTCGACGGCGTCGTCTACGACACCCTCCTCGCGGGCTGGCTGCTGCGTCCGAGTTTCCCCGACAAGTCCCTCGCCGATCTCGTCGAGCGATACCTCGGCGAGAGCCTTCCCGTCGCCGATCCGAACCAGCTCGTCCCGGAGACCGACGGAGCCACACCGGGACAGCAGGCGTGGTACATCCTCCGCGTCGCGGACGCGCTGCGCGAGGAGTCCCCGGAGCCGGTGCGCCGCGTGCTCGCCGACATCGAGATGCCGACGCTGTCTGCGCTGGCCGACATGGAGCTCGCGGGCGTCAGCGTGTCGCACGACAGGCTGTCCGGCTTCTCCGCCGAACTCGGTGCCCGGGCCGAGGCGCTCGCCGCCGAGGCGTACGGCATCATCGGCCGCGAGTTCAACCTGGGTTCGCCGAAGCAGCTGCAGGAGGTGCTTTTCGACGAGCTCGCGCTTCCGAAGACCCGCAAGACCAAGACCGGATACTCGACGGATGCCGCGGTCCTGGCGGATCTGCAGGAGAGCAACCCCCACCCGTTCCTCGACCTGCTGCTGCAGCACCGCGAGGCGACGAAGATGCGGCAGATCATCGAGTCGCTCGACGTCGCGATCGCCGCGGACGGTCGCATCCACACGACCTACGTGCAGACGGGGAGCCAGACCGGCCGGCTCTCGAGCACGGAGCCGAACCTGCAGAACATCCCGGTGCGCACCGACGAATCCCGTCGCATCCGCGAAGCCTTCCAGGTGGGAGACGGATACGAGGCGCTCCTCACGGCCGACTACTCGCAGATCGAGATGCGCATCATGGCGCACCTCTCCGAGGATCCCGGGCTCATCGAGGCGTTCAACTCCGGCGAGGACCTCCATCGCTTCGTCGGAGCGCGCGTGTTCGGCGTGTCGCCCGACGATGTCACCCCCGCCATGCGCACCAAGGTCAAGGCGATGTCCTACGGGCTCGTGTACGGCCTCTCGGCCTTCGGCCTGTCGAAGCAGCTGCGCATCGAGCAGTCCGAGGCGAAGGAGCTCATGACCGAGTACTTCGCGCGCTTCGGGGCGGTACGCGACTACCTGCGCGGCTCCGTCGCTCAGGCTCGGATCGACGGGTACACCGAGACGATCTTCGGCCGGCGTCGTCCGTTCCCCGATCTCGGCAGCCCGAACCGGGTGCTACGCGAGAACGCCGAGCGTGCCGCCCTTAACGCCCCGATCCAGGGCAGCGCCGCCGACATCATGAAGATCGCGCTGTTCCACATCCACGACGCGCTGCGAGAAGAGGGTCTGCGCTCGCGCATCCTGATGCAGATCCACGACGAGCTCGTCGTCGAGGTCGCGCCGGGGGAGTGGGACGCCGCGGCGCGCATCGTGCGCGAGAGGATGGGCGACGCGGCGCACCTGTCGGTGCCGCTGGACGTACAGATCGGCCGCGGAGCGAACTGGAACGAGGCGGCTCACTGAGCCCATCGACTCCCACTCGGGCGGGCGGGCGGGCGGGCCTGGCTAGGCTCGTCGCATGACCGCATCTGAACGGACCTCCACGCCGATCGACACGATCGCGGAGGCGTGGGTCGACACGCTCGCCGACCTCTCGCCGATCCTCGCGACCTACATCGGACGATTCGAGCACAACGGGCGATTCGACGACTTCTCGCCCGAGGGTGCGGAGAAATACGCCGCGGCGGCGCGCGCCACGCTCACGGCGCTCGAGGCGGCCGACGCCGTCGACGAGATCGACCGGGTCACGAAGGACGACCTCGGCGGGGAGCTGCGTCTGTCCCTCGAGCTCCACGAGCACCGCGCACACCTGCGGGACCTCAACGTCATCGCCTCTCCCGCGCAGGAGATCCGCTCCGCGTTCGACCTGATGCCCACCGACACGGTCGAGGACTGGGAGGTGATCTCCACGCGGCTGGCGGCCCTCCCCGACGCGATCAGCGGCTACATCGCCTCACTCCGTGAGGGTGCCCGGAATGGCGTCGTGCCCGCGCGGCGTCAGGTCACGGAGGTCGCGGCTCAGATCGCGCGATACACGGCCGACACCGGGTTCTTCGCGGAGTTCGTCGGGAGCGCATCGCCCGCCGAGGGGCAGCTGCCGGCATCGCTCGCCCGCGCGCTGGCCGATCGCAGCGGCGCGGCGCGGGTCGCCTACGACGGGCTGGCCCACTTCCTCCACACCGAGCTGGCGGCGGATGCCGGGGAGCAGGACGCCGTCGGGCGCGACCTGTACGCGCTCCACTCCCGCCGCTTCCTCGGCGCGAGCATCGACCTGGACGAGACCTACGAGTGGGGGATCGAGGAGCTCGCCCGCATGGTCGCCGAGCAGGAGGAGGTCGCCCAGGAGATCCTTCCGGGCGCGTCCGTCGAGGAGGTGGTCGCCTTCCTGGAGGCGGACCCGTCCCGGAAGCTGCACGGCACCGACGCGCTGCAGCGGTGGATGCAGGAGACGAGCGACAGGGCCGTCGCGGAGCTCGGCGCGACGCATTTCGACATCCCCGAGCCGATCCGCCGGCTCGAGTGCATGATCGCCCCCACGAAGGAGGGCGGGATCTACTACACGGGACCGACAGACGACTTCTCCCGCCCCGGACGCATGTGGTGGTCGGTGCCGGAGGGCGTGGAGAGCTTCGACACATGGCGCGAGCTGACCACGGTCTATCACGAGGGCGTTCCCGGCCACCACCTGCAGATCGCGCAGGCGGTCTACAACCGCGCAGAGCTGAACTCGTGGCGCCGCCTGCTCGCGGGGACGTCGGGCCACGCGGAGGGATGGGCGCTGTACGCGGAGCGCCTCATGCAGGAGCTCGGCTACCTGGACGATCCGGCCGACCGCTTGGGAATGCTCGACGGTCAGCGGATGCGCGCCGCCCGCGTCGTGCTCGACATCGGGGTGCACCTCGGCAAGACGCGCCCCGACGGCGAAGGGGTGTGGGATGCCGACTACGCCCTGGCGTTCATGCGACGCAACGTCAACATGCCCGACGAGTTCGTGCGGTTCGAGGTGAACCGCTATCTCGGCTGGCCCGGTCAGGCGCCCTCCTACAAGGTGGGGCAGCGCATCTGGGAGCAGGTGCGCGAGCAGTATCGCGCGGACCGCGGCGACGCCTTCGACATCAAGGAGTTCCACAAGCGGGCGCTGGACGTCGGCGGGGTCGGGCTCGACACGCTGGCGACCGCCCTGCGGCGCGGCTAGGCCGGCACGGCCACGGCCACGCTGATGCCGTCGCGGGAATGATCTCGCCGCGGCATCCGTTCTATGCTTGTGAATGGAAAGGCGGATCATGAACGCACCCGTACAGCTGGGCCTGGACACTTTCGGAGACGTGACGCGCGGCGAGGACGGCGAGCTGCTCTCGCACGCGCAGACGATTCGAAACGTCGTCGAGCAGGCGGAGCTCGCAGATCAGGTCGGCCTGTCGTTCTTCGGGGTGGGGGAGCATCATCGCCCGGACTTCGCGGTGTCCAGCCCGGAGATCGTGCTCGCGGCCGCCGCCGCACGCACGAGCCGGATCCACCTCGGCACGGCCGTGACGGTGCTCTCCAGCGACGACCCGGTGCGGCTCTTCGAGCGGTTCGCGACGCTGGATGCGATCTCGAACGGGCGCGCGGAGGTCATCCTCGGTCGGGGATCGTTCATCGAGTCCTTCCCGCTGTTCGGTTACGAGCTCTCCGACTACGAGACGCTCTTCGAGGAGAAGCTCGACCTCTTCACGAAGCTCATGGCCGAGAAGCCGGTCAGCTGGCAGGGGCGTACCCGCGCGGCGCTCGTCGACGCCGACGTGTACCCCAAGACGGAGAACGGGCTCAAGGCGTGGATCGGCGTCGGCGGTAGTCCGGAGTCCGTCGTGCGCGCCGCCCGCCACGGCCTCGGGCTCATGCTCGCGATCATCGGAGGGCCCGCGGCGCGCTTCCGTCCGTTCGTCGACCTGTACCACCGGTCGCTCGACGCGATGGGCCTGCCCGCCCTGCCCGTGGGGGTGCACTCGCCGGGCCACATCGCCGACACCGACCAGCAGGCGTGGGAGGAGGCCTTCCCGGGCTTCGAGTCGATGCACAACACGATCGGGCGCGAGCGGGGATGGCCCCCCTACAACCGCATGCGCTTCCAGCAGGACGTCGGTCCGGAGGGCGCCGTGTACGCCGGCTCGCCCGAGACCGTCGCCCGGAAGATCGCGACGACCGTGAGTCAGCTGGGGCTGACCCGCTTCGACATGAAGTTCTCTACGGGCACGCTCTCCCACGCCAAGATGATGCGCAGTATCGAGCTCTACGGCACGCAGGTCGCCCCGCGCGTGCACGAGCTCCTCGCCGAGGCGCCGGCGGCGCGGGCGTAGGCACGATCCGCCCGCCCTTCGCCGCCTGTGGGGCAGGTTGCGTGCAGTGGGGCAGGTCGTAACCTGCCCCACTGCACGTGTCCTGCCCCAGTTCGCCGCGCCGGGGGTGACGACCGGGGCACGCATAGGCTGGGGGAGTGGCACACGTGCGGTACGTCGCGATCGGCGATTCATTCAGCGAGGGCGTGGGCGACGACCTTCCCGACGGCAGGCAGCGCGGTTGGGCCGACCTGGTGGCGCAGGGCTGGGCCAACGCGACGGGTTCGCGCGTCGAATACGCCAACCTCGCCATCCGGGGCAAGCTGATCTGGCCGATCGTGGCGGAGCAGCTCGAGCCCGCGCTCGCCCTGCGCCCGACGCACCTGTCGTTCAACGGCGGGGGCAACGACATGCTCCGGCCCCGTGCCGACATCGAGCACATCGCCGATGCGTTCACCCGGGTGCTGCAGCGGTGCGACGAGGAGGGCGTCACGCTCATCCTCCTCTCCGGCGCGAACCCGTCGCCGCACCTCCCGCTCGGCGGACTCATCCAGAGGCGTGGCGACGCCCTCTCGCGGGCGGTGCTGCGCCGAGCCGAGGGCCGGGACGACGTCGTCCGCGCCCTGAACTGGCCGGACGGCGAGCTGTCGACCGCGCCCTTCTGGTCTCACGACCGGCTCCACATGAACGCGCGCGGTCACCACCGCGTCGCCGCCCGGGTGCTCGACGCCCTCGGACTCGCGGCACCCGAGGACTGGTGGCAGCTGCGCTGGGATGCCGCCTCCGGCCCCCGCGGCTGGCGCTACTACCGTGAGCACGTCGGTCCGTGGCTGCGCCGGCGCCTGACGGGGACGTCTTCGGGAGACGGCCGCGAGGCCAAGTACGCCGCATGGACGCCGGTCGACCCCTCCGGCCCCGCCGCAGGGTGAGGCCGGGCGCCGCACCGGCTCAGCAGGCGGGACCGGCTGGATCCTCGAGGCACGTCCGCGCGACGAGCGCGCTGCGGACCTCCACGACCCTCACGTCGTAGGCCGTTGCGGACGAGGTCACGCTGCCCTCGACGGGCCGCCACGCGCCGGACCCGAAATCCACGTGCGCCTCGTAGACGACGGTCGCCGTCGCGCGGTAGATGCCGGGTGCGGCATACGTGTGACTCGTCGCCGTCGCGGCGTAGTCGGCAAGCCCGAGAGAGGCCCACGTCGCGCCGCCGGCCCGGTGCGACGCCCCCGATCCGTCGCCGTGCTCGAACCGGTACCCCACCGGGCGGAAGCGCACGGTCACGTCGTAACCCAGCAGCGGACCCGACTGCAGCTGAGTGGATGCCGCGGCGACGAGGTTCGTCGGCATGCCGGCGACGCCGAGCCCCAGGGGCTCCCCGGTCAGCGTCGGTGCCGCCGGAACGAAGGAGGCCAGGTCGGCCGCCGTGACATCGGGGAGCCCGATGACGCCGTACCCGGGACGGCAGAGCGCGCTGGCGCACGGGGGCGCGGCCGGGGCTTGACCGACCGAACCCGGCCCGCCGGGGCCGGGTTCCCGCCCGCCCGACGACCCGCCCGGCGTACCGGGGCGGGTCGCGCTCGCTCCCACCTCGACGCTTGAGCCGTCGGTTATGGCGGAACAGGTGGCAGTCCAACCGCCGCCCAGGCAGCCCGAGGAAGAAGTGGGATGCCAGATGCCCGCTACTCCGATCATGAATGCAGCCAACGCGAGAAGCGACACTAAACGCACCCGGGCCCGTCTAGACGACCATCGATCGCCCCGATTCGATAGCCAGTCGGCGATCCCGGATCTTCGGTTGCTGCAACCCGCATCCTCTGCAGGTCGACCCGATCGGGCGCAACGACAGATGCTCCTGACTCGTCAACTAGATCGACCGGGCCGACATCGAGGCAGACATCCATAAGCACCTCCGTGCCACTTCTGGCCTGAGGAACTACCAAGGTGGCTGTCGAGTGTCCGGAAACCGTCAGACGCTTTGAGTGCATTTCGGTGAACAATCGGCGTTCTCCTGCGTTCGCCTCACCCGTAGTCCAGGCGTAGACCGCCTCGAAGGTGTTCGGATCGCTGAGGTCCACCTGGTTGAGCGCATCGACGTAGGAGCGGTAGGTCGCTTCCGCAGCCGCGAAGGCCTCGTCATCCGTCATGAACACTACGCTGGGCTCGGGGGAGGGGCCGGGCGGCGTGGGCGCGCATCCCGCCAGCAACAGGATGCCCCCCATGACCCACACCGCCCGTCGACTCCCCATGGCGACACGCTAGCGTCGCAGAGAGCATCGACACCGGTTATCCACAGCGTCCGAGGATGGTCGTAACCTCGCGGCATGACGCGATTCCACTACGACACCGCCACGTCGATCGACGGCTTCATCGCCGACCGGGACGGCTCCCTCGCGTGGCTCTTCGCGGTAGCCGGCGGCGAGGAGCCGGATGCCGATCTCCTGCCGTCCGGGCACACCGTCATGGTCGAGGGATCGACGACCTACGAGTGGGTGCTGGCCAAGACCGACCTGCTCGAGCATCCCGAGAAGTGGCGCGAGTTCCACGGCGACGTCCCGGTCTTCGTGTTCACCTCCCGCGATCTCCCCGTGCCGGCCGGCGCGGACGTGCGATTCGTCCGGGGCGCTGTCGTCGAGGCGCTTCCGGCCATCCGCCGGGCGGCCGCCGGCGGTGATGTCTGGATCGTGGGCGGGGGAGACCTGGCGGGACAGTTCCTGGATGCCGGCGCCCTCGACCGCATCGCGATCTCGATCGCACCGGTGGCGCTCGGTGCGGGCGCCCCGCTGTTCCCCCGGCGACTGGAATCCGACCGTCTGAGGCTCGCCTCCGCGAGGTCCGTGGGCCAGTTCGCACGCCTGGAGTTCGATGTCGAACCACTGAACGGGGTAGTCACCGGGATCGACGTGACAGGCTCGTAGCGGCACACGGCCGCGGTGCGCCTTCGCCGCTATGGGCCGGACTCACCGACGGCGGGCATCATCTCGTCCGATCAGCGCGATGAATCGTCGCAGCGGCGCTCTCCCGGCCGAACTGACATAATGTACATTATCGGACTAGCGTCGAGAGTGGTCCCGAGGGCGCAGTTCGGTCAGCGATCCGACGCGCAGAATCGGCAACGCGTCCGTCGGATCACCGTGAACAGAGTGTGGGTGCAGTGCCGGCAGCGCACGAGCGCGGCCTGAGCGTCCGCGCCGCATTCCCCGCAGGTCGCCACGAGCGCCGTCGCGTCGCCGGCCAGCAGGTCCGCGAGGATGCCGGCCACAGCATTCCCGTCGACCAGCGCGGCGTGCGCCGCCTGACGATCCGTGCACGGGTGTCCTGCATCCATCACGCCCCTCCGAATCTCTCGGTACGCACTCGCTCCGGATCATGGCCGAGTTCCACGAGCGCTCGCGCTGTCACCTCGACGAATCCCGTCGGGCCGCAGACGTAGAACGTCGCCCCCTGATCCGGAGGCCATACGTGCTCGGCGACGGCTGCCCGGTCGAGGCGGCCGAGAGGGCCGCGCCATCCGATCGGTCCCTGGCGCGTGTACACCCAGGTCACGGAGATGCCTCGCTCCCCCATGTCTTCGAGATCCTCACGATATATCGCGTCTGTCGGACTCCGCGCGGAGTACAGCAGACGGAACGGCTGACCCGATTCCGCGTGCACGCGGGCGCGGGCGATCGCCCGCAGCGGGACGATCCCCGATCCCCCCGCGATGAGCTGCACCGGGCCTGGCGTCGACGGGCGCCATACGAAGTAGCCGCCGAGCGGACCGAGCACCTCGAGCTCGTCACCCGGCTGCACGTCGCGTACCAGGTAGGGCGACACCTCTGCGTCGTCCACCTCGTCCACCGCGAGCTCGATGCGCTCGCCGTCACCGGCAGCGGCGAGCCAATAGGACCGCACCGCCTGATACCCGTCCTCGGCGGTGAGCCGCACGTCCACATGCTGACCGGGCGCACTCCCCTGCCACCCCTCGACGTGCACTTCGAGCACACGTGCGGTGGGGGTGACGGCGCGCCGGAAAGTGTCAAGGCGGGTGAGACAGATTCCGTCAGGCGGTCTGTATGAGGGCCTCCTGTGAGGGCTGGTTGATCCAGGCGGCCTCGGGCAGCTTGGGCGCCTGGGGTCGGCGGTGGCCGAAGCGCTCGGGACGGGCGGCGTAGGCCGCGTCCAGGGTGGCCTGGCGCTGGGCGCGGACCTGCCCGGCGGTGCCGAAGTGGACGCTGGCGGGGGTGTGCAGCCCGATCCCGCAGTGGCGGTGCTCGTGGTTGTAGTAGGCGAAGAACTGCTCGGCGAACGCGCCGGCGTCGGCCAGGGACCCGAAGCGCTCGGGGAAGACCGGGGCGTACTTCAGCGTCTTGAACGCCGCCTCGCTGTAAGGGTTGTCGTTCGACACGTGCGGGCGGGAGTGCGACCTGGCCACCCCGAGGTCGACGAGCAGCTGAGCGACCGGTTTGGAGGTCATCGAGGTCCCGCGGTCGGCGTGGATCGCCTCCGGCACGCCATGGATGCCCATGGCGTGCTCGAGCAGGTTCTTGGCGATCTCGGCGTCCTCGCGGGCCGCGATGGTCCAGCCCACGACGAACCTGGAGAAGATGTCGAGCACGACGTACAGGTCGTAGTACACGCCCCGCTCCGGCCCCTTGAGCTTTGTGATGTCCCAACTCCACACCTGCCCCGGCGCCGTCGCGACGAGCTCGGGCCGGGTCCGGGGCGGGTGGCTCGCCTGCCGGCGCCGTTCCCCGGCCATGTCGTGCTCGCGCAGGATCCGGTGCATCGTGGACATCGAGCACAGGTAGGTGCCCTCGTCCAGCAGCGTGGCCCAGACCTGGGCGACCGACTTGTCCGCGAACCGCTGGCTGGTCAACACGGCCAGCACGTGGGCCCGCTCGGCGGCGGACAGCTTGTTCGCCGGTGCCGGCCGCGGTGTCCGTGGACGTGGCGGTGGCGGGTTCTTGGCCCGGTAGTGACTGGCGCGGGAGCGACCCAGCAGCGCGCACGCAGCCGCGGTGCCGACGTGCTCGGCCAGCCCGTCGACGGCCGGGTTGATCACCGCGGCGACCGCGGCGGCTTGTCCGCGCTCTCGGAGAGCGTCTCCAAGAGCGCGTGTGCTTTTCCCATCAGGTCCAGCGCCGCCCTGGTCTTGGCCAGCTCGGCCTCGGCCTTCTCCGGCGTCGTACTCGGCCAGGATCGCCGCTTTGAACTCGGCGGTGAACGTCCGCCTCTTGGGCCGGTCAGCACGAGGAGCCATAGCCCCATCATCGGTGCCGACGTCAGCAACCGTCATCGTCATCTCAGTATTGGTCCGTTCTCGCCCCGTGCAGTGCGAAGGTCAGCAGTGCTGGTGTCTCACCCCATCCTGACGCACAGGGCGCGCGCTGACGATCCGGGCTCTTCGCCAGCCGCCGCTCACCAGTAGCGTTCCTCCCGCCAGGGATCTCCGCGTAGGTGGTAGCCGTTCTGCTCCCAGAAGCCGGGGTCGTCACGTTCGCGCAGCTCGATACCGTGCACCCACTTCGCACTCTTCCAGAAGTACAGGTGAGGCACGAGGAGGCGGGCGGGCCCGCCGTGCTCCGCGGCGAGCGGCCTTCCGTCGAACTCGTACGCGATCCACGCCTCCTTGTCCGTGCGGAGGAGGAAGGACCACTCCTCCACGTCGGGCCTCGGGGTCGGCCCCGCGGAGAGCACCGGGAAGTCCGTCGTGAGGTATTGCCCCGGTCACCCGCTGACGCACCTACAGTATCCGCGCCGCAGACCGCGGAACAGACTCCTTCCCTCCCTCACTACTCTGGGGGGATGCCGCGCACGAGCCACACCCCGCCGAGCGCATGATCGATGCGCTCACCGGGTTCGCGGTCATCGGCTTCGCGATCTTCGTCGGGTGGGTCATCGGCCGGATCGACCTGCTCGGCGAGCACGCACGACCCGTGCTGGCGAAGCTCATCTTCTACGTCCTCTCGCCGTTCCTGCTCTTCGTCGTGCTGGCGCAGGCCGACGTCCGGATGCTCTTCTCCGCGCTGCTGCCCGTCTCGGCGATCGCCGCGATCGCCGTCATGGTCGTCTATGCGCTCATCGCCCGGGCCCTCTGGCGCCGCTCGGTCTCGGAGACGCTCATCGGCGCCCTCTCCTCGGGCCAGGTGAACTCCAACAACATCGGCATCCCTCTCTCGCTGTACCTGCTGGGAAGCGCGGCATTCCCCGCACCGGTCATCCTGATGCAGCTGCTGGCCTTCACACCCGTCTCGATGGCGATCCTGGAGGCGGCGACGAGCGGCGTGCGCCGAGTGCGTCCGCTTCTGCTGCGCACGGTGGGCAACCCCATCGTGATCGGCTCGGTCCTCGGCACCCTCGTCTCGGTGAGCGGAGTGCGCCTTCCCCCTCTCGTGCTCGAGCCCGCCCAGTTGATCGCCGACGCGTGCGTTCCGGTGCTGCTGATCAGCTATGGCATCTCGCTTCACGGTCAGCGGGTGCTGGCACCGTCGGGGCGGCGCCGCGACATCCTGCTGGCGGCTTCGCTCAAGCTCGTCGTGATGCCGGGGGTCGCGTGGGCCGTCGCCGCGCTCGCCTTCCGTCTCTCCCCCGCCGTCGTGCTCGTCGTCGTCGTCCTCGCGGCGCTGCCCACCGCGCAGAACGTCTTCAACTACTCCCAGCGCTACGGTGTCGGCGAGACGATCGCCCGCGACACGGTCTTCCTCACCACCGTCGGCTGCGTGCCCGTGCTGCTGCTCGCCCTGTACCTGCTCGGCTGACGTCGCCTCCGACACGGGCGGGGGCCGACCAACATTGGGCGCCCGCGAGCGATAGCCTGGGGCCACTCCCAGCACATTCCCAGAAAGGCCCCTCGCATGAGCACCGACATCCCCGTCGAAAAGGCTGCCGTCAACGGCATCCGCACCGCCTTCGGCCTGGGCGGCGTCATCGCCCTCATCGTCGGCATCCTGATCCTCGTCTGGCCGGGTCGCACGGCAATGGTGGTTGCGGCCATCATCGCCGTGTACGCGATCGTCGGCGGCCTCGTCTACGCCGGACTCGGCATCTTCTCGAAGGCCATGGGCGGGTGGTCGCGCATCGGTCACATCGTGCTCGGCATCCTTTTCGTGGTCGCGGGCATCATCGCCCTCTCGAACCTCGGCGCCACCACCGCGTGGCTCGCGGTGTTCCTCGGCGTGCTCGTCGGCATCATGTGGATCGTCGAGGGCGTCGTCGCGCTCACGACCCTGAGCGGCGCGGCGTCGAAGGGCCTCACGATCTTCTTCGCCGTCCTGAGCATCATCGCGGGCATCATCCTGATCTTCGCCCCGCTGTGGGGCGCGGTCGTGCTGTGGTGGATCCTCGGCATCTCGCTCGTGGCGCTCGGCATCGTGCAGATCGTGCGCGCCTTCACCTTCAAGTCGCTCTGATCCGCTGCGGGCAGGTTCCGCCGCGAAGACGACGAACGGCCCGGGATCACACCCGGGCCGTTCGTCGTGGTGGCGTCGGGACTACTCCGCGGCGAACCCGCTGACGTCGCCGACGAGGCGGGTGTTGTCGGCGGGGATCGGATCCACGGCCGCGCGGACGATCTCCGCGGCGAACTCCGAGACGTTGTAGAGCCTGCCGGCGGATTCGCGGCGCGTCGCGATCGCGCCGGGGTTGGCGCGCTCGAGCAGCGTCGCCGTGATCGTGCCCTCGATCATGTCCCCCGAGACGACGACGAAACCGATGCCGCGCTCCTCGAGCTCGGGGATCAGCTCGCGCAGCGCGTCCTCGCCCGCCCGCTTGGACAGGGCGACGGGTTCGTACTCGGGCATCGTCGGGGTCGTGCGGATGAAGTGGGCCTGGTGGCTCGTGACGAACACGATGCGCGACCCCTCCCCCAGCAGCGGCAGCGCCGCCCGGAGCGCGCCGACCTGCGCGTCGCGGTTCAGCAGGAGTGCGTAGTCCTCGCCCATACCGGCCTCCATGCCGCCGGAGGCGTTGAGCACCAGGATGTCGAGGCCGCCGTACTCGCGCTCGACCTCGGCGAACATCGCACCGACCGAATCGGCGTCGGTCAGGTCGGCGCCGACGACGAGGGCGCGGCTGCCCGCCTGCGCCACCTCGGCGGCGAGCTTCTGCGCGCGCGGGGCCTTGTTGCGGTAGTTGATGACGACGTCGGCGCCGGCCTGGGCGAGATAGCGCACGGTGTCGGCGCCGATGCCGCGGGAGGAACCCGTCACGAGGGCGCGCTTGCCGTCGAGGGCTCCGGGGGCGAGGGGCGAGGGGGTCTCGGTCACGTGTGGGAACTCCAGGATCGAAGGGCCGCGGACCGTCGCCGCGGGCAGATCGACCCTACCAATCGACGGCCCGGGGGCCGTGGTCGCGTGCTAGGTTCGCCTCAAAGGGGAGGCGCGCCGTGGACCTATTCCAGACCGTCGAGCAGTTCGCCTGGATCGGCTGGATCGTTCTGATCCTCGTGTTCTTCACGATCGAGACCCTGACCCTCGAGCTCACATTCGCGATGCTGGGACTCGGCGGGGTGGCCGGCCTCGTCGCCGAGCTGGCGGGTGCGCCGTTATGGCTGCAGGTGGTCGTGGGGGCCGCGGTCGCGGCGCTGCTCCTGCTCCTTCTGCGCCCGCCGCTCCTGCGCCGCCTCCGCCGCGGCGAGGACCCCACCCCCAGCAACGTCGACGCGCTGCTCGGGATGTCGGGCGTCGTGATCGCCACCGTGGGCCTGACCGGTGGCCAGGTGCGCCTCGCGAACGGCGACACGTGGACGGCGCGCACGTCCGACATCCGCGAGATCACCCCCGGCGTCGCCGTGACCGTCACCCGCATCGACGGCGCGACCGCGCTCGTCCGTCCCACCGAGGAGACCGCGCAGTCATGACCGACATCGAGCAACTGATCCCCACCGTGATCGGATGGCTGCTGGCCCTCGCGGTCCTCATCTTCGTACTCGTCGTCCTCGCGCGCTCGATCCGCATCATCCCGCAGGCCAGCGCCGGCATCGTCGAGCGGCTCGGCCGCTACCACAAGACGCTGACACCGGGGCTGAACCTCCTGGTGCCGTTCATCGACCGGCTCCGACCGCTCATCGACATGCGCGAGCAGGTCGTCTCGTTCCCCCCGCAGCCCGTGATCACCGAGGACAACCTCGTCGTCTCGATCGACACCGTCGTGTATTTCCAGGTCACCGACGCGCGCGCCGCGACGTACGAGATCGCGAACTACCTCGGAGCCGTCGAGCAGCTGACGACGACCACGCTTCGCAACGTCGTGGGCGGCCTCAACCTCGAGGAGGCGCTGACCAGCCGCGACGAGATCAACGGGCAGCTGCGCGTCGTCCTCGACGAGGCGACGGGCAAGTGGGGCATCCGCGTCGGTCGCGTCGAGCTCAAGGCCATCGATCCGCCGGTCTCCATCCAGGACTCGATGGAGAAGCAGATGCGCGCCGAGCGCGACCGCCGTGCGGCGATCCTCACGGCCGAGGGCTCGAAGCAATCGCAGATCCTCGAGGCGGAGGGGCGCCGACAGGCCGAGATCCTCCGCGCCGAGGGAGACAAGCAGGCCGCCGTGCTCCGGGCACAGGGCGAGGCGGAGGCCATCCACTCGGTCTTCGAAGCCATCCACGCCGGCAACCCCGATGACAAGCTCCTCGCCTACCAGTACCTGCAGACCCTGCCGAAGATCAGCCAAGGCGCCGCCAACAAGCTGTGGATCATCCCGAGCGAGTTCACGGAAGCGCTGAAGGGCGTCTCCGGCGCCTTTGCGGGCAGGGTTGCGGATGCCGCCGCATCCGCCCCCGACGACGACGCACCCCCACCGCGTCTCCCGTGAGGCACCCGTGGTTCGCACGCGCCGACACTCCGCGCGTGCTCGCTCACCGCGGACTCGTCACGTCGGCATCCGCAGCGCACGGCGTGGCCGAGAACTCCTTCGCCGCCTTCGCGGAAGCGCACGGTCACGGCGTCGACTACATCGAGTCCGATGCGCACATCACCGCCGACGGCGTGGTCGTGCTCTTCCACGACGACGATCTGAGCCGGGTGACGGGCGATCCCCGTCCCCTCGCCGCCGTCCCGCTTCGGGAGCTCGAGGACCTCATGGCCCCGCTGGGAGGCCTCGTCACGCTCGCGCAGGCGCTCGAGGCCTTCCCCGACACCCGTTTCAACATCGACATCAAGGCGGATGCCGCCGCCGAGCCCGCCGGCCGCATCGTAGCCGCAGCGCCCGAGCGGGTGCTGGTCACGAGCTTCTCCGACTCGCGCCGGAGGCGCGCCCTTGCCGCGGCGCGCGCTGCGGGCGGCCCGGGGCCCGGACCGGCCACCTCGGCCGGCACAGCGACGATCGCACGCCTGCTCGCGGCCCTCGCCACGCGCTCGCGCGGGCTCGCGGCACGGGCGATCCGCGGCATCGACGCCCTGCAGATCCCCGAGCGTCGGGGGCGCGTGCGCATCCTCACCCCCCGGCTGATCGAGGCCGCCCACCGCTCGGGCGTCGAGGTCCACGTGTGGACGGTCAACGATCCGGCGGACATGCGACGCCTCGCCGGCCTCGGCGTCGACGGCGTCGTGACCGACCGGGCCGACGTCGCGCTGCGCGTGCTTCACCCCGCATGACTGAGGGTTGTCTGGGAAAGCGCGTCCCGAACGCGCCGTTCGGATGATCCACACAGGTCGCTGCGTTATACCGGGTGATTGACCTCATCAGTCCCACAGATGCCGAGGAGACCACACAATGGCAGATCGCAGCCTGCGCGGCATGCGTCTCGGCGCCCAGAGCCTACAGAGCGAAGAGGGCGTCGTGTTCATGGAGCGCACCGAGTACACCTACACCTGCAGCACCTGCGGGCACGACACCAAGCTCATGTTCGCTGCGGATGCCGAGGCGCCCGAGGCGTGGGAGTGCCGCGCGTGCGGCGCCGAAGCCGCGCTCGTCGTCGGCGACAAGACCGTGACGATCGATCACAGCGACGACAAGACGCCGCGCACGCACTGGGACATGCTGCTCGAGCGCCGCACCCGCGCCGAGCTCGAGGAGATCCTCGAGGAGCGCCTCGCCTACCTTCGCGCGCGTCGCGGCGCGGGCGAGAACCCCGACAGCATGCTGCTGGGGGCCTGACCCCACCGATCAGAAGGGCGTCGGATGCCGAGGCATCCGGCGCCCTTGTGCGTGCCGGGCCTCACGCGCTCCGCGTCCCGCGTCGCGCCACGAGGCCCGTCGCGACGAGCCCCGCGATCGCCGCCCAGAACAGCGCGGTCTGCACCGCTCCCCCGATGACGACGCCCGCCGTCAGCCCCGTGCGCAGCTCGACGTCCGTGAGCATGGCACCGGCGACATCGGCCGGCAGTTCGTCGACCGTCGCGCCGTCGGGCCCGATCACCTGGCTCGTGCCCACCGTCGAGATGTTCACGACGCTGCGGCCGGTCTCGATCGCGCGCATCCGCGCGAAGGCCAGTTGCTGGAGGTTCTCGTCGGTGCCGCGGAAGTCCGCGTTGTTGGTCTGGAACATATAGACCTGGGCCCCGTCGCGGGCGCCCTCCCGGATCACGTCGTCGTAGATCACGTCGAAGCAGATCGCCAGCCCGACGCCCACGCCGCCGATGTCGAAGAGGGGGGCATTGGTGCCGGGTGTGTATTCGCGCTGAATGAGACCGATCAGGTCGGGGGCCAGCATCTCGAAGAACCACCGGTCCGGCACGTACTCGCCGAACGGCACGGGCTTGCGCTTGTCGTGGAACTGGACGGGGTTCTCCTCCCCCGCCTCCCAGAGCATCGAGGTGTTGAACACCCCGTCGTCCCGCGACGTCGCCGCGTTGATGACGAGGGGCGCGTCGACTCGCCGCGACAGGGCGTCGAGGATGCCGGCCACCTGCGCGTTCGCGGTGGGGTCGGCGTCCACGCCGCCCTCGGGCCACAGCAGCACGTCCATCCGCTCGTCCAGCAGCGGCTCCGTCGCCTCCAGCTGCGCCCGCAGGATGTCGCCTCGCGCCCGCTCGTCGAAGTACCCGGACGGGCCGTTGCCCTGAACACTCCCCACGGTCATGACGCCGGCGGGGGCCGTCTGCCACTGGGGGGTGAGCAAGAGGACCGCGATCAGCGCAGCCGACGGGATGGCCGTCCTCAGGTCTCGCCATCGGGCGACCCGTGCCCACTCGATGAGCGCCGCGACCGCCGCGACCATGAGGAACGTGAGTCCGGAGACCCCGACCCACGAGGCAAGGTGCGCGAGGGGGCTCTCGGACTGGCTCATGCCCATCCGCGCCCAGGGAAAGCCCGTATAGGGCCACGACCCCATGAACACCTCGCGCGCCGTCCAGAGCGCCGCAACGAGCGCCGGCAGGGCAGCCAACCGCACCCAGAGGGCGTTCGACGCTCGCGGCATCCACCGGTACGCCCACACGATCGGCACCGATCCCAGGGCCCAGAACACGGTCTCGAGCCCGGCCAGCCCGAACCAGGGCAGCGGGCCGAGATAGCGGGTGATCCAGACGATGTGCGTGAAGTAGAAGGCGGCGCCGAAGACTGCCCCCACGAGCAGTCCCGACCACGCCGTGCGGCCGACCAGTGCGACCAGCGCGAGCCCGATCCCTACGAAGGCGAGAGGCCACGCGCCCACCGACGGGAAGGCGAGATCGAGCACCGGTCCGCCCGCCACGGCGGCGACCAGCGCAGCCCACAGGGGAAGGAGCGGGCGCTGCGCCCGCGGGATGCCGGTCACAGCCCCGAGTACGCGACGACGCCGCGCCGTACCCCGTCGAGCGCGGCACGGGCCGTGCGCGCGACATCCGGTTCCGCCACCAGGGAGAGCTGATCCAGCAGGTCGATGCTCTGCCGGCACCAGCGCACGAAATCGCCCGCGGCCATGTCGGCGTCGTCCAGGACGCGATCCAGCGGCACGCCGCGCACCCATCCGCGCATCGCCCGGGCGAGCCCCGGCGCCAGAGGCTCGGAGCCGGGCAGGCGGTGATCCCGCTCGAGGTCGTCCAGCTGGGCCCAGAGCTCCTGCGTCGCCGTCAGGGCCGTGCGGAATGCGCCGCCGGGCAGCCCGCGCTCACCGGGTCCGGCGTCGTCGCGGCGCGGCTCGTAGACGATGCAGCTGGCGAGGGCGGCGAGGGACG